>NZ_JARGEN010000063.1 GCF_029211125.1 Curvibacter soli
CCGTCACAGCCCCGAAAATCCCGATTTATCGCGCCTCCCTCTCTTCATTTATCTCACTCCCGTTCAGGATGCCCTGGTGGTGGATGCTGTTCACGCGCGCGCGTAACACGCCGGGGTACAGGCGCGCCAGCCGGGTGTCGGGCACGATGTCGATCTCGTGGAAGTTCTGGTCGTAGGCCGCGGCGTCGCGGTGGCGCAGCGCGCCGGCCACCTGCGTCTCGATGTCCTGGTAGAGCGTGCCGCCGAAAGCCACGTTGATGAGCTGCAGCCCGCGGCAGACGCCGAAGACCGGTTTGCCGGCCTGGGCAAACGCCTCCACCACGGCCAGGTCGTAGAGATCGCGGATGCGGTCGCCGATCCAGGCGTCGCGCAGCGGCTCCTCGCCGTAGCTGCCGGGCCACACGTCGGCGCCGCCGTGCATGACCACGCCGTCGAGCCAGTCGGCATAGTGCGCCAGCGTCACATCGCCGCGCGCCGTCTCGCCCGTGGGGCAGGGCACCATGACCACCATGGCGCCGGCCGACATGATCCAGTGCGCGATCGACTGTTCCACGTACTGCAGCGTCTTGTTGGTAAACAGCGAGCGCGTCGGGTCGGCGTGCGAGAAGCAGGCCGACAGGCCGATCTTCAGGCGCTGGCCCGCACGCGTCGGTGCCGGAGTCTTCGAAGTCGATGGAATGGCGGTCGCGCCCATGGTGGATGGTTGTAGCACCCGCCGTGCCAGCGCGGTGTAGGAAAGCAGCGTGCGTTTCCGTGCAAAAAATGGCGCGGGTTTTCTCCACGACTTGTGATAATTGGTTACAGCGCGCACCGTCTTCAGGGCCGCAACGCTTCCGCCATGCGAGAGCGCGCAGCCCCGCGGGGAAAGGAAAAGACACCATGAGACGCACAGCCTGCCGACTTGCTCTGGCCTGGGGCGCCACCGCCGCGCCGCTGTGGAGCGTCGCGGCCCTGCCGCCTGGCGCCGCAGCGGAGATACTGAGCCTGCAAGGCCTGGGCGAGCGCCGCCGCGATGCCGCCGCCGACTGGCAGCCCGCGCAGGCGCTGCAGCCGCTGGCCCCTGGCACCTTCGTGCGCACGCGCGAGGACGCTCGCATGGCGCTGCTGTTCGCCGACGAAACCCAGCTGCGGCTGCACCAAAACACGGTGCTGCAGGTGAAGGAAGTGGCCACGCCCGCATCGCCCGTCACCACGCTGCTGCTGAGCCTGGGGCGCGCCTGGATGCAGACCCGGCGCGCGCCCGACAGCCGCCTGACCCTGCTGACGCCCGCCGCCACGGCGGGCATCCGCGGCACCGACTGGGACATGGAGGTGGGCGCCGACGGTCGCAGCCTGCTGACCGTGTTCTCGGGCACGGTGGAATTCGGCAACGAGCAGGGCCAGGTCAGTGTGGGGCGCAACGAGGCGGCGGTGGCCGAAGTAGGCAAGGCGCCCGTCAAGATCCAGCTCACGCAGCCGCGCGACCGCATCCAGTGGGTCAACGCGCTGGCCGCCGACCCGCTGCGCCACCTTCGCGCCGACGACGTGCCCGCGGCGCTGCAGCCGGCCTATGCGGCGCTGGCAGCGCGCGACATGACGCACGCGCGGGCGCTGCTGGACGCCGCCCCTGCTGACGGCTGGACCCTTGTACTGCAGGCCGCACAGCACCTGCTGGCCGGCGACATGGCCGGCGCCGAACGCCTGCTCGCCGGCCTGCAAGACGCCATGCCGCCGCTACCCGCCACCTGGCTGATGCTGTCGGACATCGCGCTGCTGCAAGGCGACTACCTGCGTGCCGCCGGCGTGCTGCAGCAGGGCCTGCGGCGCCTGCCCGGGCAGTCTGACCTGCTGGCGCAGCTGGCGCGCGCGCAGCTGCTGGCCGACCGCAGGGAGGAAAGCGCGCAGACGCTGGCGCGCGCCGCCCAGGCAGATGACGGCAACGTGAACCTCTGGCTCGCGCGCGGCGCGCTGGCCCGGCGCGAGGGCGACAGCCCCGCGACCATCGCCGCCTATGGCCGCGCCGTGGCGGCGGCGCCGCAGGACGACCGCGGCTGGTTCGGCCGCGGCAGCGCCCACACCGAACGCGAGGATACCGCGCCCGCGCGCACCGACCTGCTGCAGGCGCTACAGATCGCCCCCGAGGGCCCGGGCTACCGCGGCGAACTCGGCACGCTGGAGACGTTCAGCAACGACTTCGCCGCCGCCGAGGCCGCCTTCGCCGAAGCGCTGGCGCAGAACCCCGCCGACTACGTGGCGCTGACCGGCTTGGGCCTGCTGCGCCTGAAGCAGGGCCGGCCCGTTGAGGCGCTCGACGCCTTCCTGCGCGCGGGCGTGATGGAGCCGCGCTACGCCCGCGCCAAGGCCTATACGGGCGTCGCCTACTGGCAGTTGGAGCGTCGGCAGGACGCCATCGCCACGCTGCAGCAGGCCGCGGAGCTAGACGACAAGGACCCCGTGCCCTGGCTGCTGCTATCGCAGATCTACACCGATCTGTTCCGCCCCGGCGACGCGGTGCATGCCTCGCGCGAGGCGGTGGCGCGCATGCCGTACCTGAAGTCGCTCAACCAGCTGGCCAACAACCAACAGGGAAGGGCGAACCTGGGGACGGCGCTCGCATTCTTCGGAATGGAGGACTGGGCGCTGGAACTCGCGCAGCAAAGCAACCATCCCTACTGGGGTGGCAGCCACCTGTTCCTGGCCGACCGCTATGCGGGTGATTTCAACAAGAACTCCGAACTGTTCCAGGGCTTCCTGACCGACCCGCTGGCGTTCGGGGCCAGCCCGCGCTTCTCCAGCCTGCTGCAGGCACCCGGCACATACGGCACGCTGGGGTTCACGTTCGAGAAGAACGAATTCCGCATGGCCGCCCCCTCTGCCAGCGTCAACGGGCTGGGCAACAGCCCATTCCCGATCGCGTATTTCTTCCAGACCCAGCGCGCCATCGTTTCGGGCGCGCCCCTTCCGCTGACCATCACGGACAACACCAGCACGCACCGCGACATGCAGCCCTACCGCGACTGGTGGCCCGCGGGAGGCGAAGGCGATCTGCGCATGACGCCACTGACCGTGGGCCTGGGCGCCCGGCCCACCGAGCAACTGGGCCTGTTCGCCTATGGCAACCAGAGCCGCCTGCGCCTGCGCGGGCGCAACGAGGTCAACCCGTACACGCTGTACGAGAGCACCACCGCCACGCCCACCGCCATGGACTACATGGCGCGCCAGGGCACGCTCGGCCTCTCGTACCGCTGGGCGCCGCAAGCGCAGACCTGGGTCATGCTCGGACGCCGCACCACGGACAACGCCGTGCAGGCCGTGCCGATGCTGTCGGTGTTCGACGATGCCGTGGCCACGCTCGCCGGCAATTCGGTCTACAAGACCGAGCTGAACGAACTCCATGTGCAGCACGTGGCCGACCTGGGCGCCGACACGCGCGTGCGCCTCGGCCTGCAGGTCATGCGCGAGAAGCAGATCAACGGCTCCTTCTTCCGTGGCCAGATCGTGCTGCGCGACAGCGGCGGCGAACTGACCGTCGGCGACGAGAACCTGCTGCTGCTCAACGACTTCCAGCGCCGCTTCAAGGCCTTCTCGCTGGGCGCGCAGCACCGGGTGTCGCCCGCCTTGCGCATCGAAGGCGCGCTGGTCGCCAATGACCTGCGCCTAGACGTGCCCGCTGGCGCCTTTTCCGACGCGCTGTACAACGACGCGGGCGACCTCGTGGGCATCTTCGACTACCGCGACCTCAGCGGCCACAGCCGGCAGCGCCCCGTCACGCCGCAGTTCGGCATGGTGCTGGAGCCCGCCCCCGGCCTGACCGTGCGGGCGGCGTACCAGGACTGGATGCGCCCGCTCGGCGTGGGCGGGCTCGGCGGCGTGGAGACGGCGGGCATCCCGGTGGAAGACCAGCTGGTGCGCGCCGGCGGGCGCCACAAGCGCAGCGTGGTGCAGATCGGCCTGGCCGCCAGCGACCGCACCTTCCTGTCGGTCCGGCTGGACCACTTGCGCGTGTACAACCCCGATGCCTTCGGCATCGACCAGCTCACGCCCGCGGAGTATTTCCTGGCCGAGCTGCGCGGCACCCGGATCACCAACATTTCCTCGCTCGATGTGCTCGAAGACACGCCCGGCTTCACGCGCGGGACCGTCCGCCGCGCCATGCTGGGCGTCAACCACATGCTCAGCCGCCAGCTTTCGGGCTATGCCAAGTACCAGTACCAGGACACGGTGCTGACCGGCGACACCAACCAGCCCGTGGAAGCCATCGCGGGCCGCCGCATCCCCTACCTGCCGCGCGACACGCTGGTGCTCGGCGCGACCTGGGCCAGCGCGCAGCGCGTCTACCTCAGCGGACGCACCGTGTACCGCTCGCAGCGCTTCGGGGACGTGCAGAACCTGCAGGCGCTGCCAGCGGGCTGGCAGCTCGACCTCATCGGCTACTGGGAGAGCGCCGACAAGCATTGGCTCATCGGCATGGCAGCGCTCAACCTGGGCCGTACCGGCAGCACCGCGCCGCACCGCTATATCGTCGATGCACGCTACCGCTTCTGACAGCAGCCGCCGACGCCTCGCGCCCTGGCTGGCGGCGGCGCTGGCGCTGGCGCTCGTGGGGCTGGCGTCCCTCAGCCGCTCCTGGGACGCGGTGGAGTTCAAGACCTTCGACCTGCTGACCGCGCTCAGCGCGCCGCAGGACGCGCGCGGCCTGCCCATCGTGGTGCTGGCCATCGACGAACCCACGTTCCAGGAGTTGCAGACGCAGTGGCCCTTTCCACGCGGGCTGCACGCGCGCCTGCTGCAGCGGCTGCGCGCGGACGGCGCCACCGCCGTGGGCTTCGACGTGGTGTTCTCCGAGCCCGGCGCGCCGCAGGACGACGATGCCTTCGAAGCCGCCCTGCGCGGCGGCGCGCCGTCCGTGGTGCTGGCTGGCTACGAAGAGCGCATCGACAACGACCAGGCCGTCCTGTGGACGCAGGTGGCGCCGCTGGCGCGCTTCACCCGCGCGGGCGCCGAGACGGGCGACATCGGCGTGCGGCCCGACGACGACTACGTGGTGCGGCGCCGCCCCGCGGGCGAAGACACGTTCTCGGCCCGGCTGGCCGCGCATGCGGGGCCGAGCGGCGGGGGCGGCGGGGGCGGCTTCATTGCCTACCTGGGCCCGCGCGGCACCATCGACACGCGCTCTTACTACCAAGCGCTGGAGCCGGGCCTGCTGCCCGCGGGCTTCTTCCGCGGCAAGACCGTGCTCGTGGGCCGCTCGGCGCGCACCGCCGCCGAACTGCAGACGGCGCGCGCCGACACCTTCAACTCGCCCTTCGCGGCCGCGCAGGCGGGCGACCGGCTGTTCCCGGGCGTGGAACTGCAGGCCACGTTGGTGGCCAACCGCCTGACGGGCGACGGCCTGCACGCCGTGCCCGGCCTGTGGACCGCCGCAGGGGTGCTGGCGCTGTGCGCGGCGCTGGTCTGGTGGGGCACTGGCGCGCACCCGTGGGTGGGCGCGGGGCTGGCCGGGGCCCTGGTGGCCGCCACGTTGGGGCTGTCGTGGGCACTGTTCACCGTGGCGCGGCTGTGGCTGCCGCCGCTGCTGCCGGCGGCGGCGTTGCTGGCCGTGTACGCTGCCACCGCGCTGCTGGGCTACCTGGCCGTGCGGCGACGCGCGGCGCAGACGCGCGCCATGTTCGCGCAGTATGTGCCGCCCGAGGTGGTCGACCGGCTCGTGGAGCACCCCGAGCAGATGCGCCTGGGCGGTGCCGAGCGCGAGGTGACGTTGATGTTCACCGACCTCGCCAGCTTCACCGCCATGGCCGAGCGCCTGAGCGCCGAGCAGACGGTGGAGGTGCTGACCGAATACTTCGGCGCGATGACGCCCGTCATCCACCGCCACCGCGGCACGGTGGACAAGTTCATCGGCGACGCGATCATGGCCTTTTGGGGCGCGCCGCTGGACGACGCCGGCCACGCCGCGCACGCGCTCGCCGCCGCCGTGGAGATGCAGCAGGCCATGGAGGCGCTGGCCGCGCGGCTGCGCGCGCGCAGGCTACCGCCCATCGGCATGCGCATCGGCCTGCACAGCGCCCGCGTGGTGGTGGGCAACGTGGGCTCGGCCACGCGCTTCTCGTATACCGCCATCGGCGATGGCGTGAACCTGGCCGCGCGGCTGGAGGGCGCGAACAAGGCGTTCGGCACGGGCATCCTGTTGTCGGGCGCCACGGCGGCGCTGCTGGACGACGACACCCGTGCCGGGCTGCGCGCGCTCGACGACGTGGTGGTCCAGGGCAAGAGCGCGCCGGTGCGCGTCTACACGCCGTGCGCCGACGCCGGGGTGCGCCAGCGCAGCGCAGCGGCGCTGGACGACTTCACCGCGCGCCGCTGGGACGCCGCCGCCGCACACCTGCGCGCCTTGCTCGAACGCCTGCCCGGCGACAAGGCGGCGCTGCACCTGCTGGCGCGCATCGACGCGGCGCGGCGGCTGCCCCCCGATACACCCTGGTCGCCGGCGGTGGCACTGGACAAGCTGTAACCACCGTTGATGCGCATCAAGCCGGCGCCTCGCATGCGGTGCATGATGGACGTACATACAAGGAGATCACGCCATGCAAATCCAGGTACGCACCGATGACCATATCCAGGGCGGCGAGTCGCTGGCCCGCTGGATCGAGCAGGAGGTTGCCGAGCGGCTCGCCCGCTTCCGCGACCAGCTCACGCACGTGGACGTGTTCCTGAGCGACGGCAACGCCGACAAGGCCGGCGACAAGCGCTGCGTGCTCGAAGCCCGCCTCGCGGGCCGCCAGCCGCTCGCGGCCAACGCCGAAGCCGCCACGGTGGCCGACGCCTTCACCAGCGCCGCCGACAAGCTGGTGCGCGTGCTCGACACGGACCAGGGCCGGCTCAAGGACCGGCATGGACGCGACACGATACGCGCACCGTCGTGACGCTATTGTTTTAGTAGCTGCCAGCGCTTGATGAATAAGCCCTGGCGGGCTATTTTCCTCTAAGTTTTTGGCTCCGCCGCCGGTAGGCTGGCGATGACCTGCGCCACCGCCGCCGTGAGCTTCTTGGCGTAGGGCACGTGCAGGAACTCGTTGGGGCCGTGGGCGTTGCTCCGGGGGCCGAGCACGCCGCAGACCATCATCTGCGAGGTGGGGAAGCCCTGGCTCAGCAGGTTCATGAGCGGGATGGTGCCGCCCTGGCCGATGTAGCCGCAGGGCGCGCCGAAGTGCGCCTGGCTGGCCTCGTTGAGCGCCTGCTCGAACCACGGCGCGGTGGCCGGCGCATTCCAGCCCGAGGCGCCGCCGCCCGACTCGAAGGTGACGCGGGCCTGGTAGGGCGCGTTGTCCTCCAGCAGGGCCTTGAGCTGCTGCACGGCCTGGGCCGCGTCCACCAGCGGCGGCAGGCGCAGGCTGAGCTTGAAGGCGGTGTAGGGGCGCAGCACGTTGCCCGCGTCTTTCAGCGCTGGCAGGCCGTCGGCGCCGGTGACGCTGAGCGTGGGCACCCAGGTGCGGCTGAGCAGGGCCTGCAGCGGGTCGTCGGTGGTGGGCAGCGCGAACATGGTGGCGCCGCCGCAGTCGTAGTGGGCCCAGGGAAAGCGCTTGTACAGTTCTTCGCCCAGGATGGCGGCTGTGGCCCGGGCCTGCGCCAGCCGCTCGGGCGGCACTTCGCAGTGGAAGCTCGCGGGCAGCAGGCGGCCCGTGGCGCTGTCTTCCAGGCGGTCGAGCACCTGCCGCATGATGCGAAACGACGAGGGCACCAGGCCCGAGGCGTCGCCCGAGTGGATGCCTTCGGTGAGCACCTCCACCTTCAGCGTGCCGCCGGCCATGCCGCGCAGGCTGGTGGTGAGCCAGAGCTGGTCGTAGTTGCCCGCGCCGCTGTCGAGGCACACCACGAGCGCCACCTCGCCGAGGCGGGGCCGTAGCGCATCGACATAGGGCAGCAGGTCATAGGAGCCGCTTTCCTCGCAGGTTTCGACCAGGCCCACGATGCGCGGGTGCGGCGTGTTCTGGCTTTTGAGCGCCTCGATGGCGGCGATGCTGGCGTACACCGCATAGCCGTCGTCGGCGCCGCCGCGGCCGTAGAGCTTGCCGTCCTCGTACTTCGGCGTCCAGGGGCCGAGGTCGCTGCGCCAGCCGGTGAATTCGGGCTGCTTGTCCAGGTGGCCATACATCAGCACGGTTTGCGTGCTGCCCTGCTGCGTGGCTGCCACCTCGAAGAACAGCACCGGCGTGCGGCCCGGCAGGCGCACGATCTCCAGCGACAGGCCGGCGACCTTGCGCGCCTCCACCCAGGCTGCGGCGTTGCGCACCACGGTCTCGATGTAGCCGTGCTGCTGCCAGTCGGCGTCGAAGCCGGGCGACTTGGCAGGGATGGCGATGTAGTCGGTGAGCTGGCGCACGATGTCGCCGTCCCACTGGGCGCTGGCGTGGGCCAGCGCGGCGGCGGCGTCGAGGGCGGGGGTGGGGATGCGGGCGTTCATGGGCTTTCTCCTGCGGCCCGGCAAAAGGCCATGGCGCCCATTGCATCACAACGCGAAAGCCCGCGCCATGCGCGGGCGGCTCGGGCCGGGCGGGCGCCGGGGCGTCATTGCTCCCCGCGCCGCAGCGCGTGGCGCAGCGCATGGCCGGGCATGAGCAACGCCAGCAGCGCATCCATCAGGGCATGCGCCTTGGCCGAGTGGTCGGCGCCGAAGTTGCACACGTACACGTCGAGCGTCGCCGCGCGCCGTTCGGGCCAGGTGTGCACGCACAGATGCGATTCGGCCAGCAGCACCGTGGCCGTCACGCCGCCGGGGCCCTGCGGCGTGGGCGGGAAGGTGTGCAACAGGCGCCCCACCGCCTGCAGGCCACTGGCGCGCACGGCGTCCTCGCAGGCGGCGCCCAGGCGCTCGGCCTCGCACAGCCACGCCGGCGCGCAGCGGCAGTCGTACAGATCGGCGGTGAGGTGCAGGCCTTGCATCGGGGAGGGGAGGAGCGCGCAGAACGCCGCCGCCAATTGTCGCAGCCCGGTGCCGCCATGGCCGGGCCGTTAAAATCAAGGGCTTTTCTTCGCTTTCATCCCCCTGATTTTCCTCCGGAGCCGCCCCCGATGGCCAAAACCTCAGCAATGGCAAATGCGATCCGCGCACTCGCCATGGACGCCGTGCAGCAAGCCAACTCCGGCCACCCCGGCGCACCGATGGGCATGGCCGACATGGCCGTGGCGCTGTGGGGCCGGCACCTCAGGCACAACCCCGCCAACCCGCACTGGGCCGACCGCGACCGCTTCGTGCTCTCCAACGGCCACGCCTCGATGCTGCTGTACGCGGTGCTGCACCTGACGGGCTACGACCTGCCCATCGAAGAGCTGAAGAAGTTCCGCCAGCTCCACGGCAAGACACCGGGCCACCCCGAGGTCGGCTACACCCCCGGCGTGGAAACGACCACCGGCCCGCTGGGCCAGGGCATCGCCAACGCCGTGGGCTTCGCGCTGGCCGAGAAACTGCTGGGGGCGGAGTTCAACCGCGAGGGCCACGCCATCGTGGACCACCACACCTACGCCTTTCTGGGCGACGGCTGCCTGATGGAAGGCATCAGCCACGAGGCCTGCGCGCTGGCCGGCGCGTGGAAGCTGGGCAAGCTGGTCGCGCTGTACGACGACAACGGCATCTCCATCGACGGCCAGGTCGCGCCCTGGTTCGTGGACGACACGCCGGCGCGCTTGCGCGCCTACGGCTGGCAGGTGATCGGCCCGGTGGACGGCCACGACGTGGACGCGGTGGACGCGGCCATCGCGCAGGCCAGGACCAGCGCCGACCGGCCCACGCTGATCGTCTGCAAGACCGCCATCGGCCGGGGCTCGCCCAACCGCGCGGGCACGGCCAAGGCGCACGGCGAGCCGCTGGGCGCCGAGGAAATCGCCCTCACGCGCGCGGCGCTCGGCTGGCCCCTGGCGCCGTTCGAGGTGCCCGCCGAGGTCTATGCCGACTGGAGCGCCCGGGCGCGCGGCGATGCCGCCGAGCAGGACTGGAATGCGCGCTTCGCCGCCTATGCCCAGGCGTACCCCGAACTGGCCGCCGAATTCACCCGCCGCATGTCCGGCACGCTGCCGAAGAACTTCGCCCAGGTGGCGGTCGATGCCGCCGTGGCCGCCCACGGCAAGGCCGAGACGGTCGCCACCCGCAAGGCCAGCCAGATCGCGCTCGAAGCCTTCACCGCCGCGCTGCCCGAGCTGCTGGGCGGCAGCGCCGACCTGACGGGCTCGAACCTCACCAACACCAGGAGCACGCCCGCCTTCCGTGTGGATGCCGCGGGTGCGGTGGTGAAGACCGAGGACGGCAAGGTGGGCCGCCACATCAACTACGGCGTGCGCGAGTTCGGCATGGCCGCCATCATGAACGGCGTGGCGCTGCACGGCGGGTACATCCCCTACGGCGGCACCTTCCTGACCTTCAGCGACTACAGCCGCAACGCCATCCGCATGGCCGCGCTGATGCAGCGGCGCGTGATCCATGTGTTCACGCACGACTCCATCGGCCTGGGCGAGGACGGCCCCACGCACCAGTCCATCGAGCACGCGGCGAGCCTGCGGCTGATCCCGGGCCTCGACGTCTGGCGCCCCGCCGACACCGCCGAGACCGTGGTGGCCTGGGCCGTGGCGCTGGAGAACCGCTCCCGCCCCACGGCGCTGCTGCTGTCGCGCCAGAACCTGCCCTACCTGCCCAAGAGCGACCTGGGCGACATCAGCCGCGGCGCCTATGTGCTGGCCGAGCCGGCGCGCGTCGGGCTGAAGAACAAAAAGGTGCGCGCGGTCATCGTCGCCACCGGCTCCGAGGTGCAGCTCGCGCTGAAGGCACAGGAGCTGCTGGCCGCGCGCAAGATCGCCGTGCGCGTGGTGTCCATGCCGTCCACCACGGTGTTCGACCGCCAGGCCACGGCCTACAAAAAGAGCGTGCTGCCCAAGGGCCTGCCGCGCATCGCGGTGGAAATGGGCGTGACCGACGGCTGGTGGAAGTACGGCGTGGCGGCGGTCGTGGGCATCGACCGCTACGGCGAATCGGCGCCCGCGCCCGACCTGTTCAAATACTTCGGCTTCACGCCCGAGAACGTGGCAGACACCGTGCGGGCCGTGCTCGCCAAGTAAGCGTTTGCATGGCTTGCGCTAGCCCTCGTTTCTTTTCATTCATCCAGGAGAGACACCCATGACCCTCAAACTCGGCATCAACGGCTTCGGCCGCATCGGTCGCAACGTGCTGCGCGCGGCGGTGCAGAACTTCCCCGACATCGAAGTCGTGGGCATCAACGACCTGCTGGAGCCCGACTACCTGGCCTACATGCTGCAGTACGACAGCGTGCATGGCCGCTTCAAGGGGCAGCTCGCCGTGGAGGGCAGCACGCTCATCGTGAACGGCAAGAAGATCCGCCTCACGCAGGAGCGCGACCCCGCCGCGCTGAAGTGGAACGAAGTGGGCGCCGACGTGGTGCTCGAATCCACCGGCCTGTTCCTGACCAAGGAAACCGCGCAGAAGCACATAGCCGCCGGCGCGCCCAAGGTCATCCTGTCCGCGCCCAGCAAGGACGACACGCCGATGTTCGTCTTCGGCGTGAACGACAAGACATACGCCGGCCAGGCCATCGTCAGCAACGCGAGCTGCACCACCAACTGCCTGGCCCCGGTGGCCAAGGTGCTGCACGACAAGTGGGGCATCAAGCGCGGCCTGATGACCACGGTGCACGCGGCCACCGCCACCCAAAAGACCGTGGACGGCCCGAGCAACAAGGACTGGCGCGGCGGCCGCGGCATCCTGGAGAACATCATCCCCAGCAGCACGGGCGCGGCCAAGGCCGTGGGCGTGGTGATCCCGGCGCTCAACAAGAAGCTCACGGGCATGAGCTTTCGCGTGCCGACCTCCGACGTGTCGGTGGTGGACCTGACGGTGGAGCTGGAAAAGGACGCCAGCTACAAGGACATCTGCGCCGAGATGAAGGCCCAGAGCCAGGGCGCGCTCAAGGGCATCCTGGGCTACACCGAGGACAAGGTGGTGGCCACCGACTTCCGCGGCGAGACCTGCACCAGCGTGTTCGACGCCGAGGCCGGCATCGCGCTCGACAGCACCTTCATCAAGGTCGTCTCCTGGTACGACAACGAGTGGGGCTACTCCAACAAGTGCCTGGAGATGGCGCGCGTGGTGGCGGGCCGCTAAGCCCGCCCTGGCCGACGGAGGGCCTCGCGGCAAGGCCAAAAACATATACTCCCCCACTGCCACCCTGCCACCGCCGGTAAATAGCCAAGATCATGCGCATACTCCCTGGGAGTATCGATGAATCCGTGGATATTGCCGGCACCGCAAGCGCAGGCCGAAAGCCGCCGGCCTCTTGCATTCCACCGCGCCGTCCTCAGATGCGGGGCATGAACACCTCCACATCTTCTTCCTCAGTGGGCCCGGCGGACCTCGTTGCCGTGCAAGTGCTGGCGCAGTTGCTGGAGCGGCTGGAGCACAGTTCCAGGCCCGTGGACCCCGGCCAGTACCGCGCGGTGGCCGAAAGCCTGGGCCGTGCGCTCGCCCGCGCCCCCGCAGGGCCGCAGCTCGACGCCTTGCTGCAGGCCGCGCCCGCCGCCGCGGAGCTGTACGAAAACCTGCAGTACCAGTACGCCGGCCTGTGCCGCACGCCGCTGGATGCCGCCCTGGCGGCAGAGCAGCGCGCCCGCGATGCGATCGGCCGCGCGATGCGGGCCGCGCCTACGGCAACGTGACCCTGGCGCCGTGGGCAAATCTGTAAATCTGCAAATCTGGCAGGCGCATCCAACTGCCGTTTCCAGGTTAAAACCGTAGCGCTTACACCGCTGCCACGTACCGGCTGATCGCGGCGCGCCCGCTTGCCGGGTCGTCGGCGAAGAACCCATCGACACCCGCGCGCAGGAACGCCGCCGCTGGGCACCACCGCATCGCGCCGGTGCCCAGCGCCTGCGGCAGGGCGCAGAACGTGCGGCGCGTGGGCATGGCTTTCAGCCGCGCTGGAGGCTGAACACCGCCGTGGCCGCGCGCAGGTTGGGCAGGGTGCGCACGGCCCGCCCGTTGTGCAGGCCGAAGGCGTCGATCACGCGCAACTGGTTCTTCTGCGCGAGCACCTCGAAATCCTTGAACGTGCCCACGCGGATGTTGGGCGTGTCGTACCACTGGTAGGGCAGCCGGCGCGTGACGGGCATGCGCCCGCGCAGCACCGCGAGCCGGTTGGGCCAGTGCGCGAAGTTGGGGAAGGCGACGATGCCCATGCGGCCCACGCGCGCGGTCTCGCGCAACATGGTCTCGGCATTGCGCAGGTGCTGCAGCGTGTCGATCTGCAGCACCACGTCGAAGCTCTGGTCGTCGAACATGTCCAGCCCCGCGTCGAGGTTGAGCTGGATCACGTTCACGCCGCGCTGCACGCAGGCGAGCACGTTGGCGTCGGCGATCTCGATGCCGTAGCCGCTGCAGCCGCGTTCGCGCTGCAGGTGCGACAGCAGCGCGCCGTCGCCGCAGCCGAGGTCGAGCACGCGCGCACCTTCGGGCACCATGCGCGCCACGGCTTCGAGCAGGCTTTTCTCGCTCATGGCCTCGCCTCCATTTGCGCCGCCGTCTCCGCGGCGATGCGCTCGAAGTAGGAGCGCACCACCGCGAGGTAGCGCGCGTCGTCGAGCAGGAAGGCGTCGTGGCCGTGCGGCGCGTCGATCTCGGCGTAGCTCACGTCGCGGCGGTTCTCCAGCAGCGCACGCACGATCTCGCGGCTGCGCGCGGGCGAGAAGCGCCAGTCGGTGGTGAAGCTCACGAGCAGGAACTTCGCCAGCGTGCCCGCGAGCGCGCGCCGCAGGCTGCCGTCGAAGGCGCGCGCGGGGTCGAAATAGTCGAGCGCGCGGGTGATCAGCAGGTAGGTGTTGGCGTCGAAGTACTCGCTGAACTTGTCGCCCTGGTGGCGCAGATAGCTCTCGATCTGGAACTCGATGTCCTGCGTGCTGTACTTCAGGTCCAGCCCCTCGCGCAGTTGGCGCCCGAACTTGGCGTTCATCACGTCGTCGCTCAGGTACGTGATGTGGCCGATCATGCGCGCGATGCGCAGGCCGCGCCGGGGCACCGCGCCGTGTTCGTAGAAGTGGCCGCCATGGAAGTCCGGGTCGGTCACGATGGCGCGGCGCGCCACCTCGTTGAAGGCGATGTTCTCGGCGTTGAGGTTGGGGGCGCTGGCCACCACCACGGCGTGGCGCACGCGCGCGGGGTATTGCAGCGTCCACGACAGCGCCTGCATGCCGCCCAGGCTGCCGCCCATGACGGCGGCGAGCTGGCCGATGCCCAGGCGGTCGAGCAGGCGCGCCTGCGCGTCCACCCAGTCCTCCACCGTGGCCACGGGGAAGTCGGCGCCATAGACGCGGCCCGTGTCGGGGTTGACATGCATGGGCCCCGTGGAGCCGAAACACGAGCCGGGGTTGTTGACGCCGATGACGAAGAAGCGGTCGGTGTCCACGGGCTTGCCGGGGCCGATCATGTTGCTCCACCAGCCCTCGGAGCGCTCCTGGCCCGCGTAGACGCCGGCGACGTGGTGCGAAGCATTGAGCGCATGGCACACCAGCACGGCGTTCGTGTGGCCGGCATTGAGCGTGCCGTAGGTCTCATAGGCCAGCATGTAGTCGCGCAGCGACGCGCCGCTGCGCAACGCGAGCGGCTCGCTGAAATGCATGGACTGAGGTGTGGCGAACATCGCGATAAAAAACCCAGCATCGCCAAAAACGAGGCCGGGTCGCAGGGGGATGTCGGTCCGTCTTTAGCGGAACTTGTTGAGCGCCCGCAAGCTGGAGCAAATCGGCGCTGTGGGCGATGAGTATACCAAGCCGCTCAGAGCGCCAGCCGCGCCGCGTCGGGCCAGAAGGCGAGCAGCCCGAACACTGCGAAGACCGCCGCCGACACGGCATGCACCACGCGCAGCGGCACCAGGCGCGTGATGCGCTCGCCGAGCCAGACCACGGGCACGTTGGCGAGCATCATGCCCAGCGTGGTGCCGGCCACCACCGCCAGCCAGGCGTGGAAGCGCGCGGCCAGCATGACGGTGGCGATCTGGGTCTTGTCGCCCATCTCGGCCAGGAAGAACACGACCACCGTGGTGCCGAAGACGCCCAGGCGCGCGAGGATGCCCGGCGCGTCTTCGTCCTCGTCGAGCTTGTCGGGGATCAGCATCCATGCCGCCATGGCGAGGAAAGATGCGCCCAGCACGCGGCGCAGCATGTCCGGCCCGAGCACGGTGGTGACCCAGGCGCCCAGGGCGCCGGCCAGCGCGTGGTTGACCACCGTGGCCACCAGGATGCCCAGCACGATCGGCCAGGGCTTGCGCAGGCGCGCGGCAAGGACGAGGGAGAGGAGTTGCGTCTTGTCGCCCATTTCGGCGAGGGCGACGATGCCCGTGGAGACGAGAAAGGCTTCCATGCGCGTTGTCCGGCCGGACCCATTGCAAAGAACGCATCGACCGCGCCCCCGGCCCGGCCTTGTGTTGGACGGGGCGCGGTCAATGGTCTCGCCAAGTCCATGGACCGCCTGCGCCATGCCTCGCCGTGCGGCAAGGCAAGTCTGTTGACGCAAGCCCTTCTCGGGGATGGAAGGAGGCTACTCCCCAGTGACGGGCACGATTATCCTGGAAACGGCAGGTGCATAGCGCTCTCACCCACGAGGTGAACCCCATCGGGGCCGGCAACGCTCGATTCCATGCGGCCTGGCAAGGGATGCGAAGCGGTCAACTGCCGTTTCCATATAGGCAGCGGCAGGCCCGCCGGGCCGCTTGCGCCATCGGTAGCGGGAAAGGGCCGTCCGACCGCAGTGCCGGCAGGGACCGGCCGTCGTCACAAATTAATACAAAATGCGGCGCCTGGATATTCATGCCTGCCTGCATAAACGCTTGCTTTTTTGGGGAAGTTATGCCGCATAATGCTCCGGCGGGCCTGTAACGGGCCTGCGAGTTCATAGTAATCCGTCAGTTTCGCGTCGTGAGATTCGCTGGCTGCGTGTTCGGGACTTCGATGCTTTTTCTTATGTGTTTTTAGGAGTCCTTCATGGGCAACAAGCTGTATGTCGGCAATCTGCCGTATTCGGTGCGCGATAGCGATCTTGAGCAGGCTTTCGGTCAGTTCGGCGCCGTCACCAGCGCCAAAGTCATGATGGAGCGCGATACCGGTCGCTCCAAGGGTTTTGGCTTCGTCGAAATGGGCAGCGATGCCGAGGCGCAGTCCGCCATCAACGGCATGAACGGCCAGTCGCTCGGCGGCCGCAGTGTCGTGGTCAATGAAGCCCGCCCGATGGAGCCTCGTCCTCCGCGCAGCGGCGGCTTCGGTGGCGGCGGCGGCGGTGGTGGTGGCTACGGCGGTGGTGGCGGCGGTGGCTACGGCGGCGGCGGTGGTGGCCGCAGCGGTGGTGGTGGTGGCGGCTACGGCGGCGGCGGTGGTGGCCGCAGTGGCGGCAGCGAAGGCGGCTTTCGCAGCCCCTATGGCGCGGGCCCGCGCGGCGGCGGTGGCAGCCGTGGCGGCGGCAGCAGCAGCTACTGATTTCCCTGGGCCTCTCGGCCCTTGCCAGAACATGGTCAGAAGGCTCCTTTCGAGGAGCCTTTTTGTTTTCCTGGTACCGCACGCGGCAGCGCTAGCCCGGGCTAGTGCAGTGTTCGATGCTTGCGCGGCCTGCCGGCCAGCAGCCTGTCGAACACGGGGTTGGGCAGCAGGCGCAGCAGCTTGGCGACCACGCCCATCTGCCACGGAATCACGCGGTAGCTGGCGCCTGCGGCAATGGCCGCGAAGGCGCGGTCGGCGAAATCCCCTGGACGCAGCAGGAATGGCATGCCATAGCGGTTCTGGCGCGTGAGCGGCGTGTCCACGTAGCCCGGGCACAGGGTGACCACGCGCACGCCGGCGTCGCGCAGTTCACCGCGCAGGCTTTCGCAGTAGGCGATGGCTGCGGCCTTGCTGGCGCAGTAGGCGCCGTGGCCCGGCAGGCCGCGGATGCCGGCCACGCTGGCGATGCCGACCAGCGTGCCCTTGCCGCGCGCGCGCATGGGCGCCACGAAGGGGTGGAAGGTGGCGGCCATGCCGGTGACGTTGGTGGCCAGGGTACGGGCCATCACGTCCAGGTCTTCGCGCTCGGCGCTGTCCATGCCGATGCTGATGCCCGCGTTGGCCACCACGTGGTCGGGCAGGCCCTGGGCGGCGATGCAGGCACGCGCAGCGGCGGCGATGGCCCCGGTGTCGGTCACATCGGCGGCGTACACGGCGCAGCGGTCGGCGGCCACGCCGTGCGCGCGGGCCCAGTCTTCCACCACGCTGGCGCGGCGGGCCACGAGCGCCAGACGCCAGCCGGCCTGGTGGTAGCGCCAGGCCAGGGCCTGGCCGATGCCGCTGGACGCGCCGGTGATGAATGCAAGCGGGGCCGCCACGGCTGCGGGCCCCGTCAGCGCTTCTTGGGCTCGGCGGCCAGGGGATGCATCAGGCCCCGCACGCGGCCCCGCAGCTCGATCACCTGGTCGAGGTTGAAGAGGTGCAGCGAGTCAGCGGTGAAGCGGTCGGCCCCGCGCGTGATGACCACGGGCAGATGGGTGCGCACCTCTTCCGTGTTCATGAAGGCGTGGAGGAATTCGCTGCGCAGCTCCATGCGTGGCTGCTCCTGGCCGTGTGGGTCTTGCATGGCCTCGCGCGTGACGACCGCGTTGCCGAAGAGCTGTACCTCGGAGCCGTCGCCGTTGCTGAGCCCGCGCCGCGCCGTGATCAGCGTCAGGTGGCCTTGCAGGTCGTAGGCACGGATGCGCACGTCGTCGATCTCCAGCGTGTCGTTGTCGGGGTAGTGGCGCGCCTCGTCGCCGAAGACCTCGTTCTTCAGCCGGCCTGTGGGGTCGAAGCTCTTGACCGAGAAGCTGCGCAGGAAATAGTCGGGCTCGTGGCGCACGGCGCGCGGCGCCTCGGGCACGCTGTAGCTCGGGGTGCTGCGCACGAGCCAGTAGGTGCCCAGCGCCAGCACGCCCATGAGCAGCGCGGGCAGGTAGATGGAGGCACGTTCCCAGGCGCCGTGCAGCCGCTGCAGCAGCGTCATGCGGCGGCGTTCCTGAGCAGCGCGGCATAGCGGCCGCGCGCGGTGGCGAGCAGGTCGCACAGTTCGCGCGCCGCGCCGTGCCCGCCCGTGGCCTGGGTGACGTAGTGGGCCATGGCGCGGACCTCGGCGTGGGCATTGGCCGGCGCGCAGGCGAAGGCGGCGCGGCGCAGCACGGGCAGGTCGGGCCAGTCGTCGCCCATGGCGGCGGCCTGGGGCCAGGACAGGCCCAGCGCCGCGAGGATCTCCTCCGCCGCGGGGCGCTTGTCCTCGGTGCCCAAGCGCGCGTGCCGCACGCCCAGCGCCTGCAGGCGCTGGCGCAGCGGGGCCGAGTCGCGCCCGGTGACCACTGCGGGCTCGATGCCGGCCTGGCGCAGCAGCTTGAAGCCGTAGCCGTCGAGGATGTCGAAGCGCTTGAGCTGCTCGCCCGCGTCCGACAGGTACAGCCCGCCGTCGGTGAGCACGCCGTCGACGTCGAAGAACACGACCACCACGTCCCGCGCGGCCAGCAGCAGCTCGGGCGCGATGCGCAGCGTCGGCGCGGCGGCGGGGTCGTTGCGGGTGTCCATCAGATGACCTTGGCGCGCATCAGGTCGCCCACGTGCACGATGCCCTGCAGCACGCCCGCGGAATCGACCACCAGCACGCTGGTGATGCCGTGCTGCTCCATGCGCTTGGCCGCGTCGGCGGCCAGCGCGTCGGCGCCGATGGTGCGCGGCGATGCGTGCATCAGCTCGCGTGCATGGGTGCCGCGCAGTTCTGCGCCGCGCTCGATCAGGCGGCGCAGGTCGCCGTCGGTGAAGATGCCCAGCACCTGGCCCTGGGCGTTGGTGATGGCGCAGGCGCCCAGGCCCTTGGCGCCGATTTCGCGCATGAGTTCGCCGAACGGCGCGTCGGGCCCCACGCGCGGCACCTGCGCACCGGTGCGCATGACGTCGCCCACCAGCGTGAGCAGCTTGCGGCCCAGGGCGCCGCCGGGGTGGGAGCGGGCGAAGTCCTCGGCCTTGAAGCCGCGCGCTTCGAGCAGCGCCATGGCCAGCGCGTCGCCCATGGCGATCTGCGCCGTGGTGCTGGCCGTGGGCGCCAGGGCCAGCGGGCAGGCTTCGCGCTCCACGCCGGTGTCGAGCACCAGGTCGGCGTACCGGGCCAGCGCGGACTGCGGCCCGCCGGTCATGGCGATCAGCGGCGCGCCCAGGCGCTTGAGGACGGGCAGGATGGCGGTCAGCTCGGCCACCTCGCCGCTGTTGGAGACGCCGAGCACGAGGTCGGCGGCGGTGATCATGCCGAGGTCGCCGTGGCCGGCCTCGGCGGGGTGCACGAACATCGCCGGCGTGCCGGTGGAGGCCAGCGTGGCGGCGATCTTGCGGCCCACGTGGCCGCTCTTGCCCATGCCCATGACGACCACGCGCCCACGCAGCGCGAGCACCATCTGCACGGCCTGCGCGAAGCTCTCGCCGGTGCGGGCCTTCAGGCCGCGCACCGCGTCGGCTTCGATGTCGAATGTTTCGTGGGCGCGGCGGATGGCCTGCTGGGCGTCGAATGGCATGCGCCGATTCTATCGGCGGGCCTGGCGCAGTACCGGGACATGGATGCTATATATTCAGTAGCTGCTGTCGCCGTATTTTCAATGACTTCAGGCAACTTTCTATCTGAAACCGCCAAAACACGGGCGACGGCAGCTATTGAATGGATAGCACCACTCAAATCGCGAGCTGTTCCACCGGCACCGGCCGCCCGAACAGGTAGCCCTGGAAGCGGTGGCAGCCGTTATCCACCAGGAACACGCGCTGGCCTTCGGTTTCCACGCCTTCGGCCACCACGTCGAGCCCCAGGCTGTGCGCCAGGGCGACGATGGTGCGGGCGATGACGGCGTCGTTGGGATCTGCCAGCACGTCGCGCACGAACGACTGGTCGATCTTCAACTGGTCCAGCGGCAGACGCTTGAGGTAGGCCAGCGACGAATAGCCGGTGCCGAAGTCGTCGAGCGAGAAACCGATGCCGCGCGTTCGCAGCGCGTTCATCTTGGCGATGATGTCCTCCACCTCGGTGAGCAGCATGCTCTCGGTGATTTCGAGCTTGAGGCGCTGCGGGTTGGCGCCGGTGGATTCGATGGCCGCGAGTACGTTCTGCACGAAGTCGGGGTGGCGGAATTCGCGCGCGCTCACGTTGACCGCCATGGTGAGCTGCGCCGTGGCCGGGTTTGCGCTCCAGGCGACGACCTGGGCGCAGGCCGCGCGCAGCACCTGCTGGCCGAGCTGCAGGATCAGTCCGGACTGCTCCGCCAGAGGAATGAACTGCGCCGGCGACACCATGCCGCGCATCGGGTGGTTCCAGCGCACCAGGGCCTCGACGCCCAGGATGCGCGCGTCCACGTCGACCACGGGCTGGTAGTGCAGCAGGAATTCGCTGCGCTGCAGGCCCTGGCGCATGTCGGATTCGAGCGCCGAGCGCGCGCTCACCGTGGCCTGCATGCGCGGGTCGAAGAAGCACAGCGTGTTGCGGCCCGCGGCCTTGGCCTGGTACATGGCGAGGTCGGCGCGCTTGAGCAGTTCGTCCACCGGCATGGCCGCGTCGCGAAACAGCGTGATGCCGATGCTCGGCGTGCTGTAGAGCTCGTTGCCGTCCACTAGGTAGACTTGGTTGAGCGCGGCGAGCATCTTCTGCGCCACGGCCTCGGCCTCGGCGGCGGCTTCGGGCTCGATGGCGTGCAGGCCTTCGAGCAGCACGATGAACTCGTCGCCGCCCAGGCGCGAGACGGTGTCGGTGACGCGCACGCAGTGGCCGATGCGCGCGGCCACCTGCACCAGCAGCTTGTCGCCCCAGTCGTGGCCCAGGGTGTCGTTGAGGTCCTTGAAGTTGTCGAGGTCGAGGAACAGCAGCGCACCGTGGCGCTGGCGGCGCGCGCTGCTGGCCACGGCCTGCACCAGCCGGTCGAGCAGCAGGCGGCGGTTGGGCAGGCCGGTGAGCTCGTCGTAGAAGGCCAGGCGCTGGATCTGCGCCTCGGCCTTCTTGCGCTCGGTGATGTCGCGCCCGACGCCGCGGTAGCCGGTGAAGTGGCCTGCGGCGTCGTAGATGGGCTCGCCGCTCATGGAGACCCAGCGCGCGCTGCCGTCGGGGGCCACGTGCTGCATCTCGAAGTCGCTGAATACCTCGTGCGCCGCCAACTGGGCCTGGTGGATGCGCCACTGCTCGGGCGTGATGCCGCGCACGTCCTGCAGTTCCCAGCACGCGCGGCCCAGGTACCGGCCTTCGGCCAGGCCATTGGGCAGGCGCTGGATCATGCCGTCGAAGCGCACGAAGCGGAAGCACTCGTCCTGCTCCCAGTACCAGTCGGCCGACAGGCTCGTGAGGCTGCGCCAGCGGGCCTCGTTTTGCCGCAGCGCCTCCTGCGCCTCGATGTAGTCGGTCACGTCGGTGAAGGTGCGCACGCGCCCGCCCGTAGGCAGCATGCGCGTGCGCACCTCCAGCATGCGCCCGGCGAGGGTGCGGCGCAGGTAGGCGTCGGGCATGCACATCTTGTTGCCATGCGCGGCGTATGCGTCGACAACGTAGTCGCGCGCGGGCAATTCGATGCGCTCGAAGCCTGGGCCGAAGTCGCCGCGCTCGGTCTGCAGGCGCATCACTTCTTCCGCCCACGGCTGAGTGGTCAGCAGCGATTCGGGCAGGTTCAGCAGCTCCAGGTAGCGGCGGTTGTAAACGCGGATGCGACCCTCGGCATCGACGTTGGTGATGCCCTGGGTCATGCTTTCCAGGGTGAGTTCGAGCGCGCCCGACTTCTGCGCCAGCAGCTCGGAGGTTTCGCGCAATTGCCGCTGCACGCGCAGGCGCTCGGCGTCGGTGCGGCGCGCCTGCACCAGTTGCGCCAGAAACGCCTGCAGGGGCTGCAGGAACTCGATGTCCTCCGCGCCGTAGCCCTGCGGGTTGCCGGCCAGCACGACGACGGCGCAGGGCTGGCCCGCGAGCACGATGGGCAGCGCCAGTTGCATGCACTGCGCCCCACTGACCTGCGGCAGGCCGCTGTGCAGCGCCTGCCCGCAGGGTGTGTCGGGCATGGGCTGGTAATCCGCGCCTTCCGCCGCGGGCCAGGAACCGGGGCCGCCGGCCACGCCCGCGAGCGCCTCGACCCGCACGGCGGCGCCTTCCGGCCCCGGCACTGCAACCATGAAGCCGCTGACGCTGCCCGTCAGATCCAGCAGGTGCTCCAGCAACGTGCGGAACGGCGCATGCGGGTCGCCGCTGCTGCCGATGAATGCCGCCTGCGCCGACGAGACGGCCTGCAGCAGCCGGTGCTGGCGCAGCAGCGCATATTCGGCCTTCTGGCCCAGCAGGCGGATGCAGGCACGCTCGTAGGCCGCGTCAACCTGCGCCGGCAGCACCTGCAGGTAGCCCAGGGACGCATCCTGGATCACGTAGTCGGCAAAGCCCGCGTGCAGCGCCTGCGCCGCCACGCCCTCGTCGCCCGCCGGCACGGCGACGATGGCGGGCACGGCACCCAAGGCGCCCTGCAGGTCGAAAACCGTGCCGTCGGCCAGCCGGAACGCGACGACGGCGGCATCGGGCTGCAGCGCGGGCAGCAGGGCGCGCGCCTGCGCCGCCGTGGCGGCCACCTCAACCCGGCCCACGCTGCTTTTGCGCGCCAGCGCCAGGCGCATGGCCTCGGCCTGCGCCATATCGCTGTCGACCAGAAGAATCGTCAAGAACTGCATGGCGGACCGGACATCTGCCGCGCAGAACGGCTGGAACGGTGACAAGGGGGTGATGGAACCATTATGGGGCCCGTGCGCATACGGGCCAATGCCGTGCACGTACCGTGCCGAGCAGCATACCGTGCACAATCCGCATGACGGCGCGCCTTTTGCGCAGCGCACCTTTTTTTATGCACGACCTCGGCATCCAGGATTTTCTGCGGCACCACATCCGCACCGTGCCCGACTGGCCTGCGCCCGGCGTGCAGTTCCGCGACATCACGCCGCTGCTGCAGGAGCCGCAGGTGTTTCGCGTGCTGATCGACGCCTTCGTGCACCGCTACATGGGCCGCGCGCTGCGGCCCGACTTGGTGGCCGGGCTGGATGCGCGGGGCTTCATCATCGGCGCGGTGGTGGCCTACGCGCTGGGCGTGGGCTTCGTGCCCATCCGCAAGAAGGGCCGGCTGCCCTTCACGACGGTGGCGCAAACCTACGAGCTGGAGTACGGCAGCGCCACCATGGAGCTGCACACCGACGCCGTGCAGGCAGGCGACCGCGTGCTGCTCATCGACGACCTGATCGCCACCGGCGGCACCATGATGGCGGGCCGCAAACTGCTGGAAAAGCTGGGCGCCGTGGTGACGGAAGGCGCGGCCATCGTCGATCTGCCCGCGCTGGGCGGTTCGCAACGCCTGCGCGACACCGGGCTGCCGGTGTTCACGCTCGTGGATTTCAAGGGGCATTGAGCGCCCTGCACACGCCAGAGGTCCCCGTCTCCTATACCAGGTCGCCGTACTGCGTGGTGCTGAGGCTCTGCGGCCGGGATTCGCCATGGTCGGTCATCTCGGTGTCCTCGAAATCCTTGCGCAGCGGGTTGCGCGGGCCCGAGCGTACCTCGGTGCCTCCGGCGACGGGTGCCGCGGCGCTGTTGGCGCCGGCCAGGGCGCGCTTGAAGGCCGCCACTTCCTCGGCTTCGATGGGATCGAAGCGCGCCGTGGCGGATACCGCCGCCGGGCGCGGCCCCGCGGGTGCGGCGGCGCCGTGCAGCGATGGCGTGGCGGCGATGGGCCGGGCGATGCTGCTGGCCGGTGCCGCCGCCGCCGCGCCGGGGACCGCGCGCTTCTGCGGATTGCCCACCGCCACATGGTCGTTGTTGCGCCAGTACACCGCGGTGACAAGAATGTCATGCCGCGCCTTCGCGGTCTGCGCCATGAGCACCTCGATCTCGCTCAGGCGCGCGGTGTCGCCGCCATATTCACTGCCCAGGTCCATCATGACGAGGAACTGCTGCCCATGCGCATCGAGCGACAGCACCTTGAACTTGTAGCTCGCGGAGAGCACGCCCGCGCGCGTCATGGTGTCGCGCACCACGGCGTAGAGCAGTTCGCGGCGCTCCATGCGTTCGGCCTTGCGGTTGGCCGCGTGGTCGGCGGTTCCGGCATCGGCCCATGCCTTGCCGTGGCTGCCGGGCGCCAGCGGCCGGGTGGCCTCGGCTGTCGATAATCCGGAAGGGTCCAGTCCATGACTCGCTTTGAGAGCCCGCTTGCCCCCCCATAGCCAACTGAGCAGTGACATCGCCGTGCAACCCTTTCGCGTTGGATGGATGACTTTTTCCGACATCGGTGCGCAGCATGCCGGAAAAACATTTCAATCAATCGGATAAGGCAAGTCGCGTGCCACCCCGCAGCCGCGCCGGGCGTCCGGCCCGCAGCATGGATTCAGGTTGCGGCAACCCGCCGGCGGCGGTTGCCCAGGCGCTTGGCCAGCACCGCGCCGGCACCCATGGCCAGCCCCAGGGCGACGGCCGGCTGGCGGTTGGAGAGTTCGGCGAAGCGCAGGGGCGTGATGCCCCAGAGCTTGCACGCCGCTGCCGCCTGCACGGTCGCACTGCGCGGCTGGTGCGAGAAGAATGCGCCCTCGCCCACGATGGAGCCCGGGCCGACGAGCGCCAGCCGCAGGCGGCCCTTGGCGTCTTCCATGTGCACGCTCAGGCTGCCGTTTTCGACGAAGTACATGGTGCGGTCCTGCGTGCCCTGCGCGAACAACACCTGACCCTGCGCCAGCGTGCAGGGCTGCAGGTAGCCCGCCAGGGCGTCCCACTGCGCGGCCGTCAGCGGGTTGTTCAGACTGTCGTCCGCGGGCGCAGTCGCGATGGCATCGACCAGGCCTTGGAGGTCGAATCTGAGCGGTGTTGCCAGTGGCGCATTCATGGTGGACGCGACGTTACCCGGGCCTGCGCAATTGCACAAGTACGTTAACGCATACTTACATAATTGTCGGTAGCCCGGCGTGATGTCACTTACCGATGCAGAACTTGGTGAAGATGACGCCCAGCAGATCGTCCGCGGTGAATTCGCCCGTGATCTCGCCCAGCGCGTTCTGGGTCAGGCGCAGTTCCTCGGCCAGCAGGTCGAGCGCATGGGCCTGCGCATCGAGGTGCGCGGCGGCTTCCACGAGGTGGGCGTGCGCGCGCCGCAGCGCCTGCACGTGGCGCTCGCGGGCGATGTAGACGCCTTCCGCCGCCGATTGCCAGCCGGCGATGTTGAGCAGCTTGCGGCGCAGCGCCGCCAGGCCTTCGCCGGTGCGGGCGGACAGGCGCAGCCCATGGGCCGCGGCATCCGCCCCGGCGGGCGCGGCGTCGGACTTGTTCCAGACGTCCACCACGGGAGTGCGGGCCCCGCGCTGCAGGGCAAGGGTGCGGGCGATCTCCGCATCGGCCCTGCAATACGCAGGGTCGGCGACGCGCGTCAGGTCGTGCAGGAACAACACCGCGTCGGCGGCGGCGATCTCCTCCCAGGCGCGGGCGATGCCGATCTTCTCGACCGCGTCCTCGCTCACGCGCAGGCCGGCGGTGTCGACGATGTGCAGGGGCACGCCCTCGATCTGGATGGTTTGCTGCACCTTGTCGCGCGTGGTGCCGGCGACAGGCGTCACGATGGCCAGTTCCGCGCCCGCCAGCGCATTGAGCAGTGACGACTTGCCCGCATTGGGCTGGCCCGCGATCACCACCTTGATGCCTTCGCGCAGCAGCGCGCCCTGCTGCGCGCGCTGCATCACCGCATGCAGCATTTGCTGCAATTTCGATAGCTGCCCGCGCGCGTCGGACTTGCGCAGGAAGTCGATTTCTTCTTCAGGAAAATCGAGCGTGGCCTCCACCAGCATGCGCAGGTGGATCAGCGCGTCGCGCAGCGCGTGGATTTCCTGCGAAAACGCCCCCGAGAGGGAGCGGCCCGCGCTGCGCGCCGCAGCCTCCGTGCTGGCATCGATCAGGTCGGCGATCGCTTCGGCCTGCGCCAGGTCGATCTTGCCGTTCAGGAAGGCGCGCTCGCTGAACTCGCCGGGCCGTGCCAGGCGCAGCCCCGGCAGCGCGGCGCGGCCCGCTTCGAGGCAACGCGCCAATAGCAGTTGCAGCACTACCGGGCCGCCGTGGGCCTGCAGCTCCAGCACATCTTCGCCGGTGTACGAGTGGGGCGCCGGAAAGTAGAGCGCCAGGCCCTGGTCGATCGGCTCGCCGCGCGCGTCGCGGAAGGGCAGGTAGGTGGCTTGGCGGGCTTTCAGCGCGCGCCCGCACACGGCCCGCACCAGCGGCCCCAGCCCGCGCCCGCTGACGCGCACGATGCCCACGGCACCGCGGCCCGGCGCGGTGGCGATGGCGGCGATGGGGTCCGAATGGTGGGCGGGCATGGGGGCTATTGTCGGCGCTGCAAAAATGCTCTCCCGCGCTTGTCATTTCGTGTACTGCGCCGCCCGACTGGCAGTCGGCGCGGCCCCTTGCGGCGCAGCGTTCGCGGCCTACTTGCCGAGCACGCCCAGCCGCTTGTTGATGACCCACTGCTGGGCGATGGAAAGCAGGTTGTTTGTCAGCCAGTACAGCACCAGGCCCGCCGGGAAGAAGAAGAACATCACGCTGAAGGCCAGCGGCATGATCCACATGAGCTTGGCCTGCATCGGGTCCGGCGGCGTGGGGTTGAGCCAGGTCTGCAGCAGCGACGAGGCGGTCATGAGCAGCGGCAGGATGAACAGCGGGTCCGGCGTGGAAAGGTCCTTCACCCACAGGATCCAGGGCGCGTTGCGCATCTCCACCGTGGACAGCAGCACCCAGTAGAGCGAGATGAAGAAGGGGATCTGGACCACGATGGGCAAACAGCCTCCCATGGGGTTGACCTTTTCCTCGCGGTAGATGCGCATCATCTCCTGCTGCATCTGCTGCGGCTTGTCCTTCAGGCGCTCGCGCATCTCCATGATTTTGGGATTGATGGCCTTCATCTTGGCCATGCTGGAATACGCCTTGGCATTGAGCCAGTAGAAGGCGATCTTCAGCATCACCACCAGGGCAACGATGGACCAGCCCCAGTTCTGCAGCACGCCATGGATCTTGTCGAGCAGCCAGTAGAGCGGCTTGGCGAGAATGGTGAAGATGCCGTAGTCCTTGACCAGCTCCAGGCCCGGGGCGATCGCTTCGAGCTTCTTTTCCTCCTGGGGGCCCGCGTAGAGCTGGGCGCTGACGCTGGTGCTGGCGCCGGGGGCGATCTCGGCCAGCGCCAGGCGCATGCCGCCGCCGTAGAGGTTGTTCTCGATGCGCTTGGCGAAGAACTCGCGCGGCGCGCTCTGCGTGTCAAGCCAGGCCGAGACGAAGTAATGCTGCACCATGGCGACCCAGCCGTCGTCGGCTGTCTTCTCGAACTCGGCCTTGCCCTTTTCGATGGCGGCGAAGTCCACTTTCTTGAACTTGCTCTTGTCGGTATAGAACGCGAAGCCGGTATACGAGGTAGGGCCGGCAAACATGTTGGTATTGCCCTTGACCGTGCCGTCGCGCATGAGCTGCAGGTACAGCTCGGGCTTGATGGCCGCCGCCGTTGCGTTGGCGACGTCGTGGCGCACGTCGATGAGGTAGCTGCCACGGTGCAGCGTATAGGTCTTGACCAGCGTGACGCCGCTGCCGTTGGCGGATTCGAAGCGCAGCGCAAGGTCGCTCTTGCCGTCGGCCAGCGCGCGCTCGGGCCCGACGAAGCGGAACAGGCTCAGGTGGGTCGGCAAGCCGGGCCCACCGATCAACCCGGTTTGCGCGACGTAGGTGTGCTGCTCATGGCGATCGAACAGCACCACGTTGCGCGCATGGTCGTCCTGGTCGGCATGGTGCAGCAGTTCCAGCCGCACCAGCGTCGCTCCGCGGGTGTCGAAGGTGGCCTTGTAGACATCGGTCGTCACTTCCACCAGCTCGCCCGGCTCCGTCGAATCCGCCGCGGGCGCGCCGGGCGCGACAGCGGTCCCGCCGGCCCCCCCCGGCACGCTGGCCGCACCGGGGGCAGCCGTTGCGGGCGCGGGTGCGGCAGGGGCGCTGGCCACGCCGGGCGCGGGGAAGAAAGTGGCCTTGTGGCCGTTGTAGACCTGCCATTTGTCCCACAGCAAAACCATGGCAAAACCAAAAACCACCCACAGGATGGTGCGGCGAATGTCGTTCATGAGGACTTCTTTGGAGGGGAAGATGGTTGCGTGGGGGTGGCTGCCAGGCCCCGGAACAGCGGCGCGGCGGGAACGGGATCATGCCCGCCATCGCACCAGGGATGGCAGCGCGCAAGCCGGCGCAGCACCAAGCAACTGCCCGCCACCGCGCCATGGCGCTCCAGCGCCTGCAGCGCATACGCGGAGCAGGTGGGCTCGAACCGGCAGGCCGAGCCCAGCCACGGGCTGAGCAGCAGGCGGTAGGCGCGCACCAGCGCGATCAGCAGACGGCGCATCATGGCTGCCACCCTGCGAGCGCCTGCCGGAACAACTGATGCAGTTCTTCGCGCACGGCACGCTTCAGAACATCGGACGTCGCGCTCGTGAACTGCCGCCGGTCGAACCCGGCCCGCAGGCGCACCACGTGGGCCGCCATGGGAAGCTCACCTTCAAAAGCGGCGCCCGCTGCGTAGATCTGACGCTTGATGGCATTGCGCGTGACCGCCCGCCGGGCCCAGCGCTTGGGCACCATGGCACCGAGCCAGGGCTCCTGCTCGGCGGCGGGAAACAGCGGACGAGCGCCAGCCGCCGCGGCCCCGGGCAGGACGGGCGGTGCCGATTCCAGCAACAGGCGATGGAGTGCGAAATGCATCGTGCGGGATACCGTGCCAGCCGCCATGGCTGCCTGGAACTGGGGGCGCGTCTTGAGCCGCTGCACACGCACAGATGCCCTGGACAGGGCTTTGCGGTCCCGAATGGGGACGTCGTGCGTCAGACGGCCAGGCGCTTGCGGCCCTTGGCGCGGCGCGCATTGATGACGGCACGGCCGCCGCGCGTCTTCATGCGGACGAGGAAGCCGTGGGTGCGCGCGCGGCGGATCTTGGAGGGCTGGTAGGTGCGTTTCATGATGGATTCCTTGAATAAGGGTTCAAAGTGCTCTGGCCCGCAGGGGACACCCAGGAAACCCCGCCCCGTCAAAGTCTGCCGGGCCCCTTCAAAGGCGCCAGGAAGAGGGAAGGATTCGCGAAGCCGCGTCAAATCGCCCTGAAACAAGAATTCAGGGAAACCCGTGATTATCACCAAGTTCGACCTGGTTGACAATACCCAGTCTTTTCTAATTCAGGTATGAGCCCAATACTGTTTAGTTAAAACAAATGCTTGGTTTTGGGTCGCATGGCTGATTGATGGGG
>NZ_JARGEN010000064.1 GCF_029211125.1 Curvibacter soli
AAATCATGTGAAACCTCATCCGAGCATGGCTTACAAGGGGTGACATGGCTTAACTTCGGTGGATTGCGGTGCAGGAGCGGCTGCAGCTCGATGCCCGGGGCGCTGTGGAGGTGGCCGGGCCCGACCTCGCTCGCGGGCCCATGGAGCTGCTGCTGCGCCGCGGTCTGGCGCGGCTGGAGGACTTCCGGCGCGCCGGCGAGGCCGCCGGCCTGTGTCTGGCGCGGCAAGACCGGCTCGAGGAGTTGCTGCGGGCCCTGGCGCGGCGACTGGCCCTGGCGGCGGACTGGGACGAGCAGGGGGTGCGGGTGCCCGAGGACATGGGCGCCCTGGTGGCGGCCCTGGCGGACTGGGGCATCGAGATTCCCGCGCGGGTCGATCTGGCCGCCCTGTATGGCGCGGTGGCCCGCCGGCTGGAGAGCGTGGAAGAAGAGCTGGCGGCCTGCTATGTGCTCACCCTGGGCAGCGCACTGGATTGGAGCCGGGCGAGCTGGCTGGGCGCGGCCGGTGCGTTGCTCTCCCAATGTGCCAGCGAATGCTTGAAGCAGACCGGTGCCGAGGGGCAAGAGCCGGACGAGGCACTGCGGCGGGGGCTGCTGCGATGTGAGGAGCTGCCGCTGGGCGCGCCCTGGCCGCGGGGAGAGTGAGGGGCGCGGGCTCGGGGTGGCGGATTTGGCTCCGGAATGCCCGCATGGCCGCCGACAGTAGCTTCCCCTGACCCATGCCTCTCAACGTCTTTGCTCAGCCCAGCCCGTATGCTTGACGCCCATCGTCAAGCAATAGGGAGAAGGGCCATGTGGCAGGTCGTGGTTGAGACATATGAATAGGACTTACGCAAAAGCCATGGAGAGCGATGGACTTCTGAGTTCCTGACGCAAGTAGTCTGAGAGCAACGAACGTTTGAGCTGGTACACAGTGGAGTAGGCTTTTCGAGCTAGTAGTCAGTCATGTTGAAACGCGAGGATAAATGCGAGTGAGCTTACGCCTGGCATCCTGGGTAGA
>NZ_JARGEN010000065.1 GCF_029211125.1 Curvibacter soli
CGCACGATGTCGCTGTTGGAGATGCCCGAGCGCACAGGAAAGGCCGGATCGACCAGGGCGTTCAGATTGATGCGCTTCAGATACTGCCCAACGAGTGCCAAGCCGGCGTTGGAACTCAGGTCGTAGGGTAGCTTCTTGATAATGAAATCGGTCATGGCGCGCTCACCTGCAGGGTTGGGCGCCATTATACACGTAAGTTGTTGATTTACAAAGAGAAATCAAGAAAAAATGTGGTTGAACTCACGGATTCAGGCTTCAATTATTCCTATTTGACGTCCAATAAACTTCCAGCGTGTTTCTAATCGACAGTGCTGTCTTGCTTATTTTGTCAGTCAGCTTTTTAAGCGAAGCAACATCAGCTCCGGATCAAAAACAGCCTCACATGGCGCATGCAACCCACCACGCCCCATAACCCCAACACCACGCGACGGATGGGCATACAACGCCCCTATTATTTCTAGCCCAAATGGCCCCAATCGCTTGATACGCCAGTCCCGTCAGCTGCAAATATAATAGCAAACAGCACCCACCCTTCATCATCCGCGCGCCCACGCCCGACACACGCTCGCCGCGGATGGGCGAACCAAGCCGCCTCCAACAACCGCTACTCCCCCACCTCCCCATACGCCACCGCCACACTCCCGATCCCCTGCAGCTCTCCGCGCACCCACGCCCCCGCAGGCACGGCGCTCAGGCCGGTGCAGGAGCCGGTGGTGACGATCTGCCCGCGCCGCAGCGGCACCCCGCGCTCGGTGCAGTGGCGCGCCAGCCAGCCCAGCAGGGCCCAGGCGTCCTGGGCCGGGTTGCCGCCGGTGGTGTGCTGGATGCGCTGCTCACCCACCCACAGCGCGGCCCGCAGGGTGCGCAGGTCCAGCCGCTGAGCGGCATTCGTGTGGGGCGGCATGGCGGGGCCGATGATGAGCGCGCCGTGGCACAGCAGGTCCGCCAGTTTGGCCAGCGCGGGGGCGTCCGCGCCCTCGGCCAGCCGGCCTTCCACGCATTCGATGGCGGGCAGCACGGCGTCGCAGCTTTGCGCCAGCTCGGCGGGGGTGGGCTGGTCGCGGGGGCCCACGGCCAGGTCGCTGCCCAGGCGCAGGGCCAGTTCGACCTCCACCATGCGCCACGGGTAGCGCGCCGCCGGCAGCCGCGTGCCCGAGGGCAGCAGCCCGGTGGCGGGCAGCGGTGCGCAGTTCGGCGCGCTGCCCGGGCCTTTGCTGCCCACCTTCCAGCCACCCACCGGGCCCAGCAGCGCCAGGGTGGCGTCTTGCAGCGCATAGGCCTGGGCAGCGCTGGCGGGCAGCACGGCGCTGGCGGCGGGCAGGGGCCCGCCCGCATGGGCGGCGGCCAGCAGGCGGGCGGCTTCGGTCATCTGGTGCTGTTGCATGGGGCGCTTTCTCCTGGCGCGCATGGTACCGCCGCGGTGGCGGCGCGGGCCCGGGGCTTGCATACACTGGCCGCATGCCCCCCCCTTCCGCCCCAGACGTTTGCGCGCCGCCCGCCGCGCATGGCCGCTTCGGCTACCAGCCCATCCACCGCCGGCCCGGCTACGCCTGGCCCGGCGGCGCGCGGCTGGCGGTGTACCTGGGGTTCAACGTGGAGCATTTCGCCTTCGGCGAGGGCCTGGGTGCGGCGCTCGGGTCGGCCACGCCGCAGCCCGACGTGCTCAACTACACGTGGCGCGAGTACGGCAACCGCGTGGGCGTGTGGCGCTGCCTGGAGCTGTTCGACGGGCTGGGCCTGCCCACGGGCGCGCTGGTCAACACCGCGCTGTACGGGCACTGCCCCGAGGTGGTCGATGCGCTGGCCGCACGCGGCGACGAGCTGATCGCCCACGGCCACACCAATGCCGAGCGCCAGGGCGATTGGGACGAGGCGCGCGAGCGCGCATTGATTGCCGCCTGCCGCGACCGCATCGCGCAGCACACCGGCCAGCCGCCCGCGGGCTGGCTGTCGCCCTGGATATCGGAAAGCCGCGCCACGCCCGACCTGCTGGCCGAGGAGGGCTACCGCTACACCCTCAACTGGTGCCACGACGACCAGCCCGTGCGCATGCGCACGCGCGGCGGGCAGCCGCTGTGGTCGGTGCCGTACCCGCAGGAGCTCAACGACATCCCGATGATCGTCGCGCGCCAAATGGACGCGAAGGATTTCTGCCAGATGGTCGTCGACAACTTCGACGAAATGCTCGACCAGTCGGCCCGCCAGCCGCTGGTGATGGGCATCGCGCTGCACCCCTATATCGTGGGCCAGCCCTACCGCCTGCGCCACCTGCGCCGCGCGCTGGAGCACATCGCCGCGCAGCGCGACGCGGGCCGCATATGGTTCACCACGCCGGGCGCCATCTGCGCGCACGTGGACGCGCTCTTCCCCGCCTGAGGCCACCCACCATGCACCTCGACTTCGACACCCTCACCGAATACCAGCGCTACAAGCTCATGGCCAGCCTGATCGTGCCGCGGCCCATCGCGCTGGTCACCACGCTGGGCCCCACGGGCGTGGCGAACGCGGCGCCGTTCAGCATGTTCAACATGCTGGGCGAGGAGCCGCCCATCGTCATGGTCAGCATCAACCGCCTGCAGGACGGCGGCCTGAAGGACACGGCGGGCAACATCGCGCGCAGCGGCGAGTTCGTGGTCCACCTGTGCGACGAGGCCATGGCGCAGCAGATGCACCGCTGCGGCGACCGCCTGCCGCCCGACGTGAGCGAGCTGGCCGCCACCGGTCTCACGCCGCTGCCGAGCCTGCGGGTGGCGCCGCCGCGCATCGCCGAGGCGCCGGTGGCCTTCGAGTGCCGGCTCTGGGAAACGCTGGAGACCGCCAGCCGCCAGATCTTCATCGGCCGCGTGCTGTGCCTGCACGCGCGCGACGGCCTGATCGACACCGCCGCCTGGCGCGTGCGGCTGCAGGACTACCACCCGGTGGGCCGCTTCGGCGCGAGCTACTACGTCACCACGCGCGACCGCTTCGCCATCGACGCAGCGCCCGGCGCCATGGCGCAGGAATCGCTGCTGCCGCCTGCGCCGGCCTGAAAAATTCAAGCCGAATCGGCCCCCATCGCTTGATTTACCTGCGGTAACAGCTATTGTTTTAATAGCGTTCGCGGTACAGCCACGGCAGGTCCATGAGCCGCGCGCCGAACAGGCGCAGCGCCGCGTCGCGGCCCCAGCGCAGTGGCGCGCGGGCGTGGAAGATGCGGCCATTGCGCTGCGAGCGCGCCTGCACGCGCGCCACGCGGCGCCAGCGGTTGAGCGCATAGCGCCGCAGCGCCACGGATACGCTGGCCGCGTCCTCCCCGCCGGGGCGCAAGATATCCACCATGGCCAGGCAGCGCGCCAGCTCGTCCGCGTCCTCGATGGCCATGCCAGCACCCTGCGCCAGGTACGGGCGCATCGGGTGGGCCGCGTCGCCCAGCAGCGCGGCCAGGCCGCGCGCCATCTGGCCCGGCCCGACCAGCGGCGGGCGGTCGCACAGCGCCCACAGGCGCCAGGGCTGGGCCGCGCCCACGGCGTCCACCAGGTCGCGCAGCGGCGCGCAGGTGCCCTGCAGTGCGGTCTCCAGGTCGGCCCTGGTGGCGGCGTGGTCCCACTCGTCCCAGCCGCCCGCCAGCCGCCCTTCGGCCACCACCACCAGGTTGAGCCATTCGCCGCCGCGCACCGGGTACTGCACCGCATGCAGGCGTGGCGCCAGCCAGGCCGTGACCTGCTGGCTGCGCAGCGCGCGCGGCAGCGCGGCCTGCGGCACGACCGCGCGGTAGGCCACGTGGCCGGTGATGCGCGGCTCGCCGCCGGCATCGTCGCCCAGCACCTGCGCGCGCAGGCGGCTCCAGATGCCGTCGGCCACCACCAGCGCGTCGCCCTCCACCTCCAGGCCGTCGCCGGTGCGCACCACCACGGCCTGCGGCGTCGGGCCGGACGGCTGGATGCAGGCGGCGATGGGCGTGCCCAGACGCAAGTCCATGCCGGCCTGGCCGCACAGCGCGGCGTGCAGCAGCGCGTGCAGGTCGGCGCGGTGAAGGGTGGCGTAGGGCGCGCCGTAGCGCGCCTGGGCCTGTGGGCCCAGCGGCAGGGTGCCCAGCACGGCACCGCTGAGGGCGCTGCACGCCTGCAGCCGCTGCGGAAAAGCCGCCGTATCGGCCAGCGCGCGCTCCAGTCCCCAGGCGCGCAGGATGCGCGTGACGTTGGGGCCGAGTTGCACGCCCGCGCCCACTTCGCTGAAAACCGGCGCGCGCTCGAACAGCCGCACGCGCCAGCCCGCGCGCAGGCAGGCGTTGGCTGCGGCCAGCCCGCCGATGCCGCCGCCGGCGATCAGGATTTCCTTGGTAGCCATATGCGCGGCGATTGTGCCCGCGGTGCCGGCACCGGCTACTGCTTCTGCTTCTGCGGTGCGTCGGTCTTTTGCCCCGCCGCGGTCTTGCCGGCACAGGTGCCGCAGCTCTCGCAGGCGCCGCAGCCCGAGGGCGCGGCCAGCGTCTGCGCCAGGCGCTCGGCGCGCTCGGGGGCCACGCCGATGCGGCGCGAGCCGCTGGCCAGGCGCGGCGCCAGCGCCTGGCGCCAGGCGCGCGGCATCCAGTGCCACACGGCGTACACGAGCGCGGCGGCGACGATGGCGAAGACGATGGTTTGCTGCAACATGGCAATCAGCTCCAGAGCAGGGCAAGGCGATAGGCGATGAAACTCGCCGCGTAGGCCAGCGCGAACAGGTAGCCGGCCATCATGAGCGCGTAGCGCCACGAGTTGGTCTCGCGCCTGACCGTGGCGAGCGTGGAGATGCACTGCGGTGCGAACACGTACCACACCAGCAGCGAGAGCGCCGTGGCGGTGGACCAGCTCTGCGCGATCATCGGCGCGAGCTGGCCGGCCACGTCGTCGCCGCTGGCCGAAAGCGCATACACCGTGCCGAGCGCACCCACGGCCACCTCGCGCGCGGCCAGGCCCGGCACCAGCGCGATGCAGATCTGCCAGTTGAAGCCGATGGGCGAGAACACCGTTTCGAGCCCGCGACCGATGATGCCGGCCAGGCTGTACTGGATGGCCGCGCCGGTGGCGCCCTCGGGCGGCGACGGGAAGGAGGAGAGGAACCACAGGATGACCATCAGCGACAGGATGATGGTGCCCACGCGCTTGATGAAGATCATCGCGCGCTCATACAGGCCGTGCAGCAGGTTGCGGGCATTGGGCCAGCGGTAGGCGGGCAGTTCCATGAGCAGCGGCGAATGGCCCGCATCGCCGCGCAGGCGCTTGAAGCACCAGGCCACGGCCATGGCCGAGACGATGGCGCCGAGGTAGAGCGCGAACAGCACCAGCCCCTGCAGGTTGAACACGCCGCCCACGGTGCGCGCGGGAATGAAGGCGCCGACCAGTAGTGCGTACACCGGCAGCCGCGCCGAGCAGGTCATGAGCGGCGCGATCATGATGGTGACGATGCGGTCGCGCCAGTGCGTGATGGTGCGCGTGGCCATGATGCCCGGGATGGCGCAGGCGAAGCTCGACAGCAGCGGGATGAACGAGCGGCCCGACAGCCCCACCGTGCCCATGAGCCGGTCGAGCAGGAAGGCCGCGCGCGGCAGGTAGCCCGAATCCTCCAGCGCCAGGATGAACAGGAACAGGATCAGGATCTGCGGCAGGAACACCAGCACCCCGCCCGCGCCGGCGATGATGCCGTCCACCAGCAGGCTCTGCAGCAGCCCCTCGGCCATGTGCGCGCGCACCCAGCCGCCGAGCGCGTCCATGCCGCCGCTGATGGCGTCCATCGGCACCGAAGCCCAACTGAACACGGCCTGGAACATCAGGAACAGCGTCGCGGCCAGTACCAGCGTGCCCCAGAGCGGGTGCAGCACCACGCGGTCGATGGCGTCGTCGCGCGTCCAGGCCGTGGCGGGCTCGCGCACCGCGAGCGCGAAGATGCGGCGCACCTCCAACTGCGTGGCCAGCACCTGCTCCTGCGTCGCCGCCGGCCAGGGGGCCGCGGCGGCCTGCGACGGCGCATGGGGCGCGTGGGCGTCGAGCCAGCCCACGAGGTCGCTCGCGCCGCCGCTGTGCACGGCCACCGTCTCGACCACGGGCACGCCGAGTTCGCGCGCCAGCAATTCCACGTCGACCTCGATGCCCTGGCTGCGCGCCATGTCGGCCATGTTCAGCGCCAGCACCATGGGCACGCCGAGCCGGCGCGCCTCCAGCACCAGGCGCAGGTTGAGCTTGAGGTTGGTGGCGTCGGTCACGCACACCAGCAGGTCGGGCAGCGGCTCGCCGGGGCACTGACCCGTGACCACGTCGCGCGTGATGGCCTCGTCCACACTGATGGCGTTGAGGCTGTAGGTGCCCGGCAGGTCCAGCACCAGCACCTGGCGGCCCGCAGGCGTGGTCAGGCGGCCGGTCTTGCGCTCCACGGTCACGCCGGCATAGTTGGCCACCTTCTGGCGGCTGCCGGTGAGCAGGTTGAAGAGCGCGGTCTTGCCGCAGTTCGGGTTACCCAGCAGGGCCATGTGCAGCGGCGCAGCGGCGGTGTTCATGCACCCTCCGGCAGCGGCTGGACTTGCACCAGGGCCGCCTCGTACCGGCGCAGCGCGAAGGTGGCATGGCCGCCGACGCGCACGGCGATCGGTTCGCGCCCCGGGAAGCCGTGCGCGATCACGCGTACCCGCTCGCCGGGGACGAAGCCGATTTCCAGCAGGCGCAGGGCGATCTCGGACTGCTCGCCCGGCGACGCCGGGCGCATGGCCACGATGGTGGCCTGCGCGTTACGCGGCAGGGCGTCGAGCGAAATGGGTGCCACGGCGGCAGCGTGCGGGGTGGGGGTGGCGGCGGAAATCATCGTTCGGGGCTGTCGTCTCATTCCATGAATGATAACGATTCCCGTTTGACCGCGATTGTCCCTTGGGGCAACGTTGATTAAGATCAATTGCCGAGGGCGCAGGGATGAGTGCGCCTGAAAACAGGGCGTGCGCCGGAAAAGCGGCGCAAAAGGCCCAGGGGCAGCAAAAAGCCGCCCGCAGGCGGCTTGGCCGGTAACCGACCGCGGGAGGGGAAGTCAGTCCGCCAGCAACTGCCGCAGCACGAACGGCAGGATGCCGCCGTCGCGGTAGTACTCGACCTCCACGGGGGTGTCGATGCGCAGCGTGAGCTTGATCTCGCGCCGCGTGCCGTCGGCGCTGGTGATGGCGAGCGTGGCCTCGCTCTGCGGCTTGAGCTCGGGGTGCGGAATCACGTCGATGCGCTCGTTGCCCTTGAGTCCCAGCGTCTCCCACGACTCGCCGGGGCGCAACTGCAGCGGCAGCACGCCCATGCCGACCAGGTTGGAGCGGTGGATGCGCTCGAAGCTGCGCGCGATGACGGCCTTGATGCCCAGCAGTTGCGTGCCCTTGGCCGCCCAGTCGCGCGAAGAACCCGTGCCATACTCCTCGCCCGCGAAGACCACGGTGGGTATGCCCTCGCGGATGTACTGCATGGCGGCGTCGTAGATGAACATCTTCTTGCCCTTGTCCACGCCGTCGTTCTGGTAGAGCGTCAGGCCGCCCTCCTCGCGCGCGCCGTCGTCCCTGGGCGGGATCATGAGGTTCTTGATGCGCACGTTGGCGAAGGTGCCGCGCATCATGATCTCGTGGTTGCCGCGCCGCGCGCCGTAGCTGTTGAAGTCGGCCTTCATCACGCCGTGCGCCAGCAGCCACTGGCCCGCGGGCGAACTTTCCTTGATGGAGCCGGCCGGCGAGATGTGGTCGGTGGTGATGGAGTCGCCGAACAGCGCCATGATGCGCGCGCCCTCGATCTTGTAGCCTTTTTGGCCTGCAGCGCCCGTATCTACTGCGGTTGAAGCTACATTTTTTATAGCAAAGTCCTTGAAGAACGGCGGCTCGGCGATGTAGGTGCTCAGGGGCCAGTTGTAGGTCTGGCCGCTCACGCCCTTGATCTTCTCCCACAGCTTGCCGGGCTCGGTGCGCACCTTGGCGTAGTTCTCGCGGAAGGCCTTGCCCTTCATGGCGTACTTGAGCAGCGCGTAGATCTCGTCGCTCGTGGGCCAGATGTCGCCCAGGTACACGTCGCGCCCGCCCTTGCCCTTGCCCACGGGCTCGGTCATCAGGTCGCGCAGCACGGTGCCGGCGATGGCGTAGGCCACCACCAGCGGCGGGCTGGCGAGGAAGTTGGCCTTGATGTTGGGGTGGATGCGCGCCTCGAAGTTGCGGTTGCCCGAGAGCACGGCGGCGCAGACCAGGTCGTTGTTGGTGATGGCTTCATTGAGCTCGGGGGCCAGGTCGCCCGAGTTGCCGATGCAGGTGGTGCAGCCGTAGCCCGCGAGCGCAAAGCCAAGTTTCTCCAAGTACGGCAGCAGACCGGTTTCCGTGAGGTACTCGGTCACGATGCGCGAGCCGGGCGCCAGCGAGGTCTTGATGTGCGGCTGCACCTTCAACCCCGCCTGCACTGCCTTCTTGGCCAGCAGGCCCGCGGCCAGCATCACGCTGGGGTTGGAGGTGTTGGTGCAGCTCGTGATGGCGGCGATCAGCACATCGCCGCTGCCGATGACCACGCCCTGGTGCGCCGATGTGTCGGCCACGGCCACGGCAACGGCCTCTGCCGACTGCAGCGTGGAACGGTTGGCCACCATCTCGACCACGTTGCGCTCCGCGCCCTGCGGCAGCACGCGCTCCAGCGGCGCCTCGTCCTGCGTGGCGCCGCCCACGGGGAAGCGGCGGCCCAGGCGCTCGGCGGGCTGGTTGAAGCCGTTCTCCGACGCGGGCTTGCTGAACAGGCTGGCGAACTGGCCCGCGACCTTGCCGAGTTCGATGCGGTCCTGCGGGCGCTTGGGGCCGGCCAGGCTGGGCGTCACGTCGCCGAGGTCGAGCCTGACCACCTGCGAGTAGTCGATTTCGCCGTTGGCCGGCACGCCGAACAGGCCCTGGGCGCGAAAGTAGGCCTCGAACGCCTCGATCTCGCCCGCCGTGCGGCCCGTGCCCTTGAAGTACTCGATGGTCTTCTCGTCCACGGGGAAGAAGCCCATGGTGGCGCCGTACTCGGGCGCCATGTTGCCGATGGTGGCGCGGTCGGGCAGCGCCAGCGTGCGCGTGCCCTCGCCGAAGAACTCGACGAACTTGCCCACCACCTTCTCGCGGCGCAGGATTTCCGTCACGGTGAGCACGAGGTCGGTGGCGGTCACGCCCTCGCGCAGCCGGCCCGTCAACTCGAAGCCCACCACGTCGGGCGTGAGGAAGTACACCGGCTGACCCAGCATGGCGGCCTCCGCCTCGATGCCGCCCACGCCCCAGGCCACCACGCCGATGCCGTTGATCATGGTGGTGTGGCTGTCGGTGCCCACGAGCGTGTCGGGGTAGTACACGCCCCCCTTCGTCTTGTGCACGCCGCGCGCCAGGTACTCGAGGTTGACCTGGTGCACGATGCCGAAGCCCGGCGGCACCACGCCGAAGGTGTCGAACGCCTGCATGCCCCATTTCATGAATTCATAGCGCTCGCGGTTGCGCTGGAATTCGAGCTTCATATTCAGGTCGAGCGCTTTTTTCGTGCCGTAGTAATCGACCATGACGGAATGGTCCACCACCAGGTCCACGGGCACGAGAGGCTCGATACGCTTGGGTTTTTTGCCGAGTTTCAGGGCCACGCTGCGCATGGCGGCCAAATCGGCGAGCAGCGGCACGCCGGTGAAATCCTGCAGCACGACGCGCGAAACGACGAAGGGGATCTCGTCGGTGCGCGCGGCGCCCGGCGCCCAATTGGCAAGCTGTTGCACATGCTCGCGCGTGATTTTTCGGCCATCGCAATTGCGCAATACCGATTCGAGCACGATACGAATGGATACAGGTAGCCGTGAAACGCTCGGAAATTCCTTCGCCAGCGCGGGCAAAGAGAAAAACTCGCCTTCTTTGCCGGACGCCGTCTTGAAAGACTTGCGTGTTGCGGCGAATTCATGGGACTGGGACTTCTTCTTTGACATCGTGGACTCCTGGTTGACGCTACGGCATCTATTCTGGCAGTGTCCTGCATTTCGCTGCAACATCCAAGGGGCATTGGCGGGCGTACCGCCCTGCGCAGCACCGCCCCGGCGACCGCCTCCGGCGCGCGAAAGGGCGCCGGCCAAGAAAAAAACCGGCACAAGGCCGGTTTTCCTTGGAAAAATGCAATGCGCTTATTTGATCAGGAACTTCTCGCGATTCTGGTCCGCAATCCAGCGCGGGGCCTTGCCGCGGCCCGTCCAGGTTTCACCCGTTTGCGGATTGCGGTATTTGGCCGCCACTTTGCTGCCCGCAGTACTGCCGCGGGTTTTGGTGGGTGGAAATACGTCATGCGCCGTCAGGCCGTACTCGGCCACCAATGCGCGCGTCTTGGAAATGGCATCCGCCAGTTCACGCTGGCGGGCTTCGCTGATTTGCTGCTCCAGCGCTTCGCGCTGCTTCAGGAGTTCCTTGTATGTCGTCATGGCAGGGGCAGTTTAGAGTGAATACGAGAGCCGATTATATGGAAAAAATCGTCTCCCACAGAACAATCCCCACGGATTAGCGGAAAAAAGGGATTAATTCGAGGGGCACTTACCTGAACCCGAGTGTTCAATTGTTATTTTTGTTGATTTATCTTTATAAATCAACAATTTACGTGTGCAATGGCGCGCTGCCCTGCAGGTGAGCGCGCCATGACCGATTTCATTATCAAGAAGCAACCCTACGACCCGAGTTCCAACGCCGGCTTGGCACTCGTTGGGCAGTATCTGAAGCGCATCCATCTGAACGCCCTGGTCGATCCGCCCTTTCCTGTGCGCTCGGGCATCTCCAGCAGCGCCATCGCACGCGCCATGCAGAATGGAGGCAATCGCACAGGTCGCCGCCAGGGGCGACCCCGGGCAGACGCGGTATCGGGATCGGGATGGATGGTAGCGGCGCGTGGGCCGCGCGCGAAGTCATAGTCTTGTCCAACGAGGTATGAGCCTGGAGCCGGGCTCGTGATTCCACTGAGCAATGAGCCTGGCGA
>NZ_JARGEN010000066.1 GCF_029211125.1 Curvibacter soli
GTCGTTGAAAAGTGCTCAAAATTTGAGCACTGAGCGAATTCCGGCCTGCTGCTATTTTGAATTCTGCAAGTCCCTCGGTTTTTTCAGTTTTTTGGTTGGGTCAACTGCCGTTTCTAGGCTTATTCCCCGGTCGCCTTCAACCCGAGCCAGTCCTCCGAATGGTCGTCGCCATGGGGCCAGGCATTCGCGCTGCTGAAGGGCATCGCTGAGTTTCCTCGCTAGGCCATGACTGACCGTTTCTTCTGGCAAGGCATCAGGACCGATGAAGACGCCCTGATCAAGGCCATGGACGTGGCGGGCGACCACCTCGTCAAGGAGTACGGCGGGCGCAAAGCGAAGCAGCAGGCGGAAACCGAACTGGACCTGATCAAGCAGTTGGAGGATGCGTCAGGCGACGCGCAGGTCAAGTGCAGCGCCTTGTGGTTGCTGATCACCACCGGCAAGGGTGACGAGGCGATCGCGCTGATCGACGCATCCGCTCCGCGAGCCCAATAGATCTACGAAAGGGACCGACAGATGGACCAGTACTCAGACCCGCTCGGCATGCTCGTGAAGGCCGTGGCCTTCGCGGCTGACAAGCACCGGAATCAGCGTCGCAAGGATGCGGAGGCATCGCCCTACATCAACCATCCGATCGGGCTGGCCAACGTGCTGGCGAACGAGGGGAGTGTCACTGATGTGGCGGTTCTGTGCGCGGCGGTCCTGCACGACACGATCGAGGACACCGAGACCACATCGGAAGAGTTGACCGCGACTTTCGGGTCGCGAATCACGGCGATCGTCCTCGACGTGACCGACGACAAGTCGTTGGAAAAGCATGTGCGCAAGCAGCGCCAGATTGAACACGCCCCGCACATCTCGAAGGAAGCCAAGCTCGTGAAGCTGGCAGACAAGATATGCAATCTGCGGGACATCCTGGCGTCACCGCCGTCCGACTGGTCGCCAGAACGCAAGCAAGGCTACTTCGACTGGGCAGCCAAAGTCGTCGCCGGAGTACGCGGCGTCCACCCTGAACTTGAAGCAGCGTTCGATCGCCTTCTGGCTCGCCATGCCGAACTTCGCTGACGTCCACCTCAAGCCAGAGGTGCTGGCGCGATACGGTTTGCCGGACATCGCCTATCCGATTGCCAGCGCTGATCTGAAGTCAGCAGTGGACGCAGGGGGAGAGCTACCGCTGGCGATGCTGCTGCATGGTTTGCAGATGAGCACGCGCGACGGCGGCACCGAATGGAAGCGATACGAGCCAGCGATGAGTCGGCTGGCCGAGCTGCTGGCGCCCGACGATGGCCGGGACGTGATTTCAGCCGCCGGTGACCACTGGTGGGTTGAAGTCGGGCCGGTGGATCTCGGCGACAAGCTGGTCACAGTGCAGCGTGGTGACGATCTGATCGCTGCGATCGCCCCAAGGGACGACGGTCGGCTACGCGTTGCGGTGTTTCGCCCACTGGACACTAAGAGCGCTGATTACCTGACGGGTCTGGGCCAGGTGTCCGAAGCGCTGACTGCCACAAAAACGATCCTGTGCGCCGAGCCTCGACATGAGGAGACCCTGCGCGCGATAGAGATGGCCGAGACACTGGCGGCGAGCGGCGAGGCACACGAAGTCGCCATCGCACAGCTCGGCCAGGGCTGGGTTGCGGAAGAGGCCCTCGCCATTTCTATCTACTGCGCTTTGGTCGCACGCAACTTCAAACACGGCGTCATCCTGGCCGTGAATCACGACGGCGACTCTGACTCGACGGGGGCGATCACCGGCAACATGTTGGGCGCCATGCAAGGGGTTAAGGCGATTCCATCCGAGTGGTTGGAGCCCTTGGAGTTGCGCGAGGTCATCACGACCGTCGCGGAAGATCTCTACGCATTCAAGGACTGGGACATCGGTGAGTACAGCGAGAACGCAGAGATGAACCAGCGCGTCTGGCAGAAGTACCCCGGGTTTTGAATCAATGCCAGCAAGCAGGAAATCGAGCACATGACCATCGTCAGAGGAGTACGCATCTTGGCCGCACCGTGCTGTGGTGCGCGCTATGCGTTTCCTCGGTACGTCTCGATGAACTTCTCCGCTTTCGAGTACTGGACTGATGGGTGGCGGGATGGCTCGCTCATGCCAAATGACGAAGGCCTGCGCCGCTGCAACTGCGGCCGGTTCGTACTGCTGAAGGACTTGGTGGAAATCGAGACAGCTGAGGCCAGTGACCTTCCGCGTATGAATCTTGTGCCCGACGACCTACTGCCTGAGTGCATCGCAAATACCGACAGTGAGGATCTGGAGGCCGCTGCAAGGCTGGGGCACTGGCGTCATCTCAATCACTCGTACAGGGATCGATACCGTCAGCACCGGGACGCGGAGGAGGCTGCTACGAAGGCAGTATGGGAGGCAGCCAACCCTGATCGCAGAACGTGGTGGGACAGGTTGCGGCGTCGCAAGGCGCCCAGCTACAGCAGGCCACCGGGAAGCCCATTCACGTATCCAGCGTTCGAACCGACAGACGAACAGCTTCGAAACATGACGCGACTGAGCGAAATATTGCTTGCATGGGGCGCTGCATCGCGGCCCGGATACACCATGGAGCTTGCAGAGCTGTACCGGGAGCTGGGTCGCTTCGACGAGGCCGAACTGGTGATCCTGACCATCGAAGAACGCGATGTCGGTGTGACCAGCAACCTCATCACCAAGCTGATCAAAGAAAAGCAATCGGCGCCGATGCGCTACAGGATGTGATCACTATGGGTTTCCGTTTCCAAAAACGCATCCGCATCTTCAAGGGCCTTACGCTCAACCTGAGCAAGTCTGGTTCGTCGTGGACGGTCGGGCGCCCGGGCGCGTCGGTGAACTTCCGGGGCGACAAGGTCACCGGCAACGTGGGTATACCTGGCACAGGCTTGTCGTACCGCGAGTCGCTGGACAACCAGGCCACGCCCGAGGAGCCGGGGACGAAGCGCAGTGGTGCGCGAGTCCTGTTCTGGCTCGCGCTGGTCGCCGTGGTGGCTTACGTTCTGCTGCGCTGACGCAGGACACGGAGGAGGAAGAATGGCAAAGGCTGTCGAGATCGGTTCCCGGATCTTCCGGACCCAGAGTAGTGCCCTGGAACACTACAAGGCCGTGCTGCACCGGTACCAGGACGGGCAGCGCGTCTCCGACCAAGGCGACAACGCCGATCTGGTTGCGCTCATTGAGCGGTACGACCCGGTGCTCGACGCGGTCGGTGAGCCGACCAAACGTTCATGGTGCAGCTTCCCCCACCCCCGCTAATGAAAGAGACTATGGGCAGGCAGGCAGCAGGGCCAGGTCGAGATATTTTTTGGTGGCTATAACCCCGAACCTAACGTGACCCGGTGCGCTGACTCGTA
>NZ_JARGEN010000067.1 GCF_029211125.1 Curvibacter soli
GTCGTTGAAAAGTGCTCAAAATTTGAGCACTGAGCGAATTCCGGCCTGCTGCTATTTTGAATTCTGCAAGTCCCTCTCCAAACCATGCACATGGCTACCGCAATGAATTAGGAGATTTCATAGGTATACTCCCTGGGAGTATCATGAAATTTGCCTGCATGCCGGGCACGGGTGGTGTAGAGAGACCCATAAGGCGAGAAACGCCTCCTAGCATTGACGCGGGGTTTGGGCCATGTTGGAAGCAACGATGAGAAAGCGTCGAAGCAAAACCTGAGAATCTCAATCTTGACCGCGAAAGACCCACCCTCACTGGCCCGGAAGGCTTGGCTGAGGCAGCTGGCAGGAAACTCGTGGGCAAAAAACGCGATATGTTGTGGGCGACGGTGTCTGAACTATATGCCGACCTTGAACCAAGGGCCCTCCGCGCGCGCCAAACTGGCAACTGCCCTCCCCCACCTCAAACGGTATGCCTCATTGTCTTTGAACCTAAATCCGGCAGTTGAACCAACCGAAAAACTGAAAAAACCCAATATCCATGCGGGTTTCCAAAGACTTCAAGTGACTGCAGAGCAGTTCCAAATGGGTGAGTCTGGAAAGCATGGAAACTCAATGCGTGACAGGCACTTGCTCGAATTTTGGGGATTCAACTGCCGGAAATAGGTTGAATAGGACGATTTCCATTCCGACGACAACGAGGAAAGGGCGAAAAGTTTACGACCGGCTGCACGGAGGCGCCTGTGTCTGACCGCCAAGTGCGCTTACGCACAAAATTTCAGCTCGCTATTCGCGTCGTGCGTCTGCTGCAGCCACCCGCAGTGCGACTTCCCTGAATTTCACGGCCGCCGGCGATTCTGCATCTGCCATGTAAGCCAATGACAGTCCCATCGCGCCGTCATGTTCGATGTCGAGTACCTCCCTATAGGCTATGACCCTAGAAACGGCAGTTGCCCGCTTCGTATCCCTTGACAAGCCGCATGAAATCGAGCGTTGACGGCTTCGATGGCGTTCACCTCGTGGGTGAGAGCGCTATGCACCTGCCAGCACCGCGCTCGGCGCGCCATGCGGCGTTGCTCCTCCTTGCGGGCAGTAGCCCGCCGCGTCGTCGCCCTTGCAGGGCGCAGGCCTGTCGGAGACAGGCCTTCTTCGCGCTGTCCCACAGCACGCAGGTGCTGTTGGAGCCGCAGCGCTCAGCCTTGCCTGGCACCCCGATCACGGCACCGGCAGGCGCATCCAACTGCCGTTTCTAGTCCCTAAGCGGCCAAGTCTTGACAGATTGTGCGAAGATTCTCGATGTACGAAAGTACATTTCGCGTCGATGACGCGATAGGCAAATTGCCTTACAACCCAATGGGTTACAACATTTCCTGGCCTTGCCAGGAACAGGTGCAAGTGGGC
>NZ_JARGEN010000068.1 GCF_029211125.1 Curvibacter soli
GTGATCATGTCCTGCGGGGGGCGGCGTACAGGCGGTGGCGATCACGTGAGCGCACTGTTTGTCCGTCAATTTCGGTGCCTTTCCCGGACGCGGCCGGTCGCTCAAGGCCGCTTCGACGCCTTCCTCGACACATCTTTGCCGGGTGTTGTAGACCATGGTGGCAGAAACCCCCAGGGCTTCCATGATCGCCGCATCCTTGCAGCCGGCTGCTGCCTTGAGCAGTATCCGCGCCCGTGTTTGCTTGCGCGCCGAGCTTTTCCCCTTGCGCAGCAAGGCTTCCAGCATTTGAACCTCTTCATCCGTCAGCGTGACTCGATACTTGATGGCCGGCATGGCAGTCTCCTCAGGGGTGGCAATGCAACTCTGTCTGCAACTTGTGGGCCAATTATCCTATCGATTCATGGTGACTGACTACTAGCGTGATGGAAGTTCACCGTGGACCATCGGTGCAAGAGATCTGGGGGCATGTTACTGTTACAATCGTTGAGCCGAGCGGCGTGGAGAGGATAGGGGTCACACCTTCATTCTGCGCATAGGCTCAACTGCAACTGGATTGACCCGAGTCTCACATGACCCGTACTGCTTCGATTAACCTAGCTCAGTGGTGGCGCTTCCATTAGGAAGCGGCATGTCGTTGCGGTCTCGAACCGCACCTTGTCGCCGTACCGGCAGGCAGGGTTAAGTTAGATGGCTCTCTCCGGCACGGCGGCTCCAAGATTAAAGGAGATTGTCCGATGCCCTCAGAAGACACCTGTTCATTTCGCTCCCCGCCTCGTGGGCGCGCAAGCAGTTTTTGCCAAAACGAACCGCCGCGCAGGATGAGCGGTGTCCGGTTCACCGTGCCTGCTCGCCGCGGTCGCCAACTCCCCCTTTTTGCGTCGCGACAGCCACGCCTGTCATGCGAGGCCGGCCTGTGTCGCGCATGGCTTGAACACATGCGACCTTCGCGCAGAGGATCATCAAGACTGGTCGAAAGTTGCCCGGTCGGCGGCCGATGCCACCGCAGTCCAGCGCCGGTGTGTATATGGCTGTGTATATAAAATCTCGGCTTCGTTAAAATACATCAATAAAATCAAGAACTTACAATGACTAGGCTGCTGATGATCGACAACTACGACAGCTTCACCTACAACATCGTCCAGTACTTCGGCGAACTGGGTGCGCAGGTGGAGGTGTACCGCAACGACGAGATCACGCTCGAAGGTATCGCGGAGCGCGCGCCCGAGCGGCTGGCCATCTCCCCCGGCCCCTCCTCGCCGGCGGAGGCGGGCATCTCGGTTGCGGCCATCCGGCACTTCGCCGGCAGGCTGCCGATCCTGGGCGTCTGCCTGGGCCACCAGGCCATCGGCGTGGCTTTCGGCGGCAAGGTGGTGCGGGCGCGGGCGCTCATGCATGGCAAGACCAGCGTCATCACCACCACCCAGGAAGGCGTGTTCGCCGGGCTGCCCAGGCAGTTCACGGTGAACCGCTACCACTCGCTGGCCATCGCGCCCGACGGCTGCCCGCCGGTGCTCCGGCGCACGGCCTGGACGGACGACGGCGAGATCATGGGCGTGCGCCACGCGGAGCTGCCGATACAGGGCGTGCAGTTCCACCCCGAGTCCATCCTGACCGAGCATGGCCACGCCATGCTGCGCAACTTCCTTGAACAGGCGTGAGGCATGGGCATCGAGCACATCGGCGTCTTCATCGCCGCCGGGCTGCTGCTGAACCTGGTGCCCGGCCCGGACGCGCTCTACATCGTGGGCCACGCGCTGCGCGGCGGCCTGCGCGCGGGCATCGTCGCGGGGCTGGGCATTGCCGCCGGCTGCCTGGTGCACGTGCTGGCCACGGCGTTGGGTGTGAGCGCGCTGCTGGCCGCGTCGGCCACGGCGTTCGCCGCGCTCAAGTGGCTGGGCGCGGCCTACCTGGCCTGGATGGGGCTGCGGCTGCTGTGGGGTAGCCGGCCCGGCGCCGTGCCGCGTGGTGCTCCTGATTTAGTAGCTGGTAGCGCAGGTGGAATAAGCGCTGGAGGCCAAAAAGGCATATTCTTCGGCGGCTTCTGCACCAACGTGCTGAACCCCAAGGTCGCGCTGTTCTTCCTGGCCTTCGTGCCGCAGTTCATCGCCCCCGGCGCGCCGCACAAGCCGCTGGCGTTCATGCTGCTGGGCTTGCTGTTCATCGCCGATTCGGTCCCGGTCGGCATCGGCTGGGCGCTGCTGGCCGCCGCGCTGGCGCGGCGCGTGGGCGCCATGCGGCGCGGCCTGCGCTGGCTCGACCGCGCCGCCGGCGTTCTATTCATCGGCTTGGGCGTGCGGCTGGCGCTCGCCGACAATCCCGCTTCATGAATCCGAGGAGATCCTCCATGCCCATCACCCCCCAGGAAGCACTGCAGCGCACCATCGAGCACCGCGAGATCTTCCACGACGAGATGCTGCACCTCATGCGCCTCATCATGGGCGGCGAGTTGTCGCCCGTGATGACGGCGGCGCTCATCACCGGCCTGCGCGTGAAGAAGGAGACCATCGGCGAGATCACCGCCGCCGCGCAGGTGATGCGCGAGTTCTCCACCAAGGTCCACGTGGCCGACAAGACGCACCTGGTGGACATCGTGGGCACGGGCGGCGACGGTGCGGGCAGCTTCAACATCTCCACCTGCGCCATGTTCGTGGCGGCGGCGGCGGGTGCCAGGGTCAGCAAGCACGGCGGGCGCGGCGTGTCGAGCAAGTCCGGCAGCGCCGACGTGGCGGAAAGCCTGGGCATCAGCCTGAACCTGAAGCCCGAGGCCATCGCGCAGACCATCGCGCAGGTGGGCATCGGCTTCATGTTCGCGCCCAACCACCACCCGGCCATGAAGAACGTGGCCCCGGTGCGCAAGGAGCTGGGCGTGCGCACCATCTTCAACATCCTGGGCCCACTGACCAACCCGGCGGACGCGCCGAACATCCTCATGGGCGTGTTCCATCCCGACCTGGTGGGCATCCAGGTGCGCGCGCTGCAGCGCCTGGGCGCCGAGCATGCGCTGGTGGTCCATGGCAAGGATGGCATGGACGAGATCAGCCTGGGCGGCGCCACCCTGGTGGGCGAGCTGAAGGATGGGCAGATCATCGAATACGAAATCCACCCCGAGGACTTCGGCCTGCCCATGGCGGGCAGCCGCGCGCTGCGCGTGGAGACGCCCGAGCAGTCGCGCGCGCTGCTGCGCGCCGTGCTGGCGGGGCAGAAGGGGCCGGCGCACGACATCGTGGTGTTCAACGCCGGGGCGGCGCTGTATGCGGCCAATGTGGTGAATTCGATCTCCGCGGGCATGGACAAAGCGCGGGCAGCTATCGAATCAGGAGCGGCCCAGGCCAAGCTGCAAGAGCTGGTGGCCGCATCGGCGGCGCTCGCCGTGGCATGAAGGGTTGCCTGAGATGGAACACTCCCCCAGGCTTGCCCACTGCGTGTGGCCGCCAACCCCCTCGCCGGGGGCGATACCGGCGGCCCG
>NZ_JARGEN010000069.1 GCF_029211125.1 Curvibacter soli
TGCGCTCCAGGAAGGCGTTCATGTTCTGCAGCGAGCGCATGAGTTCGCCGAATTCGTCCCCGCGCGTTGCGTCCATGCGCTGGGTCAGGTCGCCCTGCGCTATCGCCTCGGCCAGCGCCACCGATTCCCGCAGCGGCTGGCGGATCGTGCGCACCAGTGTCGAGGCCACGAACATGCCGACTACCAGCACCACCAGCGCGCCGCCGATGCCGAAGGCGATGGCGCCCTGGCTCGCGGTGTCGGCCAGCGTGTGCAGCCGCGCCGCCTCGTCGCGCTGCGCGGCCACCACCTGGTCGACCGCGGCCAGGTATTTCTTCACTGCGGGGTACAGCTCGCCCTCCACCTTGGGCCTGTCGACGGCGCCCGCATCCTCGTGGGCCTTCTGCACCACCGCCACCACGCCCTTGACCGCCTGCGCCGCCGCCTCGGCCTGGCTCCACAGGGCCCGGCTGGCGTCGTTGTCGAGCCGCTCCTGCACCGCCGCGCGCGCCGCCGCCAGCGTGGAGCCGTCCTTGGTCTTGTCGAGCGCGAACAGGTCGGCCACGGACGGATCGCCACTGGATTCGGAAGAGGTGACCTTGGCCATCTGCGTCTGCACGATGCCCTGCCAGTCGACCACCCGCATGACCATCTCGTCCTGGCGCACCATCGCGGCATCGGCGCGCTGCTGCGCCGCGAAAGCCTGCCACATGGCAAGCGCCGCGACCACCAGCATGGCGGCCAGCAGGATGAGGATGGCGCCCCAGATCTTGCGCGAGACGGGGATGTTGCTCAAAAACACGCCACGGTACATGGAGCCTCTTTCTTTGCCGTTCAGGTGGCGGCCGTGCGCAGCGCCGGCACGGCCAGGGCCCCGGGCTGCGCCTGCGCGGGCGGCAGCCAGGCTTGCGCGGCAGCATGCTGGTCGTGGGGCAGGCGGAACACGCGCACCGCGTCTTCCATCTGCGCCGCCTGCTCGCGCAGGGAAATGGCCGCGGAGGCCGATTCCTCCACCAGCGCCGCGT
>NZ_JARGEN010000007.1 GCF_029211125.1 Curvibacter soli
TCGTTGCTCTCAGACTACTTGCGTCAGGAACTCAGAAGTCCATCGCTCTCCATGGCTTTTGCGTAAGTCCTATTATCCTGTGGATGTGCTGGGCCCCGATGGTGGAATAGGTAGACACAGCGGACTTAAAATCCGCCGCTCATCGAAAGATAGCGTGCCGGTTCGATTCCGGCTCGGGGCACCATCTTGAAATGTTCACGACTGTGCTGGACACGAAAAACCTAACCATTTCAACTGGTTAGTAGCGTCTATGAAGATGGCGCAGAGCGCTGGACGCGCGGTCATGCACAATTCATCCCCCCATATTTCCCCCACTGATTCCCCAAATGGCGACCCCCATCAAAACCGCCGCAGGTTCGTGGCGCATCCAGATCCAAGGTGAAAGGCCAGCGTGACGCCGCAACGCTCCCGACCAAGCGGGGGCGGTAGAGTGTGGGCGGCCAGGCGCACCACGGAGATGCGGGCTGCGGCGACAGGGAAGCTGGATACGGTCAAGACGGTTGCCGATGCCCTGGCTGCATACGCCGAGAAGGTGTCGCCGACGAAAAGGGACGGGTTGAAAGAGCGCATTCGGCGCAATGTTGTCGCCCGTCGTGGTGGCGCTTCAGCCTTGCTACCGTGCATGGGACACACATCCCTCTTGGGGGCTGCATGCCGGGGGCGAGCGCAAGGGCTATTCTGGTAGCCGCGGGCAGCGTGTCAACGCGGGTATGCCCGCGTGCGGTCGGTGGAGGGGCTTACGCGGCGACTGGCTCGCCCTGCAAGGCCAGCAGGCCCGAGCGGCCCGCGATAGTGCCCTGCGCGATGCGCAGCCGTGGCAGCGTGGCGGGGTCGAGCGTGGCATGCAGGTCGGCCAGCGATACCAGCGCATGGCCCTGGGTGCGCCAGCCCGCGATCAGGCTGCGCAGCACGTGCTGCAGCCGCATGCCCTCGAGTTCGGCGTGCAGCGTGTAGACATGGTCTTGCGTGGCGCTGTGCGTGCGTTCGAGCAGGTGTTCATGCACGTTGTCTTCGGTGATGCCGCCCAGGCCGATCAGCTCGTCGAGCGTAGGCAGGGTGGTAGGCAACTGCGCCGGACCGATGGGCGCGCCGCATGCCGCCACGGGCATGAAAGGATGGGTGCCGCGCGTGTCGGACGCGTAGGCGATGCCCATTTCCTGCTCGGCATGGGCGGCTGCTTCGTTGAACTGCCAGCCCGCGGCGCCATGCACGCGCGCTGCAGTGCCAAAAATTTGCGTGAAGCGTTCCAGCGCACGCCGCATCTCGGCGTGCGCCCAGGCGGCATCGCGCGCCAGCAAGTGGTCTTGCCAGCGCACGTGGTCCCAGCAATGCACGCCGACCTCGAACCCTGCAGCGCGCACGGCGCGCAGCGTGGCGGCTTCGCGCAGGCCGATGTCGGGGCCGGGCAGCAGCACGCCGTAAAGCAGGGTGCGCAGGCCGTAATGTTCCACCACCGAGGTGCGCGAGACTTTCTGCAGAAAACCGGGCCGCAACGCTCGAAAGATGGCGCGCCCGGTGTGGTCAGGCCCCAGGCTGAACAGAAAGGTGGCGCCAGCTCCGGCCTCGCGCAGCAGCGCGGTCAGCGGCGGTACGCCTTCGCGGGTGCCACGCCAAGTGTCTACGTCAATTTTGAGCGCGATGCGGGCCATGCGCCCTCAGGCCGCCAGGTCGGTTGTGGCCGCCGCCGAGGCGCGGTAGTAGTCGAACAGCGAGGCCAGTGCATGCTGCATGTCCACTTCGGGTTTCCAGTGCAGGTCGGTCATGGTGTTGCGGATGTCGGGCACGCGGCGCTGCATGTCCTGGTAGCCTTTGCCGTAGTAGTCGCCTGCCGATACGTCTACCAGCTTCACGGCTTGGGCCGCGTCGCGGTAGGCTGGCGATGCAGCGGCCAGTGCCAGCATCATCTCGGCCAGAGTGCGGATGGAGATGTTGTTGCTCGGGTTGCCGATGTTGTAGATTTTGCGGTCGGCCACGCCGCCCTCGTTGGCGATGATCTTCATCAGCGCGGCGATGCCGTCGCTGATGTAGGTGAAGGCACGCTGTTGCCGACCGCCATCCACCAGTTGGATCGGCTCGCCACGCACGATGTGGCCCAGGAACTGGGTGATGACGCGGCTGGAGCCTTCCTTGGGCGTGTGCAGGCTGTCCAGGCCGGGGCCGATCCAGTTGAACGGGCGAAACAGCGTGTAGCGCAACCCTTCCTGCATGCCGTAGGCATGGATCACGCGGTCCATCAACTGCTTGGAGCAGGCGTAGATCCAGCGCGGCTTGTTGATGGGGCCATAGACCAGGTTTGAGTTTTCGGGGTCGAAGTCGGTGTCCTCGCACATGCCGTAGACCTCGCTGGTGGAGGGGAACACCACGCGCTTGCCGTAGCGCACGCAGTGCCGCACGATGGGCAGGTTGGACTCGAAGTCGAGCTCGAACACGCGCAGCGGCTCGCGCACGTAGGTGGCGGGCGTGGCGATGGCCACCAGCGGCAGCACCACGTCGCACTTCTTCACGTGGTATTCGATCCATTCCTTGTTGATGGTGATGTCGCCTTCGAAAAAGTGAAAGCGCGGGTTGTTCATCCAGGGCGCCACGCGGTCGGACTGCATGTCCATCCCGTACACCTCCCAGTCGGTTGTTTCGATGACGCGCTGCGTGAGGTGGTGGCCGATGAAGCCGTTGACGCCGACGATGAGAACTTTGAGCATGGGATTTTCAGTAAGCCAGTATGCGAAAGGGACGCCGCTCAGGCGTCGATGGTGATGGTGCTGCCCGCGTATTGTTGCGCCAACCGCTGGGGTTCGAGTGGTGCAACGTCGCCGTCGAAGTGCGCGCGCAGCACGCGCAGCGCGCTGCCGTCCGCCGCCAGCAGCCACAGTTGGCCGCCGTGGCTTGCCAGGCGCAGGCCGGTGCCGGGGATGGCGGTGGGCGGCGCGGCAAGTTGGGTGCGTTCGATCACCAGGCGCCGGCCTCCGATGAACACGAAGGCGCCAGGGTAGGGTGGAGCCAGCGCGCGCACCAGGTTGTGCATCTGCCGCGCACTGGCGCTGGCCGGAATCAGTCCGTCAGCGGGTTTGCGGCCACCGAAATAGCTGCCCTGCGATAGCTCCTGCGGCGTCAACCGTGCCGTGCCGTCCACCAGCCGGGGCAGGCTGCGTGCCAGTACGATCTCCGCCGCCACCACGACCTTGGCGAACACTTCGGATGCGGTGTCGTCGCCCAGGATGGGCACGGCGCACTGGTCGACGATGGCGCCGCTGTCAGGCTTGACCTCCATCGCGTGCAGGGTGGCTCCGGTTTCGCGCTCGCCGTGGATGATGGCCCAGTTCACCGGCACCCGGCCCCGGTAGCGTGGCAGCAGCGAGCCGTGCATGTTGAAAGCGCCGCGCGCGGGCAGTTCCAGCCAGTCGCCCCCGAGCATTTGCCGGTAGTAGAACGAGAACAGAAAGTCCGGTTGCGCGGCGCGGGCCTGTGCCAGCAATTCGGATGCACTGGGATGCTCGGGCGTCACACAGGGCAGGCCGTGTTCTGCCGCCACTGCCGCCACGTTGTCGAACCAGATGTTCTCTCCCGGCGCGTCGGCATGCGTGACCACCAGCGGCACGCGCACGCCCGCGTCCAGCAGCACGCGCAGGCAGCGCACGCCCACCTGGTGGTAGGCGAACACGATGGCGCTTGCCGCCCCGCTCATGGCTGGTGCTCCAGGATCGCACTGATGACGTAGCGCGGGCGCTGCCGTACCTCCTGGTAGATGCGGCCTACATATTCGCCCAGCAGGCCGATGCCCAGCAGCGCCAGCCCGATCAGCAGGAACAGCAGCGCGAACAGCGTGAAAGTGCCACCCTCTTCCGGCCCCAGGATGAGACGGCGCCCTGCCAGCAGCACGAACAGCAGGCCCGACAGCAGCGACACCGCCATGCCCAGCATCGAGAACAGTTGCAGCGGCACCAGCGAGAAACCGGTGATGAGGTCGAAATTGAGCCGCGCCAGGCTGTAGAGCGAATATTTGGATTCGCCAGCACTGCGTTCTTCGTGGCCGACGACGACCTCGGTCGGGTGTTGCGCGAACTGGTAGGCCAGGGCGGGGATGAAGGTATTCAGCTCGTTGCACTGGTTGATGAGCTGCACCACGTTACGGCCATAGGCGCGCAGCATGCAGCCCTGGTCGGTCATGACAATGCCGGTGAGCTTGTGGCGCAAGTGGTTCATGGCGCGCGAAGCCCAATGCCGCCAGGCTGCGTCCTGGCGCTGGCGGCGGATCGAGCCCACGTAGTCGTGGCCTTGGTCCATGGCGGCCAACAGCAGATGGATATCCTCCGGCGGGTTCTGCAGGTCGGCGTCGAGCGTCACTACGCGCTCGCCGCGGCAATGGGCAAAGCCGGCCAGGATGGCGCGGTGTTGGCCGAAATTGCCGTTGAACAGAATCACCCGCGTCACGTCGGGCCGCTGCTCGAACTGCGCTGCCAGCAGGGCGGCCGAACGGTCGCGGCTGCCGTCGTTGACGAAGATCAGTTCGTAGCGCAGGCCCAGCGCGTCGAGCGCAGGATAGATGCGGGCGAACAGCGCCGCCAAGCCGGCTTCTTCGTTGTAAACCGGGATGATGACGCTGAGCTGCACTTCAGGCATGGCGGCCTCGGCAGTGGGTGAAGTGGGCTGCAAAGTAGCGGACTCTTAGCCTTGGAGTGTGCGCACAGCGCTGGCAATGGCGGCGCAGACGCGATCCACATCGGTATCGGCCATGGCCGGGAACAGCGGCAGCGTAAGGGTGCGCGCGCCGATGTCCTCTGCTACCGGGAACTGCCCCTGCCGCCAACCCAGGCGGCGCAACAGCGTGAACAGATGCATGGCTGGGTAGTGCACGCCTACGCCGATGCCCTGCGCCTTCATGGCCTCGATGAATTCGCCCCGCCGGGGTGCCAGCGCGCGAGGCAGCAGCGGCTGCATCATGTGCCAGTTGCTTTGCACGAAATCGGCAGGCGGCAGCTCGAAGCCAAGACTTGTATCCCAACGTTCGAAATAGCGCTGGGCCAGCGCCCGGCGGCGGGCGTTGAAGGCATCCACCTGCCGCAACTGGCCCAGCCCGATGGCGGCTGCCAGGTCGGTCAGGTTGGCTTTGCCGCCCCATTGCTCGACATCCATGCTGCCGTCGGGAAACCGCTCCACGCCTTGCAGGCGCAGTTTTTCGAAAGCGCGGGCTTCTTGCGCGTTGTTCAGCACCAGGCAGCCGCCTTCGGCGGTAGTGAGGTTTTTGTTGGCGTGGAAGCTGAACGACACCAGATCGCCGAAGCTGCCGATCTCGCGCCCGGCCCAGTGCGCGCCAAAGGCCTGGGCTGCATCTTCGATGACGCGCAGACTGTGTCGCGCAGCCAGCGCGTTGAGGCGGTCGCGGTCCACTGGCAAGCCGGCCAGATCGACGGGAATCAATGCGCGTGTGCGCGGCGTGAGGGCGGCTTCTATCCGCGCCAGGTCGATATTGCGGGTGGCGGCGTCCACGTCCACGAACACCGGTGTTGCACCTACGGCCAGTATCACGTTGGCGGTGGCGACCCAACTCAGCGGCGTGGTGATGACTTCATCGCCCGGGCCGATGCCGCACAGGCGCAGTGCCAGTTCCAGCGCCGCAGTGGCCGAACTCGCCAGCCGCACGGGGCGGCCCTGGAAACGTTCCGACAGCGCGGCTTCCAGTGCCTGGCAGCGCGGGCCGGAGGTAATCCAGCCCGAGCGCAGCACGTCCGCCACCTCGGCAATGGTCTGCTCGTCGATGGACGGGCGGGTGAAAGGCAGAAAGGGCAGCTTTTCCATGGAATTCGTCATGGCGCACTCGCGCTGCGCGCCACCAGCACCACGCCCGCGATGATGACCGCGATGCCCAGCCAGCGCTGGGGGTTCAGGGTTTCGCCCAGCAGCCACCAGGCCAGCAGGGCGTTGATGACGTAGCCGATCGATACCAGAGGATAAGCCACGCTGACCTCCAGCCGCGATAGCGCGACAACCCACAGCACCACGCTGACCGCGTAGCAGCCCAGCCCGCCCAGGATGGCCGGCTGGAATGCCAGCGTGAAGGCGGTGCGCGCCAGCGTGGGCAGGTCGGTGGCCAGGGTGATTTTGCCGACGCTGGTGGCGCCTGCCTTCAGCAACAATTGCGCCAGTGCGTTGAGCGCCACGCCACCCATGACCCAGGCGAAATCGAAACGCGTCATGGTTTCACCACCACTGCGCGCGTGCGGTCTTCAAACACTACGCGCATCGGCAAGCCGCGTTCCTGCAGTTTCTGCAAGGTGGCAAGCGGCATGTAGGCGGCAGCCTTGGGCAGGGCCTGCCAGCGGGGCACGAAGGCGTCGAGGGTGGGAATCCACCGCTGCGGCTCCTGCTTTTCGCCAAATTCGAACTCGTTCACGTAGTTCACCAGTATCACGTTGCGGCCCAGGTAGAACGGCAGGGTCTGGTCATAGTCCTGCACCGCGAACACTGGGGTGTCGGCGCTGATCAAGGGGCGCAGCACCTTCGATAGCCGGGCCGCGCTCTTGGCTTGGCCGTAGCTGTCGTACGACTGCATTGCCACCAGCACGGCCACCAGATGGGCGAATGCCACCACCACCAAGGCGGCGGTCAGTCGCTGCTGGCCCAGCCACCACCATGCGAGGCCGGCCCCGGCCAGGAATACCACTGCGCCTACTTGCAGCCCCAGGGCCAGTTGTGCCACCGCTTGAGGCTCCACGCCGGGCGACATGAGGCGTTGTAACTGGGGCGACAGCACTAGCGCGGCCATCCATAGCAGCGCTGGGAAGGCCAGGTGCCAGCGCAGTGCGGTAGCGCTTGCGACATGGCGCAGCCGTTCGGTCAACAGCAGGGCGAGCGCTGGGAACATCGGCAGGATGTACGAAGGCAGCTTGGAATGCGAGATGCTGAAGAATATGAATACAAAGCCCGCCCAGGCGAGTAGCAGACGCAAGGCTTCGTGTTGTCGCGAGGGCTGTGCAGCGGGGCGGCGTAGTAGCAGCCACGGCAGGCCACTAGTCCACGGCAGCAAGCCTATGAGCAGCAGCGGCAGGTAATACCACCATGCGCCCTCGCGCTGATGCACGTTGGTGAGGTAGCGGGCGAAATGCTCGTGGATGAAGAAGAACTCGGCGAATGCGGGGTTGCGCAGCGACACCAGCACGAACCACGGCGCAGCGATAGCCAGGAAAATCAGGGTGCCCGACAGCCATCGCATGCGGCGCAGCAGACCTGCGTCGCGCTGCCACAGGCAGACGATGACCAGTACGCCGCAGGGAATGACCACGCCCACCAGTCCCTTGCTGAGCACCGCGCCCGCCATGCTTGCCCAGGCGCACCACACCCAGTTGCGCTGCGTGCGCGCGGAAATCCCCGTGCGCTCGGCCAGCAGCATGGCGCACAGCACGAGGGTGAGGAACAATCCTAGCCCGGCGTCGAGCGTCAGGAAATGGCTGTTGGCGATGATCCAGGTCGTACCTGCCGCGATGGCCAGGGCCCGTATGCCGGCCTGCGCCCCCCACAGTCGCCAGCCGGTAAATCCGATGGCGAACACCGTCAACAGGCCCGCCAGCCCGGGCCAGAGCCGGGCGGTAAATTCATTGATGCCCAGCAGCAGAAAGGCTGTTGCGCCGATCCAGTACTGCAATGCCGGCTTCTCGAAATACAACAGGCCGTTCAGGCGCGGCGTTATCCAGTCGCCGCTGAGCAGTATGTTCAGCGACAGGGTGGCGTAGCGGCCTTCGTCCGTGTGAAGCAGCGAGCGGCCGCCCAGTGGCACCAGCCAGATGAGCGCCAACAGGGCTAGCAAGGCAGGCACCAGCCACTGCCGGCGCATTACGCCAGCGGCGGGCGTTGTTTCGGTGTGCATGCTCAAGCCGGGCCGCAGCGGCCGATAGCGTGGTACTCGAAACCTTCCGCCTGCATGCGGTGCGGAGGGTACAGATTGCGTCCGTCGAACACCAACGGCTGACGCAACGCGGCGCGCAGCTTGCCGAAGTGGGGGGTGCGGAAGGCTTTCCATTCGGTCAGGATGACCAGTGCATCAGCACCAGCCAAGGCGGCATCGGCGCTTTCGGTCAAGCGCAAGCGGGCCAGCCAGTCGGGCTGGTCAGCCAAGTCGTGCACGAAAGCGTGGTGTGCCTCGGCCATGGCGGCGGGGTCGTAGCCGCACACGGTGGCACCGCGCCGCAGCAACTCGCGTACCACGTAGCGGCTGGGGGCGTCGCGCATGTCGTCGGTGTTGGGTTTGAATGCCAGGCCCCACAAGGCGAAGTGGCAGCCCGTCAGGTCCTCGCCCAGTCGGGTGGTAATTTTTTGCAGCAGCACTTTTTTTTGGTGCGCGTTGGCTTCTTCCACTGCGTCGATCACACCCAGCCGCACGCCATACTGGCGCCCGGTGTCGCGCAGCGCGCGAATATCCTTGGGGAGGCACGAGCCTCCATAGCCCAGGCCGGCATAGAGAAAGTCGTAGCCGATCCGGCGGTCCGAGCCGATGCCCTGGCGCACCGATTCGATGTCGGCACCCACCACATCGGCCAGGTTGGCCAGCTCGTTCATGAAGCTGATGCGTGTGGCCAGCATGGCGTTGGCGGCGTACTTGGTCAGCTCGGCAGAGCGCACATCCATGTACAGCGTGCGCTGGTGGTTGCGGGTGAGCGGGGCATACAGGTCGTCGAGCAGCGCGCGTGCCTTCAGGCCCAGTTCGCCGGGCGGCAGGCCCAGTACCACGCGGTCGGGACGCATGAAGTCATCGATGGCCGCGCCTTCCTTCAGGAATTCAGGGTTTGACGCGACCACGAACGCATGCTGTACGCCGCGCTCCTGCAATTGCCGGGCGATCACCGCGTGCACGCGGTCTGCGGTGCCCACGGGCACGGTGCTTTTGTCCACCACCACGGTAAAGCCGTCGATGGTTTGCCCGATGGCCTGCGCTGCTTGCAGCACATGCCCCAGGTCGGCCGAGCCGTCTTCGGAGGAGGGCGTTCCGACGGCGATGAAGACAATGCTGCGCCCCGCAACTGCCTGTGCGATGTCGGTTGTGAACTGCAACCGTTCATTGGCAACGGCCTGCTCCACCATCGTGTTCAGGCCAGGTTCGTAGATGGGGATTTCGCCGCGTTGCAGGCGCTGCACCTTGTCTGTGTTGCTGTCCACGCAGACCACGTCCACCCCCAGGTCGGCAAAACATGCCCCGGTGACAAGCCCTACATAGCCGGAGCCGATAACTGCGATCTTCAATTGCTTGGTTCTTTGCGTTGGCCCTGGGGCCGGTCTGCCATGGTTGATGGCCGGGATGCCCGCACGTCCAGATGGACGAGGCGACGAGCGGGCCGATCATACGCGCAAGCGCGCCGCTTTCGGGCCGGTTGTACCCGTCTGGCGGGCGAGCCAGGATAATGCCGCTGCCATGGAATTCATCTCGCTGCTTCTAGATTTCATCCTCCACATCGACCGCTACATCGAAGCCTTTGTCGCCAGCTATGGCGCCTGGGTCTATGCGCTGCTGTTTCTGATCGTGTTCGTGGAAACGGGCGTGGTCGTCATGCCCTTCCTGCCGGGCGACTCGCTGCTGTTCATCGTTGGCGCGCTGTGCGGCGCGGGGCTGATGCACCCCGCGCCATCGGCGGCGGTGCTGCTGGCCGCGGCGGTGCTGGGCGACCAGTGCAACTTCCGCATCGGCCGCCATTTCGGCGCCCGGGTGTTCCAGTGGGAGGACTCGCGCTTCTTCAACCGCCGCGCGTTCGACCAGGCCCATGCCTTCTACGAGCGCTATGGCGGCATCACCATCGTATTGGCGCGCTTCATGCCGTTCATCCGTACCTTTGCCCCTTTCGTGGCCGGGGTGGCGGCCATGTCGCGGCTGAAGTTCACCGTCTACAACGTGGCCGGGGCCGTGCTGTGGGTGGGGGGCATCATCACGGCGGGCTATTTCTTCGGCAATCTGCCCTGGGTGCGCGCCAATCTGGAGAAGATCATCTGGGGTTTGATCTTGGTGCCCGGCCTGATCGCCATCATTGGCGCGTGGCGCGGTTCGCGCACCAGCGCCGTGGCGGAGGGATGAAACCACCCCGTTTGGTCGGCCTCACTGCGTGTGGCCGCCCCATTCCCCCGAGGGGAGCACCGGGCGGCCGGGCAAAACCTATGGCATGCAGGAGCGCAGCGACCGGCTCGACTTCTACATCCGCGACCAAGGCGAGCGCCCGCCACTGACCGAGCCGCACCGGCACGATTACTTCCAGATCCAGGCCAGCCTTGCGGGCGATACCGTGCAGCACATCGGTGGCGCGGTGCGGCCCTTCACGCGCGGCATGCTGGCCTTCATCCTGCCGCACCGGCTGCACATGATCCCGCACCCGCCGGGCGGGCGCTTCGTGGTGGTCAACTTCTCGCAGGCATTCCTCACAAGTTCGACACCTTTTTGCCAAAATTCCGGATTTTCCGCCCCGACCTGCCAATAGATTCAACC
>NZ_JARGEN010000070.1 GCF_029211125.1 Curvibacter soli
TGCGCTCCAGGAAGGCGTTCATGTTCTGCAGCGAGCGCATGAGTTCGCCGAATTCGTCCCCGCGCGTTGCGTCTATGCGCTGGGTCAGGTCGCCCTGCGCTATCGCCTCGGCCAGCGCCACCGATTCCCGCAGCGGCTGGCGGATCGTGCGCACCAGTGTCGAGGCCACGAACATGCCGAGCGCCACCACCAGGACGGCGCCGACCGTGCCGATCACCGCGATGCTGCGGCTGGCCGACACCGCCTGCGCCCGCGTTTCATCCGCGTGCGCCTGCTGCAATAGGACATAGTCGTCGATGGCGCCGAGATACGCCTTGGCCGCCGGCAGCATATGGCCGTGCACGCGGCCCTGCACGACGGAGCCGTCGCCGTCTTCCTGCGCTTCGCGCACGTCCTTCGTCTTGGCCTCCAGCACCTTGTAGAGGCCATCGATTTTCTGCAGTTGCGCCTTGTCGTCGGCACGCACGGCGGCCTGCTGTACCTGCGCGTACAGCAGGCCGAGCTGCGCGGCGGCGCGCTCCTGGTCGGCCTTCAGGATTTTCTCGACCTCGCGGTCGGCACTGGACGCTGCGGCCACGGTGCGCGTGACGCTGGCGCTCACGAGCGCCTTCCATTCGGCGATGCGGACGATGGTGGCGTACTGGCCGCGCACTGCTTGCGAGGCGGCCTGCTGCGTGGCTACCGCACGCCACAACGTGAACCAGGTGATAACCAGCATGGCCGCCAGCAGCAGCACGATGGCCCCCCAGATCTTGCGCGACACGCGTATGCGGTTGAAATCCATCTTGTGCTTCCAAGGCCCCGCGTCAAAGAACATACGACGGGCAAGTAAAAGGTATACCACAACAGCATGCAACCCTGAGTCTTGTCCAACGAGGTATGAGCCTGGAGCCGGGCTCGTGATTCCACTGAGCAATGAGCCTGGCGA
>NZ_JARGEN010000071.1 GCF_029211125.1 Curvibacter soli
AGACCCCACACTAAGAACCAAAACAAGGACGGCTACGCCGTCCGCGCTATCCTTCCCCGCCCTGAACGGCAGGGCTTGTCGCGTACCGGGTCAGCGCGGCAGGTCGCTGAAGCCCATCAGGAACTCATCGACCGCGCGCGCGGCCTGCCGGCCTTCGCGGATGGCCCACACCACCAGGCTCTGCCCGCGCCGCATGTCGCCGGCGGCGAACACCTTGGGCACGCTGGTGGCATAGCCGCCGGTGAAGTCTGTCGTGGCCTTGGCGTTGCCGCGCGCGTCCTTCTCTATGCCAAAGGCGTCGAGCACGGGCGCCACGGGGCCGGTGAAGCCCATGGCCAGCAGTACGAGGTCGGCCTGGTAGGTCTTCTCGGTGCCGGGGATGTCGACGAACTTGCCGTCCTTGAATTCCACGTGCACGGTCTTCAGGCCCGTGACCTTCCCTTTCTCACCGATGAATTCCTTGGTGGCGATGGCGAATTCACGCTCGCAGCCTTCCTCGTGGCTGGAGCTGGTGCGCAGCTTGATGGGCCAGTAGGGCCAGGTGAGCGGGCGGTTCTCCTGCTCGGGCGGACGCGGCATCAGCTCGAACTGCACCACACTGGCCGCGCCATGGCGGTTGCTGGTGCCCACGCAGTCGCTGCCGGTGTCGCCACCGCCGATCACGATCACGTGCTTGCCCGTGGCCATGATCTGGCCCTTGAGCTTGTCGCCCGCGTTGACCTTGTTCTGCTGCGGCAGGAACTCCATGGCGAAGTGGATGCCGTCGAGGTCACGGCCCGGCACGGGCAGGTCGCGGCTCTGCTCGGCACCGCCAGTGAGCAGCACGGCGTCGAACCCGGCCTGCAACTGCTCGGGCGTGACGGTTTCCTTGGCCCAATTGGTCACCTTGCTGCCCTTGCCCAGGGTGTCCTTGGCCGCCCCCACGGCCACGCCGGTGCGGAAGACGACGCCCTCGGCCTGCATCTGCTCCACGCGGCGGTCGATGTGCGACTTGTCGAGCTTGAAGTCGGGGATACCGTAGCGCAGCAGGCCACCGGCGCGGTCATTCTTCTCGAACAGCGTCACGTCATGGCCGGCGCGCGCGAGCTGCTGCGCGGCCGCCAGGCCCGCCGGGCCAGCGCCGACCACGGCCACCTTCCGGCCCGTCCTGCGCTTGGCCGGACGCGGCACGACCCAGCCGTTTTCCCAGGCATGGTCGATGATCGCGTGCTCGATGCTCTTGATGCCCACGGGGTCGTCGTTCACGTTCAGCGTGCAGGCCGCCTCGCAGGGCGCGGGGCAGATGCGGCCCGTGAACTCGGGGAAGTTGTTGGTGCTGTGCAGCACCTCGATGGCATTCTTCCAATCTTGGCGGTAGACCAGGTCGTTGAAGTCCGGAATGATGTTGTTGACCGGGCAGCCGTTGTTGCAGAACGGCGTGCCGCAGTCCATGCAGCGGGCGCCCTGGATCTTGGCCTGCGCGTCGTCGAGGCCGACGACGAATTCCTTGTAGTTCTTGAGCCGGGCAGCCACGGGCGCATAGCCTTCGTCGATGCGCTCGTACTCCATGAAGCCGGTGACTTTTCCCATGATCTTGCGGTTCCTTCGTGCTTCGTGTTCCGGCGGTCAGGCGGCAGCGGTTTCCAGCCCCAGCTGGGCGTTGTTGCCGCTGCTGGCGGCTTCGATCTGGCGCTCGTACATCTCGGCCAGCGCGCGCTTGTATTCGTTGGGGAACACCTTCACGAACCGGGTGCGTGCGGACTCCCAGGTGTCGAGCAGTTCGCGGGCGCGCTTGCTGCCGGTCCAACGGTAGTGGTCGGCCAGCAACTGGCGCAATTGCACCTCGTCGCTCTCGTCGCGGTGCCAGCGGGTGCTGGCATGGCTGACCTTCTGCTCGGCGGCGGGAACCACCTTCTCCAGTGACACCATGGCGGTGTTGCAGCGCGCGGCGAAGTGGCCGTCCTCGTCGAACACGTAGGCCACGCCGCCACTCATGCCGGCGGCAAAGTTGCGGCCCGTCTTGCCGAGCACGGCGACGGTGCCGCCGGTCATGTACTCGCAGCCGTGGTCGCCCGTGCCCTCGACCACCGCCGTGGCGCCCGAGAGACGCACCGCGAAGCGCTCGCCGGCCACGCCGCTGAAGAAGGCCTCGCCCGTGGTGGCGCCGTACAGCGCGGTATTGCCGATGATGGTGTTGCGCGTGGCCTCGCCACGGAAGTCGATGCTCGGGCGCACGACGATGCGCCCGCCCGACAGGCCCTTGCCGGTGTAGTCGTTGGCGTCGCCGATCAGGTACATGGTGATGCCGCGCGCCAGGAAGGCGCCGAACGACTGGCCGCCCGTGCCTTCGAGCTGGATGCGGATGCTGTCGTCGGGGAGGCCCTCGGGGTGGGCCTTGGTCAGCACGCCCGAGAGCATGGCGCCCACGGTGCGGTTGACGTTGCGCGCCACTTCGATGAACTGCACCTTCTCGCCCCGGTCGATGGCCGGGCGTGACTTGGCGATCAGCACGTTGTCCAGGCTCTTTTCCAGTCCGTGCTCCTGCGACTCGACATGGCGGCGCGGCACGTCGGCGGGCACGTTGGGCAGCGCGAACAGGCGGCTGAAGTCCAGGCCTTTGGCCTTCCAGTGCTCGATGCCCTTCTTCGTGTCGAGCAGGTCGGCGCGGCCGATCAGGTCGTCGAACCTGCGGATGCCGAGCTGAGCCATGATCTGGCGCACTTCCTCGGCGATGAAGAAGAAGAAGTTGACCACGTGCTCGGGTTTGCCGGAAAACTTCCGGCGCAGCACTGGGTCCTGCGTGGCCACCCCCACGGGGCAGGTGTTGAGGTGGCACTTGCGCATCATGATGCAGCCCTCCACCACCAGCGGCGCGGTGGCGAAGCCGAATTCGTCGGCGCCCAGCAGCGCGCCGATGACGACGTCGCGCCCGGTCTTCATCTGACCGTCGGCCTGCACACGGATGCGCCCGCGCAGGCGGTTGAGTACCAGGGTCTGCTGCGTCTCGGCCAGGCCGATCTCCCACGGGCTGCCGGCGTGCTTGATGGACGACCAGGGCGAGGCGCCCGTGCCGCCGTCGTGGCCGGCGATCACCACGTGGTCGCTCTTGCACTTGGCCACGCCCGCGGCGATGGTGCCGACGCCGATCTCCGACACCAGCTTGGTGCTGATGCTGGCGTGCGGCGCCACGTTCTTGAGGTCGTGAATGAGCTGCGCCAGGTCTTCGATGGAGTAGATGTCGTGGTGCGGCGGCGGGCTGATGAGGCCCACGCCGGGCACGCTGTAGCGCAGCTTGCCGATGTACTGGCTGACCTTGCCGCCGGGCAACTGGCCACCTTCGCCGGGCTTGGCGCCCTGGGCCATTTTGATCTGGATCTGGTCGGCGCTGGTCAGGTATTCAGCCGTGACGCCGAAGCGCCCCGACGCCACCTGCTTGATGCGGCTGCGCAGCGAGTCGCCGGCCTGCAGCGCCACGTCGGCCTCGACCTGCGCCGCGCCGATCACGCTCTTGAGCGTGGCGCCGGCCTGGATCGGGATGCCCTTCAATTCCTGCCGGTAGCGCGCCGGGTCTTCGCCGCCCTCGCCGGTGTTGCTCTTGCCGCCGATGCGGTTCATGGCCACGGCCAGGGTGGCGTGCGCCTCGGTGCTGATGGAGCCCAGCGACATGGCGCCGCTGGCGAAGCGCTTGACGATTTCCTTGGCCGGCTCCACCTCGTCCACGGGAATCGCCTTGGCCGGGTCGATGCGGAACTCGAACAGGCCGCGCAACGTCATGTGGCGTCGGCTCTGGTCGTTGATGATCTGGGCGTATTCCTTGTAGGTGTTGAAGTTGTTGGCGCGTGCGCTGTGCTGCAGCTTGGCGATGGCGTCGGGCGTCCACATGTGCTCCTCGCCGCGCGTGCGCCAGGCGTATTCGCCGCCGGCGTCGAGCATGGTGGCGAGCACCGGGTCGTCGCCGAAGGCGGCGTTGTGCATGCGGATGGCTTCCTCGGCGATTTCGAACACGCCGATGCCTTCCACGCGGCTGGGCGTGCCGGTGAAGTACTTATCGATCGTGGCGCTGTTGATGCCGATGGCCTCGAACAATTGGGCGCCGCAGTAGCTCATGTAGGTGGACACGCCCATCTTGGACATGATCTTCGACAGGCCCTTGCCGATGGCCTTGACGTAGTTGTAGACGGCCTTCTCGGCGCTCAGGCCGCCCGGTAGGTCCTTGTGGATGACGGCCAGCGTCTCCATGGCCAGGTAGGGGTGCACGGCCTCGGCGCCATAGCCCGCGAGCACGCCAAAGTGGTGCACCTCACGCGCAGTGCCGGTTTCCACCACCAGGCCCGCCGTGGTGCGCAACCCTTCGCGCACCAGGTGCTGGTGGATGGCGGAGAGCGCCAGCAGCGCGGGAATGGCGATCTGTCCTGCACCCACGCGGCGGTCGCTGATGATGAGGATGTTCCTGCCGCCCTGGATGGCATCCACTGCCTCGGCGCACAGCGAGGCGAGTTTGGCCTCCACGCCCTCGCGGCCCCAGTCCAGCGGGTAGGTGATGTCGAGCGTGTAGCTCTTGAACTTGCCCTGCGTGGTGTGCTCGATGTCGCGCAGCTTGGCCATGGCGGCGAAGTCGAGGATGGGCTGGCTCACCTCCAGCCGCATCGGCGGGTTGACCTGGTTGATGTCGAGCAGGTTGGGCTTGGGGCCGATGAAGCTCACGAGCGACATCACGATGGCCTCGCGGATCGGGTCGATCGGCGGGTTGGTCACCTGCGCGAACAGCTGCTTGAAGTAGTTGAAGAGCGGCTTGTTCTTACTCGAGAGCACGGCCAGCGGGCTGTCGTTGCCCATGGAGCCGATGCCCTCCTCGCCCGCCGTGGCCATGGGGCTGAGCAGGAACTTGATGTCTTCCTGGGTGTAGCCGAACGCCTGCTGGCGGTCCAACAGCGGCACGTGGCTGGGCTCGGGCACGCCGGCGCTGCCGTCCAGGTCGTCTAGGCGGATGCGCAGGTTCTCGATCCACTGCTTGTAGGGCTTGCTGTTGGCGAGGGTGGCCTTGACCTCCTCGTCGTCGATCATGCGGCCCTGCTCCAGATCGATCAGGAACATCTTGCCGGGCTGCAGACGCCACTTGCGCACGATCTTGCTCTCGGGCACCGGCAGCACGCCGGATTCGGAGGCCATGATGACCAGGTCGTCGTCCGTTACGCAGTAGCGCGAGGGCCGCAGGCCGTTGCGGTCCAGCGTGGCGCCGATTTGGCGGCCATCGGTGAACACGATGGAAGCCGGGCCGTCCCAGGGCTCCATCATGGCGGCGTGGTACTCGTAGAACGCGCGGCGGCGCGGGTCCATGGTGGTGTGCTGCTCCCAGGGTTCGGGAATCATCATCATCACGGCCTGGCTGATCGGGTAGCCGGCCATCGTCAGCAGTTCGAGGCAGTTGTCGAACGTGGCGGTGTCGGATTGCCCAGCGAAGCTGATGGGGTAGAGCTTCTTCAGGTCCTCGCCCAGCACGGGCGAACTCATGACACCCTCGCGCGCCTTCATCCAGTTGTAGTTGCCCTTGACGGTGTTGATCTCGCCGTTGTGGGCCACGTAGCGGTACGGGTGGGCCAGCGGCCACTCGGGGAAGGTGTTGGTGGAGAAGCGCTGATGCACCAGGCCCAGGGCGGAGACGCAGCGCTCATCCCGCAGGTCGAGGTAGTAGGTGCCTACCTGGTCGGCCAGCAGCAGACCCTTGTAGACCACGGTGCGGCTGCTCATGCTCGGCACGTAGTATTCCTTGCCGTGCTTGAGCTTCAGGCGCTGAATGGCGGCGCTGGCGGTCTTGCGGATGACGTAGAGCTTGCGCTCCAGCGCATCCTGCACGATCACGTCGCTGCCGCGGCCGATGAATACCTGCCGCAGGATGGGCTCCTTGGCGCGCACGGCCGGGCTCATGGGCATGTCGCGGTTCACGGGCACGTCGCGCCAGCCCAGCAGGATCTGGCCCTCGGCCTTGATGGCGCGCTCCATTTCCTGCTCGCAGGCCAGGCGGGATGCGTGCTCCTTGGGCAGGAAGATCATGCCCACGCCGTATTCGCCGGGCGGGGGCAGCGCTATACCCTGCTTGGCCATCTCTTCGCGGTAGAGGGTATCGGGCATCTGGATCAGGATGCCCGCGCCGTCGCCCATGAGCTTGTCGGCGCCGACCGCCCCGCGATGGTCGAGGTTTTCCAGGATCTTCAGGCCCTGCTGCACGATGGCGTGGCTTTTTTCGCCGCGTATGTGCGCCACGAAGCCCACGCCACAGGCATCGTGCTCGGCGGCGGAAGAATAAAGCCCGTTTTCTTGGAGATGCTGGATCTCGGCTGCCGTCGTCATGGCGCGCTCCTTGAGTTTCATCGCAGGGGAACCGGAGCATAGGCGATTGCAACAACAATGCCAAGAAAATTAATAGGGGTCAGAACCCTTTTAAATCGCATGAAATACATCTCTCTATTTTTAAGGGACACATCAAAATATGTAGCATCAATCCCTTATTGGTGGCGCGCTCATGGCGTTTTTGCTATTGGTTCTTTTACCTGCAATGGTCGCCGGCCCGCCTGGCCTTTTGCCACCCGGCGCATGGTGCGTTTTTGCAAGTCGGCCACAAAGTCCGGGCTGCCCAGCGCCCATCCGCTGAAGGCGGAATCGGTCAACGCACACTGCTGGTCCGCGGACAGGCCGGCGCGCACCAAATCGGCATAGGCGGCCTCGCGCGCGAAAGGCGTGTTGCCCAACTGCCAGTAGAGCGGGTGCGGGGTCAACAAACGGTCCTGGCGCAGGCCCGCGTAGTGGCAATGGCTGGACCACGGATAGGCGGCGGGATCGCCCACCATGCCAGCACGCACCGGGTTGAGGTCGATATAGGCCATGCAGGCCAGCAGGTGGCGCTCGGCCTCGATCAGCGTGCTGCGGTAGCGGCCCTCCCACAGCGTGCCGCTGCGGCCCTGGCGGTCGTTGAACCAGCGCACGTAGCTGCGGCCCACGGCCTGCATCATGGCCGGGATGCCCTGCGCGTCCTGCGGCGTGGCCAGCAGGTGGAAGTGGTTGCTCATCAACACGTAGGCATGCAGCGCCACGCCGAACTTCGCCGCATTTTCGTCCAGCAAGGCCAGCAACCGAATGTAATCGGCAGACTCGGCGAAGATCGCCTGGCGGTTGTTGCCGCGCTCGATGATGTGGTGCGGGTAATGCGGGACGGTCAGGCGGGGGAGACGGGCCATGGTGCGTGCCGGATGGAACTGTGCGCCATGATAATTGGAATCTGACCCCTATTGAGTGCTATTGAGTGCTATTGAGGGCCCATGCAGTCAGCCCAGCAGTTCCGCTGCGCGTGGATAGCGCCGCCCGAGCAGCGCCTCCAGTCCGAACTCCGCCAGGATGGCCTGCATGCGGCGCGCGGCGCTGTGCCGGCCGGCGCCCTTGCGGCGCGCGAGGATCAGTTCGTTCTTCATGCTGTGCTCCCAGCCGACCAATTCCGTCACCGTCACCTCGTAGCCGCAGGCTTCGAGATACAGGCAGCGCAGCACGTTGGTGAGCTGGCTCCCGAATTCGCGCGTGTGCAGCGGGTGGCGCCACAGTTCGGCCAGCGGGGTGCGCGCGAGCGACTGCGCCTTGGCGCTGCGCAGGCAGGCCGCCACCTCGGCCTGGCAGCAGGGCACGATGGCGATGGCGCGCGCATCCTTGCGCAGGGCGAAATCGATGGCGTCGTCGGTGGCGGTGTCGCAGGCGTGCAGGGCCGTCACCACGTCGATGCGTTCCGGCATTCCGGGCGCGTCCGCCGCGTCGGCGGCCTGCACGTTGAGGAAGGCCATGCGCTCGAACCCCAGGCGCACAGCCAAGGCGCGCGACGATTCCACCAGCTCGGCGCGCGTCTCGATGCCGTAGATGCGGCCACCCGCGCGGGCCTTGTAGAACAGGTCGTAGATGATGAAGCCCAGGTACGACTTGCCCGCGCCGTGGTCGGCCAGCGTGGCGCCCTCGCCTTCGCCGGGCAGTTCGCGCAGCAGCGCCTCGATGAACTGGAACAGGTGGTAGACCTGCTTGAGCTTGCGCCGCGAGTCCTGGTTGAGCCGGCCTTCGCGTGTGAGGATGTGCAGCTCCTGCAGCAGTTCGACCGACTGGCCTGGGCGCAACTCCTGCAGCACGGCGTCGGGTGCGCCCGCGGCCTGCGGCTTTTGCGGCCCGCGCTTCACTGCGGCGCCTCCAGCAGCGCCTGCCAGCCGGCGGCGCCCAGGTCGCGCAGCGTCTGCATGTTGCGCTCGAAGATGGCCTCGGCCTCGGGGAACGCCGCCACGGCGCGGTCGATGCTCTCCTCGCGGATCAGGTGCAGCGTGGGGTATGGCGCGCGGTTGGTGCAGTTGGTGATGTCGCCGGCCTCGGTGCCGGCGAACTGGAACGCCGGGTGGAAAGCCGCGATCTGGACCGTGCCCACCAGCCGCATGCGACGCAGCAGGCGGTCGGCGCTGGCAAGAAAACCGTTGAAGTCCAGAAAGTCGTGCAGGCAGCCCGGCGCCATGAGCAGCGTGGTGTCGCGCTGTTCGGCGGGCAGGGCCACCAGGCTGCCCAGCTCATGCTCCAGGTCTTCGAGCAGCGCCACGTCATCGGCCGCGTCGCTGACGGCGCAGTGCACCTGGCCCTTCACGTGCACGGCCTTGGCGAAGGGGCAGAGCTGCAGGCCGATGACGGCGCGCTCCATCCAGCGCACGGTGTCGCGGATGACGGCGTTGCCGCCGGCCAGGGGGAAGGAGGGAGTGCTCGCGCTGATCGCCATGAGGGAATCCGCTGCACGCACGGGCCCCAGCGGAAGACCGATTCTAAGAGTCCAGCAGCCGTCGCCCGGTGATGCGCGCATGCTCGCGGGCGGCGAAGCGGTCGGTCATGCCAGCCACATAGTCGGCCACGGCGCGTACATGGTCGGCAGGCGGGGCGGCATCCAGGGCCTGGGTTGCGACACCACGGTGCAGCTGCGCCGGGTCATTCATATAGGCTGCGAACAGCTCGCGCACCACTTGCCGCGCCAGACCCGTGGTCTGCATGACCTGCGGGTGGCGGTACAGGTTGCGCAACAGGAACTGCTTGAGCGGCGCGAGCTGCGCACGCATGGGCTCGCCGAAGCACACCAGCGGCCCGCCATGCGCACGCACCGCGTCGGCGCAGGCGGGCGCGGCGGCGTCCAGCGCGGCCCGGGTGGCGGCGATCACGTCGTACACCTGTGCGCTCAGCATGCGGCGGATGGTTTCGTAGAGCAGGCGGCGCCCGTGGCCAGCGCCGGCCAGCTCGGGGTATTCGGCCAGCACCTCGGCGCAATGGGCGTCGAACAGCGCGACCTCACGCATCTGCGCCAGCGTGAGCAGGCCCGAGCGCACGCCGTCGTCGATGTCGTGGGCGTTGTAGGCGATTTCATCGGCCAGGTTGCAGAGCTGGGCCTCCAGCCCCGGCTGCTGGCGCAGCAGGAAGCGCCGGCCCACGCCGCCGGGCTCCAGCGCCTCCAGATGCCGCGCGTTGGCCTGCGAGCAGTGCTTGAGGATGCCCTCGCGCGTCTCGAAGGTGAGGTTGATGCCGTCGTAGCGCGGGTAGCGGTGCTCCAGCGCATCGACTACGCGCAGGCTCTGCATGTTGTGTTCGAAGCCGCCGTAGGGCGCCATGCAGTCGTTCAACTCGTCCTGCCCCGCGTGGCCGAAGGGGGTGTGGCCCAGGTCATGCGCGAGCGCGATGGCCTCCACCAGATCCTCGTTGAGCCCCAGCGGACGCGCGATGGAGCGGCCGAGTTGCGCCACTTCGAGCGAATGCGTGAGCCGCGTGCGGAACAGGTCGCCCTCATGATTCAGGAACACCTGGGTCTTGTAGACCAGCCGGCGGAACGCGCTCGAATGCACGATGCGGTCGCGGTCGCGCTGGAACTCGGTGCGCGTGGGCGTGGGGGCCTCGGCATGGCGGCGCCCGCGCGTGCGCGCCGGGTCGCAGGCGTAGGGTGCCAGCACGGTCATGGGTAAAAAACGCCTTCAGCGCCCGTATTTACTGGGCATGTAGCTATTAAAAATATAGTAAACAGGATCTGCATCAGGCGCACGATGCGTCGATCACCTCGCGCACCAGCGCGTCGGGCGCGCCGCGCACCACGGCCTCGCCGGGACGGGCGATCAGCACGAACTTGATCTCGCCGGCCTCGGCCTTCTTGTCCACGCGCATCAGCGCCAGATAGCGCCCGGGGTTGTCGCGCGCATCGATGCGCGGCGCGCGCACCGGCAGGCCGGCGCGCTCGACGATGGCAACCAGGCGCGCCACGAAAGCGTCGTCCACCAGCCCCAGCCGCGCCGACAGCCGCGCGGCCATCACCATGCCGCAGCCCACGGCCTCGCCATGCAGCCATTCGCCGTAGCCCAGGCCGGCCTCGATGGCGTGGCCGAAGGTATGGCCGAAGTTGAGGATGGCGCGCAGGCCCGCCTCCTTCTCGTCCTGGCCGACGACGCGGGCCTTGATCTCGCAGCTCCGGCGCACGGCATGCGCGAGCGCGGCGTGGTCGCCAGCGCGCAGCGCGCCGACGTGCGCCTCGATCCAGGCCAGGAAATCCATGTCGGCGATGGGTCCGTACTTGATGACCTCGGCCAGCCCCGCACTCACCTCGCGCGCCGGCAGCGTGGCCAGCGTGGCGAGGTCGCAGAGCACCAGTTTCGGCTGGTAGAACGCGCCGATCATGTTCTTGCCCAGCGGGTGGTTGATGGCGGTCTTGCCGCCCACCGAAGAATCCACCTGCGCGAGCAGCGTGGTGGGCACCTGCACGAACGGCACGCCACGCATGTAGCAGGCCGCAGCGAAGCCCGTCATGTCGCCGACCACGCCGCCGCCCAGGGCGAACAGCACGGTCTTGCGGTCGCAGCCGTGGCCGAGCAGCGCGTCGAAGACGAGGTTGAGCGTGGGCCAGTCCTTGTGCGCCTCGCCGTCGGGCAGCGCCACGGTGTGAACCTGGGCGTAGGGCGGGCGCAGCGCGGCGGCCAGCGCCTCGGCGTAGAGCGGCGCCACGGTGGTGTTGGTGACGATCATTGCCGCTGCCGACCGCAACGCCGGGTGCGTCAGCGCGGGGTGCGCGCCGATGCTGGCCAGCAACCCGGCGCCAATCTCGATGGGGTAGCCGCCGCCATCGTCGAGCGTGACGTGAACGGTCTGGGCGGCGGCGGGCGAAGAAGATGGCATGCGCGGGGACGGTTGCGGCGGGGAAAGTGGGCAGTTTAGCGGGCAATGCCGGGCCGTCATCAGGCGCCGCGCACCTCGGCCACCATGCGCGCGAAGGCCCCCGGTTCGCGCGTGACCTGCCAGCGGCTGGGGCCGGATTGAGAAAACCTGTGCGTAAAGGCACATACGGCGAGGCGGCGGCTCAGCCCTCCTTGCGTGCCCAGCGCATTCCGCGCGGCACAGACAACGAAAGGAAACACACCATGCATGCCAAGGCTCTCCTCGCCATTGCCGCCCTCGCCGTTGCCGGCGCCGCCTCCGCGCAGCAAGCGTTGCCCGCCGCCGAAGCCGGTGCCGGGCTGTCGCGCGCCGAAGTGGTCGCTGATCTCAACCTCTGCAAGCGTGCCGGCATGGGCCAGTACGCCGTGAGCAACGCCAGAGCTTCCTGCCCGGCCACGAAGAGCGCCTGGTCGCCTACCAGCGCCTGCGCAGCGGCCCGGAATACCTGGCCGAAGCGCAGCGCGTGCAGGCCGGCGGCGCGTCGGGCTGCACGGTCACGCCCGTGCCACGCAAGCCGCCCATACGAGCGCGAATTGAGCGCCATCCCGCGCCAAGCGGCCGGCCGGCGCTCTGCGCTGCCGACCGGCTTGCCGTTTGCCGAGCAGGCGAGGCCCGGGCGTTGTGCCCGCGCTGCCGCGCACCCCTGGGTACGCTCCTGAATCAGTAGCATCCAACGCAGGCTGAACGGGCGACTTGGCCTGATTTTGTTTTCAGCATCATGGAAAGCCCGAATCCCCTGCCAGCCTGGCCACCACTAGGATGGCTGCACGCGTGCGCGCCACGCGGCGCTTCCATTGCGACAACAACGGCCTTTCCATGTCCCTGCATTCCGAGTCCGGCCCGCCCCCCGGCGACGCCGGCGGCGCCCCGCCGCCCGCTGACGAACCCACCCGCATCCCGCTGAAGATCGAAGACTGGCTCACCGTCGCCATCATGGCGGCGCTGGCGCTCATCACGTTCGCCAATGTGCTGGTGCGCTATTTCACCAATTCGTCGTTCGCGTGGACCGAGGAGTTCTCGGTGTTCCTCATGATCCTGCTGACGCTCGTGGCGGGCTCGGCCGCCGTGGCGCGCGACCGGCACATCCGCATCGAGTATTTCGCCGAAAACGGCTCGCTGGCACGCAGGAAGCGCCTGGCGCGGTTCGGCGCGGCCATGGTGGCGCTGCTGTTCGCGCTGATCGCGGTGCTGAGCGCGCGCATGGTGTGGGACGACTGGCGCTTCGAGGAGACATCGCCGGGCATCGGCGTGCCGCAGTGGTGGTATTCGATCTGGCTGCCCATCGTGTCGCTGGGCATCGCGCTGCGCGCCGTGGGGCTGTGCATCCGGCGCGGACGGACTTCATCGTGATAGCCACTCTATTGTTCGTGGCTTTCCTGGCCATGATGCTCGCGGGCGTGCCCATCGGTGCCGCGCTGGGCCTGGCGGGCGCGGCGGCGATCGCGCTGGCCAACCTGGACACGCAGTGGTTCGGCCTGCTGGCGGTGCCGCAGAACTTCTACGCGGGCCTGGGCAAGTACCCGCTGCTGGCAATCCCGATGTTCGTGCTCGTGGGCTCGATCTTCGACCGCTCGGGCGTGGCGCTGCGACTCGTCAACTTCGCCGTCGCCATCGTGGGGCGCGGCCCCGGCATGCTGCCGCTGGTGGCCATTTGCGTGGCGATGTTCCTCGGCGGCATTTCCGGTTCCGGCCCCGCCAACGCCGCCGCCGTGGGCGGGGTGATGATCGCGGCCATGTCGCGCGCGGGCTACCCGGCGAGCTTCTCGGCCAGCGTGGTGGGCGCGGCGGCCGCGACGGACATCCTGATCCCGCCCTCGGTGGCCTTCATCGTCTATTCGGTGCTGGTCCCCGGCGCCTCGGTGCCGGCGCTGTTCGCCGCCGGCATGATCCCCGGCGTGCTGGCCGGCATGGCACTGATCGTGCCGGCGGTATGGATGGCGCGCAAACACAGCATGGGCGCGCTGGAGGCCAGCATGCCGCGCCCGCCGTTCTGGCGCAGCCTGCGCGAGGCAGTGTGGGGGCTGGCCGCGCCGATGCTCATTCTGGGCGGCATGCGCGCGGGTTGGTTCACGCCGACCGAGGCGGCGGTGGTGGCGGTGTTCTACGGCCTGTTCGTGGGCATGTGCATCCATCGCACGATCGGGGTCGGCGACCTGTTCCCGATCCTGCGCGAATCGGGCGAGCTGTCGGCGGTGATCCTGCTCGTGGTGTCGCTCGCGGGCATCTTCGCGTATTCGCTTTCCACGCTGGGCGTGATCGACCCGGTCACCAATGCCATCGTGCATTCGGGCCTGGGCGAGTACGGAGTGCTGGGACTGCTGATTCTGCTGCTGATCACGGTGGGCATGTTCCTCGACGGTGTGTCCATCTTCCTGATCTTCGTGCCGCTGCTGCTGCCCATCGTGCAGCACTACCACTGGGACCCGGTGTGGTTCGGCGTGGTGCTAACGCTCAAGGTGGCGCTGGGGCAGTTCACGCCGCCGCTGGCGGTCAACCTCATGGTGTCGTGCCGCATCGCGGGTGTGCGCATGGAGGAGACCGTGCGCTGGGTCGGCTGGATGCTGCTGGCCATGTTCCTGGTCATGCTGCTGGTGCTGGCCTGGCCGCCCCTGGCGCTGTGGCTGCCGCAGCGGCTCGGGTACTGATTTTCTTCCACAACTCAAGGAGACTTTTCATGCAACCACGACGCTCCCTGCTGGCCCTGGCGCTCGCCGCCGCGGCCATCGCCGGCCTGCCCCAAGGCGCTGCCGCGCAGAGCAGCTACAAGCCCGAGTACAAAATGTCGCTGGTGCTCGGCCCCGCGTTCCCATGGGGCAAGGGCGGCGAGATCTGGGCCAACCTCGTGCGCGAGCGCACACAGGGCCGCATCAACATCAAGCTCTACCCCGGCACCGCGCTGGTGCAGGGCGACCAGACGCGCGAGTTCACCGCGCTGCGCCAGGGCGTGATCGACCTGGCCGTGGGTTCGACCATCAACTGGTCGCCACAGGTCAAGCAGCTCAACCTGTTCTCGCTGCCGTTCCTCATGCCCGACTACGCCGCAGTGGACGCGCTGACGCAGGGCGAGGTGGGCCAGCAGATCTTCCAGGCCATCGAGCGCGCGGGCGTGCTGCCGCTGGCCTGGGGCGAGAACGGCTACCGCGAGATCAGCAACTCCAAGCGCGCCATCCGCACGCCCGAGGACCTGAAGGGCCTGAAGATCCGCGTGGTGGGCTCGCCGCTGTTCCTGGAGACCTTCACCGCGCTGGGCGCCAACCCGACGCAGATGAGCTGGGCCGATGCGCAACCCGCCATGGCCAGCGGCGCCGTGGACGGGCAGGAGAACCCGATCTCGGTCTACATGGCGGCCAAGCTGTACACGGTGGCGCAGAAGTACGTCACGATGTGGGGCTACATTGCCGATCCGCTGATCTTCGTGGTGAACAAGGAGGTGTGGAACTCCTGGACACCCGCCGACCGTGAGATCGTGCGCCAAGCCGCCGTCGACGCCGGCAAGGAGGAGATCGGTATCGCGCGCAAGGGCATGGTGGAGCCCGGCAAGCCGCTGCTCAAGGAGATCGCGGCCCAGGGCGTGACGGTGACGGAGCTGAACCCCGCCGAGCGCGAGGCATTCGTGAAGGCCACGCGGCCCGTCTACGACAAGTGGAAAACCGCGGTGGGTGCGGATCTGGTGAATGCGGCGGAGAAATCCATCGCGGCGCGTAAACCGTAGCCGCAGCCCCTCACACCTTCATCGCCACGGGCAACGCCTGCCCGGGCAGGCTCTGCGAGAACGGCACCGCCGCGGTGTGGTAACCGACGACCACTTCGCGGCGGCTGCGAACCCTGTCGAGCGTGCCATCGGCCCGGGCCAGCGCGGCCAGCAGTGAACCCGCCAGAAAGGCAAGCACCAACAGGCCGGGCACGGCGGGGAATGCCCCGCGCAGCCTCAGTGCTGCAGGATCTTGTTGAGGAAATCCTTGGTGCGCGGCTGGCGGGCGTCGAGGTTGCCGAAGAAGTCGTCGCGCGAGCAATCTTCCAGGATCTTGCCGCCCACGTCCATGAAGATCACGCGGTTGCTGACCTTGCGTGCGAAACCCATTTCATGCGTGACCACCATCATGGTCATGCCTTCCTTGGCCAGACCGACCATCACGTCGAGCACCTCGCCCACCATTTCTGGATCGAGCGCAGAGGTGGGCTCGTCGAACAGCATCACGATCGGGTCCATGGAAAGCGCGCGGGCGATCGCCACGCGCTGCTGCTGGCCGCCCGAGAGCTGGCCGGGGAACTTGTCCTTGTGGGCGATCAGGCCCACGCGGTCGAGCATCTTGAGGCCGCGCGTCTTGGCCTCTTCCGCGCTGCGGCCCAGCACCTTGATCTGCGCAATGGTGAGGTTCTCGGTCACCGAGAGGTGCGGGAACAGCTCGAAGTGCTGGAACACCATGCCCACGCGGCTGCGCAGCTTGGGCAGGTCGGTCTTGGGGTCGTGCACGGGAACGCCGTCGACCCAGATCTCGCCTTTCTGGAACGGCTCCAGCGCGTTGATGGTCTTGATGAGCGTGGACTTGCCCGAGCCCGAGGGGCCGCAGACCACCACCACCTCGCCCTTGTTGATGCTGGTGGAGCAGTCGGTCAGTACCTGGAAGCTGCCATACCACTTGGATACGTTCTTGAGTTCGATCATTTTTCCCCCGCTCAACGAATGATGGCGATTTTCTTGTGCAGGCGCTTGACCAGCGCGGACAGCCCGAAGCAGATGATGAAATAGACGACAGCAGCCAGCAGGTATGCCTCGATGGGGCGGCCATAATTCTTGCCCGCCGTCTCGAAGCCCTTGAGCATGTCGTAGGCGCCGATGGCATAGACCAGCGACGTGTCCTGGAACAGGATGATGGTCTGTGTGAGCAGCACGGGCAGCATGTTGCGGAACGCCTGCGGCAGGATGACGATCTTCATGTTCTGCGCATAGGTCATGCCCAGGGCCTGCCCCGCGAAGACCTGGCCGCGCGCAATGGACTGGATGCCCGCACGCATGATTTCGCTGAAGTAGGCCGCCTCGAACGCGACGAAGGTCACCACCGCCGACCATTCGGCGCCGATGGGCCGGCCGATGAAGAAAGGCACGAGCAGGAAGAACCACAGGATCACCATCACCAGCGGAATGCTGCGCATGCCGTTGACGTAGATGGTGGCCGGCACCACGAGCGCCGTCTTTCCCGACAGCCGCATGAGCGCCAGCAGGGTGCCGAAGACAATGCCCCCCAGCGTGGAGATGACCGTGAGCGCCACGCTGAAGTAGAAGCCCTTGAGGACGAAGTTGCCGATGATGTCCCAGTTGTAGAACGAAAGGTCGAGGTTCAGCATGTCAGTGGCCTCCCCCGGCGCTGCTCGCGACGATGAAGCCCGGCACGCGCGTCTTCTTCTCGATGAAGGCCATGATGCGGTTGATGGCGAACGCGGAGATCACGTACAGGCCGGTCACGGCCAGGTAGACCTCGATGCCGCGCGAGGTTTCCTCCTGGGCCTGCATGGCGAACATGGTCAGTTCCGAAACGGACACCGCGAACGCGACCGACGAGTTCTTGAAGATGTTCATGGTCTCGCTGGTAAGCGGCGGCAGGATGATGCGCAACGCCATGGGCAGCAGCACGTAGCGGTAGTACTGCGGCGTGGTGAAGCCCAGCGCCATGCCCGCATAGCGCTGCCCGCGCGGCAGTGCCTGGATGCCCGAGCGCACCTGCTCGGCGATGCGCGCCGAAGTGAAGAAGCCCAGCGCCAGCACCACCAGCACGAAGCTCGGCACGTTCTTGAGCACCGGGATGATGGCCGGCAGCACGTGGTACCACAGAAATATCTGCACCAGCAGCGGTATGTTGCGGAACAGTTCGACCCAGGCATTGCCGAACCGCACCCAGACAGGGCTGTCGGGCAGCGTGCGCAGCGTGCCGACGATGGCGCCCGACACCAGCGCCAGCAGCAGTGCCAGCAGCGACACCGAGACGGTCCAGCCCCAGGCGGACAGCATCCATTCCAGATAGGTCGGATATTTCCCCCCCGGGTCCTGCAGAAAGACTTGCCAGTCCCAACTCATAAGGAAGGCTCCATGGGTATTTTCAAGATCAGGTCAAACATCATCATCCATGCGCGTTGGCCAGCGGGCAAGACTGAACCAAAAAAAGCCCGCCAATGCATTGGCGGGCTCCATTGTCACCGTGACACGATCACTTCTTGGCGTACTCTTCCATCGGCTTGTCGTTGGGATTCGCCCAGGCATCCTTGGTGGCGTCGGACATCGGCAGGCCGATCTTCGTGTTGGCCGGGGGGATGGGCTGCATGAACCACTTGTCGTAGAGCTTGGCCAGCGAACCATCCTTGATCTGGCGGATGATGCTGTCGTCGACGGCCTTCTTGAAGGCCGGATCGTCCTTGCGCAGCATGCAGGCGATGGGCTCGACGCTGAGCACCTCGCCGACGATCTTGAAGTCCGCCGGGCTCTTGGACTTGGAGATGTTGGCCGCCAGGATGGAGCCGTCCATCACGAACGCATCGGCGCGGCCCGACTCAAGCAGCAGGAAGCTGTCGGAGTGGTCCTTGCCGAACACTTCCTTGAAGTCGATGCCCATGGCGCGCTCGTTCTTGCGCAGCGTCTGCACCGAGGTCGTTCCGGTGGTGGTGGCAATGGTCTTGCCGGACAGGTCCTTGATGCCCGTGATGCCGGAATTGGCCTTCACCGCGATGCGCACTTCTTCCACATAGGTGGTCACTGCGAACGACACGTCCTTCTGGCGCGCGGCATTGTTGGTGGTGGAGCCGCATTCCAGGTCCACGGTGCCGTTCTGCACCAGCGGAATGCGGTTCTGCGAGGTGACCGGGGTGTACTTGATGTCGAGTTTGGCAAGGCCCAGTTGCTTCTGGATGTCGGCCAGGACGCGCTCGCCCATTTCGGTATGGAAGCCCACATACTTGCCGTTGCCCAGGGTATACGAAAGCGCGGACGAATCGCGCACGCCAAGGCTCACGCTGCCCGTGGACTTGATCTTGGCGAGCGTGTCCTTTTCCTGTGCGAATGCGCTGCCCATTGCGAGTGCAGCGATAGCGATGGCCAGTACTTGCTTCTTCATGAGAATCTCCTTGGATTGAAGCTTGGGGTAGAGATGAACCAATGTAGCGCACTCGGACACATTCCGTTTCCGGCCTGCTAGCAATCCAGCGCTCCGTTCACACGGAGTGCCGGCGCCCCATTGGCGAGAGGGAACTTTGGCAGAGGCGGCGCTAGTTGATCACCAGATCGCCCACCTTGTCGCTTGGGAACTTGAAGGACTCGCGCAGCATGAAGGGCATGCGCAGATCCAGCGTGATCCCCTTGGGCGGGATCGGCTTGAGGAACCACTTGTCGTAGAGTTGGTTGATCTCGCCGCTCTGGATCAGGCGGCGCATCTCCTGGTCGACGACCTTCTTGAACGCCGGGTCGTCCTTGGGCAGCATGATGGCGTAGGGCTCGATGGTCATGGGCTTGCCGATGACGGCGTACTTGGCCGGATTGCCGGAAGTCGCACGCAGACCGTAGAGCAGGATGTCGTCCATGGCGAACGCATCGGCGCGTCCGTCGGCCACCATGGAAAAGGCCTGCGCATGGTCAGACGCAGCGATGATCTTCATGCCAAGGATCTTGTCGTTGTTGACGCGCTCCAGCGTCTTGATGTTGGTGGTGCCCTTGGTGGACACGACGGTGCGACCCGCGAGATCTTCCACGCGGTCGATGTGGGAATCGGCGCGCACGATGAAACGCGACGAGGCGATGAAATGCGGGATGGTGAAGTCGATCTGCTTGCGGCGCTCGGCGGTGTTGGTGGTGGAACCGCATTCGAGCGATGCCTTGCCCTCTGCGATGGTGGGGATGCGGCTGGCCGATGTGACCGCGAGGTACTTGACCTCCAGGCTCGGCAGCTTGAGCTCCTGCTTGATGGCCTCGGCGATGCGCTGGCAGATCTCCACTGCATAGCCCATGGGGCGCTGCTGGTCGTCCACGTAAGACAGCGGGACCGATGCATCGCGGTGGGCGATCGTGATGGACTTGGCGTCGCGGATGCGATCCAACTCGCCGGCCTGCGACAGCCCCCCCAGGGTTGCCAGGGCCGCAAATGCAGCGATACGCACGCCCGCGATGAAAGTTGGTTGAATCATGTTGCGCCCCACTGTTCGGCTGGAAAAAGCGTTTCAGCCAAGGCCCAGTGGCCGCGCGCCGCAAGCCGCCAAAGCCTTGCGGGACGAACAAGCAGGAAGCATGCCCATCATCCTGGAAACGGCAGTTGACCGCTTTGCATCCCTTGCCAGGCCGCATGAAATCGAGCGTTGACGGCGCCGATGGGGTTCACCTCGTGGGTGAGAGCGCCATGCCCCTGCCAGCACCGCGCTCGGCGCGCCATGCGGCGTTGCTCCTCCTTGCGGGCACCAGCCCGCCGCGTCGCCCGGTCTTGCCTGGCACCCCGATCACGGCACCGGCAGGCGCATCCAACTGCCGTTTCCAGGATCATTCGAAAACCGCCTCTTCCACGGAGTTCGCCGCATGCCGGGATGCCTGGAAGCAATCACGCGCTGTGCTGAATCGAAACGGCATATGGGGCACCATCAAAAAATGCGATGGCGCGAACTGTAAATGTCGGTTTCACGAAACGCCAATGCCGTTTCATAGGCGGTGTCATGCAAATTATTTATAACCTACCCACTCCGGCGCAAGCACTACTTCGGGGCATTGTGGCGGGCGAGGTAAGCCCACAGCGCCTGCGCCAGCCCCTTGGGCTCCTTGGGCTCCTTGGACGATGCATCGCTGGGCCGCTCGCGGTAGGCGCGCACGTCCATGGTGATCTCCAGCGGCGGCTGGATCAGCGGCGCGGCGCTGACCAGGCGGCGCGTGCGCAGTTCCTTGCGCACCGCGCTCAGCGGCAGGAACGCGATGCCATGCCCTTCGAGCGCCATGGCCTTGAGACCCTCGGCCATATCGGTTTCGTACACGCGGTCGAGGTGCATGGCCACGCCGTGCTGCGTGAGCATGGCATCCACCACCCGGCCCAGGTAGGCACCCGGCGCATAGCCCAGGTAGGGCAGCGGCTGGCCCGCGCGGCCGGGCAACTGGTACAGCGGCTGGCCCTGCGCGTCGGGCTTCACGTAGGGCGCCAGCACTTCCTGGCCCAGGCTCACCATCTCGTAGCGGTCGGCGTCGAGCTGCAGCGGCTGCGCATTGTGGTGGTAGGCGATCAGCAGGTCGCAACTGCCTTCCACGAGCCGCATCACCGCGTCATGCACGTTGAGCGCGATCAGGCGGCTCTTGATGGGGCCGAACTTCTCGCGCAGGCTCGACACCCAGGTCGGGAAGAACGTGAAGGCCAGCGTGTGCGGCACGGCGAACTCGATCACGTCCTTGCCCGCGCTGGCATGGCCGCGCAGCATGGCGCGCGTGGTCTGCAGCGCCTGCAGCATCTCCAGCGCCTGCTTGTAGAGCGTCTCGCCCGCGGGCGAGAGGCGCGTGGGGTAGGAGCTGCGGTCCACCAGGTCCGCCCCCGCCCAGGCTTCGAGCGCCTGGATGCGCCGCGAGAACGCGGGCTGCGTCACGTGCCGCAGTTGGGCCGAGCGGCTGAAGCTGCGCGTCTCGGCCAGACTGATGAAATCCTCAAGCCATTTGGTTTCCATGGCCGCGCATTATGGACCCGCGCCCCTGATGCCTGTTCGCTGCTGCGCGAGCCGCTCCCATCCTCAAGGAAACGCTCCGGCGGACCGGCAAAGCCGGCTCCACGGGGGCACTGGCCGGGGCCCGCGCCGGGGTTCATGCGTGCAGGCGGCACGCGCCTCGGTACGCTCAGACCGGCGACATCGGCGCCTCGCCCGCGAAGTGGCGGCGCGCGTTCTCGACGAAGCGGCCCACCGATGCCCGCACCGCCTCGGGCGACCAGCCAGCCACGTGGGGCGTGGGCACGACGTTGGGCAGATCGAGCAGTTTGGCGGGCGGCTCCGGCTCGCTTTCGTACACATCCAGCCCTGCGCCGCCGTATCCCCCACGCTGCCGCGCGCGCTATCGATGTTCTCGTAGCCCGCGCCCAGCGCACCGGCGAACGAGCGCCGGGGCATCGCATCCATCTCCGCCGCCGCAAGGCCCACGCTGCCGATAGTGAGCACACGGGGCCTGCACAGACTCGCCGCTCCGCGCGATGGCCTGCGCGCGCTGCGCGTGGTCTGGCGCGTAGATGACCGCGCGGTGTTCTTTGGAAACGGCGTTGCGGATGAGAAGCAGCGGTTTCATGCGGGTGAGACGAACATGCGGCCAGCGCCGCCAGAGCCGTGACTGTGCACCGCATCCATCTCTTGCGCGGCCGCGGACTCTTCGGCCCCGCTTTGCTGCAACTCCCACATCCGCGCATAGCGGCCCTGCTGCGCCAGCAGTTGCGCATGCGTGCCGCGCTCGACGATGCGGCCCGCCTCCATCACCAGGATCTCGTGCGCGTCCACCACGGTGGACAGCCGGTGCGCGATGAGCAGCGTGGTCTTGTTGCGGGCCACGCCCTGCAGCTCGGCCTGGATGGCGCGCTCGTTGGCCGAGTCGAGCGCCGAGGTGGCCTCGTCGAAGATCAGCACCGGCGGGTCCTTCAGCAGCGTGCGGGCTATGGCCACGCGCTGCTTCTCGCCGCCCGAAAGTTTGAGTCCGCGCTCGCCCACCATGGTTTCGTAGCCCGCAGGCGTGCCGGCGATGAAGTCGTGGATGCGCGCCGCGCGGGCAGCGGACTCGATCTCGGCCTGCGTCGCGCCGGGGCGTCCATAGGCGATGTTATAGGCCACGGTGTCGTTGAACAGCACCGTGTCCTGCGGCACGATGCCGATGGCCTGCCGCACGCTGGCCTGCGTCACCGCGCGGATGTCCTGGCCGGCGATGGTGATGCGCCCTTGCTGCACGTCGTAGAAACGGTAGAGCAGCCGCGCCAGCGTGGACTTGCCCGAGCCCGACGGCCCCACCACCGCGACCGTCTTGCCTGCGGGAATCTCGAAGCTCAACTGCCGCAGAATGGGCCGCGCCGGGTCATAGGCGAAGCCAACGCTCTCGAAGCGCACGGTGGGCGGCGCCTGCAGTTGCCGCAGCGGCCGGGCGCCGCCCGCATCGTCAACCTCGCGTTCGCGCTCCATCAGCGTAAACATCTTCTGCAGATCGATCAGGCTCTGCTTGATCTCGCGGTAGAGCACGCCCAGGAAGTTGAGCGGCATGTAGAGCTGGAGCATGAAGGCGTTGACCATCACCAGGTCGCCCAGCGTCATGCGGCCCTGGGCCACGCCCTCGGTCGCGCGCCACAGCAGCGCGACCAGCGCCACCGCGATGATGAGCTGCTGGCCGCTGTTGAGCAGCGACAGCGAGGTCTGGCTCTTCAAGCGCGCGCGGCGCAGTTTTTCGAGCCGCTCGTCGTAGCGGCGGGCCTCGAACGCCTCGTTGTTGAAGTACTTGACCGTCTCGTAGTTCAGCAGCGAATCGATGGCGCGCGCATGGGCAGCGGAATCCAGCTCGTTGGCCTGGCGGCGGAACTGCGAGCGCCACTCCGTCACCGAGACGGTGAACGCGATGTACAGCACCAGCGCGCAGCCGGTGATGCCCGCGAACCAGGCGTCGAAACGCACCGCCAGGATGCCCAGCACCAGCGCCACCTCGATGATGGTGGGCACGATGCTGTAGAGCGAATACGACACCAGCGACTCGATGCCGCGCACGCCGCGCTCGATGTCGCGCGTCATGCCGCCGGTCTGGCGCTCCAGGTGGAAGCGCAGGCTCAGCGAATGCAGATGGCGGAAGGTCTCCAGCGCGATGCTGCGAACCGCGCCCTGCGTGGCCTTGGCGAAAACCAGTTCACGCAGCTCGGCGAACAGCGACGTCATCAGCCGCAGCGCGCCGTAGCCCAGCAGCAGCGCCACCGGCACCACCAGCATGGCCCGCGGGTCGCCGGGGCGCAGCGTCATGCTGTCCACCAGCCGCTGCAGCAGCAGCGGCACGGCCACGTTGGCGAGCTTGGCCCCCACCATGAACAGCAGGGCCGCGATCACGCGCCACTTGTAGTGCCACAGGTAGGGAAACAGGCGGCGCAGCGCCTGCCAGTCGGTCTGCACGGGGCGTGCGGGCGCGGGACTGGAAGGCGGCGGGGTGGATGGGGACGGGGCGGCTTCGCCGTGGTGGCGCATGCGGGACAATCGGGCTTTCTATGGTTTTGCAGATTGTGCCCATGTCCTCTTCTTCAAGCCTTCCGGCGGTAGAACTCCCCCGCGACCGGGAACTGGTTCTCAAGGTCATTCCCATGCCGGCGGACTGCAACGTCAATGGCGACATCTTCGGCGGCTGGGTCATGGCGCAGGTCGACCTGGCCGGCTCGGTGCTGCCCGCGCGCCAGGCACGCGGGCGCATGGCGACGGTTGCGGTCAACGAGTTCATCTTCAAGCAGCCGGTGCGCGTGGGCGACCTGCTGTCGTTCTATGCCCAGATGAAGCACGTCGGCCGCACCTCCATGACGGTGGAGGTGGAGGTCTACGCCGAGCGCATCCACGCCCAGGGGCAATACGTCAAGGTCACCCAGGCCACGCTCACCTACGTCGCCATCGACGCGCACGGCAAGCCGCGGCCCGTGCCGCGCGACTGACGAACGCGCGCCGCAGCCCGAACCACGGCGACCAGCCAGCAGGGCGACGAGGGCTCCGCCTGCTCAGGCCACCAGCGGGGCGCGCGCAACAGGCGCGGCGGATGCGGCGGGACGCGCCGCGCCGCCGAACTCGATCTCGCCGGCCAGTTGGCCACCCTCCTCGATCACCACCTTGCCGTAGCGGATCTTGCCGTTCACCTTGCCGGTGGAGAAGATCACGAGTTTCTCCCGCACGGTCAGGTTGCCGTTGAATTCGCCGCGGATCTCGGCGATGTCGATCTCCGCCGAGCCGCGGAACGCGCCCTGCTCGGCGATCTGGATCACGCGCGAATCCATCGTCGCCTCCACCAGCCCTTCCACCACCAGCGTGTCGCAGTCGGTGATCTCCACCCCCTTGAGCTTGATGTTGGGGCCGACGGTGAGCTTGCTGCCGCCCTCTTTCGCGGGCACCGCAGTTGCGGGCGCGGCAGCCGGCGGATGGCCCGGCAGGCTGGCGCCGCCCAGCCCGCCGGAAGCGGTGCCGGCGCTGCCGGGGTAACGCGCAGGGGGCGTGCCCGCCTCGGAGTCACGCTTGCCGAAGAACGGCGACTGAACGGCCATGGGAGCTCCTTCAAAAAGTGAGGAAATCCTACGCAGGGCCGGCGCCGAAAGCTCCACGCATTGCGCAAGATCGGTAACCAATTCCGCCGGCGCGGCGACAGGCCGCGCAGATCAGCCAGCTACTGCTCGGTGACGCTGACCAGCAGGTCGAACTCGGTGCTGTCCACGTGCGAGGCCATGGGCAGTTGCTGAACTGCAACCGGGCGAAACCTTGACTGATCGGCACAGCCAGTCCAGGCGATGGGTTATGTTTGGGCTCGACGTCCCAAAAAATCATCCTGGAAACGGCAGTTGGATGCGCCTGCCGGTGCCGTGATCGGGGTGCCAGGCAAGACGCGACGACGCGGCGGGCTTGCTGCCCGCAAGGAGGAGCAACGCCGCATGGTGCGCCGAGCGCGGTGCTGGCAGGTGCATGGCGCTCTCACCCGCGAGGTGAACCCCATCGAAGCCGGCAACGCTCGATTGCATGCGGCCTGGCAAGGGATGCAAAGCGGTCAACTGCTGTTTCCAGGATCATCAGCGTCCATGGTTGCGCGCCTTTTTGCCGTGGTGCTGGCTGCGCAGTTCTTTCAGCCGCTCGCGCAGCGCGGTGTCGGGCACCAGGGCGCTGGTGGCCTGGCCCGCGTAGATGGCACCGTCGTTGCCGTCCAGGGTGATCAGCTCGTTCTCGGCCAGGGTCTGGCTGCCAATTTGCACAGTGCGCGCGGCTTCGTCGATGTGCAGCGCCGTGCAGCCCACCAGGCAGGTTTTGCCCATCTGCCGCGCCACCACGGCGGCATGCGATGTGCGGGCGCCGCGCTGGGTGAGCAGGCCTTGCGCTCCTTGCATGGCGGTGATGTCGCTGGTTTCGGCGTCCTGGCGCACCAGGATGGCTGGCACGCTGCGCTGCACCAGGCGATCCACCGCCTGCGCGTCCAGCGCAATGGCGCCGGACGCCACGCCCGAGCAGGCGGGGTTGGCCAGGGCCAGCGGGGTGGGGGCGTTGTCGGGGTCGTCGCTGGCGACGATGCGCACAGTGCCCAGTTTGTCTTCCGGGATGGCCTGGGTGCGTGCCAAGGCCTCGGCGCTGTCGATCAGCCCTTCATCGAGCAGGTCCAGGGCAATGCGCACGGTGGCCAGCGGGGTGCGCTTGCCGTCGCGTGTTTGCAGCATGTGCAGCACGCCGTCCTGCACGGTGAATTCGAAGTCTTGCATGTCCTTGAAATGCTGCTCCAGCGCGTGGGCCGAGGCCTGCAGCTGTTGCCAGGCATCGGGCGCCACCGCCTCCAGGGTGGCATGGCCGTGCGCATTGCGCCGGCCCGAGACCACGTCTTCGCCCTGCGCGTTGGCCAGAAAGTCCACCCACAGGCGGTTTTCTCCGGTGCTGGGGTCGCGCGTGAAGCCCACGCCGGCACCAGAATGCCCGCCGGTGTTACCGAACACCATGCGTTGCAGGATCACGGCGGTGCCCATGTCGTGGTCGATCTGGTTGATGCGCCGGTATTCCACCGCCTTGTCGGCATTCCATGAGGCAAACACCGCCTCGATGGCGCCGGAGAGCTGTTCGCGTGCGTCTTGCGGAAAGGGCCGGCCGGCATGGGTTTCATAGATGGCCAGAAAGCTGCGCGTGAGCTGGCGCAGCTGGTTGAAGTCGAGCAGCCGCTCGTCCTCGCCCTGGGTAACGCGGTTGATTTCGGCTTCGAAAAGCGCTGCAGGCAGCCCTTGCACTACCTCGCCGTAGCTTGCCACCAGGCGCCGGTAGGCATCCCAGGCCATGCGGGGGTTGCCGGTCTGGCGCACCAGGCCGGGCAGGGTGTGGTCGTTCAGGCCGATGTTGAGCAGGGTTTCAAGCATGCCCGGCATCGATACCGGGGCGCCTGAACGCACCGACAAAATCAGCGGGTTGCGCTCGTCGCCAAACAGCAGGCCGGTGCTTTCTTCCAGCGCGTGCAGGCCCACGGAGAATACCGGCAGGAAGCAATTTTGCGGGGCGTGGGTGAAATACGTTCCAATGACCAGCGCGGCGGGAACGTTCAGCCCGGCCTGGGTCATGCGGTGCAGGTTGTAGCCCTTGGAGCCCATGGTTTCCCGCGAGGGCTTGTGCAGGTTTTGGCTGGCCGGCGTGTGGATGAGGTACAGATGCTTGGGCAGGCTGGAGTTGGATTTCATGCCGACATTCCTGTTTTGTTGAGCACCATCTGGCGCAGTGCATAGCCGACCTGCAGCAGGTTGTCGGTGGCTTTTTCAATCGTGGCGGCCAGGTCATTGGCCAGCATCAGGTCCATCGGGGCGTTGTGCAGGTTCTTGACCATGGTGGTGCGGGCCTGGCGAAACAGTTCGTCGCACTGGCGCTCGGCGCGCAGCATGCGCCACAGGGTCTGCAGGAACAGCTCGCTGTCGGGGCCATCGGCCCGCTGGCTGACCTGGCGGGCGATCTCGATGGCCTTGACCTGGTCCTGGATGGCGGCCAGGGTGGTGGCCGCCAGCTGGCACAGCGCTGCGCGCACGTCAGCGGGCAAGCCGGGCGCTGGATGAATGAGTGTGAGCGAGTGCATGAAGGTGGCTTCTTCCAGCGCATCGGCCACATCGTCGGCTTTGGCCAGGCAGTCCACGACCGGCAGCCAGCGGGGCCTGCGCTCGGCCCGCTCGCGGGCATCCATGAGCAGGTGATCGGCCTGACGCTCCCAGTTCTTGGCACGCAGCACCTGGGCCTGGGTCTGGGCGGCATCGCCGGGGTTTTCCAGGGCATCGCACAGGCCCTCGGCCAGCGCGTGCGTGAAGGCGGCGTGCTCGGCCAGCAGGTCGAATTCGAAGGTGCGCTGGCGCAGCACGCGCGCCAGCAGCACGCGCGCTTCATCGGCCACCAGCGATATGGGCTGCTGCTGGCGCAGCAGCACGCTGGAGATGCGCAGCAGCTCCAGCAGATAGGCGCTGGCGACGGCTTCGCCCAGCACGTCGTCGAGCCGGTCGCCCACTTGGAAGGCCTCAATGTCCAGGGACTGCATGGCGTTGTAGACCAGGCGCTCGGCCCCCGCCATCAGCCAGGCAATGTGGCCCCAGTCGTTGCGCGCGGCCTGCGAGAGCAACTCGACGGCCTGGGACTTGCCCACGAAATGCTGCAGGCGCTTGCGGGCCCGGTTCCAGTCGATCACGAAGACGATGCGCGAGGCCACGTTCTCCAGGCCGGCTTGTAGCTGGGCGTTGTTCTGCGCCTCCAGGCGGGCCTGGCCCACCATGTAGGGCTTGCCGGCGTTGAGCCCTTCAGAGACCCGGGGGTCGAAAATCTGCCAGGTAAAGCCCATGTCTTCGAGCATCTGCCGGAAAAAGCCGAAGCGGCCCGGGTGCAGGTCGGAATAGGTGAGCGAGATGGTGTTGTCCTGCACCTCGATCACCAGCACATGGACGTCGTTGGTGCCGATGTCGTTCTGGATCAGCAGCCGCTCGCCGTCGCGCGTGACGGCGGTGTCCAGCCCGGGGTGCGAGAACTTCAGGGCGGCCGTGCGGTGCAGCCCGCGCATGAAGGCGCGGATCAGCGGCCGGTCATCGTCGTTCACCTGCCAGGCGTGGGCGCCATCGATATCTTCGGTGGCCAGTTCGCTCGACAACGCATTGATCTGCTTGTGCAGGTCCATCACCAGCAGGTGCAGGCTGTCGCCGCGCTGGCGGTCGCCGTGGGTGAGTTCATTCAATGCCGCGCGGGGCAAGCCTTCGTTGTCGGCCAGGGTGTGCAGTTGCTGCAGCCAGTAGTCGCGCCGCCCGGCGATGTCGGAGGCACTGGCCTGCCCGGTGTCGCACACGGGGCGGGCCATGATGGACAGGTCGTTGGAGAGGGCCTCCAGCAGGTTTTCCATGTGGGGCAGGATCAGCAGGTCGTCGTCGTAGTAAGCGCCGCTTACCAGTTCCTGGGCCCAGGGTGCGTCCTGCAACCCCGCGTGCGCGATATCCTCTTCCCAGCGCCCCACCGGCCCATCGGGCGTTGACGCATGCTGCGCCGCCGATTGAAGCAGGGTCAGGTACAGCTTGAGCCGGTCGTTGGCTGCCAGGGCCGCCTTGATCCACGCCGGCATCAGCAGCGAGGGCTGCCCCAGGGATGCAACCGCTTTTTCCTTGAGCATCGATTAATTCTCCGCAAGTTCAGACGGTATTAGCGCCTGCCAGGAAGGCGGCCCTATGACGGTTTGGTGACAGCCTGGTGGTGACGGTGCAGCCGCCCAGAGGGTCGACAGGCGTTCAGCGCGGCCCGATTTCGCGCACCAGCCGCATGCCCACCAGCGTGTAACGTGTGTCGGGGCTGTTCCAGTTGCGGTAGCTGCAGCGGGCATAGAACGCCCAGGTGTGCCACGAGCCGCCGCGGCGCACCCGCACGCTGCCCTCGGCGGGGCCTTGCGGGTCGGTGCCAGGCGACTGGGCGTAGTAATTGTCGCCATGCCAGTCAGACACCCATTCCCACGCGTTGCCCAGCATGTCATGCAGCCCGAAGGTATTGGGGGCCAGACGGCCCACCGGCGCCGTGAAGGCATAGCCGTCGCTGCGGGCCAATGCATGCTGCTGCCAGCGCGGCCAATAGGGCGCGGCGGCCTGGTCGAAGACGTTGGCCTCCTGCGCCAGCCCCGCGGGCGCATCGCCATGCGGGTAGCGGGTGCGGGTGCCGGCGCGGCAGGCGTATTCCCACTCTGCTTCTGTGGGCAGGCGGTAGTGGTGGCCTTCGGTGCGGCTCAGCCAGGCGGCCAGCGCCTGGGCGTCGTTCCAGGTCACGTTGACCACGGGATGGGTTTCATCCTGCGCGAAACCCGGGTTGCGCCAGGAGTAGCGGGGGTTGCGTCCTTCAAACGCATCGCCGCGTGCCGTGGTGGCGGGGTCGTAGTCGGGGTTGTAGCCATAGCCGCCGGTGCCGTCAGCCTCCGATTCCGGGCGGTAACCCGAGGCTTCGATGAACCGGCGAAACTGCCCCACGGTGACTTCATGCTGCCCCAGATAGAAAGCGCGGCTTATGCGCACGCGGTGCACCGGGGCTTCGTCGGCGAGCTGGGTGAACCGCTCACGCTCCAGCTGGGGGAAGGCCTGGGCCAGCGTGTCGGGGGATTCGCCACTGCCCATCCAGAAGCTGCCTGCCGGTACTTTCACGAAGGCCATGCCGATTGTGTTGGTCCAGACCGTGGGGCCAGGCGCCGCAGGTGGCGCTGCCAGGGCGCAGGCCATCGGGGCCAGTACACAGAACAAGGTGATGGTTGGGTGGGCCATGGCGTACCTGGTGTGGAGCTGAGCAACAGGGGCTGAACGCTGTGGGCGGGACAAAAGGCAGCAGCGTTTGCGGGCCACATTGTGGCATGGGCCGCCATGCCTGCGGCGCTTGCAGCTATATTTTCAGGAGCACCGGGTTCGTGCGGATGGCCCGGGCCAGCGCACTGCGCAAGGTGCCGTCCGGACTTCCGGGGGATGCCTGCCTGCCGCGCCCGGAGCACCCGCGGGCGACACGACCTCAGCACGCGCTGAAGTCGGGCTTGCGCTTTGCCATGAACGCGGTGAATGCCTCGCGGGCGGCGGGCTCGTGCAGCATGCGCCCGAAGATGGCGCCTTCCTCTTCCATGCGTGCCTGCACCTGCGCGGCCTGGCCCTGCTTCATGAGGCGCTTGGTGACCGTCAGCGACGACAGCGGCTTGGCTGCGAGCTTGCGGGCCTGGGCCTGCGCCACGGCATTGGCCTCGGTGGGCGGCACCACGCGGTTGACCAGGCCCACCTCCAGCGCGGCCTCGGCCATGAAGGGCTCGCCCAGCAGCAGCGCCTCGGCGGCGCGGTGGTAGCCCAGCATCTGCGGCAGCAGCAGCGTGGATGCCGCCTCGGGGCAGATGCCGAGGTTGACGAACGGCATCGAGAACGCCGCGTTGTCGCCCGCGTACACCAGGTCGCAGTGCAGCAGCATGGTGGTGCCGATGCCCACCGCCGGGCCGCACACCGCCGCCACCAGCGGCTTGGGGAAGGCCGCAAGGACGTGCAGGAAGCGGTACACCGGCGCGTCGGGCATGGCCGGCGGCGCATCCAGGAAATCGGCGATGTCGTTGCCCGCGCTGAAGATGGTGGCATGGCCCTGCACCACCGCCACGCGCACGCCGGAGTCGGCTCCTGCGGCCTGCAGGGCATCGGCCAGCGCGGTGTACATCGCGGCGGTGAGGGAGTTCTTCCTCTCTACGCGGTTGAGCGTGATGGTGGCCACGCCGGCTTCGGTGTGGACGAGGATGTCTTGCGCCATGGGGCTATTCCTTGAAGTAAACGATCTGGTGCGTGGTGGCGAGCATGCTGCCGGCCTCGTTCCAGAGCTGCGCGCTATGGTCGAAAAAGCCGTTGCGGAACTCCTGCGCGCGCACCCGGCCCAGCAGATAGCCCGTGCCGGTCTCGGCCAGCCGGGCCGCACCGGCATGGAAATAGATGGTGATGGACACGGTGCCCGCCGGCACGCGCGTGGCGCGGCGCAGCCAGACGCGCGGGAAGAAGATGTCGGCCATGGCCGCGAGCGCGCAGAAGTCCAGCGGGCGGCCGCCGCCGTCGCGCATCCACAGCCGGGTCTCGCTGCCCTCGCCCTGGCCGTTCCAGACGGTGGGGATGGCGCCGTGGACGGGGCGGAACTCGTAGCGGTTGACCCACTCCACGCCCTCGAACAAGGGCACGCGCTGCACCTCGCTGGGCGCGGGCACGGCGGGCATGGGCATGTCCGACACGCTCCAGGTCTCGCGCCGCGCGGCGGTGACCGCCGTGGCGGTGGTGGTGAGCACGTCGGCGCCCTGCGGGTCGCGCTGCAGCATCGAGAGCGTCCAGTGCTGGGTGGAGCGGTTGGTGCGCGCGGGCTGGGCCACGATCTCGAACGGGCCCTCGGCCAGCGGCCCGGCGTAGTTCACGGTGAGCGACAGCGGCTCGCCAAGCAGGTCCGGGTGCAGTTGCACGGCGCGCAGCAGCGTGGCCGCGGTGATGCCGCCGAACGGCCCCACCATGTTCCAGTAAGCGGCGCTGGTATGGCCGCGCCAGCGGCCCGGGGCGGCAGCCTGCAGCGCCAGCGCCTGATCGAAGGGGTGTGGTGGTGTAGTCTCCATGGGGTGCCAAGTGTGCCGGCATTTCGGCCGGTGCGCAGTCGTGCGCGCTACACCCGCTCGAAAATTCCCGCCGCGCCCTGCCCCATGCCCACGCACATGGTGACCATGCCGTGGCGCAGCTTGTGGCGGCGCAGCGCGTGCACCACGGTGGCCGCGCGGATGGCGCCCGTGGCGCCCAGCGGGTGACCCAGCGCGATGGCGCCGCCCATGGGGTTGACCCTGGCCGCATCCAGCCCCAGGGTGCGGATGACCGCGAGCGACTGCGCGGCGAAAGCTTCGTTGAGCTCGATCCAGTCGATCGCGTCCTGCCGCAGCCCCGCGCTGCGCAGCGCGGCGGGAATGGCCTCGATGGGGCCGATGCCCATGATGGCCGGCGGCACGCCCTTGCTGGCGAAGCTGACGAAGCGCGCGAGCGGCGCGAGGTCGAAGCGCTTCACCGCCGCATCGCTGGCCAGGATCAGCGCGCCCGCGCCGTCGCTGGTCTGCGAGCTGTTGCCCGCCGTGACGCTGCCGCGCGCGGCGAACACGGTCCTGAGTTTTGCCAGCCCTTCGATGCTGGTGTCGGCGCGCGGCCCTTCGTCGAGACGCACGGTGCGGGTACTGGCAACGGACTCGCCCGCCTCCAGGCTGGCCGTGCGGTCGGTCACCTCCACGGGCGTGATCTCGTCGGCGAACTCGCCGGCCTGCTGCGCGGCGATGGCGCGGCGGTGCGATTCGAGCGCGAAGGCGTCCTGCGCCGCGCGGTCCACCTTCCACTGCCGCGCCACGCGCTCGGCGGTCAGGCCCATGCCGTAGGCGATGCCCACATCACCGTCGCGCGCGAAGATGGAGGGCGACAGCGAGGGCGAGTTGCCCATCATGGGCACCATGCTCATGCTCTCCACGCCGGCGGCGACCATCACATCGGCCTCGCCCACGCGGATGCGGTCCGCGGCCATCTGCACGGCAGACAGCCCCGAGGCGCAGAAGCGGTTCACGGTGATGCCGCCCACGCTGGCGGGCAGGCCCGCCAGCATGGCGCCGATGCGCGCCACGTTCAGGCCCTGCGGGCCTTCGGGGATGGCGCAGCCGCAGACCACGTCCTCGATGGCCGCCGGGTCCAGCCGCGGCACCTGCGCCAGCGCGGCCCGCACGATGGTGGCCAGCAGCTCGTCGGGCCGGGTGTTGCGCAAGTAGCCGCGGTGCGAGCGGCCGATGGGCGTGCGCGTGGCGGCGACGATGTAGGCGTCCTGTAGCTGTTTCATGTGCATGTTCCTTCGCGTCGTGCCGTTCACGTTCACGTTCAGTTGCGCAGGGGCTTGCCCGTGCTGAGCATGCCCATGATCCGTTCCTGCGTCCTGGGGTGGACGATGAGGCCGCAGAACGCCTTGCGCTCCAGCGCCATCAGGTATTCCTCGCTGACCAGCGTGCCGGCGTCCACGTCGCCGCCGCAGACCACCGTGGCGATCTGGCTGGCGATGTGGAAGTCGTGCGCGCTGATGAAGCCGCCGTCGCGCAGGTTGACCAGCGAACCCTCGATGGTGGCGATGCCGCTGCGCCCGGCCACGGGAAACAGGCGCTTCATCGGCGGGCGCCAGCCGGCCCCGGCCAGCGCGGCGGCCTCGTTGAGCGCCACGGACAGCAGCTCGTCCTTGTGCGCCACGACCACGTCGCTGTCCAGCAGGTAGCCGATCCTGCGGCTCTCCAGCGCGCTGGTGCCCACGGTGGCCATGGCCGCGGCCTTGAAGGGCTCGGCGAGGAACTTGAGCAGATCGCGGTCGGTGCTGGCCGCCGCGTTCTCCGCCGCGCGGCGCGCGATGTAGGTCAGTCCCCCGGCGCCGGGCACCAGGCCCACGCCCACCTCGACCAGGCCGATGTAGCTTTCCAGCGCCGCCACCCGGCGCGCCGAATGCACGGCCAGCTCGCAGCCGCCGCCCAGCGCCATGCCGCGGATGGCCGACACCACCGGCACCGCGGCGTAGCGCAGGCGCAGCATCAACTGCTGCATCTCCTGCTCCGCGCCCTCGATGGCGTCGACGCCCGCGACGGCGAACGCCGGCAGCATGGCCTGCAAATCCGCGCCCACGCTGAACGGCTCGTCGCCCTGCCAGACCACCAGCGCCTGGTAGTCGCGCTCGGCCAGCTCCGCCGCGCGCACCAGCCCTTCGACCACGCCGGGGCCGATGGCGTGCATCTTCGTGCGGATGCTCGCGATCAGCACGCCGGCATGGCTGGGCAGCGTCCAGAGGCGGATGGAGTCGTCCTCGAACACCGTGGCGCCGGCCTGGCCGAACGGCACCTGGCCGTCGCCGAGCACGCCTTCGCGGAAGACCTGGCGGCCATAGACCGGCAGGTCGCGGCGCGGCACGAAGCCGCCCTGCGCCGGGCTCCACGAGCCCTCGGGCGTGTGCACGCCGCCCGCCTGGGCGACCGGGCCGTCGAACACCCATTGCGGCAGCGGCGCGCTGCAGAGCGCCCGGCCGGCATCGATGTCCTCCTGCACCCATCGGGCCACCTGCAGCCAGCCGGCCTCCTGCCACAGCTCGAACGGGCCCTGCCGCATGCCGAAGCCCCAGCGCATGGCCTGGTCCACGTCGCGCGCATTGTCGGCAATGGTTTGCAGATGCACGGCGGCGTAATGGAAGCCGTCGCGCAGGATGGCCCAGAGGAACCGGCCCTGCGGCCCCTCGGCGTTGCGCAGCAGCCGCAGCCGCTCGGCGGCCGGTTTCTTCAGCATGCGGCCATACACCTCGTCGGCCTTCTGGCCGCCGGGCACGTAGCCGCGGCTGGCCAGGTCGAAGCGCAGGATGTCGCGGCCCACCTTCTTGTAGAAACCCGCCTGGGTCTTCTGGCCCAGGTTGCCCAGCTCCAGCAGCGTCTTCAGCACCGCGGGCGTGCCATAGCTGGCATGGAACGGGTCGGATTGCTCGTCTAGGTTGTCCTGCAGCGTGCGGATGACGTGGGCCACGGTGTCCAGCCCCACCACGTCGGCGGTGCGGAAGGTGCCCGAGCTGGCGCGCCCCAGGCGCTTGCCGGTCAGGTCGTCCACCACGTCGTAGGCCAGGCCGAATTTTTCGGCCTCCTGGATGGTCGCCAGAATGCCGGCGACGCCGACGCGGTTGGCGATGAAGTTGGGCGTATCCCGGGCGCGCACCACGCTCTTGCCCAGCGTGCGGGTGGCGAAGGTTTCGATCTGGTCGAGCACCTCGGGCCGCGTGGCGGGCGTGGCGATCAGCTCCACCAGTTGCATGTAGCGCGGCGGGTTGAAGAAGTGGATGCCGCAAAAGCGCGGGCGGATCGCCTCGGGCAGCGCCTCGCCCAGCGTCGTGATCGACAGGCCCGAGGTGTTGCTGGCCAGGATGGCGTGCGGCGCGATGAACGGCGCGACCTGGCGGTACAGGGCGGTCTTCCAGTCCATGCGCTCGGCGATGGCCTCGATGACCAGGTCGCATTCCTGGAGCAGCGCCAGGTGCTCCGCGTAGTTGGCGGGCTGGATCAGGGCGGCATCGTCCGCCAGCCCCAGCGGCGCGGGCTTGAGCTTCCCGAGGTTGTCGATGGCCCTCAGCGCGATCGCGCTCTTGGGGCCGGCCCCACCGCCGGGCCGCCCCAAGGCGCAACCCGCCCCCCCGGGGGGCAGCGAACCACGCGCAGCGGGGAGCGTGGGGGCCATATCCGCGGCCAGGTCGAACAGCAGCACGGGCACTTTCACGTTGACGAGGTGGGCCGCGATCTGCGCGCCCATCACGCCCGCGCCGAGCACGGCGACTTTTCTCACGAGCATCCTGGTGGTCATGGGTTCTCCGTATTCACTGCGGGGCCGCGATGCGCACCCAGGTTTGCGTGCGCCAGAACGGGCCCAGGGAGCCGCGCACTTCGCGGCGCGCGCCGCGCGCCGCCCCGTCGATGGGCGTGAACCTTGTCGTCCACGCTGCGCCACAGGCCCAGCGGGCCCATCTGCGCCTGCGCGGCACTGCCTGATACTATCAAAAAGATAGCTGCCGCCGCCCTTGGAATAAGCGTTTCCATGCGATTTCGCTTGTAAATGAACAGGCCGGCCGAATCAGGCCAGCGCGGCATCGGTATCCATGAGCACCCCGGCACCCGCGCGCGCGGTGCGCATGAGCGTGGCCGTCTCGGGGAACAGCCTGGCGAAATAGAAGCGCGCGGTCTGCAGCTTGGCGGCATAGAACGGGTCGGCGCTGCCGCCCTCGATGGCGCGCAGCGCGGCCTGCGCCATGCGGGCCCAGAAGTAGCCGAACACCAGGTGGCCGGCCACGCGCAGGTAGTCCACGGCAGCGGCGCCCGCCTCGTCGGGGTTGCCCAGCGCCTTGAAGCCGATCTCGGTGGTGAACCTGGTCATCTGGTCGCCCAGGTAGGCGAGCGGGTTGATGAACTCGGCCATCTTCTCGCTCACGCCCTCCTCCTCCACCAGCTTCGCCACCAGCTTGCCGAACTTTTTGAGCGACGCGCCGTTGTCGCCCAGCACCTTGCGGCCCAGCAAATCCAGCGCCTGGATGCCGTTGGTGCCTTCGTAGATCATGTTGATGCGCGCGTCGCGCACGAACTGCTCCATGCCCCATTCGTGGATGTAGCCGTGGCCGCCGAAAACCTGCTGGCATGCCACCGTAGCGGTCCAGCCGTTGTCGGTGACGAAAGCCTTGGCGATGGGCGTGAGCAGCGCCACCAGTTCGGCACTGTCGGCGCGCACCTTGGCATCGGGGTGGTGCTGCTCCTTGTCGAGCAACAGGGCGCAATAGTTGAGCAGCGCGCGCGCGCCTTCGGCATAGGCCTTGGCGGTCAGCAGCATGCGGCGCACGTCGGGGTGCACGATGATCGGGTCGGCGGGCTTGTCCCGGGCCTTGGCGCCCGACAGGCTGCGCATCTGGATGCGATCCTTGGCATAGGCCAGGGCGTTCTGGTAGGCCACTTCCGTCAGGCCCAGCGACTGGTTGCCCACGCCCAGGCGCGCGGTGTTCATCATCACGAACATCGCGGCCAGGCCCTTGTGGGGCTGGCCCACCAGCGTGCCCATGGCGCCATCGATGACCATCTGCGCGGTGGCGTTGCCGTGAATGCCCATCTTGCGCTCCAGTCCGCCGCAATAAATGGCGTTGCGCTCGCCCAGGCTGCCATCGGGGTTCACCAGGAACTTCGGCACCACGAACAGGCTGATGCCCTTGCTGCCCGCGGGCGCATCGGGCAGGCGCGCGAGCACCAGGTGCACGATGTTCTCGGTGAAGTCGTGCTCGCCCGCGCTGATGAAGATCTTGCTGCCGGTGATGCGGCAGGTGCCGTCGGGAGCCCCCGGCACGGGCTCGGCCCTGGTGCGCAGCAGGCCCAGGTCGGTGCCGCAGTGCGGCTCGGTCAGGCACATGGTGGCGGTCCACTCGCCGCTGATGAGGCGCGGCAGGTAGAGCTTCTTCTGCGCATCGGTGCCGTGCGCGCGCAGCGCCTCGTAGGCGCCGTGCGACAGGCCCGGGTACATGGCCCAGGCCTGATTGGCCGAGTTCATCATCTCGTAGAAGTTCTGGTTGACGACGAACGGCAGCCCCTGCCCGCCATAGGCCGGATCGCACGAAAGCGCGGCCCAGCCGCCCTCCACATACCTGGCGTAAGCCTCCTTGAATCCCTTGGGCGTGGTGACGGCATGGGTGGTCTTGTCGAGCGTGCAGCCCTCTTCGTCGCCGCCGAGGTTGAGCGGCAGCATGACCTCGGCGGCGAACTTGCCGCCTTCTTGCAGCACCGCGTCGATGGTGCCGGCGTCCACGTCGGCGTGGGGCGGCAGGGCCTTGAATTCCTCGGCGACCTTCAGCACCTCGTGCATCACGAACTGCATGTCGCGCAGGGGCGGGGTATAGGTGGGCATGTCGTCTGCTCCTGAATGGGTCTTGGATGAATCGGGTCAGGCCGCGGCGGCACCGCGGCGCGCTAGCGCAGTGTTCGATGCTTGGCGGCACCAATAAAGCAATGCGTTTTGGCGCAGGGCAAGGCGCAAGCCACAGCGATGGCCGTCGCTAGCGCGCGGATTTGCACCGCCGCCATGCGTCAAAAGGCGCGGTTTTATGCGAGTGCTGCTTGGCGTTTGACACTGCACCAGGATGTCGTCGAAGCCGCGGTTGGCGCGGGCGATGGAGCCGGGCGTCTTGAGAAAGCGCGCCGCGTAGTGCAGCGCGAGGATCAGGCCGTGGATCTCGAACCGCACATGGTATTGGCGCGCCACGGAAATCTGCAGTTCCTCGCGCGAGCCGAAGTGGGCGAGCACGCCCGACTTGCGCATGCCCATCACTTCGGCCAGCGCGCCGATGGACAGCCCCTGCAGCCCGATCTGCGTGGCCAGCGCCAGGGCGGCATCGACGATGGCGGCCTTGGTCTGCCGGCCCTTCTGCGGCCCGCGCTTTTCACGCGCGAGGGGAACGATGGGTACGAGGGTGGACATGGCCGCCTGGAAAAGAACGAGCATGCTATTTTGCGGCGGGCGGCGCAAATGCGCCCATGGGTAAACCGTTTCGAGGACTGCGCGCCCTTCAGGGCTTGAACGCCACCACCGCCTGCCGCTGCCGCCCCAGGCCCTCGATGCCCAGTTCCAGCGCGTCGCCCTGCTTGAGGAACACCGGCGGCTTCATGCCCATGCCCACGCCGGGCGGGGTGCCGGTGGCGATCACGTCGCCGGGCTCCAGCGTCATGAAGCGGCTCACGTAGCTCACGATCTGCGCCACGCCGAACACCATGGTGCGGGTGCTGCCGGTCTGCATGCGCCGGCCATTCACGTCTAGCCACAGCTCCAGGCGCTGCGGCTGGGGCACCTCCTCGCGCGTGACCAGCCAGGGGCCGATGGGGCCGAAAGTGTCGCAGCCCTTGCCCTTGTCCCAGGTGCCGCCGCGCTCGATCTGGTATTCGCGCTCGCTCACGTCGTTGACCACGCAGTAGCCGGCCACGTGGGCCAGCGCGTCCTTGCGCGCCACGTGGCGCGCGCGGGTGCCGATGACCACGCCCAGCTCCACCTCCCAGTCGGTCTTCTTCGAGCCCTTGGGCAGCATCACCGCGTCGTCCGGGCCCTGGATGCAGCTCGTGGCCTTCATGAACACGATGGGCTCGCGGGGCACGGGCATGCCGGCCTCTGCTGCATGGTCGGCGTAGTTGAGGCCGATGGCCACGAACTTGCCGATGCCCGCCACCGGGCAGCCGATGCGCGGCGCGCCGCGCACGATCGGCAGCGACTCCGCCCGCACGCGGCGCAGCCGCGCCAGCGCCGCCTCGCCCAGTTGCGCGGGCCCGATGTCGGGCAGCAGCGCGCCGAGCGCGCGCAGCCGGCCCTCGGCATCGATGAGGCCGGGCTTTTCGCGCCCCGGCGCGCCGTAGCGGACGAGTTTCATGGGGGAATCTCCAGCGGGGGTGGGGCTGCTACAGCATGAGCGCCAGCGCGGGCTGCAGCAGTTCGCCCGGCAGGCGGCGGAAGTCCGAGCGCTCGTAGCGCTGCAGCCGCCCGATCATGAACGCCACCAGCGTGCTGGCGCGCACCTGCGCGTCCACGCTGGGGGTCTGCGAGCCTGCGGCGCCGGCAGCGGGGCGCAGGCACTGGCGCAGGGTGGATTCGATGCGGTCGAAAAACTGGTTCATGCGCTGGCGCAGGCGCGCGTGCTCGTACACCAGCGCGTCGCCCACCATGACGCGCACCATGCCGGGGTTGCGTTCGCCGAACTGCAGCACCAGCGCAACGATGCGCCCGGCCTGCCGGCTGCCGGCGTCTGCGTCGCCCTCCTCGCCCCCGCTCTCGACGATCTGGCCCACCAGCGTGAACACGCTCTGCTCCACGAAATCGATCAGCCCCTCGAACATCTGCGCCTTGCTGGCGAAGTGGCGGTACAGCGCCGCCTCGCTCACGCCCAGCCGCGCCGCCAGCGCCGCCGTCGTGACGCGCTCCGCCGCGGGCTCCTGCAGCATGGCGGCCAGGGTCTGCAGTATCTGCAGGCGCCGCTCGCCGGGCTTCGGGCGCCGGCGCGGCGCGGTGCCGGCAGGTGCCGGCGCGGGGGGCGCAGGGGGCGCAGCAGGGGGGCTGTCTTCGTGCGGCATGGCTCGTTGTAATTCGTATGCAATTCATTCTCGCATACCGGTTTTGCATCCCTCGCCCCCAAAAACCAGAACGGTTCTCAGCGCGCAAACACCAGTGTCACGACCAGCCCGCGCCCGCCGCCGCCGCTGGCCAGCGACAGCGCGGCGCGGTGCAGCCGCGCGATTTCCTCGGCAATGGCCAGGCCCAGGCCATTGCCCTCGCCCACGGTGCCGGGCACGCGGTAGAAGCGCTGCGCCACGCGCGCGCGCTCCGCCGGCGCGATGCCCGGGCCATCGTCCTCCACCTGCAGAAATGGCTGGGCGTGGCCGCCGGGCGCAGTCTCCACGCCGCAGCGGATGGTGACGGTGCCGCCCTCGGGCGTATAGCGCACCGCGTTGTCCACCAGGTTGCCGAGCAGCTCGCGCAGCAGCCAGCCATGGCCCGTGGTGCGGGCTGGCGCGGCGTCGAGGCCCAGATCGATGTGCTTGGCGGTGGCCGCGTCGAGGTGCTGCTCCAGCATGGCCTCGCACAAGTCCTTGAGGTCCACGCGCTCCATGGGCTGCGCCTCCATGGCCCGCGCGTCGGCGCGCGACAGCGCCAGCAATTGGTTGGCCAGTTGCGACGTGCGGCGCGTGGCCAGGCGCAGCTTGTGCAGTTGCTGCGCTTCCAAAACGATAGCGCCCGGCGCTTGATCCGCCTGCGCTGCGGGCTGATTTGGCTTGTATCCCACCTGCGCCGCCAGCGCCCATGCCTCGACCTGCGCCTGCACGCCGGCCAGCGGCGTGCGCAGTTGGTGCGCGGCGTCGGCGATGAACCTGCGCTGGCTTTCGGCCTGCGCGTCCACCAGGCTGAACAGCCGGTTGAGCGCCCCCACCAGCGGCCGCACCTCCAGCGGCGAGGCGGCCTCGTCGATGGGGCTCAGGTCGCGCGGGGAGCGCCGCTCCACCGCCTCGGCCAGGTCGCGCAGCGGCTTGAAGGCGCGGCGCACGGCCCAGCCCACGGCCAGCACGGCGGCGGCCAGCAGCACCGCGTTGGGCAGCAGCACGCGCAGCAGCGTGCGGCTGAGCCAGTGCTGGCGCGGGTTGGAGCCGTCGGCCAGCGCCAGCACCAGCTCGCCCGCCGCGGTGTGCACGCGCTGCGCGACGATGCGGTAAGTGACGCCGCCCCACTCCATGCTGTGGAACTCGGGGCTGGCGGTGGCCGGCGGCGCCTCCATGCCCAGCCACAGGTCGCCGTACAGCAGCCGGCCCGACAGGTCGAAGACGGCGTAGGCGCAATAGCCCGCGCGCTCCTTCAGGAACTCTTCGAGCGGCGGGGCCAGCAGCAGCGGCGGGTCGCCCGGCAGCGCGGCGGGGGCGACGATGGAGTCGCCCAGCAGCGGCACCATGCGCAGCAGGTTGCGGTCCTGCCGCAGGGCGGCGTCGTCGGCGGAGCGGTAGTCGAGCCAGGCGTTGAGCAGCGCCAGCAGGCACAGCGGCACGATGAGCAGCACCAGCAGCCGGTTGCGCACCCCGGCGGTCATGGCAGGCGCGAACTTCGCCACCATCCTAGAAACGGCGGTTGAACCAACCGACAAACTGAAGAAGCCCAATATCCATGCGGGTTTCCAAAGACTTCAAGTGACGGCAGAGCAGCTCCGAATGGGTGAGTCTGGAAAGCATGGAAACTCAATGCGTGACAGGTGCTTGCTCGAATTTTGGGGATTCAACTGCCGTTTTTAGCGATCATCCCAAGCCGGCGGAGCCGGAACCAAACAGGTTGGAAATGCGAACACAACCTTACCCTCTCGGTCGTACGCAAGAGTTTTGGACGTTCCACTTGGGGTCGCTCAGAAAATGGGGTCGCTCAGAAAACGGGGAAAATCGTACGCTAACGTAGAGTACGCCGGAACCGCCGAAAATTCCGCCCTGAGTTGCACGGCACTTGGCCGTTTGATTGCTTCAGCAGGACAAAACCATGCCCGCCACTACCTCTACCGCCCGTCTCGAAGCCCGAATCAGCACCGATCTGCATTCGATGCTCAAGCGTGCCGCCGAACTACAGGGGCGCACCATGACCGATTTCGTGGTGTCCGCCGTGCAGGAGGCTGCGCAGCGCGCCATCGAGCAAGCCGAAGTCATCCGCCTGTCGCTGGCCGATCAGGAATGTTTCGCGCAAGCTCTGCTGTCGCCACCGAAGCCGGCCCCGGCTCTGGAACGTGCCTTTACCCGTCGCAGCAAGCTCTTGCGCACGGAATGAGCCGCGCACCGTTGCAGCTTGCCCCGCTCGATGCTGCACATGACCGCGCTGCCTTCCGCAGTGATTCGGAGCCGCTGAATCGCTACCTGCGAGAGCAAGTCACCCAGGACATTCGCCGCCGCGTGGCTGCCTGTTTCGTGGCCCTGGCAGACGGAGAGCAGATCGCGGGCTACTACACCTTGGCCTCGGCAAGCCTGCTGCTGGCCGATCTTCCGGCCAGCACCGGCAAGAAGCTGCCGCGCTATCCGACCGTGCCCGCCGTTCGCATGGGCCGCCTGGCGGTCGATCGGGCTTTCAAGGGCCAGGGCCTGGGCGGTGCGCTGCTGGCCGATGCGCTCCAGCGCGCCGCCCGCTCGGAGATTGCCGCCTTCGCCCTGATGGTGGACGCCAAGGACGAGGCGGCAGCGGCTTTTTACCGGCATCACGGCTTCATTGCCTTGCCAGACTCGCCGCTGACCTTGTTCCTGCCGCTGGCGAGCGTCCAGCGTTCTTGAAACTCGCCGTTCCAAGCCGGTTGAACCTGGAAACGGCAGTTGGATGCGCCTGCCAGTGCCGTGATCGGGGTGCCAGGCAAGGCGCGACGACGCGGTGCCGGCAGGTGCATGGCGCGCTCACCCACCAGGTGAACGCCATCGAAGCTGGCAACGCTCGATTGCATGCGGCCTGGCAAGGGATACGCAGCGGTCAACTGCCGTTTCCAGGTTGAACCTACCGCGGCTCGGCGGCGGCCAGCAGCTCCAGCCGGTAGCCGAAACCGCGGATGGAGCGCAACGCCACGCCGTGCGGCTCCAGCTTGCCGCGCAGGCGCGAGACGTACACCTCCACCGCGTTGGGCGTGATCTCCTTGTCCCAGCCGGTGAGGGCCTGCAGCAGCTTGTCCTTGCGGGCCGGCTTGGGGGCGTTGAGCATCAGGTACTCGAGCACCGTCCATTCGCGCGGGCCCAGCTCGATGGGCTGCGCGGGCGCCGCGCCGCAGTCCGCCCGCACGCAGGCGCGGCGCCCGGCGGTGTCGAGCTCCAGCGGGCCGAAGCACAGCACCGCGCTCAGCGCGGCCTGCGAGCGGCGCAGCAGCGCGCGCAGGCGGGCCAGCAGCTCGGGCAGCTCGTAGGGCTTGACCATGTAGTCGTCGGCGCCGTGGTCCAGGCCCTGCACCCGGTCCTGCAGCGCGTCGCGCGCGGTGAGCATCAGCACCGGCATGGCATGGCTCGCCACCTCGGGGCGGCGCAGCCGGCGCGTGAGCTCGATGCCGTCGATGCCGGGCAGGCCGATGTCGATGATGGCGGCGTCGAACGTCTCGCTGCGCAGCACTTCCTCGGCGCGCTCGCCGCTGCCCACCCAGTCGACGGCGTAGCCGGCATCCGTCAGGCCCAGCTTGATGCCGCTGGCGACCATGACGTCATCTTCCACGAGCAGCAGGCGCATGGGGTAGCTCGGGTAATTTACATATACTCCCTAGGAGTATGTATCAAAAACTGTTGAAACACCTGCGGCGGCAGACGTTAGCATGGGGAGTATGCACGAAGACGCGGAGAGCCGACGCAAATCCGCCCACCCAAAGGCCGCGCAGCAGGCCGCCAGCGACCGCCGCGGAACCGGCTTGGCCGGGCCGCCGGCGGTGTCCCCCTTCCCGCAGCGCGTAGCGATGCGAGAGAAGGGGGAAGGCGCGCAGCGCCTCAGGGGGTTGCTCTCCATCAATGGCTGCGGATCATGGTGCCATACGCCTGATCCGTCAGGATCTCCAGCAGCATGGCGTGCGGCACGCGCCCGTCGATGATGTGCACCGCGTTCACGCCGCTCTTGGCCGCGTCCAGAGCGCCGGCGATCTTCGGCAGCATGCCCCCGGAGATGGTGCCGTCGGCAAACAGCTCGTCGATCTCGCGCGCGCTCAGGTCGGTGAGCAGCACGCCGGCCTTGTCGAGCACGCCGGGCGTGTTGGTCAGCAGCATCAGCTTCTCGGCCTTGAGCACCGTGGCCAGCTTGCTGGCCACCACGTCGGCGTTGATGTTGTAGCTCTCGTTGGCCTCACCGAAGCCGATCGGGCTGATGACGGGGATGAAGGCATCGTCCTGCAGCGCCTTCACCACGCTCGGGTCGATGGTGACGATGTCGCCCACCTGCCCCACATCGTGCTCGATGTTCGGGTCCTTGTTGTCCACCATCTTGAGCTTTTGCGCGCGGATCATGCCGCCGTCGCGCCCCGTCAGCCCCACGGCCTTGCCGCCGGCCTGGTTGATCAGGCCCACGATGTCCTGCTGCACCTCGCCGGCCAGCACCCATTCCACCACCTCCATGGTCTCGGCATCGGTCACGCGCATGCCCTGGATGAAATGGCCCTTCTTGCCCAGGCGGTTGAGCGCCGCCTCGATCTGCGGGCCGCCCCCGTGCACCACCACCGGGTTCATGCCCACCAGCTTGAGCAGCACCACGTCCTCGGCGAAATCGGCCTGCAGATCGGGGTCGGTCATGGCGTTGCCGCCGTACTTGATGACGATGGTCTTGCCGTGGAACTTGCGGATGTACGGCAGCGCCTGGGCCAGGATTTCGGCCTTGTCGCGCGGGGCGATGGATTGCAGATCGGTCATGGTGCGGCGGCGGTTGGGGATCGATGGATGCGCGGATTGTGCCGCATGGATTGATAAGATGAACCGCTCGGCGCCTGCCCGACGGCCACCCACCTAACGCATTCATGAAATCCTCGTCAGGGGCACACTACATCGCGCTCGACCACCTGCGGGCGCTCGCCGCATTTTTGGTCTTCATCTGGCACTTTCTGCACTGGACTTCCGGCACCCCTGTTCCGTTCAGTCAATCCCCCGTCATATTTCCATTGGCAATACTCGACGAAGGGCATGTGGGCGTTGCCTTATTCATGACCCTGAGTGGGTACCTTTTCGCCAAACTGCTCGGCGGGCGGACCGTCATTTATCACCGATTCCTATGGAACCGCGCCTTGCGACTGCTTCCATTGCTGGTGACAGTGCTCTTCGCGAAATTTCTCGCCACCGTATTCAATGGCACCGGCCCACAGGAGACGAACGAATACCTCCAATGCATTTTGTCAGGGTTCATATATCCAACCCTGCCCAACGGGGGCTGGTCGGTTACTGTAGAAGCGCATTTCTACCTAGCCCTGCCATTGCTGATGATTCTGAGCAGGAGGTCTGCCTGGAACGCGCTCTGGATCATCTTGGCCGCTTGCGCTGTGCGCACCGTGATTTTCTTGGACCAACATTCTGTTCAACATGCCGCTTATTTCACGATCATAGGCAGAATCGACCAGTTCACACTCGGGATACTAGCCTGCCAAATACGCATCAACAAGCTATATCTGCAGAAAATCATCCCCCTGGCCGCCGTCTGTTTCTGCGCCTTCTACTGGGCATTCGACCATGCCGGAGGATTCATGGGCATGCCAAGCTATCCATCAGACAGCCCGATATGGATTATCATGAGCTCCATCGAAGGGGCTTTCTTCGCCCTGCTCATCCGCTGGTATGACACTCTCGACATACCTTCGACAAATATATTGTCCACCTGGATCGGCCGCATCGGTGAATATTCGTATTCGATCTACCTGCTTCATATGTTCTTTGTAGCCGCCGCTGCCCAATATATCCACACGCACATCACGGACATATCCAACTTCTACATCGGAGCCACTTGGGGCACGGCGTGCTTCTTGCTCACGATTCCAATAGCCTGGATCAGCCATGTGCTCGTCGAAAAGCCATTCATGAGGTGGCGCGTAGCGTATTTGAAGCCTGGCAGTATTGCATCAAACGGGCCGGGTATGCAGACCCGGTACTGACCTATTTACGCAACCAGCGCGGGACTTTGAAGCGCACGATTGCAAGGTAGCAACCCACATAAAGCAGTACGAACAACATGGTAAAAACCATCAGCACCAGCGTGTTGCGCCAGAATAGCACCGCCGGCACCACGGTGAACATGGTGAAGCCCCATAGATAAGGCGACGTCCGGTTGTTGCGCATGAGAATGCGGCGCGAATCGTCATCACTGAACACGTGCCTGACGATGCGGCGGTAGATCAGTTGATGGAAATGCAATGCGTCGGCCACACTAGGCGACATGCCTCGCGCAAGCTTGCGGTAAATGGAGAAGAAGGTTTCCCACACTGGATAGGCCAGCAACAGCACCGGGAACCAAGGGGAAACCATGGCATGACGCTTCACCAGAACAAGGCTTGCCACCGCAATCGTCAGGCCCCACAAATAAGCCCCCCCGTCTCCCGCGAAAAGCAGGCCGCGGGGGTAATTCCAGAACAGGAAGCCGACCGTAGCTCCGATCAGCGCCAGCAATACGGTAGCCAGTTGCCTATCCCCTACCTGCAGCGCAACATAAGTTAGCGCCACGTAAACCACCAGAGCCACCATGCCGGCCAACCCGTTGTAGCCATCGATGATATTGAAGGCATGGGGCAGCCCGGCCATGGCGACCATCGCCAATGCCAACGCCAACCAAGGCGCAGCCACCACCAATGCATCCAACATCGGCAGGCCCAGCCGAACAATCGATACATCGACGAACAAAACCGCCAGCAACGCAGAAAAGGCCGTCAACAACAGGCGGTAGCGGATCGCCAGACGCTGCGTCAGATCCTCCTGCACCCCCCCGGCGATGGCGGGGAATATCACCACGACCCACTTCAGCGCCAGCACAGGGTCAACATACATCCAGCCAAGGTTCCCACAAAAATAGGCGATGACGGCGGCAGCCCAGCCACAAGCGCATCCACTAAAGATCGCCACCCCGCCCAGCCGGGGAGTGTCCCCCACATGGAACCGCTGCGGCTTGGCGTAGCCATAACGCCCCGCATGCGCTTTCGCGCGCCGCACCAGCAAACCCGAAACAAGCAGGGAAGCCAGAAACCCAATAAAAAAAATCAACACCATATGACTAGGCGCCCCTGCGGCGCGATGAAATCAGGAGAGGGGTTTCAACTCTTTTCGCCGCCAAAGGCAACGCCAGAACGTCTTGCTTGTCCACAGATGCAGCAGGCTGCACACATGCCATGCCATATGATCCAGGCGCCGCCGGCTTGCCCGTTGCGCCTCATGCATCATCGGCGAATCCACCCTGACGATATGCAACCCATCGAGTTGCAACCGCATACAAAAATCGGCATCCTCGCAATACATGAAATAACGCTCATCGAATCCATCCATGCGGGCATAGATGTCCGAAGGCATCACCCAGCACGCCGCGCTGGCCCATATGCGTGGTTCGCGGTCAGTCTTTCTCCATACATGCCTGCGCAAAAGCGAAAAGGGCGTCAATAGTGATCGCACATTATCCTGCCTACTGCCGTTCGCATCGACTAGCGTTGGGAATGCACAGCCTACCCCAGCCGCGGCGACGCGAAGAACAGATCGCTCCCACACCATCTCGTCCAAGAACGAAACATCCGGATTCAGGACACAGAAGAACGGGGTGCTGACATGTGCGAATGCGCGGTTATGGTTGGCCCCGAAACCCAAAGGATGCGAATTACAACGTTCTTTCAGGACGAAAGGCCAGCCCTCGGACTGTACGGAGCGAACAGGGCGCAGGTTGTGCGTCACGATCACATGCGTGATCACGTTGCGCGCGGTTTTTGCCAACTGTTGTAACAACCCGGGTAGCCAGTCATCATGCCCATGACTGACAATAGAGACGGTCAAGGCCATGGTCGAAACTGCTGAAGCATCCTGTGCCTTGCCTTGCGACAGTCCGCTGTGCTTGCCCAGCGCTCCAGAACACACCATCATCAAATCCCGTCTTCCAAGGATGCAGCGCCCGCATCCGGCCCGGCGCCATCGGAAACCTCAAGTATGACAAACCCCGCCCCAGGCGCCCATGCAGAGGAGCTGCATCTCTATGAGCGCGAAATACGCGCCGACGACCGTACATCCCTGACCATTGTGGCCTCGCACGTCTTGCAGGCCGCAACAGTACTAGATCTTGGCTGCGGCACAGGCGCCCTTGGCAAGTATTTGCAAACCACCAAGGCATGCACCGTTGATGGATTGACGATCAGCCAAGCCGAGGCAGCACGCGCCCGTGCGCACTACCGTACCGTGGAGGTCGCAGACCTGGAAACCTGCGATCTGCACGGCCTGTTTGGCGCACATCGCTACGACTACATTGTCTGCGCCGACGTTCTTGAACACCTGCGCTTCCCCGAACGGGTGCTCGCGGCATGCCGTGGACTATTGGCTCCCGGAGGCGCCATCCTCATCTCCGTGCCGAATGCAGGCTACAGCGGCCTGATCGCAGAATTGCTGATTGGCGAATTTCGCTACCGGGACGAGGGACTACTCGACCGAACCCACATCCGGTTCTTCACCCGAAAGTCGCTGTTGGCATTCCTGCACCAGCAGCACTGGGACGTGGAGGGCATCGAAACCGTCGTGCGCAAACTCCCCGAATCAGAGTTCCGGGCGCCTTTTGATGCATTGCCGCCCAGCGTGGCCCGCTACCTTCTCGCCGCTCCCGATGCACTGACATACCAGATCATCGCCAAGGCCCGCCCCTTGGCCGGCCACGCTGCCGCGGCGTCCGCGCCACCGGACATCTCGCCCGCCGATCTCCACCCACCCCATGCACTATTTACCGCAGCGGTGTACTACGGCCATGCTGACGCATACACCGAAACCCGCAGCGTCAATGCGAGCGGCATCATGGGCGAAGGCCGTCAGACCCTACTGTTCCAGCTCCCCGCCGAAGGGGGCAGCTATGACTCCCTGCGCCTCGACCCCGCCGACCGCCCCGGCTTCATGCATTTGCATCAGATCACACTGCGCACCAACGCGGGAGAGACTGTGTGGGAATGGCACGCCGAGCGCCGCGAAGACGCCCTGGCGCTCGCCGCCATGCCGTCCCATCAAATATTGCTCAACGCGTCGTGGAACGTCCTCGGCGCGAACCAACTCCTGCTGCACGGCGACGACCCATGGATCGTCCTGCCCATACCCGCATCGGTCATCGCAGAGACCATTTCGCGCAGCGGCGGCTCTCTCTCGGTGGAAGTCGGCTGGCCCATGTCCGCGGACTACCTGGCGCTCGCCTCCGTTGTCCAGCAGCTACAGCAACATGCCATAGCCGAAAGCCAGCGCACCGCTGCAGAACTCGCGTCTTTGGAGCTCGCGCTCCGCCAGACGCGAACCGAATCGGAGATACTCCAGCAGACGGCACAAGCCTCGAAGGCAAAAATCGCAGAGCTACAGGAACAGCTCGACGCCCTGCAATCCCGGCACGCTGCACTGCAGCAGTGGAAACAGGAACTCCAGCAGCAAAAAAGCGTGCTGCAAACCGACCAACAGCAATTGATCATCGCCAATGCCCGGCTCCGCGAAGATGCCGAACGCCTGAGCACGCACCTTCAATGGATAGAAAACTCCACCGTCTTTCGGGTCAGCCGGCCCCTGGTGAGAGCCAAGATGTGGGTTGACCGACTACTCCGGAGTAGTGGCGCGCCACAGCAACAGCCCACCCAGGCCCCTGCGCCGCTGCCGCCCATACCGCAAGAACCAGTCGACATTGTCGTCCCCGTCTACAAGGGACTCGAAGATACACGCGCCTGCATTTCGTCGGTTCTGGCAAGCCAGTGCCAGACCCCATTTCGCCTCATTGTCATCAACGATGCCAGCCCCGAACCCGCGCTCACTGCATGGCTGCGCGAACAAGTGGGCCGCGACCCTCGCTACGTTCTGCTGGAGAATGCTGAAAATCTGGGGTTTGTCGGCACGGTGAACCGAGGTATGTCCTATAGCGATGGCCACGACGTGCTGCTGCTCAACAGCGACACCGAAGTCGCCAATGACTGGCTCGACCGCCTGCGCCGCGCCGCCTACTGCGATGCCAAGGTTGCCACTGTCACCCCCTTCTCCACCAATGCGACCATCTGCAGTTACCCGACCTTCTGCGCCGCCAACGAATTGCCCGCAGGCTACGATACCGCGCGCCTCGACGCACTCTTTGCGCGCACCAATGCCGGCCAGGTAGTCGACATCCCCACGGGCGTGGGTTTCTGCATGTACATCCGCCGCGACAGTCTGCGCGCTATCGGCCTGTTCGACGTGGAGACCTTCAAAAAGGGTTACGGCGAAGAAAACGACTATTGCCGCCGCGCCGTGGCCAAAGGCTGGCGCAACCTGCATGCGCTCGACACGTTTGTGCTGCACACCGGAGGCGTCAGCTTCGGCGACAGCAAGAATCAGCGGGAACGTGACGCGGTCGCTATCCTGCGCCGCCTCTACCCCGACTACGAACCCGAAGTGATGCGCTTCGTCGAGCGCGACCCTGCACGGCCCTATCGGCAATTGGCGGACCTGGCACGGCTGCAGGAACAGGCCGTCCCGACGGTGCTTGTCGTTGCGCACAACCGGGGCGGCGGCACGCAGCGCCATACCGAGGAACTCGCGCTTCACCTGCGCGGACAAGCACAGTTCCTGCTTCTGAGCCCCGCCCCCGACAACGGCCTGCGGCTACAGACATTGCCCGCAGCAGAAAACCTCGACCTCCGCTTCCAGATTCCCGAAGACTGGGAACTCCTCCAGCGCTTTCTGCGCGCGGCCCGGGTTGCGCACATCCATATACACCATCTCATCGGCCACGATAGCCGCATCGCCGACCTCCCAAAGCTGCTAGGCGTCTCCTACGACTTCACGGCGCATGACTTCTACAGTTTCTGCCCGCAAATCACGCTCACCGAACAATCCGGGCACTACTGTGGAGAAAGAGGCACGGAACAATGCCGCGCATGCCTTGCGCGCAGTCCAGGCCCCGGCGGCGTCACCGACATCACCGCTTGGCGCGAAACCCACGCACGGATCCTCAACGAAGCGCGCCAAGTCCTGGCCCCAAGCGTCGACACCGCCCGCCGCTACGTCCGCTTCTTTCCAGCCGCCGATATCCGCGTTGCTCCGCACACCGACCTGGCGCTTCTCCAACCGCAGCCGGCCCCGTCCCCATCGCCATTGCCGCCCGGCAAGCGGCTTCGCATTGCCGTCCTCGGCGCACTCAGCATCATCAAAGGGGCCGATCTGCTGGAGCAGGTCGCACTACTTGCGGCAAAGCAACGCAGCCCCGTTGAATTCCACCTCCTGGGCTATGCCTACCGAAGCCTGCGCACGCAGCCACGTGCCGCCCTCACCGTGCATGGCGAATACACGGAGACTGACTTGCCTGGCCTGCTGCACTGGCTGCAGCCCGATCTGGTCTGGTTCCCAGCGCTTTGGCCCGAAACCTACAGCTACACCCTCAGCGCCTGCCTACTTGCCGGCCTGCCCGTGGCTGCACCCGATCTTGGCGCCTTCGCCGAACGCCTCGCGTCACGCCCCTGGACCTGGATTCGCCGTTGGGATACCCCGCCCCAGGCATGGCTGGAATTCTTTGAAACCATCCGCACCGAGCACTTCCTGTCGGGTACCGGCCCCACACCACCGGCAGCCGTCCCGGCAACGGGGCTCGACGCGCGCATGCTCTCATGGGACTATCGCACCGATTATTTGAAAAACCTCACCACACCCACCGCAAATCCGCCGCCCCTCGGCCTGGACATCCTTCCCCAAGGCCCCTTCGGCAACCGGCTGGCGCTCAGCGAAACCGTGCTCAAAGGCCGTTTGCGCCAGAGGACGCTTCGGGCCCTGAATACCCTGCGTCATGCCGCCATGCTTCGCCCCCTGGCGCGCAGCATCCCCCACCATTGGCAACGGAGGGTCAAGGACTGGCTGGTGTCGTGAGTAAGCAAGCGATGCCCCCGATCCAGGGGCCAGGCGTTAACGGCGATAGCCTGGCAACAGGCGGTAACGCAGCCTCTGCATCAAAATGCGCCGCCAGCGCTGCAACTGCGACAAGGCAGGCTGCCGGAAGACGCCGACGGTATCCCCCCATGCGGCACTGTCTTGCGCCTCATGGGGCTGCCAATCGGTGGACACGTCCAGCAGCTCCAGGCTTCCATACGCCGCCAGCGCGCGGTATCCGTCCGGGTAAAAGCGCCAGCAATCCTGCGGGTAGCGATGTTCCGGCCCGCGCGAAGGCGCCAGCAGAAAAATCAACCCGCCCGGCTTCAGTACCCGCACCATTTCCAGCCACGTCAGCCAGAAGAACTCCACATGCTCGAAAACCTGGCCCGACACGATCAAGTCGGCGCTGTGGCTCCTCATGGGCAGGCGATACGGCGACTGCAGCACCACGTCCACATTCGGCCCTGCCACCAAATCCACCCCGCAATAGCGCCAACCCGGCCGATCGAAGAATGGCCTATAGCTTCCATTGACGTCGTAACTGCCGATATCGACGATATTGAGCGCAGCCTGTGCCGACAGATACGTGCCCACCAGCCGCTCCACATGCTCCAACGAACTCGTGTGCATGGCAATCCCAACCCTTCAGCGTGCCGCCCGGGCCACGACATAAGCGTCCTGGTGCGCCCAGAAATACCTGGGTGCCCATTCCTGCAAATGCCCTGATCCGATGCATTCCTCGATCTGCGCCATCACATAGGCATGTGACGTGAACGCCGTACCATAGTCTGCGCCGTCGATGGCATTCGACTCGCTGGAGGGCACGAAGAAATAGCCGCGTGAATCCAGCGCCACCCCCTGCATCCGCGCCGCGTACTCGCCATGCGTCGTGAACACCAGCACGCCACCCGGAGCCACCGCCTCGTACAGACGCCGCAGCCATGCAGCCCAGGTCCACTCCGGCAAATGGCTGAACAGCGAAAGCACGAACACTACGTCGAATGCTCCCGGCCAACGCACCGCGGCCGGCTCGCGCGCCGAAAGCACCCCATGCACGCCGAAACGCTCGGTGGAAAACCGAACCGCATCCTCCACCACGTCCGATACGACCACCCTCTGCGCCCCGATTGCCTTCACCAAATGGCGCGTAAAGCGCCCGTGCCCACTCGCGAACTCCAAAAACCGCCCCACCTTCGCCAACGGCCGATCGACCCGCTCCAACAGCAGCATCAACTCCGACAGAGTTCGCCAACCGTCAGCCAGGTAATCACGAATCGGATACGAGCAGGACGCGTGACCTGCGAAAAAACGAAAAATATCATCCGCTGGCGCAATCTCGCAGTTGAGCCCCATCCATTCGCCAAAGCAGCCCTTCAAGCCATGGCGCTCGATCAGGTTATGCGCATCCAGTTGCATGGCCGGCACCTGGAAAGCCTTGCGCAAAGCAGCCGCTGCCGCGTCCAGATCGCCCTGCTCCAGGCTTTGCCGGCCCTGCGCCAGCCAATCCGCATCCACGCAATCAATATTCATCACCATACGAAAATTCCAACATCATTTTGTTCACGACCACACATGGGGCAAGCGCACCAAACCCGGCATCAGCGTCGGGGAGACAAACTTGAAATGCTTGTAATGAATCCAGTAGTCGTACAAAACCAGCCCACTGGCATCGAAAAGATAAGCGCTGACGACATACTCACCCGTATGCAGCGGCAAATCGGGGAACCGCAACACCGAACGCCAACGCCCCTCACCCAGGCTCGTCGGCACCGCGCCCTCTTCATGCGTGGCCAGCGAAGTGATGCCCGACCCCTTCGACTGCTCCAGCATGAACCCGATATTCGGCCGCTCCTCGCCAAAACCCTGGACCGTGATGGTGACCACCAGGTCCTTGTCGTCAAGCCGAGGCGGCGCTTCCGTCTCATCGAGGTTCGACAACACCACGGACAGAATCGATGCGCGGGAACCCTCGCCCGCCTGCCGCCGCACGACCCTGGCTCGCTCTTTCGACGGACTCGCGCCACTTTCTTGCGCCACGTCCGCCTGTCCGCGTTGCCGACTGAATGTCTCGTAGGCACCCAGCACGGCCTCGGTTGCACCGAAAGCACGCACCCTCCCCGCCTGCATCCACAGCGCGCGGTCGCATAAATGCCGTATGTGGTAACTGCTGTGCGAACAAAACATGATCGTGCAGCCGCTCTGGCGGAAATCCTCGATGCGCTGCACGCATTTCTTCTGGAAACTCTGATCGCCCACCGCCAACGCCTCATCGATGATCAGCAACTCTGGCCGCACCGCCGTGACCAACGCGAATGCCAAGCGCACCACCATGCCCGAGGAATAGGTCTTCACCGCCCGGTCAATCGCATCGCCCAGCTCGGAAAACTCGATGATCCCCGCCTCCAGCCTCGCCATCTCCGCGGCACTGATGCCGATCAGGCTGCCGCCAAAATACAGATTCTCCCGGCCACTGAAATCCGGATGGAAGCCCGCCCCCAACTCCAGAATGGCCGTGACACGCCCGACCCGCTCGATACGGCCTTGCGTGGGCTGTATCGTGCCCGCCATCAGCTTCAGCAAAGTGCTCTTGCCGGCACCGTTGTCGCCAATCACGCCCAGGCATTCCCCGCGCCGCAGCGCGAACGACACATCGCGCAGCGCCCAGTGGCTCGTGTGACGCTGCCGGCCTGTCAACAGCGCCAGCAGGCGATCCTTGGGCGAGGCATAAATCTTGTACTCCTTGCCAAGCCCCTGGACATGCAACGCCCCGGCATCCACCGCCTGCACATCGCTCATCTCACAGCCAATCCGTCAACTGATCGCGGCAGCGCCGCACCACCAGGCGCAGCAGCCAGCCCAGCGCCAGCAACCACGCCAACAGGCCATGCCATACCGCTGCCGGCGGCCACCCGCCTTCCAGCAGAATGGCCTGGTAACCCAGCACCAAAGGAGTCATGGGATTGAGCCACAGAACCCAACGCCACGCCTGCGGAAACAACGTCAATGGGAACAGCACCGGCGACATGAAAATACCCACCGACAACCAAAAGCCCACCACCTGGATCACATCGCGCAGCGCGGCCGCGAAAATCGCCAGCAGATAAGCCAACAGAAACGACAGCAGCAACTGCCCCAGCAGCAACGGCGCCAGCGCCGCATAGCCCGCGCGCAGGCCATGCAAGGGCAAATAGGCCAATGCCAGCAACAGCATCAACGGCCCATACACCCAGGCCGTAGCCAGCACCGTGCGCGCGGGAAACAGTACCGGCGGCAAGGCATTTTTCTGCAGCACCGCGCCGGCATCCACCAAACTGCTCGTACCGCGGGCAATGGCATCGCAAAACGCCATCCAGGGCAGCGAACCGACGATCAGATACACCCCCAGGCGGGACGAGCCGCCAGCATGCGCCCCGCCCACGCGCATGGAGAACACCACATCGAACACAAGGTAATACGCGGCAATGCTCAAAAGCGGCTGCGCATAGGCCCAAGCCATGCCAGCGGCCGAACCGGCGTAGCGCGCCTGCACTTCCCGCCGCGTGAGCACCGCCACCAGAGAGCGCGCGCGCCACAGCGCGCGAACGTCACTCAACAGCATGCGGCTTCAAGGTCATTTGTTCGGGATCGGTGCGGGCTCTTGCTGTGCGGCGACAAAGCGCGCCACCGCGTCCTGCTCGATGATGGCCTGCTCCAGAACCGGCCCGGTACGGCGCTGCCGATGCTCAAGCTGCAGCTTCTTGAGGGCGGAGGCCATCAGTTGCTCGCGCACTTCTTCGTAAGGCCGTTTGCTGGCCGGACGGCGCTCTTCCAGTTGAATGATGTGCAAGCCAAACTCGGTCTCCACCAGCCCGCTCACGTCGCCGGGATTCTTCAGGGCCTCCACGGCGTCGTCGAACGGCTTGACCATCTTGCCTGGAGCAAAAAAGCCCAGATCACCACCCTTTTGCGCACTGCCGGGATCATCGGAATTCTTCTGCGCCAGCTCGGCGAAATTCGCGCCCGCGCGCACTTCCTGCAACAGCTTTTGCGCCTTGGTGCGCGCCTGCTCATCGCTGCCGCGCACGAGGATGTGGCGTGCGCGCACCTGCGCCGGAACCGCGTAACTCTTCGCATCGGCCTGGTACTGACTGCGGGCGTAGTCGTCTAGCGCCCTCTCGCCCGGCTGCACATCGGCATCCCCACGCTCCAGCAGGGCGTCGAACAAGATCTTGTCACGCGCATTCTGCAGCGCCGCTGCCACCTTGGGATCAGCCTGCAGCCCGGCTTTTTCAGCCTCGGCCGCCAGCACGCGGCGCACCAGCAGGGTGGCCGCCATGCGCGACACTGTTTCCGGGCTCGACAGCACCTTGGCCCGTGCAGTGGGCGGCACACGCTGCTCCACATCGGCCAGCACATCGGTCGCCGTCACATACACCTTGCCTTCGCGGGCCAGCACCACCGTGCCATCAGGCACGCCGGCCGCACCAGCGGAGCACGGCATGGCCGCGCCACCCAGCACCATGGCCGACAGCCAGGCCGCGCGCCAGCCGCGCCCTGCGCCCCACCTATCCACGTGAGAAAAAACCTTCATCGTCCTGCTCAAAAAATCAAACGACGTTGCAAAGATGCCGGGAAGGCGGCGCTAACCACCTTCCCGGCATTTTTGAAAACAAACAACTTTACAGAAAAAAAAGGCGGAGCATGACCCCGCCCTTCAAGCAATGCAACCGAAGTTGCACATTCCGTACGTATTACGGACGGGTGTAGCGGTGCGCCCAGCCCATGCCGAAGTTGCCGGCCGTACCCGCCGACACGCTCGGGTTGAACGCCGAGATGAAGGACTTGCCGATGACCGGCAGGCCAACGCCCGGCGTAGCACCAGGAGTGGCGATCTTCATCCAGCCGTTCGTGTACGGCAGGTCGATCGCCTTCTTCGCCACGGTAGCGCCGAGCACCAGGGTCGGGTCGGATTCGCTCAGGCCGCTGTTGAAGCTCAGCACGCTGTCTTCGCCGCAGAACGTCAGCGGAGCAGCCGGCAGGCCCGGGGAGATCACGACTTCTTCGCTGGAAGCCAGAGAGCCTTCTTCCTGGTTGAGCGTCGCGCCATCGCCAGCAGGCAGGGTGGACAAGCCCGTCACGCAAATCTGGTCACCCGTCAGGGTCAGGTTGGTGGCCACATCGAAATAAGTAATGTTCAAGGGATTCTGAACAATTGAGATAGGCGGTGCATACTTGACCGCAGCCGCATAACGGCGGGTGGGCATGGAGAACACCCAGTCCGTTTCCGCGAAGATGCCGGGTTCCGTGACGAATTCGTTGATCACCGACGTCGCCGCGATGGCAGCGGTCAAGTTGATGGCTTGAGCGGAAGGAGTAACGCCAACACCGCCGGCATAAGGCGTGGACATGTCGGGCAGGTCGTACATGCCGGCGACGACAATGCCCGTGGCCAGCAGCGGGTCAGCCGTGAAACCGACAGCGGCAGCCACCGGAACAGGCGCGGCCGATTGCGGGAAGTACACGATGTTGCCGGTTGCCAATGCAGGGGTGGCATCAACCGCCTCCACCGCCTGGGCCTCACCCGTCCACGACAGCGCCTTCGGCACGTTGATGTAGGTGTAGTTGGCCAGCAGACCCGTCGTCGGGTTGGCGAGGCCGATAGTGGCGCCAGTGTAAGTGGCAAGGCTAGCGTTCGTATCGAGGCTCGTCCACGCCGTCAGAGCGGTACCCGTAGCGGAACCGCAGGGAGCCACGCCAGCGACGTGCTTGATTGCCGGAAACAATGCCGCAGCAGGAGGAATGTCAGCCATGTTGAAGATTTCGACATAGCCTTCACGCGTGCCCGCGGCCTTGGCCGCCGTGGTGGCGAGCGGATTCAGGCGGGAGGTGATGAACGGCGTGCTGTTCAGCGTGGCCTTGCTGGGCTTGGTGCAGGTGTTGTCGGCGGTCGTCAGGTACGACAGGCCATCGGAGTTGGCGCTGATGTTGGCCGTCCACACGTCGCCAGGGGACAGGAACACCTGGAAGTCGAAAATATCGTCAGAGTTGGAAGCGCCGCGGAAACGCACCTTGACGGCCTTGCCGTTGGTGGTATCTGTATTCACGAGGCTCAGCAGCGTGCTGTTGCCCGATTGCGTGGTGAAGTAGGGCACGAACAGCGAGTGGCCGGTACCCGAGGTGCTCAGGCGCAGGTCCGTTGCGGTGCCGCTGATATCTGCGACCGTGATGGCATAGGCGCCGCTCACGAGGCCCAGGCCGGCAACGGCTGCTGCAATGCTCTTGGCGAGAACATTTTTTCTCATAAATACTCCAGTAAAAAAGTTGTTTGGCGCAACTGAAAGAGGTTGATTACGCCTTGTGATACTAGCATGTTGAAACGCCCACAGACTCAAGCAAATAGGCCATTTCGCGAAAATGTTGGCAACTGACAACATAGGCCACTGATTCCCTACTCGATAGGCGCCTCCCTGGGCAGTTTGCAGGGCATGCATGCATACCCCTTTGTACACATCACATCAGACATTGCGGCGGGCATGCGTCACAGCCGCTCGGCTATCCACCACTGGTCGCTCTCGCGCACCCAGGTCTCTTCGACATGGGTGGTGATGGTATCGCCAAATCGGGTGCCCAGGAATGGCTGGGCCTGGATTCGCACCGTGGCGACGCAACGCTCGGCACTGCTGCACTCGACCTTGACGGCCTGCGCCCCGATCCATTTCACAGCGGTTCCTCTGCGGCTGGTGTAGCCCTCGACGCTGGTGAGCGCGCGGTAGCCAGGGCTCGCGAAGCCGTAGGCGGCCTGAAAATCGCGGGCGACGAGCGCTTTCCAGCGTGCGTTGGCACGCGCGGCGACAAGCTGCTCGGGGGTTTGCGCAACGACCGACGCTGCCGCGTCCGATGCGGCTTGTCCGCCCTGCTGGGCAGCACAGCCCGCCACGGCCAAGGCAAGCGCCAGCAGGAGCGCATGGGCGGCGCCCGATGCGGAGTTCAGGTTTCTGTGAATTCGATGGTTCATATTCTTTCTGATCGACCTTGCAAGTACATAAACATAAGACATGGTGGAACGTCATGGAGCCGGTACGGACTGGGCGGGCGCGGCAATGGCGCCGCGTTGCAGGCCGCGCCATTCCGACAGCGCGCGCATGCCCTCGCGCAGTTCGCCGCCGACGGCACGCGCGTCCTGATCGGTGCGGACGACGCGCGGCGTGATGATGACGAGCAGTTCGGTGCGCCCGTTCTGCACCGTGGTGGAGCCGAATGCATTGCCGATGATAGGGATGTCCTGCAAAAAAGGCACGCCGGCGCGGCCGTTGGTGGTGTTGTCCTTGATGAGGCCACCGAGCACCAGTGTTTCGCCGGAACGCACCGCCACCTTGCTGGCGATCTGGCGCTGCAGGAAGGCGCGCTGGCCGGTGGTGCTGTCCGCATCGCCCACGTCGGTCACGGTCTGGCTGATCTGCATGGTGACCATGTCGCCCGCGTTCACCGATGGCAGCACGCCGAGCATGACGCCGGTGTCCTTGTACTGGTAAGTGGTGGTGATGTTGCCGTTGGTGCTGCCCACATAGCTGGTCTCGCCGGTCTTGATGGGCTGCTGGTTGCCGACCATGATGGTGGCGAGCTGGTTGTCCAGCACCATGAGCGAGGGGCTGGAGATCACCTTCACCAGAGACTTGTCGGCCAGGGCATTGAGCGTTGCACGCACGTTGCCCAGCGAGTTGAAAAGCGTATATGCGAATCCGGCACTGGCACCGGCCATGGCATTGGCAGCAGGCTGCCCCACCGTGCCGGAGCCCGAGTAGCCGCTGCGAGCCCCGTTGTTAAAGAACCACTGCAAGCCGTATCGGAGTTCGTCGTTGAGCGTGACCTCGATGATGCTGGCCTCGATCAGCACTTGGGTAGGGGGCACGTCCAGACGCCGCATGGCAGCTTCGATCTTGGCGTACTCTGCCTTGGTGCCATAAATGACGATGGCATTGTTTGCCTCGTCGGCAACGACGCGTAGATTCTGCCCATAGGTGGCGACGGTGACGCGCGGGGCATTCTGGCCGTTTTGCATGGCACTGCCGGCGGATGTGCCGGAGGACGGGGAGCCACCCATGCCGAGCGCCATGGACAGCGCCGAAGACGACGCGCCCGTGCTGGCGCCTAACGAGTTGCCGAAGCCGGAAGTGCTGCCCATACTTTGCGTCAAACCAGGGGCGACGCCTGTATTGGCGCTAGCGCCCTGGGCCGCAGTGGCGGAGCCGAAGATCCCATTGAGCACGCTCGCCAGATGGCTCGCATTTCCGTTTTGCACGGGGTAGACGTACAACTGCGGCTCGGAACCATTGTCGCTGGGACGGTCGAGGCGCTCGATCCACTTGCGAGCCTCGTCTAGGTATGCGGCATATGGAGTAACAACCAACACGCTGTTGATTCTTTCGATGGGCAGGATGCGCAGGGCGCCATACAAAGGATTTGTTTCGGACAGTCCCGCGCCAGCGCCCGCGCCCGCGGCCGCAGCGCCCCCCCCACTTGCCGCAGCAGCACCAGCGGCCGGCGCGCTACCGCTGGTTTTGGCTGGGGCTGTGCCGCCCGAGCCCATGAGTTGCAGAGCCGCTTCGACTTCCTTGGCCGTGATGTACTTAAGTGGGAACACTCCCACGGACATGCCCTTGAGAAGGTTGACGTCGAATGTGGAGACGATGTCCAGCCAACCTTCAGCCTGGGTGCGATTGCCCACCATGATAAGCAGGTTGCGCACGGTGTCGACGCGCAAGATGGCATCAGCCGCAGCCAAGGGGCGCAAAATGATGGCCATTTCGGCCGCGCCTATGTATTGCAGCGGGATGATGATGGGCCCGGTTCCCGGCGGCAGCGGGGTGTTGGCGACGGCTTGGCGGACACCCGGGACAATGCCCTTGAGAACCTCTGGCTTGCCCACATGATAGGTACCGCGTACATCGCGCGCCATGGCCAGACCATTGGCCTGTAGCGCACTTTCGAGCAGGAAAGCCGCCTGGTCGGGCGATACCGGGGCGCGGGTGGAGAGGGTGATGCTGCCCGCAATGGGCTGGTGCAGCACGTAATCGGCCTTGGCAATATCACCCAGAATGGTACGGGCCACTTCAGCGATGGGAGCTTCCTCGAAGTTGAAGGTGCTGGGCGCCCCGGCAATGGCAGGCACGCCGCCCTTGGGCGCAGCAATGACCTGGTCGCTGCCTCGGATGATGCGCGGCTCGCCGACCGGCGCGGGGGGCTGCGGGTCACCCAGCGCATCTGAGGCGGGCGGCTTGCGCGGTGTCGTTTGTCCAGCGGGTACGGAGGATGCCGCCGCATCGGTGTTTTCCTGCTGGGCCCAGGCCCCGTGGCAACCAGCAGCCAAGGCTATGGCGGCAAGCATGGTGCGTTTGAATGTCATTCTGTCTAGTTCGCTGGATGTCAATTGAGTGGACGCAGGCCGGCCGCAGCCCGCAATGCGTTGCGTCGCTGAAGAGTGGCGCGCTGACGCTCCTCTATCTCCTGCCGCTGCTGTTCCCCACCACCACCGCCGCCGCCGGCGGCGGCCCGCTGTTCAGCGGGCGCACCAGACACGGCCGGCGGCTTGGCAGTGCCCGCGGCCACTGCGGGGGGCGGGGGGGTCGCCATTTTCGCGTAGGAGAGGTGCATGGCGCGCACTTCCCCACCACGAGCGAATACAACGTCACGGCCCGCGATGGACTGGACGGTCCAGGGCCCGAGGGTGCCACCCAGAGGTACGCGCTTGTTTTTGCCGCCGATGCTGGCGATGATGCCGCCCGCCTCGCCGCCCGCATACATGCCGTAGAGGCGGATGTCAGCCAGCGGGTCAGATTCGGCCTGCGTGTTTGCCGGCGGCGGTGGAGGCGGTGGGCGGCGCGAGGGCGAGAACAAGGGGCGGTCCAGCGTGACGACGAAACTGGAGGTGCTCGCCGCGACGGGGGCCATGTCAGCGACCGGTGAGAACACGGGTTTTTGCGCGGCAGGAGGCTGCCAGTGCATGTTGCGCAGTCGTCCATCCGGCCAGAGCCACAGCGCAGCCAGCCCCAGCAGCAGTGCCAGGTTGAGTACGAGCAGCGCGGGTTTGATGTAGCGCCTCATGATTTGGCACGCAGCACGAAAAGGTCAAACTGGCCGGCTAGTTTCTGAGGCACATCGGCCTTGACCGCGCCGATGGCCTGGATGTTGAGGCCGTTGACGATGATGGCCGGGCTCTGGCTTGAGAGCACTGCGAGTGCACTCTGGAGGGCGAGGAGGTCGCCTTCGGTGCGCACGGACAGCGGTATGCGGTCGAAGTTCTTCTCGTTCGTGGACGCCAGAACCTGGCTGCTGACGATTTGCAGGCCAGCGGCGGAGAAGACGTTGCGGATGCGCTGCTGCGCGTCGTTGCCGGCCTGGGTGGGGTCTTGGCTGGCCGGATAGACGTAGCGGGCCAGAACTGCATGGGTCTGGATATTGGCCTGGGTGATGGCGTCGCGGCTTTCGCTCAAGCCCTGGAGGCGGGCATAGCGCGGCTCCAGCTCGTCTAGCCGCGACTGTGCCCAAGTGTATTTTTGCGCAACGTAGCCCGCACACAGCGCCAGAGGAACCAGCAGCAGTGCGAGGGATGCGGCCACGAGGAGGTTGTCGCGGTTCAGTAGGGTTCTCATGGGGGCGGGGACGCTCAAGGGGCGCGGGAGGGCGTTTTTTCCTGCGCCGGGGCTGTGGGCTGCGTCAGTTCCAGCTTTAGTTCGATGTTGAATGTTTCCTTGGGCGCTCCCAACGGCCGGGTGGCCGCAGAGGGAGCTTTGACGTCGTGAAAGTCCGGCTGCGAACTCAGTAGCTGCATGAGGGCCGCAGCATTGGCGGTCTGGCCAGACATGGTGATTTTCAGGCCCTGGATGCTGACGGACTGTAGATAGGTGTCATCGGGCAAAACCTGGGTGAGGCGCTCCATGATGCGCAGGGGGTCGATGCGCACAGCCAAAATCGTGCCGACGTCGGCCAATTGTTCGTTGCCCTGCGCAAGTTCGCTGCGCTGCTGCACGATGGGTTGGGTGCGAGCCACCAGGTCGTCGAAACGGTTGACGGCTTCGATGGCGCGGTGGCGCAATTGAATGACCGGGGTGAGCATGATGGCCAGCACCAAGACGACTGCGACGGCCAGCAGCCCGTAGCCGATGCGGCGTCCGCGCGCGTCGAGCCGGGCGCGCAGGGCTTCGCCAAAACCGCTGAGTACGACGGGGCGGCCGTCTTGCGCAATGGCCCATGCCTCTGGCGGGAGTGCGGCCATGATCGAGCCGGGTTCCTTCCGCTGGACAAGCATGTATTGGTCGATTTGCCTGCGCGAGGCCAGGGCGAGGTCCACGCGCAGGCCACGCTGGCCGGCCTCGGTGGCGACGATATAGCCCAGCGCAGTTTCTTCGCGTGCGAAGGGGCTGGCGTTATCCGCCTCCAGGGCAACGGCGTTGGCCACTTCGGCCGCAGGCATGGACGGCATGGTGAGGCGGCGCCAGAGGACGCGGTCATCCGGCACTTCCATCGCCCAGGCCTGAACTTGCGCGAGGCGTGCAGCGCGCGCGGGTGCAAGATTTTTGCCGATGGCCTGCCAGAGTTCGGTACCGCCGGGCTTATGCAGCAGCACGGTGATGGGGGGGGCGAGCCAATCCAGTGCAGGCCGTTGGAGCAACCTGCTCCATGCCTTGCATGTGTCGCGCCAGAGTCGGCGCAGATCGAGACCGAAAAGCTGGGTGCTGAAATCGATGGATGGCATGTCTGTCGTCAATTGGATGGCCTAGCCATACCGGGGTCTATGCGTCGTTCGGCATGCAATGTCTGCCACGGCGGCCGGCCGTCACGGGTGCTGCCATCCAATGTGATCGTCCTGGATACCAGTTGGCCGCCCCCGCCAGGGACCGGTACCCGCGCCTGAAGTCGAAATAGGCGTGAGGCGGTGTGGTCCAGGAAGCTGCCGTCCAGTGCCGTAGTGTCCACGCCGGGCTGCCCCGCCTCGCGGCTGAGGGCAATACTATCAGCAAGGGCGGCGTTGCCACGGGCCAAGAACAACAGCACTTCCCTGGGGGCCGCCAATGGATTGATTCTGCCGGTGCCGCGCAGGTCGGCCGTGATCCATGGGGCCACGCGTGCATAGAGTGCATAGCTCATTCCAGGAACTTGCAATAGATCTTCTACGACGTCGAAGTTCCGTGCGGCGCCCTGCCCGTTCTTCTGCGTGCGAAATTCGATGGTCGCGCGCGCGAGCGCGGCGGCGGTCTGCGGGTCCGCGCCGGCGGCTGTGGCGTACATCTGCACGAGGAGCGGCTCAGGAGCGCCGTTGATGTCCACCAGACCATTGAGCGGCGTGATTTGCACGGCAATGCTGTTGCCCATGTACTGGATGTTCAGATTCGTCTGCCGGTCGAGCCGAAGCACTTGCGGCTGGGCAGACATTTGCTGCAATACCAGCATGATGGCCGCGTCGCCCTGCGCCCCGGCCTGCGTGCCTTGCCGGGCCAGTTGGGCCAGACGCGCCTCGTCCCGCACGACGCCCCCTATGCTCAGCGTGATGAGGCTGAGCGCGGCAATGATCCACAGCACGGCGATCAATGCCAAGCCTGCTTGGGACGCAACGCCCTGAAAATGCCGTGTTCGGGTCATGGCCGAACCACCCCTCCACCGACCACAGTGCCTTCCCCCCCCGCACCGTCAGGGGAAACCGAGCGCAACGGCACGATGATGGCAGGCCATTCGTTCGCCCCAACAGGCTGGACCCTGAGCATGATGGCATCCGGAAGGTGTTTCGGGTCTTGCCATGCCGGCTGCCAGGCAGGCGGCTGCTCGTTCGCGTCGAGATAGGCGATGGTGATGGATTCAATGCCCCCGGCCAGTGAGAGGCGTTCGGCCCCGGCCCAATCAGGGAAGGCCGTCGCATCGAGCCTCCAGGGCGCATAGCGGATCGCCAGGGCGACCCCGTCATCGCCGCTTCCCATGGGCTCGAGCCCGAGATGGAAGAAATACATCCCGCCCGCACCATAGCGCGCAGGCATGACGCCGATCCAACTCAAGGTGTTCGCCCCCCCCTCGAACAGGAAATGCGCCTCGCCGCTTCGCGTGGCAGCGGTGAACTTGCGGGTGGAGACCCGCTCAAGGATGGAGCGCAGGAATCCGACGGCAACCCGCAACTGGTCGATGCGGGACGTGCGCATGTCGATTCGAGTTTCCACCTGGCCGGTGGTCCGCAAGGCGGAGTTCATCGCCAACATGATGAGCGACATTAGCGTCAGAACGACGAGGACTTCAAGCAGGGTGAAGCCTCCAGCCCTGCGCTTGGGCGCCGCGGCGCTCATCGCCCTCCCCCGCCAGGCGCCGGCTTGCGCTGCGGGCGCAAAGTCTGCAGGCGCAGCTCGCCGCCGCCGGGCCAGGTGACCTGCAGTTCTACCTGTTGCAGTTGTGGCGCGTTCAGATCCGCGACCGTCGTGGCAAATGGCTGGGTCTGCACGCGCCACGTGAACTCCGCTGACTTGCCCATCTCGTTCCAGCCATGCACGGGGATGGTTTCGGCCTGCGCCAAAAGGGAGTCTGCGAGTACGGCGGCACGCTGGTACTCCTCAACGCGAGCAATGTTGTTCGCGCTTGCGCCCAAGGCGCGATATAGCATGCCTAGAGCCATGGCCATGATGGCCGAGGCCACCACCAGCTCGATGAGGGTAAAGCCGCGCTGCGCGCGGCGGCGCGCCTGTGCCATGGTCACGGAATCAGTGCTTCCTGGCTGACACTGCCGGAAAGCCAGTCAACACGCAAGCGGATCCCGCTACCAGAAGGGCGGAGCACTTCGATGCTGCCGCCCGTAGCCCCTCCGTCGGGGAGGAATCTGATGGCAGCCTTACCGTCACTCCCAAGTTCGATACCAGCCACGATGGCATGGAACTGCAAGACGGCCGGCAATGGCTTCATCGGCCGCCCGTCAATGCCGTAGTTACGCGCCGACAGGTCGAGATTGAAGCGGATCTCCCGCCCCTCCAGCAGGGCACGGCTGCGCGCCACCCGCAGATCGCTGAGCATTGTGCGCAACGTCTCACGGTACTGCGCTGATTCCTGCAGCTTCTGGAACGCAATCGGTGCCAGCCCTAGCACCAAGCCGATGATGGCGAACACCACCAAGAGCTCCAGAAGAGTAAACCCACGGGCGCGACGCATGACCCCTCCCATGGAGGCTCCTGATCGGTTCATGATCCATCGACACGCGCAAAAAGACAACCAAGGAGCTTACTGCTTGTTTCGGATATCGGCGTTCTCCCCTTCTCCGCCCGGCGCGCCATCCGCACCAAGGGAAAGAATCTCCAGGGTGCCGCCCGTGTTTGTGTAATGGTAGGGATGCCCCCAAGGGTCGGTTGGAACGCTGCCCTTGAAGTACGGCCCTGCCCACCCATTGGCGGAGCCAGGCTGCTTGACCAAAGCATCCAAGCCTTCTTCTGTGGAGGGAAAGCGCCCCACGTCGAGCTTGTAAATTTCGAGCGCCTTGTCGATGTCCGCGATCTGCACGGCGGCCGTCTTGACCTTCGCGCCACCGAGTTGACCGAGGACGCGTGGCCCGACGAGCCCGGCCAGCAGCGTCAGGATCGCCAGCACGACCAGCAGTTCAATCAGGGTGAAGCCACGGATGCGCAACTGGCGCGCACGCGCGGAGGAAGAAATGCGCTGGGTGCGCGTAGTCTCCATAGGGTTGGTTCCTTACGAGGGGTGAAAGTTATACGGCAAGGTCATTGATGGAAAGAATGCCGAGCAGTATGGAAACAATGATGGCGGCGATCATGACGCCAAGCACCAGGATCAACACAGGCTCGACTAGGGTAAGCATGCGTTTGATGCCAATCTCGACATCACGGTTCAGTATGTTCGCCAATTCCAGCATCATGGGCCCGATGCGGCCGGTTTCCTCTCCTACACGGATCAGGTTGACCGCCAATGGTTCAAATATATGCGTCGCAGCCATTGCCTGGGCCATGCGCCCTCCGTCTTTGACAATGGGCGCGACGCGTCCGAGAGCCTGGCGCAGCACCACATTGCCGACGGTCTCGGTGGCGATATGTAAAGCGGTCAGCATGGGCACGCCACTGCCCAGCAGAGTGCCAAGCGATCGGGAGAAAAGCGTGAGCTGATAGCGCAGCGCCAGCCGTCCGATCAACGGCAAATTGAGCAGGCGCGACTGCAACCAAGTGCGCCCGTTCGATGAACGCAGCCAACGGCGTACCAACATGCCAACCAGTACCAGCACGACAAGTATCACGATGCCATAGCGCGTGAACCCATGCCCCATGGCCATCACTAGGCGAGTCGGCAATGGCAGCGCGTCCCCCATGTCCGTGAACAACTTTTCGAACTGCGGAACGACGAATCCCAACATGGCGATGAGGGAAAGGACCGCAACACCTAACAAGATGGCGGGATATATCGTGGCGGAAATGACGCTGTCGCGCAAAGCCCGTTGCCGCGCCATGTGCTCCACCAGCCGCTCAAGTACCACGGATATCTGCCCACTGGCCTCGCCGGAGCGCACCATGTTGATATAGAAGTCGCCGAACAGGTCGCGGTGCTTCGCCAGCGCCCGGCTGAGTGGTGTTCCGCCCTTGACGGAATCGAGAATGTTTGCCAGCAACGCCCCGACACTGGCCTTGTGGCTCATGTCGATGAGCACGCGCAGCGCGTTGTCCAGCGCCAAGCCCGCCCGCAGCATGATGGAGAGTTCGGCAGTCAGGGCGAACACATCAGCCGGCTGGACTCTGCCGCGGGCGCCGCCTCGCGTGGTTCTTCCTGGCAGGAAAGCCCGGTTCGCATCGCTGCCGAAGGGTTGCGTGGCACCTTCACCACCCACCCGCTGGGCTGCCGCCTCGATGCGCAGCGGCGTTAAACCCTGCTGCCGCAGGTGTTTCAATACCATGGCAGGGCTTGCCGCATTCAACTGCCCTTCAACGATTTGCCCAGAAACTGCAGCTGCGCGCCAAGCGAATTCAGGCATCCGACTGATCCTGGGTGACACGTGCGATTTCTTCGAGCGTGGTGAGGCCGGCGGCGACCTTGCACAACCCATCCTCGTACAGGTTCAACATGCCTCTTGCGCTGACGGCGAGTTGGTGCAAGGTGTTGGCGTCCTTTCCGTCAATGATGGCCCGGCGCATGGGGTCGTCGAGTATCAGCAGTTCATGGATTCCTATGCGTCCCCGGTAGCCGGAGCCTCGACAATGTTCACAACCGCGCGCACGGTAATAAGTCTGCACCGGCACGCCGAGGCGCGCCAGTCCGCTGCTGTCCAGCACTTCAGGCGGCAATTGGACAGGCTCCTTGCAGGATTCGCACAGAGTCCGCACCAGCCGCTGCGACAGGACGCCATTCACGGATGAAGTGATCAGATAACGCTCCACCCCCATGTCCTGAAGGCGAATCAGAGCGCCTGCGGCGGTGTTCGTGTGCAATGTGGACAGCACGAGGTGGCCGGTCAGTGCGGCCTGCACGGCGATCTGGGCCGTTTCACCGTCCCGCATTTCCCCGATCATGATGATGTCCGGGTCTTGCCGGAGGATCGCCCGTAGCGCATTCGCGAAGCTCAGGTTGATCTGCGGGTGCACCTGAATCTGGTTGATGCCTTCGAGTTGGTATTCGACCGGGTCCTCTACCGTGATGATTTTCTGAGTGTCCGCATTCAATTTTGACAGGGCGGCATACAGCGTTGTCGTTTTGCCAGAACCCGTGGGGCCGGTGACGAGGAGAATCCCGTATGGGCGGGCCAGCAATTGGTCCAATTTCGCCAGAATGTCGCGCTCGAAACCCATGGTGTTCAGGTCCAGCCTGACGCTGGCGCGGTCCAGCACGCGCATGACGACACTCTCTCCATGCACCGTCGGCACGGTAGATACGCGCAAATCGAGTTCCCGGCCCTTGACGCGGGTCTTGATACGACCATCCTGAGGCAAGCGACGCTCGGCAATGTCCAAATGCGCAAGCAGTTTCACGCGCGAGTTAACCGCGGCACTGTGCCGCGGGGGGACGATTTCCGCTTCATGGATGACACCATCGACCCGGTAGCGCACATGCAGCCCGTCATCGAAAGGCTCCAAGTGGATATCGGATGCGCGCAGGTCGATCACACGGCCGATGATGGCGTTGACCAAGCGAATGACAGGGGCTTCGCTGGCGATGTCCCGGAGATGCTCTACGAAATCCCCTGCATCGGAGTCAATGCCATCTATCTGTTCGCTTTCGCCCCCCTCGACGGAAACCTCCGGGGGCTCGGCAAGCGCCTTCTGGATGTCGCTTTCCAGTGCCAGGAAAGGACGAATAACGCAGCCGGTGGCCAAATGCAGGGCCTTAACGGTAAATACGTCTTGTGGCACGGCCATGGCCATGTCGAGTTGGCCATCGGCCTCACGCAACGGATAGGCGGTGTTTGCCTCCAGAAACTCGCGGCGCAAGCCATTGACCTCGGGCATCAGATCCGGGAAATGTTCCACCGGGACGAGCGGAAACCCCAACTGCACGGCAAGCATGCGCGCAACGTCGATCTCAGCAACCACCCCCAAACGCACCAGCACGTTACCCAGCATGCCGCCCATTTCCTGCTGCGCCGAAAGCGCGCGCTCAAGATCGCGCGCGCTCAACTTACCCGCTTGCACCAATAGCTCGCCGATACGCACATGGCCTGGGGCCGCTCCTTCCTCTCCTTGAGGCGCGAGCATTTCTTCGCCTTCTGCTAATGCCATTTGAGTGAATTCCAATATCAATCGAATACTTCGGCATTCAGGAAAGTCTGCGCGTTGGCGTCTTTCGCGGACAGCAAAGGGGCTCCATCGACTTCGCGCCACTGGATGCCGATGGCCGGGTCATTCCACGCAATGCAGCGCTCATGCTCGGGTGCATAGTAGTCCGTTGTTTTATATAGAAACTCCGCCTCATCGGTGAGCACCAGGAACCCGTGCGCGAAGCCCGCGGGGACCCACATCTGGCGGCGGTTGGCTTCGCTCAGTTGCGCGCCCACCCACTGGCCGAACGTCGGCGAGCTTCTACGAATGTCCACGGCCACGTCGAACACTGCACCGCGCACCACGCGCACCAGTTTGCCCTGCGGCTGCCGGACCTGGTAGTGCAGCCCGCGCAGGACGCCCCTGGCGCTGCGGCTGTGGTTGTCTTGCACGAAGCGGACATCGCGGCAGCCGATGGCTTCCTCGAATGCGCGCTGGTTGAAGCTCTCATAGAAAAAGCCGCGCGCATCGCCGAATACCTTGGGTTCGAGCAAGAAGACATCGGGAATGGCCAGGCGGGTTGCTTGCATGCTGCACCTCTCTCAGTAGATTTTCTTTTGCAGGACGTTCATGAGGTACTGCCCATAGCCGCTCTTGGTGAGCGGCTGCGCCAGGCCCTCTAGCTGGGCGGCGTCGATCCACTGCTGGCGCCAGGCGATTTCCTCGGGGCACGCGATTTTCAGCCCCTGGCGGCGCTCCAGCGTGGCGATGAATTGCCCGGCTTCCAGCAGGCTCTCGTGCGTGCCCGTATCCAGCCATGCATAGCCGCGTCCCAGGACTTCGACGCTGAGCCGGCCCTGTTGGAGGTACAGGCGGTTCAGGTCGGTGATTTCCAGTTCGCCGCGCGGCGAAGGCCGCAGGCCGCGGGCGAGTTCCACCACCTGCGGGTCGTAGAAATACAGGCCCGTGACGGCATAGCTGGACTTGGGCACGGCTGGCTTTTCCTCCAGCGAGAGCACCCGGCCCGCCGCGTCGAATTCCGCCACGCCGTAGCGCTCAGGATCCTGCACGTGGTAGACGAATACGCTCGCGCCTTCGGAGCGCCGCGCTGCACCGGCCAGCAGTTCCTGCAGGTCGTGGCCGTGGAAGATGTTGTCGCCCAGTACCAGCGCGCTCGGCGCGCCGTCGAGGAACCGTTCGCCGATGATGAATGCCTGCGCCAGTCCGTCGGGGCTGGGCTGCACCGCGTATTGCAGCCGGATGCCCCATTGGCCGCCGTCGCCCAGCAGTTGCTGGAAGCGCGGCGTGTCCTGCGGCGTGCTGATGACCAGGATGTCGCGGATGCCCGCGAGCATCAGCGTGCTCAGCGGGTAATAGATCATGGGCTTGTCGTACACCGGCAGCAGTTGCTTGCTGATGGCCAGCGTGGCCGGGTGCAGCCGGGTGCCGGCGCCCCCGGCGAGGATGATGCCCTTGCGGACGGTGTCGGGTGCGGTCATGGAGAGGGGCAGAGAATTTCAGCGAGCATGCGCGCCACGCCAGCCTGCCAGGGCGGCAGCGCCAAGCCGAACGTGGCTTGCAGCCTGCTCGTATCCAGGCGCGAGTTGCGGGGGCGCGCGGCGGGCGTGGGGAAGGCGCTGGTAGGTACGGGCGCCACCTCGGTTGCTCTTATTTTAATAGCATACTGCGCTTGCGCGGCCTGCGCCAGCACGTATTTTGCATAGGAATGCCAAGTGGTGGCGCCGGCGGCTGCCACGTGGTACAGGCCCGCGTCCTGGGGGTGCCGCAGCAGTTGGCGGATGGCGTGGGCGGTGACGTCGGCCAGCAGGTCGGCGCCGGTGGGGGCGCCCCACTGGTCGTCGATGACGGTCAGGCGCTCGCGCTCGCGCGCCAGGCGCAGCATGGTGCGGGCGAAGTTGCCGCCGCGCGCGGCATGGACCCAACTGGTGCGCAGGATCAGGTGGCGCGCGCAGGCGGCCTGGATGCGCCGTTCGCCCTCCAGCTTGGTGCGGCCATAGACGTTGAGCGGCGCGGTGGCGTCGGCCTCTCGCCAGGGCGCGCTGCCGCTGCCGTCGAATACATAGTCGGTGCTGTAGTGGACCAGCCAGGCGCCCAGGCGCGCGGCTTCCTCGGCCAGCACGCCGGGGGCCGCGGCATTGATGGCGTGCGCTTGTCCGGGCTCGCTTTCCGCCCGGTCCACGGCGGTGTAGGCGGCGGCGTTGACGATGATGCCGGGGCGCAGGGTGCGCACGGCGTCGGCCAGGGCGCCCGGTTGCGCCAGGTCGCCGCCCGCGTCGTCGCGGCCCAGCGCGGTGACTTCGCCCAGCGGCGCCAGGCTGCGCTGCAGTTCCCAGCCCAGCTGGCCGTTCTTGCCCAGCAGCAGGATGCGCGGTGCGTCCATCAGGCGGCGCTCTCCACATACTGCTTGTGCACCCATTCGCGGTAGGCGCCGCTCTGCACGCGGGCCACCCAGTCGGGATGGTCGAGGTACCACTGCACGGTCTTGCGGATGCCGGTCTCGAACGTCTCGGCGGGGCGCCAGCCGAGTTCGCGCTCGATCTTGCGCGCGTCGATGGCGTAGCGGCGGTCATGGCCCGGGCGGTCTTTCACGAAGCCGATCTGCGCTGCGTAGCGCTGCCCATCGGCGCGCGGGCGCAGTTCGTCGAGCAGGGCGCAGACGGTGCGCACGATGTCGATGTTGGCCCGTTCGTTGCAGCCGCCGACGTTGTAGGTCTGGCCCGGCGCGCCGGCTTCGAGCACGCGGCGGATGGCGCTGCAATGGTCTTTCACGTAAAGCCAGTCGCGCACCTGCTGCCCGTCGCCGTAGACCGGCAGCGTCTTGCCCGCCAGCGCGTTGACGATCATTAGCGGGATGAGCTTTTCGGGGAAGTGGTAGGGCCCGTAGTTGTTGCTGCAGTTGGTGGTGAGCACCGGCAGGCCGTAGGTATGCGCCCAGGCGCGCACCAGGTGGTCGCTGGCGGCCTTGCTGGCGGAATAGGGGCTGTTGGGCTCGTAGGCGTTGGTTTCGCTGAAGGCCGGGGCGTCGGAGGCCAGCGTGCCGTAGACCTCGTCGGTGGAGACGTGCAGGAAGCGGAATGCTGCTTTTTCAGGAGCTGGCAGCGCTTGCCAGTAGTGCCTTGCAGCCTCCAGAAGCCTGAAGGTGCCGATGACGTTGGTCTGGATGAATTCCTCGGGCCCGAGGATGGAGCGGTCCACGTGCGACTCGGCGGCAAAGTGGACGATGGCGCGCGGGCGGTGGCGCGCCAGCAGGGCGGCCACCAGCGCACTGTCACCGATGTCGCCGCGCACGAAGGCATGACGCGCATCGCCCTCCAGTTCCGCCAGGTTTTCGCGGTTGCCGGCATAGGTGAGCTTGTCGAGGTTGACGATCGGCTCCTGCGACTGGGCCAGCCAGTCCAGCACGAAGTTGGCGCCGATGAAGCCGGCGCCGCCGGTGACGAGGATCATGAAGGGGGGATTCCTGCGGGGTTCTGGGAGGGGAATCTTCTTGCGCACGGAGGCGGGGGATTATCGCATCGGCCCCAGGCCCAGGCCGTGCCGGATTGCGCCCCCCGTATCGGCCCGCCCCCCTGGCAACCCTAGTACGAGGCAGCCCCGGGCTCGGTTAGAGTGGATCGTAACGGGTGCCTGCAGAAAAAACGACACACCACGGAGACAAAGGGATACCACCATGGCGAAGAAGGCGCCGCGGCGCACTGCGGAGCGCATCCTCGAAACGGCGCTGGACCTGTTCAACCGGTTCGGCGAGCCGCATGTGTCCACCACGCTCATCTCGGCGGAAATGCGCATCAGCCCCGGCAACCTCTACTACCACTACCCCTCCAAGGAAGCGCTCATCAACGCCCTGGCTGTTCGCTATGGCGAAGCGCTGGGCCGGCATCTGTCGCGCGCCCCCGAGGTGGAGGGGATGGAGCAGGCCAGCGCGTTCGTCCACGCGCTGTGCGGGCTGGTCTGGGACTACCGTTTTCTCTACCGCAACCTGGCCGACCTGCTGGCCGGCAGCCGCCGGCTCGAAGCCCAGGTGCAGGCCGCGCTCGCGCACAAGGACGCGGCCATGCGCACCGTGCTCGGCAACCTGGCCCGTACCGGCGCCGTGCGGATGCAGGAGCGCGACATCCCCCCCACGGCAGCGGCCATGGTGATGGTGCTCACCTACTGGCTCAGCTTCGAGTTCGTGCTGGACCCGCGCAGTGCGCTCGAAGCGCACGCCGCGCCGCAGGCCGTGCAGCACGGCACGCAGCAGGTTCTGCACCTGCTCGCGCCCTACCTCGCGCCCGCGGCACGCGCGGGCCTGCCCCGCGAATTCGAAAGAGCGGCGGCCTGAGCCCCCGTGCGGCCCGGAACGCTGCAACCACCCGGCAAATAGGAGCGCAACCCCCATGACCGAGTGGACGCCATACCCCTATGCCGGCGAATACGTGTTCGACACCGACCGCGTGCGCGCCTGCTGGCCGCGCCTGCACGCGGGCGATGCCGAGCCCTGCCCCGCCGAGCCCGCGGTCCTGGGCGCCTGGGCGCTCTACCACAGCGGCGAATACCAGAAAGCCGCCGCAGTGGGCCTGGCGCTCGGCGGGGCCGCCGTGCATGCGGCCTACCAGGCAACCGCCGTCCACGCCGCCTACGTCGAACGGCACGCGCAAACCCGCCATGCGCTGTTGCGCCTGGTGGCCGACCGGGCGACAGCGCACGCCCAGCAGCACCCGCGCGACCCGGCGGGCTGGTACTGGCAGGCTTACGCGCTCGGGCACCACAGCCAGGGCATCAGCGTGGCGCAGGCGCTGGCCCAAGGGCTGGGCGGCAGGATACGGCTGGCGCTGCAGACCGCCATCGAGCTGGAACCCGCCCATGCCGACGCGCGCTTCGCGCTCGGCACCTACCATGCGGAGGTGATCGACAAGGTCGGCACGCTGATCGGCGGCATGACCCACGGCGCCAGCAAGGAAGACGGCCTGCGCATGTTCCGCGAGGGGTTGGCGCTGCACCCGGGCTCCGTCTTCGGCATGCTCGAATACGCGGGCGCGCTGCTCATGCTCGAAGGCGAATCGCAGCATGCGCAGGCCACGCGCCTGTACGAGCAGGCCGCCGCCTGTACGCCGCTGGACGCCACGGAGCGCATCGGCGTGGAACTGGCGCAGGCCGCGTTGCGCGAATAGATCAGGCGGCAGCGCCGAAGCGGCGCGCGGCGATCTCCAGCAGCCCGTCGAAGATCAGGCTGTCCACCAGTTCGAAGGGCCGTGTCATGGACGGCGCCATCTTCCACCCCGCGCCGCCCGTCATGATGCAGGCCGGCTCGGCGGCGCAGTGCTGCGCCAGGTGCTGGAACATGCGCTCCACCGCGCCCGCGATCGCATAGGTGCCGCCGCTGGTGAGCGCGTCGCTGGTGTTGGTGGGGAACACGCGCACCTCGCCCGTGGGCACGTGCAGGCCCGCCGTGCCTGACTCCAGGGCGCGCAGCATGATCCCGTGGCCCGGCAGGATCAGCCCGCCGAGGAAGCGCCCGCCCGTATCGATGGCCTCCACCGTGACCGCCGTGCCGACCATGACCAGCACCAGCGGCCGGGCCGGGCCGCGCGCCAGGACGCGCTGGCGCGCGCCGATCATCGCCACCCAGCGGTCCGTGCCCAGGCGCAAAGGATGGTCGTAGCCGTTGACCACGCCGGCCTCCTCGGGCGAGGAGACGACCCACTGCGGCACCACGTCCCACAGCTCCATCTGCTCCTCCACGCGCCGCTTGATTGCGTCGCCCGCCACCACGCAGCCCAGCATGCGCTGCGGCGGCTCCAGCGCGGACCAGGGGCCGTCGGACAGTTTGTCGATGTTCTCCAGGAATTCAGCACCCTGGGCAAGAGGAACAGCCCCTGGCCGCAACGTGCCGTACTGCGCCCACTTGAGCCTGGTGTTGCCAATGTCGATGGCCAGGAAGGTCATGGTTGGATTATGGGGGCAACGCTGGGATGCTCGCGCGCACCGCGAGGTTTTGGCTGCATGCGTCTGCTCCCCGACACGAGGCAGTTCCGGACGCCATCGGGCCAACCATTGTTGACGATCTCCAGCATCTCACGGCGGCGCCCGTGCGCTACAGTGTGCCGTCCACCCATTCATTTCTGGCTGAAAAGGAGCAAGCGCATGGGAATCCTCGGTTTCATCAAGGAAGCGGGCGAAAAGCTGTTCGGCGTCAAGGAGGTCGAGGCCGCCGCGGCCAGCCCCGCCACCAAGCAGCAGCTCGACACGCTCAACACCCAGGCCGCCCACGCCATCCGCGACTACGTGGAAGCGCAGAAGCTCGGCATCACGGGCCTGTTCGTGCTGTTCGACGGCGCCACGGGCAAGGTGACGCTGCAAGGGGAGGCCCCGTCGCAGGAAGCCGCGGAAAAAGCCGCGCTTTGCGCCGGCAACGTGGCCAGCGTGAAGGAAGTGGAGAGCCTGCTCGCCGTCAGCACCCCCGCGCCCGAGGCCCAGTACCACGACGTGGTGCGCGGCGACACGCTCTCGGCCATCGCGCTCAAGTACTACGGCAACGCCAACAAGTACCCGGTGATCTTCGAGGCCAACAAGCCCATGCTCAGCAACCCCGACAAGATCTACCCCGGCCAGAAGCTGCGCATTCCACCGCTGTCCTGAGCCGCCGGCTTGATGCCAAAAGAGCCGCCAGCGCTTTTATAACAAGCGCTGGCAGCTATTTTTTTGATAGCATATCCCGCAGCCTTCAGCCCTGCCGCCACGGCAGCCCGTGGAAGCGCCAGCCGCCCTTGCGGCCGCGCTGGGCGTTTTCGTCGGGGTCGCCCTCGAAGCCTTCGAGGATGTTGTAGGCCGTGATGCCCAGCTCCGCCGCGCGCTTGGCCGCCGCCACCGAGCGCACGCCGCTGCGGCACAGCAGCACGGCCTTGCCGCCCGGCGGCACCGCCGCGCGCAAGGCATCGTCGAAACCGGGGTTGGGCGCCATGCCGGGCCACTGCTTCCATTCGGCCGGCACGGCGCCGGGCACGAAGCCGACCCAGGCGCGCTCGGCGTCGGTGCGCACGTCCACCAGCACCGCCTCGCCCGCCTGCACCCACTGCCAGGCCAGTTGCGGCGCCACGTCGCCCGCGTAGCCTTGCGCCGCCCGCGGCGCGTCGAGCGCGGCGGCACCGGCGTCGTGGCGCAGGCCGGAGCTTTGGTTGGCGGGCACCGCTTCGTCGATGCGGCGGGGCTGGGGCAGGTTGAGGTGGTCCATGATGGAGACGAACTCTGGCAGCGTGCGCCCGGCCACGCGGCGGTTGTTGGCTTTCTCCCAGCCGATGGTGGAATGGCTGCGGCCCTGGTAGTCGTGGCCAGGCCAGACGATGGTGTCGCCCGGCAGCGCGAACAGCACGCGCGTGAGGCTGTCGTACAGCGCCTCGGCGCTGCCGCTCTGGAAATCGGTGCGCCCGCAGCCGTCGATGAGCAGGGTGTCGCCCGTGAACGCATGGCCGCGCCACAGGTAGCACATGCTGCCCGCCGTGTGGCCCGGCGTATGCAGCGCGCGCAGGGTTTCGCCGCCGAATCGCAGTTCGGCACCGTCGGAAAGTTGCACGGCGGCGGTGCCGATGTGGCAGTCCTGCGGGGCGGCCGTGGCCGCGCCGGTGTGCTCGGCCAGCAGGGCGGCGCTGGTGATGTGGTCGGCATGCGCGTGGGTTTCCACGGCCCAGCGCAGTGTGAGGCCGTGTTCGCGCAGCGCGGCCAGGTCGCGCTCGATCTGCGCGTCCACCGGATCGATGATGAGCGCCTCGCGCGTGGCGGGGTCGTGCAGGATGTAGCTGTAGGTGCAGGACGCGGGGTCGAGCAGTTGCAGCGGTTGCAGCGGTTGCATGGCCGCGCGCTTCAGCCGAACTTGGCCAGCAGGGTCGCCACGCGGTCGCCGCCCACGTCGCCGCGCTCGATCATGCAGCCGACCATGGCGAAGAAGGATTTGTCGAGCGCCTTGCGCGCGGCGGCAAGCTGCTGGGCGATCTTCTCGCATTCGGCTTCTTCCTCCAGCAGCCGCTGCACGCCGCGCAACTGGCCTTCGATGCGCGCCAGGCGGGCCTTGAGGGATTTCTTCATCGCGGGGTCTGCAATTTTTGCCATGTGTGTTCCTGTTCCTGTTCCTGTTCCTGTTCCTTGCCTGCGCTTGATTCGTGGGCTTTCCACAACTATACCCTATAGGGTATATTGGCATCAACTCCCCATCGATGCAAAGGACTGGCGATGTTTTCGTCCCATCTGTTTTCCCTTCTCGGCGGCGTGCTCATCGGGCTGGCGGCATGGCTGCTGCTGGCCGCGCTGGGGCGCGTGGCGGGCATCAGCGGCATTGCCGCGGACGCGCTGCTGCCCGGCGCGGCGGAGCGCGCGTGGCGCTGGGCCTTCCTGGCCGGACTGGTGGCCGCGGGCACGCTGGCCGCGCCGTGGCTGGGTGTGCCGGCACCCACGCCGCAACCCGTGCTGCGGCTCGTGGCCGCGGGGCTGCTGGTGGGCTTCGGCACGGTGCTGGGCTCGGGCTGCACCAGCGGGCACGGCGTGTGCGGGCTGGGGCGGCGATCGCCGCGCTCGCTGGCGGCCACGGCGGTGTTCATGGCGGCGGGGATTGCCACGGTGTTCGTGGCGCGGAGCCTGGCATGACGCCGCGCCTGCAGCGCCTGCTGGCGCCGCTGGCCGCGCTGGCGGCGGGCGCGCTGTTCGGGCTGGGGCTGGTGCTGGGGGGCATGACGCAGCCGGCCAAGGTGCGGGGCTTCCTGGACATCGCGGGCATTGCCGACGGCACCTGGGATGCGAGCCTGGCGTTCGTGATGGCGGGCGCGGTGGCGGTGGCGCTGGCGGCGTTCGCGCTGACGCCGCCCACTGCGGCGCACCCCGCGCGGCGGCCCTGGCTGGCGGAGCGGTTCGCGCTGCCCACGCGCCGCGACATCGACGCTCCGCTGCTCGTGGGCGCCGCCATCTTCGGCGTGGGCTGGGGGCTGGCGGGCTACTGCCCGGGGCCGGTGCTCGCGTCGCTGTGGTCGGGGCGCTGGGATGCGCCACTGTTCGCCGCCGCCATGCTCGCGGGCATGGCACTGGCGCGCGGCTGGCTGCGCTGGCGCGCAGGCTCACGCGGCGGCTGAAAACTCAGCCCCAGCGCGGCACCGCGTCATCGCGCAACCGGCTGCGCAGCGCGGCGTGGTCGGGCACCACTGTGGCTACCACGTCCCAGAAGCGCGGGCTGTGGTCCATCACGCGCAGGTGGGCCAGTTCGTGCGCGACCACGTAGTCGATGACCGCCGGCGCGAAGTGGATCAGGCGCCAGTTGAGCCGGATGCTGCCGTCGGCGCGCGCGCTGCCCCAGCGGGTCTGCGCGTTGCTCAAGGCCAGCTTGCGCCAGTGCACGCCGAGCAGCGGCGCGAAGTGGTCCAGCCGCTCGGCGAACAGCGCGCGCGCCTCGCGCATCAGCCAGGCCTGCGCCGCGTCGCGGATCTGCGCCGCGCCGGCCGTGCGCGGCAGCGGCAGGCACAGCAGCGCTGCGGCGCCTTCGGCCTGCGGCGGCAGGCGCCCGGCGCGCGCGCCGGCGGGGTCGAGCCGCAGGCGCAGCGGCGCGCCCAGGTAGGGCAGCTCGCAGCCGTCGGCCCAGGCGATGCGCGCGGCGGCCAGCCGTTCGGCGCGCTCGCGCGCCTCGCCGAGCTTGCGCACGATCCAGCCGGATTTCTCGCACAGGGCCGCGTCCACCTCGCCCAGCGGCACCCAGCGCGGGGCGCTGACGACCAGCCCCTCGGGCCCGACGGTGAAGCCGATGGTGCGTCGCCGCCCACGGCGCAGCAGGTAGGCGACGACCGCGTCGCCCAGGCGGGCCTGGCGGTTGGCCTGCGGGTGCGCGAACACGGCGGGGTGCAGCACCCGGGCCAGGGGTTCGGCGGGCGGTGCTGGTGGAGCCGCCCGCGGCGGCGCGGTTGCCGGGGCGGGCAGCGGGGCCGGAGGCGGCGCGGGCAAGGCCGTGGGCGGCGCAGGCGCCGCGTCGAACAGGTCGAGCGTGAGCTGCACCAGCCGCCGCATCATGCCCATGCCCTCCCGGCGGCGCGAGGCCGCTCAGGCCGCCTTCCGCGGGGCGTCCGTGGCGGCGTAGGCATCGGGGTCGAGCCGGCGCATCTCGGCCTCGATCCAGGCCTGCACCTCGCGCATCAGCTCGTCGGGCGCGCGGCCCGCGCTGGGGATCTGCGGGCCGATGGAGATATCGACGACGCCGGGCCGCTTGACGAACGCCTTGCGCGGCCAGCATTTGGCCGAGGTGACGGCGACGGGGATCACTGGCACGCCGGTTTCCACCGCCAGCCGGGTGCCGCCGGCCTTGTAGTGGCCGGCCTGGCCGCGCGGGATGCGGGTGCCCTCGGGGAACATGATGATCCAGGTGCCCTGCTCCAGCAGCCGACGGCCCTGGTGCACCACCTTGTTGAAGGCCGCGGCGCGGCGGCTGCGGTCGATGTGGATCATGTCCATGCGCGCCATGGCCCAGCCGAAGAAGGGCACGTAGAGCAGCTCCTTCTTGAACACGAAGGCCAGCGGGTGCGGCATGATGGCCGGCATCACGAAGGTCTCCCAGGTGGACTGGTGCTTGACCAGCAGCACCGCCGGGTCGCGCGCGCCCTGGGGCAGGTTCTCCCAGCCGATGATGCGGTTCTGGATGCCCAGGATGGCCGTGCCCGAGCGCACCGCCAGACGCAGCCAGCCGGCGCAGATCCAGTACATGCGCGTGCGGCTGACGAACAGCGATGCCAGCAGCGCGAAGAGGGCCCAGGGCACCACGGTCACCGCCATCAGGAGCATGTGCGCGAGGGATCGGATGAAGGCCATTTTTTATAAGGGTTTTTGGGCTCCAGCGCAGGTAGATCCTGCGGCTGCAGCTATTGTTTCAGGAGCATCTATGCGTGCCGTCAGGCGGCGGTGCCCGTCTTGGCTGCGGCCTGCGCGTCGCGCGCGATGAGGTAGTCGGCAAACGCGGCCAGGCTGTCGTGCACCTGCGTGCCGGCGGGTAGCGATTCGCGCGGCTGCTGGGCGCCGCGGCCCGTGAGCAGCAGGTGCGGCTCGCAGCCCGCGGCCACGCCGGCCTGCAGGTCGCGCAGGTTGTCGCCCGCTGCGGGCACGCCGGCCAGCGGCACGCCGTAGCGCTCGCCGATCTGCAGGAACAGGCCCGGCTGCGGCTTGCGGCAGGTGCAGGACTCTTCGGGCCCGTGCGGGCAGTAGAAGATGGCGTCCACGCGCCCGCCCGCGGCGCCGAGCTGCTTGTGCATCTTGGCGTGCATGGCGTTGAGCGCCGCCACGTCGAACAGCCCGCGCCCCAGGCCCGCCTGGTTGGACGCCACCACCACCGTGTAGCCGGCCTGGTTGAGCCGCGCGATGGCTTCGAGCGCGCCCTGCTCGGCCTGCCATTCCTCGGCGCAGGTGACGTAGTCTTCCTGGCTGGAGTTGATGCTGCCGTCGCGGTCGAGGATGATGAGCTTCATGGTGTACCCCGTGTGATGAATGGCTCAGGCGGCCAGGCGAGACAGGTCTGCGACGCGGTTCATGGCGTCGTGCAGCGTCTTCAGCAGGCCCTGGCGGTTCAGGCGCAGGTCGGCCTGTTCCACATTGACCATGACGGCGTCGAAGAACGCATCGACCGGCGCGCGCAGCGCGGCCAGCGTCCGCAGCGCGGCGGTGTAGTCGCCGGCCTCGAACTGCGCCAGCGCCGGCGGCGCCGTGGCCCGCAGCGCGGCGTACAGGGCTTTTTCGGCGGGCTCGTGCAGCAGCACTTCGCTCACGTGCGCGTCCACGTCGCCGGCTTTTTTCAGAATGTTGGCCACGCGCTTGTTGGCCGCCACCAGCGCCGCGGCCTCGGGCAGCGCGGCGAAGGCGCGCACCGCGGCGAGCCTGCGCGCCACGTCGGCCAGGCGCTGCGGGCGCAGGGCCAGCACGGCATCGACCTCCTGCGCGCTGTAGCCCTGCTCGCGCAGGGTGCCGGCGAAGCGGTCGTAGATGAAGTCGCAGAGCTGCGCGCAGGCGTCATGCACCTTGTCGCCAAACACGGCGTTGGCGTCGTGCAGCAGCGCATCGAGGTCCAGCGGAAGTTCGCGCTCGACCAGCATGCGCAGCACGCCCAGCGCATGGCGGCGCAGGGCGAACGGGTCCTTGTCGCCCGTGGGCAGGTTGCCGATGCCGAACATGCCCACCAGGGTTTCGAGCTTGTCGGCCAGCGCCACCGCCACGCCGACCGGGCCGCGCGGCAGGTCGTCGCCGGCGAAGCGGGGCCTGTAGTGGTCTTCTATCGCGTCGGCCACGGGGCCGGGCAGGCCGTCGGCCAGCGCGTAGTAGCGGCCCATGGTGCCCTGCAGCTCGGGAAACTCGCCCACCATGTCGGTCAGCAGATCGGCCTTGGCCAGGCGCGCGGCCTGGTCCACCTGGGCCGCGAAGGCGGCGTCGCCGCCCAACTGGCGCGCGATGGCCGCGGCGATGGCGCGCACGCGCTCCACGCGCTCGCCCTGGCTGCCGAGCCTGTTGTGGTAGACCACCTTGGCCAGGCCCGGCACGCGGCTTTCCAGCGGCTTCCTGCGGTCCTGGTCGAAGAAGAACTTGGCATCGGCCAGGCGCGGGCGCACCACGCGCTCGTTGCCGCCGATGACGGCGCTGGCGTCCGCCGGGCGGATGTTGCTGACCACGAGGAACTTGTTGGTCAGCTTGTCCTGCGCGTCGAGCAGCGGGAAGTACTTCTGGTTGGCCTTCATGGTGAGGATCAGGCACTCCTGCGGCACGGCGAGGAATTCCCTCTCGAATTCGCACACCAGCACGTTGGGGCGCTCGACCAGGGCAGTCACCTCGTCGAGCAGGGCGTCGTCGTCGATGGGCCGTAGCGCGCCGCGCGACTCCCCATCCTCGCCGCCGCCCACCCGGGCCGCCGCCGCGGCCAACTGGCGCGCGATCTCGTCCTTGCGCGCGGCGAAGCTGGCGATCACCGCGCCATCGAGCTCCAGCGCCGCGGCGTAGCCGTCGGCATCGGCCAGCACCAAGGGCTCCTGCGCGGCCTCGAAGCGGTGGCCGTGGCTCACGCGGCCCGCGTGCAGGCCCAGCGCATGCACGGGCACCACCTGCTCGCCCCACAGCGCCACCAGGCCGTGCGCGGGGCGCACGAAGCGCACGCTGCTCCAGCCGGGCAGTTCGCAGTCGCTTTCGAGCTGGTAGGTCATGACCTTGGGGATGGGCAGCTTGGCGATGGCCTCGTCGAGCGCCTTCTGCAGCCCGTCGGCCAGGATGGTGCCGGGGGCCACGCTGTCGTGGAGCAGCAGTTCGGCCTTGCCGTCGGGCACGCGCTGGAGGCGCGGCAACACCGATTCGTCCAAGCCCAGCGCGGCCAGCTTCTTGCGCAGCGCGGGCGTGGGCTGGCCCTGCGCGTCCAGGCCCACGGCCACGGGCATGAGCTTGTGCTGCACGGCGCGGTCGGGCGCGCGCTCCAGCACGCCGCGCGCCAGCACGGCCAGGCGGCGCGGCGTGGCGAAGGGCGTGAAGCCGGCATCGGGCACGGTCAGGCCCTGGGCGGCAAGCTGCTCGAACAGCACGCCGGCGAAGGCTTCGCCGAGTTTCTTCAGCGCCTTGGGCGGGAGTTCTTCGACGAAGAGTTCTACGAGGAGGGTTTTGGCGGTCATATCCATTCAATCAGTTTCAGGCCCAGGCGCTCGGCGCTGGCCTGCATGTGCGCGTCCAGCGTGGCCAGCGCCGTGCAACCGTGCCGCTGGGCAATGGCCAGGTGCAGTGCGTCGCCGCCGCGCAGGTTGCTGGCCGCGTCGGTGCAGTGGGCGGCGGCCTCGTGGTAATCCTGCTCCAGCACGTTGAGCCGCGTGACCATGTCCAGCAGTTCCGCAAAGCGTTCGCGCGCGGCCTGCGCCTGCTTGCGCGTAAACGCCTTGCGCCGCAACAGGATGCCCAGCGCGCTGGCGAATTCGGTCTGCGTCCACCACGAAGTACCGGCCTGCGACAGATCGGTCTGGCCCAGCCAGGCCACCGCGCGTTCGCTGCCCGGCCCGTTGAAGCAGTAGGCGCACCAGACGCTGGTGTCCACATAGGTGGCTTCGGATGGACGGCGCATGGTCAGTAGCGTGCGCCGTCGCGCAGTTCGCGCAGCACGGACTCGGTGCGCGGCATGGCCGCCAGATGCTTTTGCGCCCGCGCCAGCCATTCGGCCTGGCTCAGCGGCTTGCGGGCGGGTGCGGCCGACAGGCGCAGGCTGTTGTCCTTCTGCCGCTGCACGTGCAGGGTGCTGCCTTCGGCAATGCCCAGCTCGCGCGCCAGATCGGCTGGCAGGCGCACGGCCAGGCTGTTGCCCCAGCGGCCGACGTTGAGGTCGATGGCATCGATGGCGGTAGCCGGGTCGCGTGCGCCCATGAAATGTTCCTTGCATTGTAGAGCCGTGTTTCTACATTCTACCCTGCCGGCCCGCTGCGGCGCCGGGTGCTCAGGCCGCTTTCTTTTCCTTTTCGAGCTTCGCCAGCGTCTCGCCGGCCCAGGCCCTGGGCGCCATCGGAAAGCCCAGCCGCGCGCGGCTGTCGAGGTAGCTCTGCGCGACGCTGCGCGCGAGGTTGCGGATGCGCCCGATGTAGGCGGCGCGCTCGGTCACGCTGATGGCGCCGCGCGCGTCCAGCAGGTTGAAGCTGTGCGCGGCCTTCAAGACCTGCTCGTAGGCGGGCAGCGCAAGCTGCTGCTCCATCAGGTGGCGGGCCTGTTTTTCGTGCGCGTTGAAGGCGGTGAACAGGAAATCGGCGTCGCTGTGCTCGAAGTTGTAGGTGGACTGCTCCACCTCGTTTTGGTGGTACACGTCGCCGTAGGTCAGCCCGTCGGTCCAGGTCAGGTTGTAGACGTTGTCCACGCCCTGCAGGTACATGGCCAGGCGCTCCAGGCCGTAGGTGATCTCGCCCGTGGCGGGCTTGCAGTCGATGCCGCCCACTTGCTGGAAATAGGTGAACTGCGTCACTTCCATGCCGTTGAGCCAGACCTCCCAGCCCAGGCCCCAGGCGCCGAGCGTGGGGTTCTCCCAGTCGTCCTCGACGAAGCGGATGTCGTTCTTCTTCAGGTCGAAGCCGAGCGCCTCCAGGCTGCCCAGGTACAGCTCCAGGATGTTGCTCGGTGCGGGCTTCAACACCACCTGGAACTGGTAGTAATGCTGCAGGCGGTTGGGGTTTTCGCCATAGCGGCCGTCCTTGGGGCGGCGGCTGGGCTGCACGTAGGCGGCTTTCCAGGGCTCGGGGCCGATGGCGCGCAAAAAGGTGGCGGTGTGCGAGGTGCCGGCACCCACTTCCATGTCGTAGGGCTGCAGCAGCGCGCAGCCCCGTTCGGCCCAGTAGGACTGCAGCTTCAGGATGATTTGTTGGAAGGTCAACATGCGGTTTTCTTGGCGCGGGGAGTCCGTGCGGAGTGGATGCGTGGCATGCGCGCACCAGGAGCCGGCGCGCGCAAACGCTCGATTTTACGGGCCCGCGATCCCTGGCGGCCTGAGCCTGTCGGCGCGGCAATCGGTAGAATGCCGAAATCGGTACCGTTTTCAGGGCTTTCCATGAATACCATCACCATTGCCGACATCAAGCGCAGCGGCATGCATGCCATTGATACGGCACTGCAGCATGGGCCCGTGCATCTGATGAAGCGCAACCGCCGCGCCGCCGTCGTGCTGTCGGAAGCCCAGTACGCGCAATTGCTGGCGCAGGCCGCCGCCCACCCGTCCATGGCGGTCACGGCGGATGCCGCACTGGCGTTGTTCCTGGCCGACCAGCCTGCCGGCACGCTCGACGTTCCGGCGCTCGCCGCCCGGCTCGACGACGCCCATGGCGCCTGGGGCGCGCGGTGATCCTGCTGCTGGACAGCAGCACACTGATCTACCGTTTCGAGGGCACGCCCGCCATCCAGGCAGCCGCTGCCGCCCACATCGCGGAACTGGCACAGGGCGCGCCGTCCGCCACGCTCGCCGTGTCGCGGCTGAGCCTGCTGGAATGCAGGGTGAAGCCGCTGCGCGAGGGCGATGGCGGTCTGCTGGCGCGCTACGATGCTTGGTTCGCCACGGTTTCGCGCATCGTGGAGCTCGATGCCGCCGTCGTGGGCGCGGCCACGCTGCTGCGCGCCCGGCATGGCCTCAAGACCCCCGATGCGCTGGTGGCTGCCTGCGCGCTGTCGCTGCCCAGCCCGCGGGTGCTGGTGTCAGGCGATGCGGGCTTTCAGCGCGTGCCAGGCTTGCAGGCCTCCTGCATCACGCTGCCCACGGGCGCCTGAAACCGCCCGTTGCGGCAATCGCCAGCCCCAGCAGCCACAGCGGCGCCAGCCCGAAGCGCGCCGCCCACCAGGCATAGGGGGTGGTGCCGGTGCGGCCCTGCACCTCGCCTTCCAGCACGCCGCGCGTCAGGCGCGGCAGCGCCGCCGCCACGGCGCCGCGGTGGTCGATGATGGCCGTGGCCCCGGTATTGGTGGCGCGCAGCATGGGGCGGGCGAATTCCAGCGTGCGCATGCGGCTGATCTGCAGGTGCTGGTCGATGGCCACCGAGTCGCCGAACCAGCCGATGTTGCTCACGTTGACGAACACCGTGGGCGCCTGCGCCGGGTCGGTGAAGCGCGCGGCCAGTTCCTCGCCGAACAAGTCCTCGTAGCAGACGTTGGGCGCCAGCCGCTGGCCGCCCCAGGCGAACGAGGGCTGGCCCACCGCGCCGCGGTTGAAGTCGCCCAGCGGGATGTCCATGAGGTCGGTGAACCAGCGAAACAGCGGCGGGACGAACTCGCCGAACGGCACCAGGTGGTGCTTGTCGTAGCGGTACGGCGCCGCCTGTCCCGGCGCGAGGCCGGCGACGGAGTTGGTGTAGCCCGCGCGCAGCGAGCCCAGCGGCACGCCCACGAGCGCGGCCTGCGCGCCCTGGCCGAAATGCCCGCGCAGCGCGTCCCAATAGCCGTCGGGCAACTGGAGCGGCAACAGCGGCAGCGCGGTTTCGGGTGCCACGACGAGCTGCGCGCGGGCCTCGCGCAACTGCTCGCCGTACCACTGCAAGGCCAGCGGCACGCCGCTGCCGGGCTGGAACTTCTCGTCCTGCGGGATATTGCCCTGCAGCAGTGCGACCGAGAGCGTGCCCGCGTCGTGGGCCGGCGCGTCCCAGGGCCGCCAGAGCGGCGGCAGCGCCAGCACGGCACAGGCGCCCGCCAGCGCCAGCAGCGCGCCGCGCCGCCCTGCCCCGCGCCGCGCCGCGCCCGCCAGCGCCACCGCCAGGAAAGCCGCCACGGCGCCGACGCCATACGCGCCGACCCAGGGCGCCAGCCCCGCGAGCGGCCCCTGCACATGCGCGTAGCCCGCCGCGCCCCATGGGAAACCGGTGAACCAGCGCCCGCGCGCCAATTCCGCCAGCAGCCAGGCGGCGGCGAACAGCGCCGCGCGGGCCGCCGGCCCCAGGCGCGGCGCGCAGCGCGCATACCACGCGGCGGCGGCGGCGTAGTACAGGGCCAGGCCCAGCGCCAGCGCCAGCACGGCGGCGGCGGCCAGCGGCGCGGCCAGGCCGCCGTAGGTGTGCATGGAGATGAACAGCCACCAGAACACGCCCGCCAGCCAGGCCACGGCGAACGCCAGGCCCAGCCGGGCGCCCCGGCGCGCGCTGCCGGCGCAGTCGTCGAGCAGGCCCGCGAGCAGTGCGAGCGAGAGGAGCTGCAGCCACCACAGCGGGGCGCCGCCGCCCCATGCAGCGAAGGGAGAGGCGATGGACGCAGCCTGGGCCAGCCCGGCGGCCAGCGCCAGCAGCGGGCGGGCGGCGCGGCGCATCAGGCGGGCGCGTCGGCAGCGGGCACGGACGCGACCTTGAACCAGCGCACCGCACCGCCCTTGGTGTGCAGCACGATGAAGCGCAGGCCCGCGAGCGTGCATTCCTCGCCGCGCTTGGGCACGTGGCCCATCTCGTGGGCGATCAGGCCGCCGATGGTGTCGAACTCCTCGTCGAGATCACTGCTGTGGATCTCGACGCCGAACGCCTCGGACACGCGGTCCACCGGCGTGTCGCCGCTGACGCGGTAGGTGCGGTCGGCCAGGCCGAAGATGTCGCCCTCGTCCCCGGCGATGTCGAACTCGTCCTCGATCTCGCCCACGATCTGCTCCAGCACGTCCTCGATGGTGACCAGCCCGGCCACGCGGCCGAACTCGTCGATCACGATGGCCAGGTGGCTGCGCGTGCTGCGGAACTCGCGCAGCAGGTCGTTGAGATTCTTGCTCTCGGGCACGAACACCGCCGGGCGCAGCAGGGCGCGGATGTTGAGCTCGGGCGCGCGCTGGAGCTTGAGCAGGTCCTTGGTCAGCAGGATGCCGGTGATGTTCTCGCGCTCGCCGCTGTACACCGGGAAGCGCGAGTGCGCCGTGTCGATGACCAGGTGCAGTATCTCGTCGTATGGCGCGTCGATGCTGATGAGGTCCATGCGCGGCGCGGCCACCATCACGTCGCCCGCGGTCATGTCGGCCATGCGCAGCACGCCTTCGAGCATGACGCGGGACTCCGCGCCGATCAGCGCGTTGTCCTCGGCCTGGGCCAGGATGTCGATGAGCTCATCCCTGGAATCCGGACCAGGGTGGATGAACTCGGCAACTTTTTGCAGGAAACTGCGCTTGTCTTCGCGTTCAGGCTGGCGCGCAGGGTGGGGGTCTGACACAGACGGGAAGTGCAGGACGTGCGGTAGTGGAGGGAGCCCCAAGGATACCGGAACACCATGACCGGCACCGGGGCCACCACGCCTACTGGGCCGACTTGTGGCGCCCCTGGCGCATGCCGCGGCGGACTTCCTGCATGCCCGCGAGCATGTTCCGGAACTGCTGGGCCTGCACCTTGAGGCCGTAGTCCACCTCGGCGAACTGCTCCTCGACGAACTGGGCCATGCGCGTGTCCAGGCTGGCGGGCGGCAGCTTGAGGTAGGCATCGGACTCGCTGCCGTCGCGCTGCACGCTGGCGCCCGCGTTGCGGGCGATCTTGAGCATGGCCGTGTTCTCGCTGAGCGCGTGGATGAACAGCATGTGCACGCCCGCATTGCGCGCGTGCATCACCGCGCGGTCGAACAGCCGCCCGCCAAAGCCGCGCCCGCGCGCCTGCTTAAGCACGGACACGCCGAACTCCGCGCAACTGTCGAGTTTCGGGTCGGGCGAATAGGCCAGGTGGGCCATGGCGATGAGTTCGAGGCGGCGGTTGTAGATGCCGAAGATCTCGTCGCGGTCGAAGTCGAGGTGCTCCGTGTAGCGGCGGATATGCTCGTCGCTGGCGGCGTAGCCGAAGCGCAGGTAGCGGTCGGCGGGGTCGAGCGCCAGCAGATGCGCGGTGATGCGCTCGCGGTGGGCGGGGCCGAGGGAACGGATGGGCACCATGACGGGAATGGCGGCGCTGCTGCGGCTGTGCGCCATGGGCGTTGGGTCTGCCATGGGGTACAGCATACGGCGGCCCGCTTCGAGCGAGGCCTGCCAAAACGTCTTGGGTGCGAACATGGCGCAAATATAAGGGTTTTCCCTAGCAGCACCAAGACCGTTTGTCGCAATGCACAAAACTCCTGGGGTTTATGTATCAAAAATGCTCCTGGCGCTTGTTCCACCTGCGCTGGTAGCTATTGAAATAATAGCAATCGACAGCCCATCCGCGCCTACACCGGCAGCGCAGTGGTTGCCTTCAGCCGGTCCAGCACGAAGCTCGTCTTGCAGTCCTGCACGCTCGGGTGCTTGAGCAGCGTTTCCATGATGAAGCGGCTGTAGTGCGCCATGTCGGCCACCACCACGCGCAGCAGGTAGTCCATCTCGCCCGTGAGGGCCGCGCATTCCACCACCTCGGGCCAGGTCTGCACGCTGGCGCGAAACAGGTCCATGGGGTTGCGCTTGTGGCTTTCGGTGTGCTTTTCCAGGCGCACGTTCAGGTAGGCCGTCAGGCTCAGGCCCACGGCCTCGGGCCGCACCAGGGCGGCGTAGCAGTCGATCACGCCGGCCTCTTCCAGCCGCTTCACGCGGCGCAGCACGGCGCTCGGCGACAGGCCCACGGCCTCGGCGATCTGGTCGTAGGTCGCGCGGCCATCGGCCTGCAGGCTGCGCAGGATCTGGCGGTCGAGCTTGTCGAGTGCTTCCATGTACCGCATTTTGCAGTTTTCCTGCACTGGCGGCACATATCACACCCGTTTTTGCAGAAAACATGAGGCCGTACGCCCCTACAGTGCAACGATCCCCATCGCATCCTGCCCATATCACGGAGACACGCCATGAACGCCGCCCTGCCCGCACAAGCCACCGCCCCGCTCGCCGCCTGGGACAACCCCATGGGCACCGACGGTTTCGAGTTCATCGAATACGCCGCGCCCGATCCCGCCGCCATGGGCCAGGTGTTCGAGCGCATGGGCTTCAGGCCCGTGGCCCGGCACCGCCACAAGAACGTGACGCTGTACCGCCAGGGCGGAATCAACTTCCTGCTCAACGCCGAGCCCGACTCGTTCGCCCAGCGCTTCGCCCGCCTGCACGGGCCCAGCATCTGCGCCATCGCGTTCCGCGTGCAGGACGCCAAGGCCGCCTACGAGCGCGCCATCGGCCTGGGCGCCTGGGGCTACGCGGGCACGGCGGGGCCGGGCGAGCTGAACATCCCGGCCATCAAGGGCATCGGCGACAGCCTGATCTACCTGGTGGACCGCTGGCGCGGCAAGAACGGCGCGCAGCCGGGCGACATCGGCAACATCGGCTTCTTCGACGTGGACTTCGAATCGCTGCCGGGCATCACGGCACAGGAGGCGCTCAACCCGCGGGGCCATGGCCTGACCTACATCGACCACCTCACGCACAACGTGCACCGGGGCCGCATGGCCGAGTGGGCCGACTTCTACGAGCGGCTGTTCAACTTCCGCGAGATCAAGTACTTCGACATCGAGGGCCAGGTGACGGGCGTGAAGAGCAAGGCCATGACCAGCCCCTGCGGCAAGATCCGCATCCCGATCAACGAAGAGGGCAAGGACAAACCCGGCCAGATCCAGGAATACCTGGACATGTACCACGGCGAGGGCATCCAGCACATCGCCATGGGCTCGGACGACCTGTACGCCACGGTGGACGCGCTGCGCGCGGGCGGCGTGAAGCTGCTCGACACCATCGACACCTACTACGAGCTGGTGGACCAGCGTATTCCGGGCCACGGCGAGAGCGTGGCCGAACTGCAGCGCCGCAAGATCCTGATCGACGGCAAGAAGGATGCGATCCTGCTGCAGATCTTCAGCGAGAACCAGCTCGGGCCGATCTTCTTCGAGTTCATCCAGCGCAAGGGCGACGACGGCTTCGGCAACGGCAACTTCAAGGCGCTGTTCGAGAGCATCGAGCTGGACCAGATGCGCCGTGGCGTGCTATGACCTGCCCCCGTTGCTTGCTCACTTCATCATGTAGCCGCCTCCCCCCTCATGGGGGCAACGCCAGCGGCCCGGCAAAGCCGGCTGCGCGGTGTTCCTGAACGGAGGGGCAACATGGTGGTCAACCCTGTTGTCTACGGCGCGAGCGAGCGCCCGCCGCGCGGCGACTACGCCCGTGCATCCGGCGACTACACCTGCGCGCAGGACTACGCGGCCTACACGGCGCGCGACCACGACACCTACCGGCGCCTGTACGAGCGCCAGTGCGCCCTGCTGCCGGGGCTGGCGAGCCAGGCGTTCATCGACGCGCTGCCCGCGCTCGGCGCGCGCGCGGCCATCCCGCGCTTCGACGACATCAACGACCGGCTCTACCGGGCCACGCGCTGGCAGATCGTGGCCGTGCCGGGGCTGATACCGGAGGTGCCGTTCTTCTCGCTGCTGGCGCAGCGCAAGTTTCCGGTGACCGACTGGATTCGCACGCCCGCGGAGTTCGACTACGTGGTCGAGCCCGACATCTTCCACGACCTGTTCGGCCACGTGCCGCTGCTGTTCAACCCGGTGTTCGCCGACTACATCCAGTGCTACGGCCAGGGCGGGCTCAAGGCCCACGGCCTGGGCGCGTGCGAGTTGCTGTCGCGCGTGTACTGGTACACGATCGAGTTCGGTCTGGTGCGCGAGGCGCGGGGCCTGCGGGCCTATGGCGCGGGCATCCTGAGCTCTGCCGGCGAACTGCCCTATTCGGTGCAAAGCCCCCGGCCGCAGCGGCTGCTGCTGGACGTGGAGCGCGCCATGCGCACGCGCTACCGCATCGACGACTTCCAGGAAACGTACTTCGTGCTCGACGGCCTCGACGGCCTGCTGCGGCTGGCCGGGCAGGACTTCGCGCCCCTGTATGCGCGCATCCGCGGCCTGCCGGAGTTCACCCCCGGCGAGGCCGCGCCGGGCGACAGGCCCGTGCCCGCCGATGACGGCGCGGGGCCTGGCTGACCGGGTCAAGCCGCGCATTCGTCGAGCACCGCCCGCATGACCTGTGGGTGGAACGCCATGCCCACGTGCGCCACGCCGGCGATGAAGCGGTTGTCCGCGCCGGCCAGCGTGGCCGTGGAAGCCGGGAACACCACGTTGTCGCAGTTGGAGTACCAGCAGGTGAAAAGCGCCGCGCGGCCCGCCGGCTCATGCGCGCGCAGCGCGCGCAGCCACGGGCCCCGGCGCCGCATCTGGCGGACATTCTCGCGCCCGCTGAAGCGCGCCAGCCAGGTGCCGTGGTGCGGCGCGCCGATGGTGACGATGCGCCGCACGCGCGCCGCCGCATCGGGCCACGCGCGCAGCCAGGCGCGCGCCGCCAGTCCGCCCATGCTGTGGCACACCAGCACCGGCGGCAGTCCGGTGGCCGCCGTGGCGCGGCGCACCGCCGCGTCGATGGTGGCGGCATAGCCGTCGATGGGGCCGAACGGCGGCTCCAGGTTCACCGCGATGCAGACCTGCCCGCGCGCGCGCAGGGCCTGCAGCCACGGGTTCCAGAAACCCCGGTTGCACAGATAGCCGTGCACCAGCACCACCCCGCGCTGCGGCGCGCCGGGGCCGGGCGACAGCAGGTCGGGCACGGCGTTGGCGCGCAACGGCTGGCGCCAGTAGAAGACGCGCGGCGACATGCCCGCCTCGCCCCACCAGGCGCGCAGCACCTGGGCCAGGCTGGCGCGCGGCGCGGGGTCGCCGCGGTTGGCCCAGTGCATCAGCGCGCACTCGGCGCCCAGCACCGCCGCGTAGCCGAACAAGATGAGCAGCGCGCCAGCGGCCGCCAGCAGCGGCCAGCGCGGCAGCGCCCACGCCAGCCATGCGGCCAGCGCCGCCAGCAGCACCGCCATCAGCGCGCGCTGCAACCGCGCCGTCATGCGGCACGCCGCGGCGTGGGCCCCGGCACCGGGGCAGGCCCGGTGGCGGCCCGCACAGGCGGCTTGGACAATGGGCGTGTACGATTCGCAAGAGAAGACGACATGCCTGTATTCTCACGCAAGCATCCTTGCCGCCTCCGCCGGGCCAAGCCCGCCGTACTCCCGAAACCATAGCTTCCACCGCCCATGCGACAAGCGCTACCGCCCACAATGGCCGTCATCCAGCGGGGCTGGCTGTCGGCCAACGGCGTGTTCTTCGCGGGCCGCGCGGGCACGGCGCTGGTGGACACGGGCTACTGCACCCATGCCGCGCAGACGCTGGCGCTGGTGCGCGCGGCGCTGGCCGGCGCCAGCGGCGGGCCGCTGGGGCGCATCCTCAACACCCACTTGCACAGCGACCACTGCGGCGGCAACGCCGCGCTGCAGGCCGCCTGGCCCGAGGTGCAAACGCTGATACCGCCCGGCCAGGCCGCGCTTGTGCGCGGCTGGGACGCCGACGCGCTGGGCTACATCCCTACCGGGCAGGACTGCCCGCGCTTCCGCTACGACGCGCTGCTGGAGCCCGGCACCACCGTGGCCCTGGGCGACCGGGCCTGGCAGGTGCATGCCGCGCCGGGCCACGATCCGCATGCGGTGCTGCTGTTCGAGCCCGCCTCGCGCACGCTGATCTCGGGCGACGCGCTGTGGGAGCACGGCTTCGGCGTGGTGTTCCCCGAGCTGGAGGGCGCCAGCGCATTCGCCGACGTGGGGGCCACGCTGGACTTGATAGAGCGCCTGGCGCCGGCCACTGTCGTGCCGGGGCACGGCGCGGCGTTCACCGACGCGGCGCGCGCGCTCGGCGCGGCGCGGCGCCGGCTCGACGGCTTCGTGCGCGAGCCGCGCCGCCACGCGCTCTACGCGGCCAAGGTGCTGCTCAAGTACAAGCTGCTCGAATGGCAGCGCATCGGCCTGCCGGCGCTGCGGGCCTGGGTGCAGGCCACGCCCTACTTCGGGCTATTGCATGCGCGCCACTTCGCCGGGGAGCCGCGCGAGGCATGGCTGGAGCGGCTGCTGGACGACCTTGCCGGCTCCGGCGCGCTGCGGCGCGAGGGCGGCATGCTGGTCAACCTGTAGCGCTGCGCCGGGCATTTTCCGCGACACGGAAAATGCCATGGACCCAGGGAGTATGCCTCTAACTCTGGCTTTCTGCCTGCGGTGGCGCATTGCAGCAGGGGGAGTATCCTCACGGAAGATCCTTGTTCGGCTCGGACCGGCCCGCGTCGCGCGGGCCGATGGTGCCGAGCCGGCTTTTCAGCGACTGCGGCTGCCCCGTGATGAGCGCGGCATAGTTCGTGGTGTTGGCCAGCACCTTCTTCACGTAGTCGCGCGTTTCGGCAAAGGGCACGTTCTCGGCCCAGATGGCGGCGTCGAGCACCGGGCCATTGCGCCAGATGCGCGGGCGGCCCGGGCCGGCGTTGTAGGCGGCGGCGGCCAGCGCCATGGAGCCGTCGAAGTCGTCGAGCGCGAGCTTCAGGTAGGCCGTGCCGATGGCGATGTTGGTGTCGTGCTCGGTGAGCTGGCTGGGCGTGAAGCCGGACAGGCCGATCTTCTTGGCCGTCCAGCGCGCGGTGGCGGGCATGACCTGCATCAGCCCCGAGGCGCCCACGCCCGAGCGCGCGTTCATGATGAAGCGGCTTTCCTGGCGGATCAGGCCGTACACGTAGGCCGGCTCCAGGCCGATCTCCGCCGCGCGCTTGAGCACCGCATCGCGAAACGGCATGGGAAAGCGCTGCGCCATGTCGACCACGTCGCGCGTGCGCTCGCTGGTGTTGATGCAGCGGTCCCACACCTCGCGCTGGCAGGCGAAGTCCGCCGCGGCCAGCAGGGCGCGGTCGTCCATGCCGCCGGGAGTGTGCAGGTTGATGGTGTAGTTCCACTCGCGCACGCCTTCGCTGCGCAGGCCCAGGGTGATGGCGTACACGGCGCGGTTCAGGCCGGGGTTGAGGCGCGCGGCCTCCTTCTCCTCGGGCGTGGGCGGCGGCGGGGCCGGCGGCACGGCGATGGGCCGGCCCAGGTCTTCCAGCGCGAGCTGCTCGTAGAAGCCGCGCGGGCTGGCGATGGATTCGAGCCACTGGCGCGCCTGCGCCCGCTCGGCTTCGCCGGGGCGCTGGGCCAGCACGGCGCGGGCGCGCCAGTAGACCCAGGCGCTGTCTTTCTGCGCCTCGGGGCCCATGGCCTCCACGGCCTTCTGCACCACGCGCCACTGGCCCGCGCGCAGGGCGGCGCGCACCTTCCAGGCCAGCAGGTCGTCGTTGAGGTCGGCGTCGCGCGCCACGTTGGCGAAGTACTGCGCCGCCTGCGGCGACAGGCGCTGCGCCGCCTGCTTGCCGATCACGGCCCAGAGCCAGTTGCGCTCCTCGGGCGTGAGCTGCACGCTCCATTTGCTGTCGAGCAGCGCGGCGGTGGCGTCCGGGTCGTTGGCGGCGGCCTTGACCAGCGCCAGCGCCACCAGTTCGCGGCGCAGGCGCGTGTTGGCGGTGGCGCGCCTGGAGAGGAAGCGCACGGGGTTGTCGGTGAGCTCGCGCAACTGGCCGAGCGCCTCGGGCGCGGCGATGGCCACGGCGTTGCGCGCGGCGCGCGGACGGTTGGCCTCCAGCGCCAGGCGGGCCTTGCGCCACACGTCGAGCGCGTCGAACCGCTTTTCGGCGGCGAAGCGGTCCACCGCGGTGGTGCAGCCGTCGTCGGCCTCGCGCAGCGCGAACCAGTTGCGGCGGATCTCGTCGGCCGCCTCGGCGCCGTAGCGGCCCGTCTGCAGCGCATCGACCAGCAGCGCGTAGCAGCGCACCTCGCGGTCGTCGGACATGCGGTACTGCGGGTGCTGGGTGGCAAAGGCGCCCCAGTCGCGGCGCTGGCCCAGCAGCAGCAGCCAGTCGTTGCGCAGCCGGTCTTCCTGGTAGGTGCCGGCATAGCGGGCGAAGAAGGCGGCCACCTCGTCGGGGCTGGCGGTGTCGAGCCGCGCGCGCAGCTCCCAGTAGGCGGCCCAGGGCTCCAGCACATGGCCGCGCGCCTGGGGCAGCAGCGCGGCGAGCTTCTTGGCGTCGTTCTTGCGAAACGCCTGCGCCATGTCGAGCAGCACATCGTCGGCGGGGTTCTGCGCCCATGAAAAAGCAGGCGCCAGGGCCAGCAGCGCAGCCGCCGCCAGCAGTGTCAGAATCTTTGGAAATCGGACCATGGGAGAAATTATGGACAAAACCGCCTTGCGGCAGGCACTGATAGCACAACGCCTGGACATGCCCGACCGCCTACAGCGCGCCGACGCATTGCAGCAGGTGATGCGCATCTGGCTCGTGGGGCGGCCCGACACGGTGATCGGCGCGTACTGGCCGATCAAGGGCGAGTTCGACCCGCTGCCCGCGCTGCACCGCTGGAAGGAGGACGGCGAACTGCAGGGCGAGCCAGAGCGCCGCCGCATCGGCATGCCGGTGGTGGACAAGGTGCACAAGACGCTGACCTTCCACGCCTGGTACCCCGGCTGCCCGATGGAGGAGGACGCCTACGGCATCCCCAAGCCCAAGGATACCGAGCTGATCGTGCCCACGCTGCTGTTCGTGCCCTGCCTGGGCTACGGGCCCGGCGGCTACCGGTTGGGCTATGGCGGCGGTTTCTACGACCGCACGCTGGCCGCGCTGGAGCCCAAGCCCTTCACCGTGGGGCTGGGCTTCACGCAGGGCTTCGTGGACGAATTCGAGCCCGAGCCGCACGACATGCCGCTGGACGCCATATTGAACGACAACGGCGTGGTGTGGCCGGTGGGGTGAGTGCCTGCAAGCATTAGCGTTCAAGGATGCCGGCAAGAAGGTGTCGCCATCCATTCAGCCTGCCGCCGGCAGATGGATCTGCACGCGCACGCCACCCAGGGCGGAGGTTTGCAGTTCGATGTCACCGCCGTATATCTGTACCAACTCGGCCACGATCGCCAGACCCAGCCCGGAGCCGGGCACGGACTCGTCGATGCGCACGCCACGCGCCATCACGGCGGCCCGGCGGGAGGCTTCGATGCCCGGCCCGTCGTCTTCGATGCACACGCAAAGCCGTGGCGGCAAGGGAGATGGCACCAGCGCCGCACTCACTTTCACGGTCGTCCGGGCCCATTTGCAGGCGTTGTCCAGTATGTTGCCCAGCATCTCCTGCAGGTCCTGCTCTTCCCCCGAGAAAGCCCAGGTGCCGGGCAGTTCTTCGCTGGCGATGGTGAGCCCGCGCCCGGCATGCACCCGCCGCATGACGCGAATGAGGCCCGCGACCACCGGCGCCAGCGGCGTGCGCAGGCCGGGCATGCGCAGGGCCGCCGCCGCGCGCGCGCGCGCCAGATGCCAATCGACCTGCCGGCGTGCGACGTCGACCTGTTCCTGCACCAGCCGGGCCAATGCGCCCACGGGGGCCGCCGCAGCATCGAGCGGGACGGGCGCCTGCTTCAAGGCTTGCCCGGCGGCCTGGCCCAGTACCGCCAGAGGCGTTTTGATGGCATGCGCCAGGTTGCCCGCGTGCGTGCGTGCACGGGCCGCCACTTCGGCATTGCGCTCCAGTACGCTGTTGAAATCATCGATCAGCGGCTGCACCTCCGCCGGAAAGTTGCCTTCCAGCCGCTGCTCCCGACCTTCTCGCACCGCGGCGAGAGAGCGTTGCAGTGCGCGCAGCGGCGACAGGCCCACCCCCACCTGCGCCAGCGCCGCCAGCACCAACAGCGCGAGCAACACCGCCAGCGAGGCAGCCAATACGCCGGCAAAGCCGCCGACAGCCTCCTCGAGCGCCTGGGTGTCGGCCGCGACGATCAGCCGCCAGACGGTTTGCGGGTCATCCGAGGACTGGACGGAGCGTTCGAGCATCAGCACCGGCACACCCAGCGGGCCGGTGCCCCGGTGCACGTGGAGTCCGCCGTGCGCCAGCGCATCGGTCTGTAGTTGCAGCGTGGTATCCCACAACGAGCGTGAGCGCAGCACGCCCGAGCGTCCGATGCCGTCGATTTGCCAGTAAAGGCCCGAATACGGTTTTTGCCAGCGCGGGTCGGAGAGAGTCCGGCCATCGAGCACGGGCTCCCCCGCCGCACCGAATTCCAGACGGGCAGTAAGTTGGTCGAGCTGCTGTGCGAGGCTTGCCTGGAACTGCCGTGTCACATGGTCGCGAAACAGGTCGGCGAGCGCGAAGCCCGCCAGCAGCAGCGCCAGGACGATGCCGACCAGGGTGGCCGCCAGCAGGCGAAAGCGCAGTGAAGACACCCAATGGGGCGGCGCCATCATGGCAGCACCAGCCGATAGCCCAGCCCGCGCACGGTCTCGATCAACTCGGAAGGCAGCTTCTTGCGCAGGCGGGCCACGAACACCTCGATGGTGTTGGAGTCGCGGTCGAAGTCCTGGGCGTAGATGTGCTCGGTGAGTTCGGTGCGCGAGACCACGCTCCCCGGATGGTGCATCAGGTACGACAGCACCCTGAACTCGTGGCTGGTGAGATGCACGGGCTGCCCGGCAAGCGTCACCCGGCTGCTGCGCGTATCGAGCGCGAGCGGCCCGCAGGTCAGCATGGGCGACGCCAGCCCGCTGGCGCGCCGGATCAGCCCGCGCAGGCGGGCCAGCAACTCCTCCATGTGGAAGGGCTTGGTCAGATAGTCGTCGGCGCCGGCGTCGATGCCCGCCACCTTCTCGTGCCAGTTGTCACGGGCGGTCAGAATCAGTACCGGCATGCCGAGCCCCGCGTCGCGCCAGCGCTTGAGCACCGTGATGCCATCGAGCATGGGCAGCCCGAGGTCAAGCACCACGGCATCGAAGGGCTCGGACTCGCCCAGATGCTGCGCGTCGCGACCATTGTCGGCGGCGTCCACCGCATAGCCGGCGTCTTCCAGCGCGGCGCGCAGTTGCGCCTGCAACGTGGGTTCGTCCTCAACGATCAGGATGCGCATGCAGTGTTGGGCACCGGCCGGCGCATGGGTCAGCGCGCGCCATCCCGATGCCGTTGGCGCTCGGATGTCTTTTCCTTGCGGCTGAGCACGCGCGCGCTCTTCGCATCGACTTTGAACTCGACCAGTTGGCCGCCGGCTTGCAGCAGCTTGATTTCGTAGAGCCACTGGCCGTCTTCGCGCTCCAAATCCACTTCCATGACCTGCCCAGGCTGCTCGCGCTCCAGGCGTTCGAGCAAGGTGCGCAGCGGCAGGATCTGGCCCGCCTCGACGGCCTGACGCGCCCGGTCGTGGTCGCCTTCGTCCCTGGCATGGGCTGGCGTGCTCATGCCACTCACCGCGGCGACAAGCAGCAGGGCAGGCGCACGAGGCACAAGGAAGCGGCTTGAGCACGAAAACATGACAGGGAACCTCTAAACCGCCGTTTTCAGCCCATCACTGGCCGAGATTGCTTGCAATTGTCGGGTCTGCTCATTTTTTGAGCAAACCCGTCTCTTTTCGGCGGGCTTTTCATGCCCCATTTCTCATGCATTCGGCCAAACTTGATGGCGCCGCGGGCCTGGGACTTGCTCATCGGGTGATTATCGCGTTGGCTGCGGCGGTGCTGGGTGGGAGACGGTTTTTAGAGCCCCCGAAAGCGGGGCTGGTGTTGAGCGGCTGCTGTTGGACGGCTGATCGAGAACCGCATCGTCCCCGACGCGTTCTGAACGCCACATGAACACCTCCTTCAGACTCGGTGCAAGTGGCCGGATGCAGGATGGCGGCACCAACGCAAAAAGACCCCCACCATGTTCGACCCGTGCGCACGCGCAGCACCGATGCAGCGCTTCACCAGCCCCACCCTCGTTTCCATTCTGGCGCTCGCCGCCATGCTGGCCTTTACCAGCGCGGCCCGGGCGGGTGACACCACGGCCACCCAGCAACTCAACTTCTGGAGCGCACAGGCCGGCGCGCCTGGCGATGCCGGGAAGGGGCGCGTTTTCTTCGGCGCCCGGCACGGCGGGGAATGGTCTTGCACATCGTGCCACGGCACGCCGCCGACTGGCCAGGGCAAGCATGCCACCACCGGCAAGACCATCCCGCCGCTCGCTCCCGCTTTCAACCCCAAGGCTTTCACCGACACCGCGCGCGTGGAGAAGTGGTTTCGCCGCAATTGCAAAGACGTGCTCAGCCGCGAATGCAGCGCCGCCGAGAAGGCCGACGTACTCGCCTACCTGTTGAGCCTGCAGCCCTGAATACCTGACGAAAGAAAGAGCCAGCCGCCATGGATACCCTCCCTCCGATTCGCCCCGCCGCCCGCAGCGCCATGGCGCTGCGCCTGGTGCTGGGTTCGCTGCTGACGATGCCGTACCTTGCCCTGGTTTCCCAGGCACATGCCGACGATGGCAGCCAGCTTCCGCCCAATGTCCTGCCCGCCTACAAGCAGGAGTGTGCCGCCTGCCATATCGCCTACCCGCCCGCCTTCCTGCCTTCGGGTTCATGGAGCAGCATCATGAACGGGCTGGGCCAGCACTATGGCACCGATGCGTCCCTAGACGAGGCCACCGTCCGGCAGATCAGCGTCTGGCTGCAAGCCCATGCCGGCACCGCCAGGCGCGTGAAGGAGCCGCCGCCCGAAGACCGCATCACCCGCTCGGCCTGGTTCGAACGCAAGCACCGCAAGATCGATCCGCAGGTCTGGAAACACCCGGCCGTCAAGAGCGCGGCCAACTGCGCGGCCTGCCACACCCGCGCCGACAGCGGCGACTACGACGATGACAACGTCGCCTTCCCCGCGAGCCTGGATGCTCGCTATCGCCGCGCCTGGTCCGACAACGACCACCGGTGAACCGCTCGAATGGATCCGCCCATGAACGCAACGCCTCCCATTGCTTCGACATCCGCCCCGTCTCGCCCGGCGACCGTGCGTCCGCGCCGCGTCATCGACGCGCCGACCCGGGTGTTTCACTGGCTGTTCGCCCTGTGCTTTCTCGGGGCCTACCTCACCGCCGACGGCGAACGCTGGCGGCTGCTGCACGTGACGCTGGGCTACACCCTGGCGGGCCTGTTCGCGTTTCGCGTGGCGTGGGGCCTGGCGGGGCCGCGCCACGCGCGCCTGGCGCTCCTGCTGCGCAAGCTCTCCGGCGGCCCGGCATGGCTGAAATCCGCGGCGCGGGGCGGATCATTGGCGGCAATCAACTGGCGCCAGGGCCAGAACCTGCTCATGGCGCTGGCCGTGGCGGCCTTGCTGGCGCTGGTGGTGCCGGTGACGCTCAGCGGCTATGCAACCTACAACGACTGGGGCGGCGAGTGGCTCGAAGACCTGCACGAAGCCGCCGGCGAAACCTTTCTCTGGGTCGTTCTCGCGCACCTGTCACTGATCGCGGGCCTGAGCGTGCTGCGCCGGAAAAACCAGGCTCTGCCCATGCTGACGGGGCACGTGGAAGGCAGCGGGCCCGACCTCGTGCGCAACAACCACAGCGCCATGGCCATCGTTGTCCTGCTGGCCGTCCTGGCGTTCTGGTCCTGGGAGTGGCAACAATCGCCGAATGGGCTGGTGCCGCTCCAGAACGGGGGCGCCATGACCTTGCAGAGCGACCACGATGACGACTGAGCAACCGTCGCCCTTTGTGGCGTACCGCGCGCCCTGGCACGACTGAGCGCCAGTTGTGGCGCGAGGTGGCCGCGAACCTTGGCACAGGGAGCCGGCACGTGGAAGGCCCGCCACGAAGCCTTCGGCACCGCCTCGCTACACTGCGCGGCATGGACATCTACATGGTGGGTGGCGCGGTGCGCGACCGGCTGCTGGGCCGCCCGGTGCACGACCGCGACTGGGTGGTGGTGGGTGCCACGCCCGCGCAGATGGAGGCACTGGGCTACCTGCCCGTCGGGCGCGACTTCCCCGTCTTTCTGCACCCCGCGACACGCGAGGAATACGCCCTGGCGCGCACCGAGCGCAAGAGCGGCCGTGGCTACCGCGGCTTCGTGGTGCAGGCGTCGCCCGAAGTCACGCTCGAAGAAGACCTGGCGCGGCGCGACATTACTATCAATTCCATAGCTGCCGCCGCAGATAATACGGGCGCTGAGGCCATTTTTGACCCTTACGGCGGCACACAGGATATCGAGCACCGCGTGCTGCGCCACGTCTCCGACGCCTTCCGCGAAGACCCGGTGCGCATCCTGCGCGTGGCGCGCTTCGCCGCCCGCTTCACCGACTTCACCGTGGCGCCCGAAACCATGGCGCTGATGCGCGAGATGGTGGCCGCCGGCGAAGCCGACCACCTGGTGCCCGAGCGCGTCTGGCAGGAGCTGGCGCGCGGCCTGATGGAAGAGCGCCCATCGCGCATGCTGGAGGTGCTGCGTGCCTGTGGCGCGCTGGCCGTGCTGCTGCCCGAGGTGGACCGCCTCTGGGGCGTGCCCCAGCCCGCGCAGCACCACCCCGAGGTGGACACGGGCGCGCACCTGCTGCTGGTGCTCGACATGGCCGCGCGGCTGCAAGCGCCGCTGGCGGTGCGCTTCGCCTGCCTGTGCCACGACCTCGGCAAGGGCACCACGCCCGTCGAGCTGCTGCCGCGCCACATCGGCCACGAGGCGCGCGGCGCGCGGCTGCTGCGGGCCCTGTGCGAGCGCCTGCGCGTGCCCACCGACTGCCGCGAGCTGGCCGACGTGGTGGCGCGCGAACACGGCAACATCCACCGCAGCGAGGGGTTGGGCGCCGCCGCGCTGGTGCGGCTGCTGGTGCGCTGCGACGCGCTGCGCAAGCCCGCGCGCTTCGCCGAGGTGCTGCTGGCCTGCGAATGCGATGCGCGGGGCCGCGCCGGCCTGCAGGACGCACCCTACCCGCAGGCCGGGCGCCTGCTGGCCGCGCTGCATGCGGCGCAGGGCGTGGCCACGGCGGACATCGCGGCCCAGGCGCAGGCGCGCGGCCTGCAGGGGCCGCAGGTGGGCGCGCTGATCGAGCAGGCGCGCGTCCGGGCGGTGGCGCAGGCGCTGGAGCTGCCGCACTGACGCGGCTTGCGGCGCGCCGGGCTGCAAGCCCATGCCCGCGCCCCTCGCGATCCGCCGCCGCGCAGCCCGGCGCGCGCAGTGCTGGTAAGGTTGCGGCAATGATTGCGCCTGCTGCCCTGCCCCTGCTGGATGCGCGCTACGCGCTGTTCCTCGACTTCGACGGCACTCTGGTCGACATCGCCCCGCGGCCCGACGCCGTGCGCGTGCCCCCGGGCCTGGCCGGCGCGCTGGGCGCGCTGCAGGCGGCGCTGGGCGGCGCGCTGGCCATTGCCACGGGCCGGCCATTGGCCGACATCGACCGCTTCCTCGCCCCGCTGGTGCTGCCCGCTGCGGGCGAGCACGGCGCGCTGCTGCGCTTCGCCGACGGTCGCACGGAAAACCTCGCGCAGCCGCCCGACCTCGGCCCCGCCCTGGCCGCCGCGCAGGCATTGGTACAGGCCCACCCCGCCCTGCTGCTGGAACGCAAGCAGGCTGGCGTGGCCCTGCATTACCGCCACGCGCCGGAGCTGGAGGCGCTGTGCCGCGCCGCGCTGCTACAAGCCGTGCAGGCCATGCCCGGCATGGCGCTGCTCGAAGGCAAGTGCGTGCTGGAGGTCAAGCTGCGCGGCATCGACAAGGGCCGCGCATTGCAGGCGCTGATGTCCACGCCGCCGTTCGCGGGCCGGGTGCCGGTGTTCGCGGGCGACGACGTGACCGACGAGTCCGCCATCGTCGCCGCGCAGGCGCTCGGCGGCGCCGGCATCAAGGTCGGAGCCGGCGCGAGCGCGGCGGGCTGGCGCTGCAACGACCCGCAGGCCGTGCGCGCCTGGCTGCTGGGCACGGCGCGTGCTTGGGCCCCGGCTGCATCCATTCCCACGGGAGCCCCCCATGCATGACCCCACGGCGGCGGCCCCCGCGCCCGCCCACCGCTTTGGCCCCGCGGCTGCGCCATCGCTGGCGCTGGGCGTGATCGGCAACTGCGCCTTCAGCGCGCTGGTGGACCAGCACGCGCGCATCGTCTGGTGCTGCCTGCCACGCTTCGACGGCGACCCGGTGTTCAGCGCCCTGCTCGACCCCGGCGCGCACGCGAGCGCGTTCGCGTTCGAGTTGGAAAACCAGGTCAGCACGCGCCAGTGGTACGAGCCCAACACCGCCGTGCTGCGCACCCAACTGCTCGACGACCGGGGCCAGGGCATCGAGGTGACGGACTTCTGCCCGCGCTTCTACAGCCGCTCGCGCTTCTTCCGCCCGCTGATGCTGGTGCGCCGCGTGCGGCCCCTGCACGGCTCGCCGCGCGTGCGCGTGAAGGTGGACCTGCGCTACGACTGGGGGCGCGCGGCGCCGCGCATCACGCGCGGCAGCAACCACGTGCGCTTCGTGGGCGAGGCCATGACGCTGCGCCTGAACACCGACGCGCCGATCGACCACATCCTCTCGCACCAGCCGTTCGTGGTGACGCGCGAGTACAACTTCCTGCTCGGCGCCGACGAGACGCTGGCCGACGGCATCGCCGAGACGGCGCGCACGTTCGAGCAGGAAACCGTGACCTACTGGCGCAAGTGGTCGCAGCGCCTGGCCCTGCCGCTCGAATGGCAGGACGCGGTGGTGCGCGCGGCCATCACGCTCAAGCTCTCGCTCTACGAAGAGACGGGCGCCATCGTCGCGGCCATGACCACCAGCATCCCCGAGGCGCCGGGCAGCCAGCGCAACTGGGACTACCGCTACTGCTGGCTGCGCGACGCCTTCTTCGTGGTGCGTGCGCTCAACAGCCTGTCGGAGATCGGCACCATGGAGGACTACCTGCGCTGGCTCTCCAACGTGGTGGTGGCCGCCGACGGCATGCACATCCAGCCCCTGTACGGCATCGGCCTGGAGCGCGAGCTGCAGGAGTCGTTCATCGACGGCCTGCCCGGCTACCGCGGCATGGGCCCGGTGCGCGTAGGCAACCAGGCGCAGGAGCACTTCCAGCACGACGTGTACGGCAACATCGTGCTCGGCTCGGCGCAGGCGTTCCACGACCATCGGCTGCTGCACCGGCCCTCGCAGGCCGAGTTCGCACGGCTCGAACAGGTGGGCGAGCAGGCGGTGCGCGTGTACGGCACGCCCGACGCGGGCATGTGGGAGCTGCGCACGCGCGCGCGCGTGCACACCTCGTCGGCCCTGATGAGCTGGGCCGCCTGCGACCGGCTCGGCAAGATCGCGGCGGCCTGGAACCAGCCCGCGCGCGCCGCCTACTGGCAGGGCCACGCGCAGCGCATGCGCGAGGAGATCCTGGAGCGGTCGTGGAACCCGCAGCGCCAGGCGTTCGCCGAGAGCTTCGGCGGGCGCGACCTCGACGCCAGCGTGCTGCTGATGGCCGAGGTGGGCTTCATCGACCCGAAGGACCCGCGCTTCATATCCACCGTGGACGCGCTCGAGGCCACGCTCTGCGACGGCCCCTACATGCGCCGCTACGAGGCACCCGACGACTTCGGCCGGCCCGAGACGGCGTTCAACATCTGCACCTTCTGGTACATCGACGCGCTGGCGCGCACCGGCCGGCACGAGAAGGCGCGCGCGATCTTCGGCACCATGCTCGCGGCGCGCAACCACCTCGGACTGTTGTCGGAGGATACCCACGCCACCACGCAGGAGATGTGGGGCAACTTCCCGCAGACCTATTCGATGGTGGGCATCATCAACGCCGCGATGCGACTGTCCAAGCCGTGGGATTCGGTGATCTGACCAGGAGACAACAACCCATGAGCCGTCTTGTCGTCGTCTCCAACCGCGTGGCCGACCCGCGCAAGGTGGCCGCGGGCGGGCTCGCGGTGGCGCTGGCCGAGACGCTCAACGAAACCGGTGGCCTGTGGTTCGGCTGGAGCGGCAACATCGTGGAAGGCGGAACGCCCGGCGAGGGCGAATTGCACACGCAGCAGGCCGGCCCGGCCACGCTCGCCACCGTGGACCTGAGCCGCGAGGATCACGACAGCTACTACCAGGGCTACAGCAACGGCGTGCTGTGGCCGGTGTTCCACTACCGCGTGGACCTGGCGGACTTCGACGCCGGCTACATCGCCGGCTACCGCCGTGTGAACCAGATGTTCGCGCGCAAGCTGCTGCCGCTGCTCAAGGACAGCGACACCATCTGGGTGCACGACTACCACCTGATCCCGCTGGCCGCCGAGCTGCGCGCCATGGGCTGCCGGCAGAAGATCGGCTTCTTCCTGCACACCCCGCTGCCGCCGCCGCTGCTGCTGGCCACCATCCCGCAGCAGGACTGGCTGATGCGCGCGCTGTTCGCCTACGACCTGGTGGGCTTCCAGAGCGAAGTGGACCTGTCGCACTTCGCGCGCTACGTCGAGACCGAGGCCGGCGCGCAGCCGCTGGACCGGCACCGCTTCCGCGCCTTCGGCAGCACGCTGGAGGCGCGGGCGTTCCCGATCGGCATCGACGTGGACGAGTTCGCCGCGCTCACGCACGCGCAGGAAGCGCGCGACACCTACGCCAGCACGCGCGAGGAGTACAAGCGCCGCCGCCTGCTGATGGGCGTGGACCGGCTCGACTATTCCAAGGGCATTCCGCACCGCGTGCGCGCCTTCCGCGAGCTGCTGGCCCAGTACCCCGAGAACCGCCACAGCGCCACGCTGATCCAGATCGCCTCGCCCAGCCGCGAAAGCGTGGACGCGTATGCCGACATCCGGCGCGAGCTGGAGCACCTGTGCGGCTCCATCAACGGCGACTACGGCGACCTGGACTGGATGCCGGTGCGCTACATCCACCGCACCATCGCGCGCAAGCGCCTGCCCGGGTTGTACCGCGCCACGCAGGTGGGGCTGGTGACGCCGCTGCGCGACGGCATGAACCTGGTGGCCAAGGAATTCATCGTGGCGCAGGACCCGGCGGACCCGGGCGTGCTGGTGCTCTCGCGCTTCGCCGGCGCGGCGGAGCGGCTGAAGGAGGCGCTGCTGGTCAACCCCTACGACACCCACGGCACGGCGCAGGTCATCCAGCAGGCGCTGCAGATGCCGCGCGAAGAACGCCAGCAGCGCCACCAGAAGCTGCTGCAGCGCGTGCGCGACGAGGACGTGCACTGGTGGCGGCGCAGCTTTTTGCAGGCGCTGGCCGCGGCGGGCGGGTGATTGAACCTAGAAACGGCAGTTGACCGCTTTGCATCCCTTGCCAGGCCGCAGGAAATCGAGCGTTGCCGGCTTCGACGGGGTTCACCTCGTGGGTGAGAGCGCCATGCACCTGCCAGCACCGCGCTCGGGGCGCCATGCGGCGGCATTGCTCCTCCTTGCGGGCAACCAGCCCGCCGCGTCGTCGCGTCTTGCCCGGCACCCCGATCACGGCACCGGCAGGCGCATCCAACTGCCGTTTCTAGGTTGAAATGGTGGTCAAATCAGGCCCCAACGCTTGATTTTCCTGCGGCAGCAGCTATCCAATCAATAGCACATGACGCTACGCCGCCAGCGTCACCCGCGCGAACTTGCGCTTGCCCACCTGCACGACGTAGGTGCCGGCGCCGAGCTTGAGGCCCTTGTCGCTGACCACGCTCGAATCCACCCGCACGCCGCCGCCGTCAATGAGGCGGTTGGCTTCGCTGGTGGAGGGCGCAAGGTTGGCCTGCTTGAGCAGGGCGCCGATGCCCAGCGGTGCGCCAGCCAGCGCCACCTCGGCAATCTCGTCGGGCACGCCGCCCCGGCTGCGGTTGGCGAAGTCCTGCTCCGCCGCGTCGGCGGCGGCGGCGCCGTGAAAGCGCGTGGTGATCTCGCGCGCCAGCAGCACCTTGGCGTCCTTGGGGTTGCGGCCCGCCGCCACCTCGGACTGAAGCACCGCGATGTCCGCCAGCGATCGGAACGACAGCAGCGTGTACCAGCGCCACATCAGCTCGTCGCTGATGGAGAGCAGCTTGGCGAACATGGTGTTCGGGGCCTCGCTGATGCCGATGTAGTTGTTTTTGCTCTTGGACATCTTGTCCACGCCGTCGAGCCCCTCGAGCAGCGGCATGGTCAGGATGCACTGGGGCTCCTGGCCGTACTCCTGCTGCAGGTGGCGGCCCATGAGCAGGTTGAACTTCTGGTCGGTGCCGCCGAGCTCCAGGTCGCTTTTCAGCGCCACCGAGTCGTAGCCCTGCATCAGCGGGTAGAGGAACTCGTGCACGCTGATCGACTGGCCGGCGTGGAAGCGCTTGTGGAAGTCGTCGCGCTCCATCATGCGCGCCACCGTGTACCGGGCGGCGAGCTGGATCATGCCGCGCGCGCCCAGCGGGTCGCTCCACTCGCTGTTGTAGCGGATCTCGGTCCTGGCCGGGTCCAGCACCAGGCTGGCCTGCTTGTAGTAGGTCTCGGCGTTCACCTTGATCTGCTCGGCCGTGAGTGGCGGGCGCGTGGTGTTGCGCCCCGACGGGTCGCCAATCATGCTGGTGAAGTCGCCAATCAGGAAGATCACCTGGTGCCCCAGGTCCTGCAACTGGCGCATCTTGTTGAGCACCACGGTATGGCCGATGTGGATGTCCGGCGCCGTGGGGTCGAGCCCCAATTTGATGCGCAGCGGCACGCCCGTGGCCTCGGCGCGGGCGAGCTTTTTCACCCAATCTTCGCGCGGCAGCAGTTCGTCGACGCCGCGCAGCGAGATCTGCAGGGCCGCCTCGACGCGCTCGGTCACGGGGTAGTTTGTAACAACAGATTGATTCATAAGGGTTTTCTCAGGTACCGGCCCAAAGCGCGCAGATATACTTTCACGCGATTGACGCAGGCAGGCATTTTAATTGGCCCGCTTTTTGCGAGTTTTGTGACCTTTTGACCGGTCGCGCACCGATCCATTACACCAGGGGCTTGCCACCCGGACATATCCGGGATCAGGCCCACTGAGCGCAATCTTCTGGGGATTTTGACTTTGAAACATGGCTTGATTGCCACCGGCGAAGCATGGCTGCGCCCCATGGCCCTCGGACTCCAGCGCCATCCCAAGCGCGTCACCGCCGCCCTGGCGGCCCTGCTGCTGTGCGGCGGCGGCGGTGCCTTCGCCCTGGCCTCCCTGGCACCCGACCCCGTCGCCGGCATGGTGGTGCGCGAGATCATCCAATCCGTCGAGCCTCTGGCCCCCGCCCCGCTGGCCGACGACGTGCCGCTGGCCGGGCTGTCGCTCTACCGCTCCGACCTCAGCCGCGCCACCGACACCGCCGACGCCCTGCTGCAGCGCCTGGGCGTTTCCGACCCGCTGGCCGCCGCCTTCCTGCGCGGCGATGCGCAGGTGCGCCAGAGCCTGCTGGGCCGCGTGGGCCGTGCCGTGACGGCAGAGGCCACGGCCCAGCACGAGCTGCAGCGCCTGACCGCGCGCTGGGTGGCCGACGACACCACCGGCAACTTCCAGCGCCTGGTGGTCGAGCGCACGCCCCAGGGCTTCGCCTCGCGCATCGAAACCGCGGCGCTCACGGCGTCGAGCCGGCTGGCGAGCGGCACCATCGAATCGTCGCTCTACGCGGCCACCGACGCGTCGGGCATTCCCGACGCGGTGGCCAGCCAGGTGGCAGAGGTTTTCGCCAACGACATCGACTTCCGCCGCGCACTGCGCAAGGGCGACCGCTTCGCCATCGTCTACGAGACACTGGAGGGCGACGGCGAGCCGCTGCGCGCGGGCCGCGTGCTGAGCGCCGAGTTCGTGAACAACGGCAAGTCGTTCCAGGCCCTGTGGTTCCAGGAGCCCGGCGCACCCAAGGGGGCCTACTACACGCTCGACGGCCAGAGCCTGCAGCACGCCTACCTGTCGGCGCCGCTGGCCTTTACGCGCGTCACGAGCAACTTCTCCATGCGCCTGCACCCCATTCTGCAAACCTGGCGCGCGCATCTGGGCACCGACTTCGGTGCCCCCACGGGCACGCCGGTGCGCACGGTGGGCGACGGCGTGGTCCAGTTCGCCGGGGTGCAGAACGGCTACGGCAACGTGATCTTCGTGAAGCACCGCAACAGCGACGTGACGGTCTACGCCCACCTGAGCCGCATCGACGTGAAGCCCGGTCAGCACGTGGGCCAGGGCGACATCATCGGCGCGGTGGGCATGACGGGCTGGGCCACGGGCCCGCACCTGCACTTCGAGTTCCGCGTGAACGGCATGCAGAAAAACCCGCTCGCCATCGCGCGGCAGAGCGAGGCCGTTCCCATCCCCGCCGCCGCCAAGCCGCAGTTCGACCGCCTGGCCGCGATGATGCGCATCCAGCTCGACGCGGCGGCCTCGGTGCAGCAGGCCAGCGCCCAATAAACCCTGTCCCGCCCGTGCCAGACATCTGCATTGGCCTGATGTCGGGCACCTCGCTGGACGGCGTGGACGGCGTGGCGGCAGACTTTTCCGGCCCGCGCCTGCGCGTGCTGGGCCATGCGGCCCTCCCTTTTCCTGCCGCGCTGCGCGCAGAGTTGCTGGCGCTCAACACCACCGGCCCCGATGAACTGCACCGCGCCGCGCTGGCCGGCAATGCGCTGGCGCGCCTGTATGCCGAGGTGGTCGCGCAGCTCCTGCGCGGTGGCGCGCTGGCCCCCTCGGCGGTGCGGGCCGTCGGCGCCCATGGGCAGACGGTGCGCCACCGTCCGCAGGAATTCGATGGCACCGGCTACACCCTGCAGCTCAACCAGCCCGCGCTGCTGGCCGAGCTGACGGGCATCGCGGTGGTGGCCGACTTCCGCAGCCGCGACGTGGCGGCGGGCGGCCAGGGTGCGCCGCTGGTGCCGGCCTTCCACCAGGGCGTGTTCGCGCGCGCGGGCCAAGCGACGCTGGTGCTCAACATCGGCGGCATCGCCAACCTCAGCGTGCTGCATGCGGACGGCAGCGCGACCGGCTTCGACACCGGGCCCGGCAACGCGCTCATGGACCACTGGTGCCAGCGCCATACCGGACGCAACTACGACGCCGACGGCGCCTGGGCCGCGCAGGGCCGCGTGGTCGAGCCGCTGCTCGCCCGCCTGCTGGCGGAGCCGTTCCTGGCCCGCACGCCGCCCAAGAGCACGGGGCGCGACCTGTTCAACCCCGCGTGGCTGGCCGCGCATCTATCCCATGGCGACGCGGCGCCCGTGGACGTACAGGCCACGCTGACGGAGTTCACGGCCCGTACGATCTCGGACGCGATGGCCGCGGCCATCGCCCGCCATGGCGCGGAGGCGGACACCGCCATCGTCTGCGGCGGCGGGGCATTCAATGGGCATCTGATGCGGCGGCTCCAGGCCCTGGCGCCGGCAGGCATGCGCATCGCCTCCTCCGGCGACTTCGGCCTGCCGCCGCTGCAGGTCGAGGCCGCCGCGTTCGCGTGGCTGGCGCGGCAGGCGCTGCAAGGGCTGCCAGGAAACCTGCCCGCCGCCACGGGCGCGCGCGGTCCGCGCATCCTCGGCGCCATCTACCCGGCGCCCACCGCACAGCGCTCCTGAAAATATAGCTGCTTGCGCTGGCAGGATAAGCGCTGCGGGCATTTTTCTTATGGAACCTGGAAACGGCAGTTGGATGCGCCCGCCGGTGCCGTGATCGGCGTGCCAGGCAAGACGCGCCGCGCGCGGCGCTGGCAGGTGCATGGCGCTCTCACCCACGAGGCGAACCCCATCGAAGCCGTCAACGCTCGATTGCATGCGGCCTGGCAAGGGATGCCCCGCGGTCAACTGCCGTTTCCACAGGTTGAAGCCTCACGCCCCCTCGTTGGGCTCGCTGCGTGCGGGCGACGCCCTGTCGGCCAACCCCGCCTGGGGCAGTTGCCAGAAGATCCAGGCCGACGCCATGGTCACCACGCCCATGGTCAGAAAGGTCGCGTGGAAGGCCCGCAGCGTCTGCGCCACGCCATGCCCCGTGAAGTGGGCGGTGTAGCCCGTCAGCACAGTGGCGGCAGCGGCCACGCCCATGCCGATGGCCAGCATCTGCACCATGGACAGCAGGCTGTTGCCGCTGCTGGCCGAATCGCTCTCCAGGTCCTTGAGCGTGAGCGTGTTCATGGCCGTGAACTGCATGGAGTTCACCGCGCCGAAGCAGGCCAGCCGCAGCAGGTGCAGCCACAACGGCTGGTCCGGCCCGGCCCAGGCGAAGGTCATCATCATGAAGCCCACGCACAAGGTATTGCCCACCAGCACGCGGCGGTAGCCGAAGCGCAGGATCAGCCGCGTCACCAGCGGCTTGGCGCCCATGCCCGCGAGCGCCACGGGCAGCATCATCATGCCGGCCTGCGCCGGCGCGTAGCCCATGCAGACCTGCAGCAGCAGCGGGATGAGAAAGGGCATGCAGCCGCTGCCGATGCGCGCGAACAGGTTGCCCAGCAGCCCGATGCGCAGGCTGGGCACGAGGAACAGCCCGGGCGCGAACAGCGGGTCGGGCCGCCGCGCCGCACGCAGCCAGTAGGCCGTGATGCTCACGAAGCCGAACACCAGCAGCACCAGCACGTTGGCCTGCTCCTGGCCGATGCCCGTGAGTCCGTCGAGCGAGAGCGAGACCGCCACCATGCCGAAGGCCAGCAGCGCGTAGCCGCCGAGGTCGAAGCGCTTGACCGCGTAGCCCAGCCCCGAGGGCATGTGGAGCACCGTGGCGACGCAGCCGATGACAGCCACGGGCAGGTTGATGAGGAAGATCCAGTGCCACGAGGCGTATTCCACCAGCCAGCCGCCGAGCGTGGGGCCGAGCAGCGGGCCGATCAGGCCGGGCACGGACACGAAACTCATCGCGCGCAGGAACTGCTCGCGCGGGTACGCGCGCAACACCGCGAGCCGCCCCACGGGCAGCAGCAGCGCGCCGCCCAGCCCCTGCAGCACGCGCGCGGCGATCAGCGCAGGCAGGCTCGGCGACAGCGCGCAGGCCAGCGAGCCCAGGCCGAACAGCAGGATGGCGCCAAGGTAGACCCGGCGCGTGCCGAAGCGGTCCGAGATCCAGCCCGAGGCGGGAATCAGCATCGCCATGGTGAGCGAATACGCCACCACCACCCACTGCATGCGCAGCGGGCTCTCGCCCAGGCTCTCGGCCATGGCGGGCAGCGCGGTGTTGACGATGGTGGCGTCCAGCGTCTGCATGAAGAAGCCGACGGCCACGAGCCAGAGCAGTATGTCGCCGCGCGGACCGCCGACGCCAGCCGGCTCGGAAGATGGTGAAGGCATGAATTGGGCGCACCAATAAAAAGCCGCCTTGCGGCGGCTTGGGTGGTGGATGGACCGTGCGTCAGACCGAGAAGCTCGACCCGCAGCCGCAGGTGGTGGTGGCGTTGGGGTTCTTGATGACGAACTGCGCGCCCTGCAGGTCTTCCTTGTAGTCGATCTCGGCCCCCACGAGGTACTGGTAGCTCATGGCGTCGATCAGCAGCGACACGCCGTTCTTGGTCATGGTGGTGTCGTCGTCGTTGGTGATCTCGTCGAAGGTGAAGCCGTACTGGAAGCCCGAGCAGCCGCCGCCCTGCACGAAGACGCGCAGCTTCAGCTCCGGATTGCCCTCTTCGGCGATCAGGTCGGCCACCTTGGCGGCGGCGCTGTCGGTGAACAGGATGGGCTCGGGCATGGCCGTCTGGACGTTTTCGGCAACTGCACTCATGGGGATGCTCCAATGGGTAATCTGAGCGGAAGATGGTACTGCAATCCGCCCGCCGAGGGGCTCAGGGGTTGTTTGCCGCCAGTTTCAGCAGGGGCTTTTCCTCCAGCGCGTCCATCGGGTGCAACTGGCCCGACACCAGCGCGCCCTGGTGCATTTCGAGCGCGCGGTAGTGGATGTCGCCCTCCACGCGCGCCTTCGGCTGCAGCTCGAGCAATTCGTTGGCATGCACCGGGCCGACGACGCTGCCGTTGATGATCACGTAGTCGGCCCGCACGGCGCCCGTGATGCGCGCGGTTTCCGACAGCACGAGGATGCTGGGCTGCGCTGCGTTGGTGCCGATGTCGCCCACCACTTCACCATCCACACGCAGGCCGTCGCAGAAAGTCACGTTGCCCTCGATGTTGCTGCCCTGGGCGATCAGGCTTTTGATGGGAGGTTGCTTTTTCCGGGAAAACATCGGTACTCCTTGGGTGAGAGCTGGGCGTATCAAAAGGCGCAAGGAAAAGGCGGAGGGCTACAGCGCGAGGGACTGCGTGGCCCTGACTGCCGCGCCGTCCATGACGCGGACGGAGACGTTTTTTACCACGGCGCGCGCAGGCAGCCCGAAAACCCCTTCGAGCCTGCGGTACTGGCGCAGATGCATGGGCTGCGGGCCGCCCGGCAGCGCCATGCTCCAGGGCTGGCCGTCCTGGGTGCCGGCCACCGTCAGTTCGAGCCGGCCCTTGAATTCAGGCGCGTTCTTGACGGGCTGCATGACCAGCACCTGCCAGCGCAGTTGCCCGCCGTCGAGCACTTCGGCCTGCAGCCCGCGGATGGCCACGTCCGCCGAGCCGGACGAAGGAATCAGCGCCTCGAAGAAGCCCAGGTCGTCGCGCAGGCTGCGGTTGTCGGATTCCAGTTGGCGGATCTGCACCAGCAACCGGTCCTGCGTCGCCTGCTGCGCCGTCAGCAGGCTGCCTGCGGCGCTGGCATCGCGCTGCAGCCGGTCGCGCTCCGCGCGCAACTGCGCCGCGTCGGAGCGCAGCGCAGCGAGTTCATCGTGCGTGGAACGGTCCAGCCCCGCGATGTCGCGGCCCAGCTCGAACGTCCACAGCCCCACGGTAGCGCAGATGCCCAGCATCATGGCCGCGAACAGCCAGCGCACGGGCCAGGGCAGCGTGCTGCGGATGGCCACGCGCGGGGCCATGACCGTCAGACGGCGGCGCAACAAACGAAGACGCACGGCTCGGGATCCCGAACAAAAGAAAACCGCCATGATGGCGGTTTTTGATATCGCATGGAAGCCCCCCGGTCTTGCGCGGGGCGCCCCCAGCGGCCAGGACGCGATCAGCGCTTGCTGAACTGCTTGCGGCGACGCGCGGAGTGCAGACCGACCTTCTTGCGTTCCACTTCGCGGGCGTCGCGGGTGACGAAGCCAGCCTGGCTCAGCACGGGCTTGAGCGTGGCGTCGTAGTCGATCAGCGCACGGGTGATGCCGTGGCGCGTGGCGCCGGCCTGGCCGGATTCGCCGCCGCCGCGCACGTTGACCTGGATGTCGAAAGTTTCGGCATGGTTGGTCAGCAGCAGGGGTTGCTTGGCGATCATGATCGAGGTCTGGCGACCGAAGAACGCTTCGATGTCCTTGCCGTTGACCGTGATCTTGCCGGTGCCTTTTTTCAGAAACACGCGGGCGACGCTGGACTTGCGACGGCCTGTGCCATTGTTCCATTCACCAATCATTGTCGGCTCCTCAGAGTTCCAGCACTTGCGGCTGTTGGGCGGTGTGCGGGTGCTCCGCCCCGCCGTAGACCTTGAGCTTCTTGATCATGGCGTAGCCGAGCGGGCCCTTGGGCAGCATGCCCTTGACGGCCTTCTCGAGCGCACGGCCCGGATGCTTGGCCTGCAGGTCGCGGAAGTTGGTGGCGGTGATGCCGCCGGGGAAGCCAGAATGGCGGTAGTACACCTTGTCCAGGCTCTTGGTACCGGTGACCTTGAGCTTGGCGGCGTTGATGATGACGATGAAGTCACCCGTGTCGACGTGAGGCGTGTAAATGGCCTTGTGCTTGCCGCGCAGTCGGAGGGCCACTTCGCTGGCTACCCGTCCGAGGACCTTGTCGGTCGCGTCAATCACAAACCACTCGTGCTTCACGTCAGCGGGCTTGGCGCTGAACGTAGACATTGTGCTAAATAGCTTTCGAGCTGGTTTGGCGGGCCCTTTTCCACGGTCGGTGTTTCTCTGAAGGAAACCTCTTAGGTGGGTGTGTCTTCACGGCTTGCACAAAAAGAACGGCATCCAATCGCCCACACAGGGGCATGGCGAGCGATGCGACTGTTTACGCAAGTCCTGCTTTTCTTCGCCGCGGGGCCCAGTAAATCGCTGCGAAGCCTGGCATTATATGAAATTTCGCACCCGGGGCGCAATGGCAGTCTTGTCCAACGAGGTATGAGCCCAATACTGTTTAGTTAAAACAAATGCTTGGTTTTGGGTCGCATGGCTGATTGATGGGATCGCCTCTTTTTCTCGCCCCATAGTTGCTTGTCCGCTTTTTGACTCCTCGAATATTTCGTTTGCCT
>NZ_JARGEN010000072.1 GCF_029211125.1 Curvibacter soli
ATCGAAGGGGATCGCCTTGGTGGCAACCAAGGCGATCAACATGTCATGCACGTGGTCCAACTTAGTAGTTAGTTCCATCAATACAGTTACTAAATAGATGATAATCGCAATGCTTGCTCCTCAACTCATGAAAGTAGTGATCATGGCGAGAAAATCTGAACGGCCGGCGTTGGTGCTGACGCAGGAACAACGCATCAAGCTGCAAGAACTTGCTGCTTCGCGTGTGGCGCCTGCGCGCGAGGTGGAGCGTGCCAAGGTGATGCTGGGTTACGCCGATGGCATCTCGATCACCGAACTTCATCGCCGCCTTGGGTTCAGCCGACCCATGATCTACCGATGCGTAGACAAGGCGCTGGCCGCAGGCGTTCAGATGGGGCTCAAGGACAAGTACCACCGGCCACATGAGCCCGAGATAAGCGACGAAGCGAAGGCTTGGGTGGTCAGCATCGCATGCACAAAACCCAAGGATCATGGACTGGCAGCCGAGTTGTGGTCGATCTCGGCGTTGGCGCGATTTGTTGGTGAGCACGCGCAGATGGCAGGCTTTCCCCGCCTGGCAAATGCGGGCAAGAGCACGGTCTGGCGCATCCTGGACGATAACGACATCAAACCGCACAAGATTCGCTACTACCTGGAAAAGCGTGACCCCGACTTTGACCGCAAGATGCAGGAAGTCCTGATGGTTTATCGGGACGTTTCTCTCTACACCGAAGGCGCTGTCCATGATGCGCGGCCCAACCCCATCTACACCGTCAGCGTCGATGAGAAGCCAGGTGTTCAAGCCATCGGGCTGACCGCACCCGATTTGCCGCCGGTACCGGGCAAGGCACCGAATGTCGGGCGTGACTACGAGTACGTTCGTCGCGGCACAGTGTCCATCCTGGCCGGCATCGACCTGCACTCGGGCCACATCTTTGCCAACATCGAGGACCGCCACCGCAGTGTCGAATTCATCGGTTTGCTCAAACAACTCGATGCGCATTACCCCGAGGATGCCATCATCCGGGTAGTGCTGGACAACCACTCGGCCCACATCTCCAAGGAGACCATGGCGTATCTCAGCAGCCGCCCCGGGCGCTTCGAGTATGTTCATACGCCCAAGCATGGTTCCTGGCTCAACTTGATTGAGTGCGTCTTCTCCAAGATGGCTCGAACATTCCTGCGGCATATCCGTGTCACATCCAAAGACGAT
>NZ_JARGEN010000073.1 GCF_029211125.1 Curvibacter soli
CACGTGGCCAATCGTGCCCACGTTCACGTGCGGCTTCGTTCGTTCAAATTTGCCTTTTGCCATTTTCAATTCTCCAAAGAGCGATCCCCGTGCTGTGGTTTAACGTCTGCATCCGGTTGCTGGTTCGCCCCGCACGGGGAACAGGGCGGCACCGGATCGCAGACAGCAAAAACAGATTGCTATTCTTTTGGTAGCTACAAGCGCACTATTTATAAGCGCCGGAGGCCATTTTCACTGTTATTTGGCGCGCGCCGCCACGATGGCCTCGGCCACGTTGCGCGGTGCCTCGGTGTAGTGCTTGAACTCCATCGTGTACGTCGCGCGGCCTTGCGTGGCCGAACGCAGCGTGGTGGAGTAGCCAAACATTTCCGACAGCGGCACCTCGGCCTTGATGGCCTTGCCGCCGCCGACCATGTCGTCCATGCCCTGCACCATGCCGCGGCGCGAGGACAGGTCGCCCATCACGTTGCCGGCATAGTCTTCAGGCGTTTCCACTTCCACGGCCATCATGGGCTCCAGAATGACCGGGTTGGCCTTGCGGCAACCTTCCTTGAAGCCGAAGATGGCGGCCATCTTGAACGCCAGTTCGTTCGAGTCCACATCGTGGTACGAACCGAAATGCAGCGTGACCTTGACGTCCACCACGGGGTAGCCGGCCAGCACGCCTTGCGTGACGGCTTCGTTGATACCCTTTTCCACGGCCGGGATGAATTCGCGAGGAACCACACCGCCCTTGATGGCGTCGATGAACTCGATGCCCTTGCCGGCTTCGTTGGGCTCGATCTTGAGCACGACGTGACCGTACTGGCCCTTACCGCCGGACTGGCGCACGAACTTGCCTTCGGCCTCTTCCACCGTCTTGCGGATGGTTTCGCGGTAGGCGACCTGGGGCTTGCCCACGTTGGCTTCCACGCCAAACTCGCGTTTCATGCGGTCCACGATGATTTCCAGGTGCAACTCGCCCATGCCCGAGATGATGGTCTGGCCCGATTCCTCGTCGGTCTTGACGCGAAACGACGGGTCTTCCGCCGCCAGGCGCTGCAGCGCGATGCCCATCTTTTCCTGGTCGGCCTTGGTCTTGGGCTCCACGGCCTGCGCGATCACGGGCTCGGGGAACACCATGCGCTCAAGGGTCACGATGGCGTCGGGGTCGCACAGGGTTTCGCCCGTGGTCACGTCCTTCAGGCCCACGCAGGCGGCGATGTCGCCGGCGCGGATTTCATCGACTTCCTGGCGCTCGTTGGCGTGCATCTGCACGATGCGGCCGATGCGCTCCTTGCGACCCTTGACCGGGTTGTAGACCGTGTCGCCCTTGGTCAGCACGCCCGAGTAGACGCGCACAAAAGTCAACTGGCCGACGAACGAGTCGGTCATGAGCTTGAACGCCAGCGCGGAGAACTTCTCGTTGTCGTCGGCCTTGCGATGGACTTCCTTCTCATCGTCGTTGGTGCCGGCCACTGGCGGGATGTCCAGCGGAGAGGGCATGAGTTCGATCACGGCGTCGAGCATGCGCTGCACGCCCTTGTTCTTGAACGCGGTGCCGCACAGCATGGGCTGGATTTCGCCGGCGATGGTGCGCGCGCGCAGGCCGCTGGTGATTTCTTCTTCGGTCAAGTCGCCTTCCTCGAGATACTTGTTCATCAGTTCCTCGGACGCTTCGGCGGCACTCTCGACCATCTTCTCGCGCCATTCCTTGGCGGATTCGGTCAGGTCGGCGGGGATGTCCTCGAAGGTGAACTTCATGCCCTGGGAGGCTTCGTCCCAGATGATGGCCTTCATCTTGCGCAGATCGACCACGCCCTTGAAGTTCTCCTCGGCGCCGATCGGAATCACGATGGGCACGGGGTTGGCCTTCAGGCGCAGCTTCATTTGATCGTAGACCTTGAAGAAGTTGGCGCCGGTGCGGTCCATCTTGTTCACGAAGGCCAGGCGCGGCACCTTGTACTTGTTGGCCTGGCGCCAGACAGTCTCGGACTGCGGCTGCACGCCACCCACGGCGCAGTACACCATGCAGGCGCCGTCGAGCACGCGCATGGAGCGCTCCACCTCGATGGTGAAATCGACGTGGCCGGGCGTGTCGATGATGTTGATGCGGTGCTCAGGAAAGGACATGTCCATGCCCTTCCAGAAGCAGGTGGTGGCGGCAGAGGTGATGGTGATGCCGCGCTCCTGCTCCTGCTCCATCCAGTCCATGGTGGCGGCGCCGTCGTGCACCTCGCCGATCTTGTGGTTCACGCCGGTGTAGAACAGGATGCGCTCGGTCGTCGTGGTCTTGCCGGCGTCGATGTGCGCCGAGATGCCGATGTTGCGGTAGCGCTCGATGGGGGTCTTGCGGGACATGGTCGTTCTCTGTTAACGGCTCGGAGCCCGCCCACCGCAATCAGCGATGGCACGGGCTCCGCAGCCTGGGTGGGATATCGAGACGGGCTGTTAGAAGCGGAAGTGGCTGAATGCCTTGTTGGCTTCGGCCATGCGGTGCACTTCGTCACGCCTCTTCATGGCGCCGCCACGGCCTTCCGTGGCTTCCATGAGTTCGTTGGCCAGGCGCAGGGCCATCGATTTCTCGCCGCGCTTGCGGGCGGCTTCCTTGATCCAGCGCATCGACAGCGCCAGGCGGCGCACGGGGCGCACTTCGACCGGCACCTGGTAGTTGGCACCGCCCACGCGGCGGGACTTCACCTCGACCATCGGCTTGACGTTGTTGATGGCGATGGTGAAGGCCTCCAGCGGGTCTTTGCCAGGGTTCTTCTTCTCGATGAAATCGAGCGCGCCATAGATGATGCGCTCGGCAACCGCCTTCTTGCCGCCTTCCATGATCACGTTCATGAATTTGGACAGCTCCACATTGCCGAACTTCGGGTCCGGCAGGATTTCACGTTTAGGGACTTCGCGACGACGTGGCATTTTTCACCTCACAAATTTGCTTCAGTTGGCGCCTTTCCAGGCACCGCGAGAGCCATATGGAACTCTCACTTACTCGACCCAAACACGGGTCACTACGCCCAATCCGCCCGCCAAGGCGATTCGAGCACCGGGGGATATGACAAAAAGAAGATCAGGCCTTCTTCGGGCGCTTGGCGCCGTACTTGGAGCGCGACTGCTTGCGGTCTTTCACGCCTTGCAGGTCAAGCGAACCGCGCACTATGTGGTAGCGCACGCCGGGCAAGTCCTTGACACGACCGCCGCGCACCAGCACGACGCTGTGCTCCTGCAGGTTGTGACCCTCGCCGCCGATGTACGAAATGACCTCGAAACCGTTGGTCAGGCGCACCTTGGCGACTTTGCGCAGAGCGGAGTTCGGCTTCTTAGGCGTCGTGGTGTACACGCGGGTACACACGCCACGGCGCTGCGGCGAGTTTTGCATCGCGGGGCTCTTGGACTTGGTCTTTTCGACCTCGCGCCCCTGACGCACCAGTTGATTGATGGTTGGCATTGAAAAAACGTCCCTAAACGTTCAAAACGAAAACGTGAATCCCTTCGGAAAATTCCGAAAAGCCCTCGAATATAGCAGCTCATGGCCTTCCCGACAAGACTGACTGCCGGGGCCGGCCTACTTGATCCAGAGCCGGATCGCATCCCACGCGCGGCCCAACACGCCGGCCTCGGGCACTTCGTTCAAGGCAACCAGGGGCACCTCGAGCAGCGGCTGCTCACCAACGGCGATCTTCAGCGTGCCAATGGACTGGCCCCGGGCAATGGGCGCCACCAGCGGATCGGGCCGGGCGACCTGGGTCTTGACCTTGGCCGTGTCGCCAGCAGGCACCGCCACCACGATGGGCTCGGCGCGGCCGATCTTGAGCGTGGCCTCACGGCCCTTCCAGACCTGCGGTGTGGCGACGGCCTGGTTGGCGTCGAACAGCTTTACGGCCTCGAAAGCCGTGTAGCCCCAGTTCAGCAGTTTCTGGCTCTCGTTGGCGCGCGCATTTTCGCTGGCCGTGCCCAGCACGATGGACAGGAGGCGGCGCGTGCCCACGCCGGGAAACTCGCGGTGCGCGGTGGCGATCAGGCAATAGCCGGCGGCGTCGGTGTGGCCGGTCTTCAGGCCGTCCACGGTCGGATCGCGGAACAGCAGCAGGTTGCGGTTGTTGCCGTTGGCGGCAGGCGTGCCGGGATAGCGGTACTGCTTTTGCGCGTAGTAGTGGATGTATTGCGGGAAATCATGCATCAGCCGCGTGGCCAGGATGCTCAGGTCGCGCGCCGTGGTGGTGTGGCCAGCCTCGGTGAGCCCCTCGGGGTTCTTGTAGCCCGTGTTCTTCATGTCCAGCGCGCGCGCCTGGTCGTTCATCATCTTGACGAACTGCTCCGCCGTACCGCCCACGCCCTCGGCCAGCGCCATGGTGGCGTCGTTGCCCGACTGCACGATCATACCCTGCACCAGGTCTTCCACCGGCACCTGCATCTTGGGGTCGATGAACATGCGCGAGCCGGGCATCTTCCAGGCCCGCACGCTCACCGGCAGCGTCTGCTGCAGGCTGATCTTCTTGGCCTTGAGGGCGTCGAAGACCAGATAGGCCGTCATGAGCTTGGTCAGCGACGCGGGTTCGACCGGCGCATCGATGTCCTTTTGCGCCAGGATCTGGTTGGCGGTCACGTCTAGCAGCAGGTAGCTGCGCGCGGCGATCTCGGGAGGCTGCGGCGCCTGCGCCGCAGCCGGATGTGCAAGGGAAAGCAGTGCGGCGGCCGCGGCGAAAACACGCAGCACCGAAAGAAGACGGTTCATGGGATGAGAGAAAAACAGGCAGGACGCGGAGCCCGCAGGGTTTCAGGAACGCAGGTGGCGGACCACCAAGCTCTTCAAAAGCGGCAATTGTCCGTGAAAGAAGTGGCCGCCGCCCGGAATGACGGTTACAGGCAGTGTCTGGGGCCGCGCCCAGTCCATCACGTCAGACAGCGGCACGGTGTCGTCCTGCTCGCCGTGCACGACGAGCATGCGTTCGTGCGCCTCGGGCGGGATGTCCGCCACGCGGAAGCGCGCCGCAGCGGTGCCCACGAAGACAAGCTTGGCGATGTCGCGCGTATTCCACAGTGTCTCCAGCGCACGGCTCGCCACGAACGAGCCGAACGAAAAGCCCGCGATCGCCAGCAGCCCTTCAGGCGCAGCCTGGCGCACGACCGCCAGAAAATCCTCCGTCTCGCCACGCCCTTCGTCATAGGCGCCGGCGCTGCCGCCCACGCCGCGGAAGTTGAAGCGCACCGCCGTCCAGCCACACTGCACGAACGCCCGCGCCAGTGTCTGCACCACCTTGTTGTCCATGGTGCCGCCGAACAGCGGATGGGGGTGGGCGATCACCGCCACGCCGCGCGGCGTGGCGCCGTCTTCCACCAGAGCCGGGTCACGCACGGCCTCGATGGCGCCGGCGGCGCCCGTCAACGGCAGGGGCTGCGTCTGCGTGCTCATCATGGCAGCCATGGTCAGCGCCCCACGTCGGGCGACAGAAGCAGGCGTTCAACCACTTCGCCATTCTTCAGGTGCGACTCGACGATCTCGTCGATGTCGTTGGCATCCACGAAGGTGTACCAGACGGCCTCGGGGTAGACCACGGCCACGGGACCGCCGGCACAGCGGTCCAGGCAACCAGCCTTGTTGACGCGCACCTGGCCCGGGCCGGCCAGCCCCGCGGCCTTCACCTGCGCCTTGCAGCGGTCGAAGCCCTCCTTGGCATGGTGGTTGGCACAGCAGTCTTCTCCGTTCTCGCGCTGGTTGAGGCAGAAGAAGATGTGCCGTGCGTAGTAGAGCGGCTGCGGGCTGGTAGTCATGCTCGCGATTTTAGTTATCGCGCTCGCGGCGCGAGAACCGCAGCAGCACATACACGAGCACCGCATAAGGCCAGACCCAGCCCAGCCACTGCCCGAGCCCGTGGAAGCGGATGAAGCGCCCCTGCTCCCAGGTCTGCAGCGTCTGGGCGAAGTACACGTCGGCGGACGACTGGTTGAGCATGCTCAGTTGCACGGCCAGCGCCAGCAGCAACAGCGCCGCGCAGCCGCGGCGCGGCACGGGCAGACATAGTGCGGCCAGCGCCAGCGCCGCCCACACACCCGCGCGCACCGGGGTGTCCAGCCATTCCCAGGCGTGCGCCGGCCCATAGCTCAGCGCCGCCGACAGCGTGGTAGCCGCGACGCCCACGCCGATGACGCCCGCAGCGCACAACACTCGGCGCAGCCATGTGCGGGCGATGCCGTAGGCCAGCAGGCAGGGAATCAGCACGCCCAGCATGACGCACAGCAGTTCGGCCAGCGGCACCAGAGGCTGCAGTTCCACGTCGCGGATGGGAAGCCATTCGAGGAACGGCGTGTCTTCGAGCAGATCGGCCAGACCGTCCTCCAGGCGCTCCAGCACCTGCCCCAGCCCGAACGGCACTGCGGCGGGAAACAGCAGCGCTGCCGGCCACAAAGCCAGCAGCGCCAGCGCGCCGCCTGCGTCGGCCACGAACCAGCGTGCGCGCAAGCGGCTCCAGCGGTCGATGGCGCCCAGGCGCTCCAGCAGCGCGGCCAGCAGCGCGCCACCGAGGGCGCCGGCGGCATTGAGCGCCAGGTCCACATTGGAAGGCACGCGCGCGGGCAGGTAGCTCTGCAGGCATTCCAGCACCAGCGCCAGCAGCGCGCCCGCCAGCGCCGCACCGGGCACTGCCGCGCGCGCGCGGCCCGAGCGCAGCAGCGCCAGCGCCAGCAGCGCGCCCAACGGGACGTAGCCGAGCACGTTGGTGAACACGTCGAAACCCGTCCAGTACGGGCTCCACGGCGCGGCCAGGAAGGCCCACGGCGCGATGCCCTGATCGCGCCAGCCCGAGAACGGGTACAGGCTGGCGTAGGCGATCAGCGCCGCATAGGCGAACGCCAGAGGCCAGGCCGACGTCTTGTGCATCCCTGCCCGGCCATCAGAACGGCTTGACCACCACCAGCACCACGGCGGCCAGCAGCAGTACGAGCGGCACCTCGTTGAACCAGCGGAACCAGCGGTGCCCGTGCGGCGTTTCGCCGCGCACGAACCGCCGCAGCAGCGCGCCGCAGGCATGGTGGTAGCCCAGCACCAGGACCACCACTGCCAGCTTGGCGTGCATCCAGCCATTGCCCGGCCCACGCCCGATGCCGTAGCCCAGCCAGAGCCACGCCCCCAGGCCCACGGCGGGCACCGCCAGCAGCGTGGTGAAGCGCATGAGCTTGCGCGCCATGCGCAGCAGCCGCTCGCGCTCTGCCAGCGACCCCGACGCCACCAGGGCCAGGTTCACGAAGATGCGCGGCAGGTAGAACAGCCCCGCGAACCAACTGACGACGAAGACGATGTGAAGTGATTTGATCCAGAGCATGCGAGCAGTGTACGGAGGCGGGGAAGCCCCCAAAAAAAACCCGGCGCGAAGGCCGGGCGGACAAGCCTTTTTGCTGTCACACATCAAGGCACCCGCTCAGGGAGGAAAAGCGGGGAGCGGCGCAAACCGCCCGCCGCGAATCTAGCACCCTTGCACAAGGCTTACAAGATGGACGAACAGCGCTTTACACGGTGGTCATGCACCGGTGCCGCGGGAAGCGCATGTGCGGTCTTCGCGGCGCCCGCGCACCCCGGCAAGCCGCATGGGGCACAATTTTCCCCATGTATCCCCTGCCCCCCCACCCCCATGCACGCCCGCGCCGGCTGCGCCGCGACAGCTTCACCCGCGACCTGGTGCGCGAGAACACGCTGACCGCCCACGACTTCATCTACCCCGTATTCGTCCACGAAGGCACGGCGCGGCGCGTGCCCGTGCCCTCCATGCCCGGCGTGGACCGCCTCAGCCTGGACCTGCTGCTGCCCGTGGCCGAGCAGTGCGTGGCGCTGGGCATCCCGGTGCTGTCGCTGTTCCCGGCCATCGACCCGGCGCTCAAGACGCCCGATGGGCGCGAGGCATTCAACCCCGAGGGGCTGATCCCGCGCGTGGTGCGCGCGCTGAAGGCCGAGTTCCCCGAACTCGGCGTACTGACCGACGTGGCGCTGGACCCGTACACCAGCCACGGCCAGGACGGTCTGCTCGACGCCGAGGGCCACATCCTCAACGACGAGACGGTGGACGTGCTGACGCGCCAGGCGCTGGCCCAGGCCGAGGCCGGCGTGGACATCGTGGCGCCCAGCGACATGATGGACGGGCGCATCGGCGCCATCCGCGCCGCGCTGGAGGCGCGGCGGCTGATCCACACCCGCATCATGGCCTACAGCGCCAAGTACGCGAGCGCCTTCTACGGCCCCTTCCGCGACGCCGTGGGCTCTGCCGCCAACCTGGGCAGGAGCAACAAGAAGACCTACCAGATGGACCCGGGCAACACCGACGAGGCGCTGCGCGAAGTGGCGCTCGACATCGCCGAGGGCGCCGACATGGTGATGGTCAAGCCCGGCATGCCCTACCTGGACGTGCTCTGGCGCGTGAAGCAGGAGTTCCGCCTGCCCACCTTCGCCTACCAGGTCAGCGGCGAGTACGCGATGCTGAAAGCCGCCGCGCAGAACGGCTGGCTCGACCACGATGCGGTGGTGCTGGAAAGCCTGCTCGCCTTCAAGCGCGCGGGCGCCAACGGCGTGCTGACCTACTTCGCACTCGACGCGGCTCGTTTGCTACAAAATATATAGCTGCTACCGCACGTATACTCTGCGGTGTAGCCACTTTTCGTTCATAAAAAACAGATGCGCATCTTTGCCATCCACGACGCGCGCGCCGACGAACTGGCGGACGCCGCCGTGCTGGCGGGCAAGCCGCCGGCGCAAGGCTTCGTGTGGGTGTCGGTCACGCGCGAGGAATTCGCCGCCCGGCAAGGCGACATCCAGGACATGCTCGCCGCGCTCTGCGGCCAGCCGCTCGCGGACCTGCACGTGGCCGACCTGCTCAACGACCAGTTGCCCTCGCACTACGACTACACCTCGCAGTACGACCTGCTGGTGTTCCGCCGCCTGGCGCCGCGCGAGGACGGCAAGGCGGGGCCGGCCGCCGCGTCGCCCGCACCCGAGCTGGACGGCCTGCCGCGCCGCGGCGGTCCGCCCGCGCTGCGCCGCATCGACACCCGGCCCGTGGGCTTCGTGGTGCACGAGAAGCTGCTGCTCACCATCCACCCCGACGACGGCCACATCCGCGACGGCTACGCGGCCAATCTGCTCGCGCCCGGCGGCATCGACCCGCGCGCCAAGGCCGCGCGCCTGCCCACCAGCCCGGCGGACCTGGCGCTGCGCATCCTCAACCGCATCGTCGATGCCTACCTGGACCTGCGCCGCGACCTCACGCGCCAACTCGACCACTGGCAGCTCGAACTGGTGGACCCGCGCAGCCGCTTCAACGACTGGGGCACGCTGCTGCTGGCGCGCCAGTCGCTCTCGCACCTGAGAGAAATCTGCGAGGAACAGCTCGCCGCCATGCAGGACTGGCTCGACGCGCTCGAAACCCTGCCCGTGCCGCACAACGGCAACGGCCAGCGCCGCCACGAGCTGCTGCTGGTGCGCGGGCGCGACCTGGTGGAGCACATCGAGCGCGTGGCGCACCACGTGCAGCGGCTGGAGCAGAACGCCGAGACCGCCGTGCAGATGCACTTCAGCGTGCAGAGCCACCGCGCCAACGACATCATGCGCGTGCTCACGGTGCTGACCGCCATCTTCCTGCCGCTGAACCTGATCGCGGGCGTGTTCGGCATGAACTTCGAGTTCATCCCGCTGGTGCATCGGCATGGTGGCTTCTGGTGGGCCATGGGGGCGATGGCCGTGATCGCCGCCGCGCTGATCTTCTATTTCTCGCGCAAGCGCTACCTGGAAAACTCCACGCGCTGACGCGCGCCCATCAGCCCAGGTTCAGCCCAGGTTCAGCCCAGGTGCTTGGCGAAGAACGCCAGCGTGCGCTGGCGCGCCAGGTCCGCCGCAGCCTTGTCGTAGCTGCCACGCATGTCGCAGTTGAAACCATGGTCCGCCGCGTACACATGCACCTCCACCTCGGGGTGCGCCTGCCGGAAAGCCTCCACGCTGTCCAGCGTGATCCAGTGATCCCGGTCGCCGAAATGCGCGAGCACCGGCACGCGCGGCTTGCGCGCGGGTTCGGTGCCCGCAGTCATGCCGCCGCCGTAGTAGGCCACTGCCGCCGACAGGCCCTTGAGCTGTTCCGCCGCGCGCCACACCAGCAGCCCGCCCCAGCAATAGCCCACGATGCCCACCTTGCCGGCGCGCGCCGCGTAGTCCACGGCGGCCTGCAGGTCCTGCAGCACGCCCGGGGCGGGCAGCGCATCCACGGCGGTCTTGTAGCCGAAGCCGGCTTTCATGTCCGCCTCGCCATAGCCCAGCTCCACGCCGGGCTGCACGCGCTGGAACATGGCCGGCGCCACCGCCAGGTAGCCCTGCGCGGCATAGCCGTCGGCCACGGCGCGGATGTGGGCGTTGACGCCGAATATCTCCTGCGTCACCACGACGGCACCCTTGGGTGCACCCGCGGGCTCGGCCACGTAGGCGGGAACGGCGGTGCCGTCGGCAGCCTGAAGATCGATGAAATGTCCCATGTGTTTTGCTCCTGACGTAAAGGTAACCGGGCGACGACGGTAGGACGGCAGGGCCCGGGCTGAGAAAATGTACTGCGTACCTCAGCTCGGGCCAAGGTGGCCTGCCGTAGCGGGTCCGGTTGAGCGAAGGGTTAGGCCCCACCGCGGCCACGTGCTGAACGCTTGTGAACCCACTCTAGTCCCTAAGCGGCCAAGTCTTGACAGATTGTGCGAAGATTCTCGATGTACGAAAGTACATTTCGCGTCGATGATGCGATAGGCAAATTGCCTTACAACCCAATGGGTTACAACATTTCCTGGCCTTGCTAGGAACAGGTGCAAGTGGGCGCGAATCGGTGGAACGTCCAAAACTCTTGCGTACGACCGAGGGGGTATGGTTGCGTTCGCATTTCCAACCTGTTTGGTTCCGGCTCTGCCGGCTTGGGAGTGCCTCGTTCATGCGCGTTTGCCAACCATTGCCCGTTGCCTTGAAGTACTGCAGCACTTCCGGGCTGTAGCGGACGCTGACGAGCTGCTTGGTAGGAGACACTTGCGGGCCGCGCTCGCCGCGTTGGCGCTTCTGGGCGACTGCGGCACGGACGGCAGCATAGCCACCGCCCTTTACGACGACGGCGCCAGCCATCTTCTTCTCCTCTGCGGCGGTAAGGGCCCGGTCTTTGCCCGGTGCGGCGGCAATGAGCGCTTCCCAATCAGCGGGAGTAGCCGGTGGTTTCTTTCGCGTAGCGACGGACTTCATGCTTCTCTGCCTTGCGAAGACTGATGATGTGCGGTTCATCGCCTCGCTCCGTCATGTGCACGACGATGCCCTCAAGCCAGCCGAGCAAGTTGATCCTGTGCTCACTGTAGGCTTCCCGGGCATCCTCCCAGGTGACGACTGGTTCATCGAAGACTGCTTCGCAACCAATGAAGTCAAATCCATGGATCTTGATGTTGCGAAGACGCTTCGGTTCGTCCCAGGTCGGCATGCTCTGATCCTAGAAACGGCAGTTGAACCAACCGAAAAACTGAAGAAACCCAATATCCATGCGGGTTTCCAAAGACTTCGCGTGACTGCAGAGCAGTTCCAAATGGGTGAGTCTGGAAAGCATGGAAACTCAATGCGTGACAGGCACTTGCTCGAATTTTGGGGATTCAACTGCCGGAAATAGGATCAATTAAATAGCGCCCGGTGCCTTGGTGCTCAGCGGATTGCGGCCTTGGCCTTCAGGCGCCATGCATGCAGCAAGGGCTCCGTATAGCCGCTGGGCTGTTCCACGCCCTTGAACACCAAGTCCAGCGCGGCTCGGTAGGCGAACGAGGTGGCGAAGTTGCCTGCCATGTTGCGGTAATGCGTGTCGCCGGCGTTCTGTTGGTCTACCACGGGGGCCATGCGTTCGAACGTGGCATTGACCTGCTCTTTCGTCACTACGCCGTGCAATAGCCAGTTGGCGATGTGCTGGCTGCTGATGCGCAGCGTGGCGCGGTCTTCCATCAGGCCCACATTATGGATGTCGGGTACCTTCGAGCAGCCCACGCCTTCATCGACCCAGCGTACGACGTAACCCAGAATACCTTGCACGTTGTTGTCCAGTTCTTGCTGGCGTTCCTGCGCACTCCAGGCGGGGGCGGCCACCAGCGGGGCCTGCAGCAGGTCGCGCAGGATGGCATCACGCTCAGCATCGGCATCGATCTGCTCCAACTGCTGCTGCACTGCACTCACATTGATTTGGTGATAGTGCAGCGCATGCAGCGTGGCGGCGGTGGGTGAAGGCACCCAGGCGGTGTTGGCTCCGGCCTTGGGGTGGGCGATCTTCTGCTCCAGCATGGCATGCATCAGGTCGGGCATGGCCCACATGCCCTTGCCGATCTGTGCGCGCCCGCGCAACCCGCACGACAGGCCCACCAGTACGTTGTTGCGCTCGTAGGCGGCGATCCATGGCGTGGCCTTCATGTCGCCTTTGCGCAGCACCGGGCCGCCCTGCATGCAGGTGTGCATCTCGTCACCCGTGCGGTCGAGGAAGCCGGTATTGATGAAGGCTACGCGCGCACAGGCCTGGGCGATGCAGGCCTTCAGGTTCACGCTGGTGCGGCGCTCCTCGTCCATGATGCCGAGCTTGACCGTATTTTCGGGTAGGCCCAGCAGTTGCTCCACGCGCGCGAACAACTCGGATGCGAATGCCACTTCGTGCGGGCCGTGCATCTTGGGCTTGACGATGTAGACGCTGCCGGCGCGGGAATTGGCGCGGCGCTTCAGGTCCACCAACGCGATGGTGGTAGTCACTACCGCGTCCATGATGCCCTCGGGAATCTCTTTGCCGTCATCGCCCCACAGGATGGCAGGGTTGGTCATCAGGTGGCCCACATTGCGCAGGAACATCAGCGAGCGGCCATGCAGCTTCAGCGGCTGGCCTGTGGGCGTGGTGTATGCGCGGTCGGGATTGAGGCCGCGCGTGAAGGTCTTGCCGCCCTTGGTCACCTGCTCGGTCAGCGTGCCGCTGAGAATGCCGAGCCAGTTGCCATAGGCCAGCGTCTTGTCCTGTGCATCCACCGCGGCAATCGAGTCTTCGAGGTCGAGAATGGTCGAAAGCGCCGCTTCCAGCACCACGTCGGCGACACCCGCCGCATCGCTGCTGCCGATGGGTGTGGTGCGGTCGATGCGGATATCGATGTGCAAGCCGTTGTTCACCAGCAGGACGGATGACGGTGCCGTCGCATCGCCCTGGTACCCCACGAACTGCACAGGATCCCGCAGGGCAACGGTGCCGGATGTGGTGGCAACCAGCAACTGACCGTTCAGTACCGAATAGCCGCAAGCATCCTTGTGCGAGCCATGGGCCAGCGGGGCGGCCTGGTCCAGCACGTTGCGCGCAAACGCGATGACCTTGGCGCCGCGCACCGGGTTGTAGCCCTTGCCTTTTTCCGCGCCGCCGTCTTCGGCAATCGCATCAGTGCCATAGAGCGCGTCATACAGCGAGCCCCAGCGCGCATTGGCGGCGTTGAGCGCATAGCGGGCGTTCAGGATCGGCACCACGAGTTGCGGCCCGGCCTGCGTGGCCAACTCGGCATCCACGTGCGTGGTCGTGGCCATCACATCAGAGGGCTGGGGCAGCAGGTAGCCGATTCTTTCCAGAAAGGCGCGGTAGGCCGGCATGTCGGTGATCGGGCCGGGGTGCGCCTTGTGCCAACGATCCAGTTCGGACTGCAGCCGGTCGCGTTCGGCCAGCAAGGCGGCATTCTTGGGCGCAAGGTCGTGCACGATGGCATCGAAGCCCAACCAGAACCGTCCGCTGTCCACGCCCGTGGCGGGCAGTACCTTGTCTTCGATGAAGCGGTAGAGCGGGGTCGCCACTTGCAGGCGGTGGCGAATGGTGCGTTCGGTCATGGTGAAAGCCTCCGGTTGGAATCAGTCGGTGAAAACAAGGGCAGCTACAAGCAACGCGCCCCCTGTGCGACTTTATTCGATAGGACTTACGCAAAAGCCATGGAGAGCGATGGACTTCTGAGTTCCTGACGCAAGTAGTCTGAGAG
>NZ_JARGEN010000074.1 GCF_029211125.1 Curvibacter soli
GTCTGCGGTTTGACATCCATTTCTAATGGAATCAAACACTTACATTCAGGAAGTGTCGAACTTGTGATTCCTGCGCCGCGACCTGCTGTGTGATCCGCTCGACCTGGAAGACGTGCCGCTGGCCGAAGCGCCTGAGCTGGCACCGTTCCGGTTTCAGGAATACCAGGATTTCACCGTGCCCGAGGCCGAGATGCCGCAATTGCTGATGTTGCTGGAGAAGATGCGCATCACCAACCGCCAGCGCGGGCCTACATTGCAGCGCATCTGGGCGATCCGGGGCTGTCGCAGGCCGGCGCGGCGCGGGCGGCTTTTCTGTCGCCCAACTACCTGGCCCACCTGCTGCGCAAGGAGACGGGCCACACCTTCACCGACCTGGTGCTGGAGCGGCGCATGGCGCTGGCGCAGTCGCTGCTGGCGGGCACGGGGCGGCGCATCGGCGACATTGCGCACGCCTGCGGCTTCGCCGACGAGGCGTATTTTTCGCGCCGCTTCCGGCTGCGCTTTGGCGTCTCGCCGCGCGGATACCGGCAGGCAGGTGGGGCAGGGTGAGCGTCCAACAAGCGCGTAGCTGTGTCCAATTCGGCGTGCGGACGCGCCGCTAGTGCAGTGTTCGATGCTTGGCGGCACCAATAAACCTGGAAACGGCAGTTGACCGCTTTGCATCCCTTGCCAGGCCGCATGAAATCGAGCGCTGACGGCTTCGATGGGTTCACCTCGTGGGTGAGAGCGCTATGCACCTGCCAGCACCGCGCTCGGCGCGCCATGCGGCGTTGCTCCTCCTTGCGGGCAGCAAGCCCGCCGCGTCGTCGCGTCTTGCCTGGGGCACCCCGATCACGGCGCTGGCAGGCGCATCCAACTGCCGTTTCCAGGATAAAAGCGATGCGTTTTGGCGCAGGGCATGGCGCAAACCACAGCGATAGCCGTAGCTATCGCGAGGATTTGCAACGCCGCCATGCGGCAAAAGGCGCGGTTTCATGTGCTGCTTAGCGTTGAACACTGCACTAGACTGGGTGGTTTCCCCTGTCACCCAAGGATTGCAAGCCATGTCTTTCCCCGCCATCCCCACCGTCGCCCCCGCCACGCTGGCCATCGAGGGCCAGTCTGCGCGCTTCCCGCTGCGCCGCGTCTACTGCGTGGGCCGCAACTACGCCGAGCATGCCCGCGAAATGGGCCACGACCCCGACCGCGAGCCGCCGTTCTTCTTCAGCAAGCCCGCCGACGCCGTGGTGCCCGCCGCGGGCACGGTGCCGTACCCGCCGCTGACCAGCGACCTGCACCACGAGATCGAACTCGTCGTGGCCATCGGCGAAGGCGGCGCGAACATTCCGGTGGAGCAGGCGCTGGACCATGTCTGGGGCTATGCCGTGGGCGTCGATTTCACCCGTCGCGATTTGCAGGCCGTGGCCAAGAAGATGGGCCGCCCGTGGGATTTCGCCAAGGGCTTCGACGCCTCGGGCCCGAGCACGCCGCTGGTGCCCGTGGCCGTGACAGGCCATCCGTCCAAGGGCCGCATCTGGCTCGGCGTGAACGGGCAGGCCAGGCAACAGGGCGACCTGGCCGAGCTGATCTGGCCCGTGGCCGACGTGATCGCCTACCTGTCGCAGTCGGTGCGGCTGGAGCCCGGCGACCTGATCTTCACCGGCACCCCGTCAGGCGTGGGCCCGGTGCAGATCGGCGACGTGGTGTCCGGCGGCGTGGACGGCGTGGCCGAGTTCAGCTTCACCGTCGGCCCACGCACGGCCTGACAACGCGCACGGAGCCCCGCGGGCGGCGCGGTCCGCCCCATCCGGCTCTGGATACTCCCCCCTACCCTGCCTGCTGGCGCAGGAAAATAAAGCGAAGGGAGTGGATACTCCCCCCCCCCGGTGGGTTCCGACTACAGGCTGCGGCTGCGCGCCAGCGGCGGGTTGCGTGCGAAGTAGCGCTTGATGCCGCGCATCAGCGCGTCGGCCAGTTGCTCCTGGTAGGCGCCGCTGCGCAGCCGCACCTCTTCCTCGGGGTTGCTGATGAAGGCGGTTTCCACCAGCACGCTGGGGATGTCGGGCGCCTTCAGCACGGCGAAGCCGGCCTGCTCCACCTGGCCCTTGTGCAGCCGGCCCAGGCTGCCGATCTCGCCCAGCAGCGCGCCGCCGAGCTTGAGGCTGTCGTTGATCTGCGCCGTGGTGCTCATGTCCAGCAGGGCGCGCCGCACGTGGGCGTCCTGGGCCTTGACGTTGAGGCCGCCCACCAGGTCGGCCTGATTCTCCTTGTTGGCCAGCCAGCGCGCGGCGCTGCTCGACGCGCCGCCCTGGCTCAGCGCGAACACGCTGGCGCCGCGCGCGTCGGGGTTGGTGAAGGCGTCGGCGTGGATGCTGACGAACAGGTCGGCCTGCACGCGCCGGGCCTTGTCCACGCGCGTGCCCAGGGGCACGAAGAAGTCGGCGTCGCGCGTCATGAAGGCGCGCATCGGATTGCCGCCGATGCTGGTGGCGTTGATGCGCTCGCGCAGCAGGTGGGCCACCTTCAGCACCACGTCCTTCTCGCGCGTGCCGGCGGGACCGGTGGCACCGGGGTCTTCACCGCCGTGGCCGGGGTCGAGCGCGACGATGATGATGCGGTCGGTGCGCGAGGGCGTGGGCTCCTGCGCCGGTGCGGGCGGCGGCGCGGCGGCGACGGGCGGCGCGGGCTTGCCGGCCTGCCGGGCGATCAGCTCGCCCAGCGGGTCGGGCACCGGCGCGGCAGCGGGTGGCGCCGATGGGGCGGCGGCGGGGCCGCGCTGCGCGTCCTGGAAGCGCTCGGCGATCAGCGCCTCCAGCGGGTCGGCCTCCTGCGCCGGGTACAGGTCGAACACCAGCCGGTGCTGGTAGGCCGCCACCGGCGGCAGCGTGAAGACCTGGGGCATGGCGGGCTGCTTCAGGTCGACCACCAGCCGCACGACGCCCGGCGTGTTCTGGCCCACGCGGATGCCGTTGATGAACGGGTCGTCGGGCTTGACCTTGGCGACCAGCTCGCGCAGCGCGGCGTCCAGGTCGATGCCCTCGATGTCCACGGCCAGGCGCGGCGGGCTGGACACGAAGAACTGCCTGGCCGTGAGCTGCCCGTCGGACTCGATGGTGACGCGCGAATACTCGGGCGCGGGCCATACGCGCACGGCCAGGATGCTGGCGCCGCGCGCGATCTGCTGCGCACCCAGCAGCAGCACGAGGCTGCCGGTCTGCAACAGGTGGCGGCGTGTGCGGTTGGTCATGCGGTGGTGGCTCCTCGCAGCAGCGCCTGCCCGCGCGCGCTGGCCGCGCGCAGCGTGACGTGCCGTAGTTCGTCCTGGTCCGCTTCTATTTTAATAGCTAGATCGGCAATTGGAACAAGCGCAGCGGCGTTTTCGGGCCATTCGGCGATCTTCAGGCCGGGGCTGGCGAAGATATCGCGCAGGCCCGCGTCCTCCCATTCGCGCGGGTCGCCGAAGCGGTAGAAGTCGAAATGCCACACCGGCAGGCCCGCCGCATCGTGCGGCTCGACCACCGCGTAGGTGGGGCTCTTGATGCGCCCGGCCACGCCCAGCGCGCGCAGCAGGTGGCGCACCAGCGTGGTCTTGCCCGCGCCGAGGTCGCCTTGCAGCTCGATGTAGGCGTCGCGCGGCGCGGGCTGCTGCGCGAACGTCCTGGCCAATGCCTGCGCGAAGGCGGCGGTGTCGGCCTCGTCGCGCCAGAGCAGGCGGGTTTCTACAATCGGTCGATGGTGGTCGGCAGCAGTCAACTCGTCTCTCACATCCAGCAGTGGGCACGCGAACTGGGATTCTCCCAAATCGGCGTGGCCGGCGTGGACCTGTCGTCGGCGGAGCCCGGGTTGCGTGCCTGGCTGGCCCAAGGGTTCCATGGCGGCATGCAGTACATGGCGGCCCATGGGCTCAAGCGCGCGCGCCCGGCGGAGCTGGTGCCCGGCACGCTGAGCGTGATCACCGCGCGCATGGACTACCTGCCCGCCGCCACGCCAGAGGGCTGGCAGGGCATCGAACTGGCGCGGCTGCATCGCCCGCGCGAGGCCGTGGTGTCGCTCTACGCCCGGGGGCGCGACTACCACAAGGTGCTGCGCGCGCGGCTGCAGGCGCTGGCCGAACGCATCGCCGCCGAGGTGGGGCCGCTGGGCCACCGCGTGTTCACCGATTCGGCGCCCGTGCTGGAGGCCGAACTGGCCGCCCGCAGCGGCCAGGGCTGGCGCGGCAAGCACACGCTGGTGCTGAGCCGCGAGGCCGGGTCGATGTTCTTCCTCGGCGAGATCTACGTGGACATCGCGCTGCCCGCCAGCGCGCCCGTGACCGCCCACTGCGGCCAGTGCAGCGCCTGCATCGACGTGTGCCCCACGCAGGCCATCGTGGCGCCAGGGCGGCTCGACGCGCGGCGCTGCATCTCGTACCTGACCATCGAGCACGCGGGGTCCATTCCCGCGGAGTTGCGCCCGCTGCTGGGCAACCGCATCTATGGCTGCGACGACTGCCAGCTCGTCTGCCCGTGGAACAAGTTTGCCCGCCGCAGCGCGCTGCCCGACTTCGACGCGCGCGCGGGGCTGGCGGGCAGCACGCTCGCGGCCCTGTTCGCATGGAGCGAGGACGAGTTCCTGCGCCGCACCGAGGGCAGCCCCATCCGCCGCATCGGCCACGAGCGTTGGCTGCGCAACCTCGCGGTGGCGCTGGGCAACGCGCTGCGCGCGCACGACGACGCGGGCCTGCGCGCGGCGCTGGCCGAGCGCGCAGGCCACGCGAGCGCGCTGGTGCGCGAGCATGTGGCGTGGGCGCTGGGGCAGGTTGCCGGCAACCCAACCGTTCTGTCAGACCTATGCAAACCGACTCATTGCTGAGCAAATGCGCCGCTGACTTCCTGCTTCGGCGAGGCTGGTTTTACTATTGCTCCGGTCCCATGAATTTTTAACTTTCGTGAGTCGTTTGCCTGTGGCAGTCCGTCCACGACGACTCTCGACTTCAAAGGGTCGTATCAATAGGTTTCAATGTGCCAGATGCCCACCACACGCACTGGCATTGACTGAATCACACAGCATTTGGCTTGCAGCCACGGGGCAAAATACGGCCGTAGGCGGGGCCCCGCGCTATTTTTCGGGCGCAACCCAGGCAATTTGCCTTCCGTCCTCAGCCGCCCTGACAGGCATCCACCATGAAATTCAATGACTTTGCCGACGACTCCGAAGACACCGATCACACCCCCGCGCAGCGCGCGGCCGCCGCATCGCGCAGCACCTGGGTGAGTGTGGGCGTCAACCTGGTGTTGTCCACCATCCAGATCATGGTGGGGGTGATGGCCAGGTCGCAGGGCCTGATTGCCGATGGCATCCACTCGCTGTCGGACCTGGTGGCCGATTTCGTGGTGCTGTTTGCCAACCACCATGCCCAAAAAGACGCCGACGAGGGCCACCCTTACGGACACCACCGTTTCGAGACGGCGGCCTCGCTGGTGCTGGGCCTGTTGTTGCTGGGCGTGGGCCTGGGCATGGTGTGGTCGGCGGTCGTCAAGCTGGAGAATCCCGAGGCCGTGCCGCAGGTGCACATGGTGGCCCTGTGGGTGGCCGGTGCCGCGCTGGTGGGCAAAGAGCTGTTGTTTCGCTACATGCTGGCCGTGGCCAAGCGCGTCAAGTCGAGCATGCTGGTGGCCAATGCCTGGCATGCGCGCTCGGATGCAGCCTCGTCGCTGGTGGTGGGCATTGGCATTGCAGGCAACCTGGCCGGCTTTCCCATCCTGGACCCGATTGCCGCGCTGATCGTCGGTTTCATGGTGGCCAGGATGGGCTGGGAGTTTGGCTGGGATGCGCTGCACGATCTCATGGACCGCTCGGTGGACGAGCAGGAGGTGCAGGCCATTCGCCAGACGCTGCTGGAGACGCCGGGTGTGAGCGGCGTGCACGACGTGCGCACGCGCAAGATGGGCGACATGATTGTGGTCGATGCGCACCTGGAGGTGAACGCCGCCCTGACGGTCGAGGCAGGCCATGACATTGCGGTGCAGGCCCGCCATCGCGTGCTGCAACGCCACCGCGTGCTCAACCTCATGGCCCATGTGGACCCGTGGCGCCGCCCCGATCTGGACCATGCCGTGCCGCCCGCGGGCGGCAGCGCATCACGGCCGTAGGCGTTCAGGAGGCCGTGCGGTGCCACGCCCGGCCTTGCCGCTGGCGCCCAGGAGCCGGCCCGCCAGCCGCACCAGTTCCAGCCAGGCCAGGCACAGCGCCAGCAGGCTCGCGGCCACCACCAGGCCTTGTGAGTCGGGCAGGGCCAGCCCCATCAGTCTGCGCAGCCAGGGAATGCCCAGCACCGCCGCCAGCAGCATGCCCATGCCGGTGGCCATGCGCCACAGCCAGGGGTTGGGGTCGGTCACACCCCACAGCGCCGGGCGCGAGAGGTCGCGGTTGGCCAGGATCAGCAGCAGCACGCCCAGCACCAGCGTGCTGAACACCACGGCGCGGCCCTGGTCGGGGTGCCAGCCCTGATGCACCAGCCAGGCCTGGCCGGCCAGCAGCACGGCGGCCATGCCCAGGCCCTGCAGCACCGACCACAGCAGCGGTACGAAGGCAAACGGCGAGTCGGACACCGGGCGCGGCGCGCGCTCCATGGTGTCGCTGTCTTCGGCTTCGGCCTCGAAGACGATGGAGCAGGCCGGGTCGATCAGCAGCTCCAGCAGCACGATGTGCACCGGCAGCAGCAGCACCGGCCAGTGCAGCAGCGTGGGCACCATGGCCAGCGCAATGATGGGTGCATGCACGGCAAACACAAAGCGCGTGGCCTTGCGGATGTTGCCGTCGATGCGCCGGCCCTGGCGGATGGCGGCGACGATGCGCGCGAAGCTGTCGTCCAGCAACACCAGTGCGGCGGCCTCGCGCGCCACGTCGGTGCCGCGCTCGCCCATGGCAATGCCCACATCGGCGGCCTTGAGGGCGGGGGCGTCGTTCACGCCGTCACCGGTCATGGCCACCACCTCGCCCGATGCGCGCAGCAGTTGCACCAGGCGCAGCTTGTGCCGCGGCTGCAGGCGTGCGCACAGGTCCACATGGCGCAGGCGCTCGCGCAGGGCGGCATCGTCCAGCGTCTCCAGTTCGGCGCCGGTGATGATTTCGGGGCGCTCCGACAGGCCCACCTGCCGGGCGATGGCGCGGGCCGTGGCGGGGTGGTCGCCGGTCATCATGATCACGCGCACGCCGGCGCGCCGGCATTCGGCCAGGGCGGCGGGCACTTCGGGGCGCGGCGGGTCGGCCAGCGCCACCAGGCCCAGAAAATCGAAGTCGAAGTCGTGCTGGCTCTGCGGCCAGGGCGGGCTCTGGTCGGGCGCCGGGGCCGCGCCCTTCCAGCGGCCGCGCGCCACACCGAGCACGCGCAGGCCGCGCTCGGCCATGGCCTCCACCTGGCGGCGGATGGCATCGCGCTGCCCGGCATCCAGGTGGCACAAATCGGCCACGGCCTCGGGTGCGCCTTTGGTGGCCAGCAGGTGCACACCCGGCTCGTCGCTGGCGAACACGCGCGTCATGGCCAGAATCTCGCCCGAGAGCGCGTATTCGAACTCCGGCTCGCGCCCATCGTGCACATGCTCGGTGCCCTGCAGCCACTGGTGGCCAAACTGCTGGATGGCCTTTTCCATGGGGTCGAACGGGTCGCCCGGCGTGGCCAGCATGGCGAACTCGGTCAGCAGGTGAAAGTGTTCGGGCAATTCGCTGGCCCCCTCGGGGCGAAAATGCTCGTCGGCGCTGGCCAGTTCGGCCACGGCCATGCGGTTGATGGTGAGCGTGCCCGTCTTGTCCACGGCCAGCACGGTGATGGCGCCCAGCGCCTCGACGGCGGTGACGACCCGCGTCAGCACCTTCTGGCGCGAGATGCGCCAGGCGCCCAGCGCCAGGAACACGGTGAGGATGACCGGAATCTCCTCGGGCAGGATGGCCATGGCCAGCGCAATGCCCGACAGCAGGCTCTCCAGCAGAGGCTGCCCATTCCACCACCAGCCCAGCAGCACCTGGGCGAATGCCAGCACCACCGCGCCCGTGCCGAGGTTGCGCACCAGCCGGCGCGAGTCCTGCTGCAGTGCAGAAGGCGGCTGCACCGTGGTGGCCAGGTCGGCGCCGATGCGCCCCACGGCCGTGTGGGCCGCCGTGGCATATACCTCGGCGATCCCCACGCCGCGCGTGACCACGGTGCTGGCAAACAGGCCCGGCGTGCCGTCGCCGCCCGGGGCCGGGGCCTGCATCGTCTGCATGGTGCCCGCAGCTGCGGGCAGCTTGGTCACGGGCACGGCTTCGCCGGTGAGCAGGGATTCGTCCACTTCGATCTGGCCGTCGATCAGCAGCGCGTCGGCGGCGATGCGGTCGCCCTCGTGCAGCACCAGCAGGTCGCCACGCACCACTTCGCGCCCGGCGATGCGCTGTTCCTGGCCGTCGCGAATCACCAGTGCGCGCGGGGCCGACAGGTCGCGCAGGGATTCGAGCGCGCGCTGCGTCTTGCGCTCCTGCGCCAGCGTGATGCCGATGACCACGAACACAAAGCCCAGCAGGAACATGGCCTCGGCGCGGTCACCCAGCGCCAGGTAGATGCCGCCGGCGGCCAGCAGCATCAGGAACATGGGTTCGGTGACCACGTCGCGCACGATGGCCAGCATGGACTTGGGGGCGCTGCCGGGCAGCAGGTTGGGGCCTTCGGCCGCCAGGCGGCGGGCCGCTTCGGCGGCGCTCAGGCCTTGCAACGTGGGTGCTTCGCGCAGCGGTGTGGCTTGATCGGTTGGCATTGCAATCTTCCTCATGGGTCGCTGGCCATGGGCCGGGGCGCGGGGGTCGCCGCTGCCACGAAAGCAGGGCATGCCGCCAGTGTAGGGTTGTGGCATGGCGATAGGCTTGCCGGGGCAGGTGATTTGGATTGGCCCTAGAAACGGCAGTTGACCGCTTCGTAGCCTTTGCCAGGCCGCATGAAATCAAGTGTTGATGACTTCGATGACGTTCACCTTGTGGGTAAGAGCGCTATGCACCTGCCAGCACCGCGCTCGGGGCGCCATGCGGCGTTGCTCCTCCTTGCGGGCACCAGCCCGCCGCGTCGTCCCGCCTTGCCTGGCACCCCGATCACGGCACTGGCAGGTGCATCCAACTGCCGCTTCTAGGTTGAAATCGGGCTCAAACGCTTGCCTGTAAAGCGCAGGCAGCTACTGTTTCGATAGTTGCGGCGTACCTGTTCACGCCGGTGGCATTGCACAATGGCGCCAGGTACCTCCGAGGAAACACGATGCGCCAGTCCGTTCGCAAGGATTCTGCCGGCACCGCCACGCGCGGCAAGATTCACCCCGATGTGCTCAAGCTCGGCCTGGTGAGCTTTCTCACCGACCTGAGCTCCGAGATGATCTTTTCGGTGTTCGCCGTGTTCTTCACCACGGTGGCCGGTGCATCGACGGCCTTGCTGGGGCTGATCGAGGGGCTGGCGGATTTTTCGGCCTCGTCGCTCAACTATCTGGCCGGCTGGCTGTCGGACCGCAGCGGTCAGCGCAAGTGGCTGGCCACGGCGGGTTACGGCTTTTCGACGCTGGCCAAGCTGATTTTGCTGGTGTCGTCGTCCATCGTGGCGCTGTCGGTCTTTCGCGTCATCGAGCGGCTGGGCAAGGGCTTTCGCGGCCCGCCGCGCGATGCCTGGCTGTCGTCCATCGCCGCGAAGGAATCGCGCGGCTATGCGTTTGGCGTGCACAAGGCTCTCGACAAATCGGGTGCCGTGCTGGGGCCGCTGGTGGCCTATGCGCTGCTCAAGTGGCTGGGCGAATCGGCCCGCACCTACAGCCTGCTGTTCCTGGTGGCCTTTGTGCCGGCGGTGGTCAGCGTGCTGGTGCTCACGCGCATTCCGGACCGGCGCGGCCAGCCCCATGCGCGCGAGAGCGTGCGTGAGAACTGGCAGCAGCTCAGCGCGGGATTCAAGCGCTTCCTGCCGCCGGCGGGGGTGTTTGCGCTGGCGTATTTCAGCCTGGGCTTTGTTCTGCTCAAGGCCCATGACGTGGGCTTTGGCATGACCGACGTGGTGCTGCTGTATGCGCTGTTCAATGTGGTTTGCGTGGTGGCCGCGCCGCTGGCAGGAAAGCTGGGCGACAGGGTGGGGCGCAGCCGCATCGTGGTGCTGGGCTATGCGGTGTATGCGGGTCTCAACCTGTGGCTGGTGGTGGCGGGCAGCCGCTGGGAAATGGTGGGCGTCTTTTGCCTGTATGGCTTGTTCTACGCCATCGAGGAGTCGCAAAGCAAGGCCTTCATTGCCGACCTGGAGCCCGAGCGCCGTGCCACGGCCATAGGCGTCTACAACTTCGTGACGGGTGGTCTGTATCTGCCCGCATCGCTGGTGGCGGGGGCGCTGTGGGCGGTGTCTCCGGGCCTGGCTTTCGGGCTGGCCGCCGCGCTGTCGGTGGCGGCCATCGTGGTGTTTCTGCTGCTCAGGCCCGCTGCGGCGGGGCCGCACTGAGCATGTTCTCACTGCAGCCGCAGCGATCTGGTGCGCATTGCCATCGAGGCCATGCGGGATCGCGGCCTGGAGCCCGGGTTTGCGCCCCGACTGGGGCGGCCGCTCGATGGCGCGCGCGCCGCGCAACATCGCCGCCCGCAGCCGCCGTGTTGGCGGTAACGGTCTGCTCGGCGCAGAAGCGGTAGAGGTAATGCGGCCCGCCGGCCTTGGGGCTGGTGCCCGGTTTTCTGGACCGGAGATCCGTTCCGAGGTGGTTGCCGCACAGCGCCTGGTAGATGACGCGCAGGTACAGTCGGAAGTCGTAGGCCTTGCTGCCGCCGGCCCGCACGCGTCTCCGGTGGATGCGGAACAGCGGGCCCGGGTTCTCAAGGCGCCAGCGTGTGCAGCGGTATGTCGCGCTCGCGCGCCAGCCGCTCCAGTTGCGCGCGCGACTGTCCGCGCACGAAGGCGGCGATGGCCGCGTGCGTGGCGGGTGCCTGCATGTCGGTGCCGGCGGGCAGGCCGGCGGCGGCGCAGAGCGCGGCAGCGAAGTGCGGCTCCAGCGCCGCCACGGCCACGCGGCCATCGGCGCAGGCATAGACCTGGTAGCCCGCATGCGCGCCCCCGACCTGGCCCTGGGGCTGCGTGAGGCCCCAGTCGCGCGGCAGCGCCAGGAAGTGCGCGGCGCCGGACAAGGCCACTTCGATGCGCACGCCGTGGCCGCTGGCGGCGCGCTGCAGCAGGGCCTGCAGCACGGCCTCGCTCGCGGCCAGCGCGCCGGCCATGTCGGCGTACAGCGTGGACGGCAGCGCGGTGCCGGGGACCAGGCCGCTCTCGGCCTGGTAGGTCAGGTCGTGCCCTGGCTCCTCGGCGCGGGCACCGGGCGCGCCGACGATGGCCACGAGCGACAGGCGTGGGTGACGCGCCCGCAGCGCCTCCCAGCCCAGCCCCAGTTTTTCCAGCGCCGAGGGGCGAAACGAGGTGATGAGTACGTCGGTGCGCGCCAGTTCGGCCTGCAGCAGCGCCTGGCCCGCGTCGGTCTTGAGGTTGGCGTGCAGGATTTCCACGCCCGCGTGCAGCGCGCGGTAGGCGGCGGGGCTGTAGACGCCCATCGGGTCCGCCGTGTCCGCCCCCGCAGGCGCGGGCGGCTCCAGCTTGGCGCACGAGGCGCCCATGTCCCGGCAGCGCATCAGCGCCGCCGGGCCGGGCAGGTTGAGCGCGAGGCTCAGGACGCGGGTGCCGCGCAGCGCGGCGGGGGAGGGAAGGGATGTCTCGCTCATGCCGGCGATTGGACCACAATCCGGTGCCGTGCGGCAGCGGGCGATACCCGCACGCAGTGCCCGGGGCCTTGCGGCTGCTGCGGTGGGTAGGTATGGCCGGCCTGCCCCTGGAAGGCGTGCGTGAGCGCATCGTCGAGCAGGTAGGTCGGCACCTGTTCCAGCGGGCCCGGGTAGCTGTCCGTGGCCACGTTTTCGGCCAGGTCCCGGTGCAGCGCCACAGGGTGCAGCGGGTCCCAGCGCCGCAGGCGCAGGGCGGCGCCGCGCACGGCGTCGGCCAGCATGAAGCGGTGCCGCTCCATGCTGGTGCGGTCGCCGCCACCTGCTTGAACCTGGAAACGGCGGTTGGATGCGCCTGCCGGGGCCGTGATCGGGGTGCCAGGCAAGACGCGACGACGCGGGCGGGCTGGTGCCCGCAAGGAGGAGCAACGCCGCATGGCGCGCCGAGCGCGGTGCTGGCAGGTGCATGGCGCGCTCACCCACGAGGTGAACGTCATCGAAGCCGTCAACGCCTGATTGCATGCGGCCTGGCAAGGGATGCAAAGCGGTCAACTGCTGTTTCCAGGTTGAACACTGCACCAGAGGTGTTGCCGAGCCTTGTCAAGGTGGCATCCCAGTACCCAGTACCCAGTACCGGGCCCGGCGCTGGCGCGGCTTCCAGCGCCGGCGCGATGCCAGGCATGGTTCGTGCTTTTTATCTCGCCGGGCCGCAGTGCATGGTCCTGTATATACAAAGCCATCGGAAACAACCCTGATGCGGTGCATGGCGGCTTGCTGCATGCTGCACCATTGCCGTGCGTCGGGTGCCGTGCGTCGGGTGCCGGGCATGTATAGACAGGTGGTGCATGCGCCTGGAACCACAACCCCCGGCACGGTGCCCAGGCGCGCCGTGCCGGCAGCAGTCTTCACAGGAGTCGAGCATGAATCGGAAAATGGTCAAGGGAATGGCGCTGCTGGCAGTGGCCGCAGGCGTGGCGGGCATGGCCCAGGCGCAGGAAACCAGGCTTGCGCTGGGCATGTCGGGCTGGACGGGCTTCGCGCCGCTGACGCTGGCCGACAAGGCCGGCATCTTCAAGAAGCACGGGCTGGACGTGGAACTCAAGATGATCCCGCAGAAGGACCGCCATCTCGCGCTGGCGTCCAACGCCATCCAGTGCGCCGCCACCACGGTGGAAACGCACGTGGCCTGGAACGCCAATGGCGTGCCCATCGTGCAGATCTTCCAGATGGACAAGTCCTACGGCGCCGACGGCCTGGCCGTGCGCAATGACATCAAGGGCTTCGCCGACCTGAAGGGCAAGACCATCGGCGTCAGCGCGCCGGGCACCTCGCCGTACTTCGGTCTGGCCTGGATGCTCAACAAGAACGGCATGAGCATCAAGGACGTGAAGGTGGCCACGCTGGAGCCGGGTCCGGCCTCGCAGGCCTTCGTGGCCGGCCAGAACGACGGTGCCTTCGCCTACGAGCCCTATCTTTCCACCATCCGCGCCAACCCGGCTGCCGGCAAGATACTGGCCACTACGCTCGACTACCCGATGGTGATGGACACCGTGGGTTGCGCGCCCACCTGGCTCCAGGCCAACGCCAAGGCGGCGCAGGCGCTGACCGCGGCGTATTTCGAGGCGCTCGACATGATCAAGGCCGAGCCCGACAAGTCGTATGAAATCATGGGCGCGGCGGTCAAGCAGAGCGGCGAGCAGTTCTCGAAGTCCGCCGCCTACCTGCGCTGGCAGGACAAGGCCGCCAACCAGAAGTTCTTCGGCGGCGAACTCACCGCGTTCATGAAGGATTCGGTGCCCATCCTGCTCGAAGCCGGGGTGATCCGCAAGGCGCCCGAGGACTTGTCCGCGACCTTCGATGCCCGCTACATCCAGTAATCCCGCGCTGGGCGCCGCCGTGGCGGCGCCCGCATCCATGCCGGCGGCGCCCGCACCCGCGCGGCGGCGCCTCTGCGTGCCGCTGGAGCCCGTCAGTGCGCGGGCGCGCTGGCTGCTGGGGCTGGCATTCTTCGCCGTCTTCGTGGCCGCGTGGGCGGTATTCACGCTCGGCGGCTTCGTCTCGCCCACGTTCCTGGCCAGCCCTGTGACCATGGTGCGCGAAGGCTGGCTGCTGTTCACCGAATACCACTTCGCGCACGACATCGGCATGACGGTGTGGCGCGTGCTGGGCGGCTTCGCGCTGGCCGCCGCCGTCGGCGTGCCGCTGGGCATCGCCATGGGCGCCTGGAAGGGGGTGGAGGCGTTCTTCGAGCCTTTCGTCTCCTTCTGCCGCTATCTGCCAGCATCGGCCTTCATTCCGCTGCTGATCCTCTGGGCCGGCATTGGCGAGCTGCAGAAGGTGCTGCTCATCTTCATCGGATCGTTCTTCCAGATCGTGCTGATGGTGGCCGTCACCGTGGGCGGCGCGCGGCGCGACTTGGTGGAAGCCGCCTACACGCTGGGCGCGGGCAACCGCGGCATCGTCACGCGCGTGCTGATACCCGGCGCCGCGCCCGACATCGCCGAGACGCTGCGGCTGGTGCTGGGCTGGGCCTGGACCTACGTGATCGTGGCCGAGCTGATCGGCTCGTCCTCCGGCATCGGCCACATGATCGTGGACAGCCAGGCGCTGCTCAACACCGGGCAGATCATCTTCGGCATCATCGTCATCGGCGTCATCGGGCTGGTGTCCGACTTCGCCTTCAAGGCCGCCAACCGCCGCCTCTTCGCCTGGAGCACGCTGCGATGAACGCGCCGCCCCAGCTTTCCATCCAGGGCGTGTCGCGCGTCTTCTCCGGCAGCCGGGGCCAGCGCACGCAGGCGCTGCTGCCCATCGACTTCGAGGTGCGCGAGAACGACTTCGTCACCATCCTCGGCCCCTCGGGCTGCGGCAAATCGACGCTGCTGCGCATCGTGGCCGGCCTGGACCAGCCGAGCACGGGCCGCGTACAACTCGATGGCGTGCCCGTCGCCGGGCCGGGCGCCGACCGCGGCATGGTGTTCCAGAGCTACACGCTGTTCCCCTGGCTCACCATCGAGCAGAACATCCGCTTCGGCCTGCGCGAGCGCGGCCTGCCCGCTGCGCAGCAGAAGGAGCGCAGCGACTACTTCATCGCCCGCGTGGGCCTGCGCGGCTTCGAGCGGCACTATCCCAGGCAGCTCTCGGGCGGCATGCAGCAGCGCACGGCCATCGCCCGCGCATTGGCCAACGACCCCAAGATACTGCTGCTCGACGAGCCGTTCGGCGCGCTCGACAACCAGACCCGCGTGCTGATGCAGGAGCTGCTGCTGGGTATCTGGGAATCAGCGCGCAAGACGGTGCTGTTCGTCACCCACGACATCGACGAGGCCATCTTTATGGCCAACCGCGTGGCAGTGTTCAGCGCCCGGCCCGGGCGCATCAAGGCCGAGGTGGCGGTCGATTTTCCGCACCCGCGCAGCTACACGCTCAAGACCTCGTCCGCGTTCATGGCGCTCAAGGCGCGGCTGACGGAAGAAATCCGCGCCGAGGCGCTGGCTGGCGCGCAGCACTGATGAACACGTTCCAACGCACCATGCCCACACCCACCACCCGCCGCAAGACCCATGCGCAACTGCCGGCGTCGCGCAGCAGCGCCACGGCGCCCGCGCCGGCCCTGGCGCTGTACCAGCAGGTCAAGGACTTCATCGCGCGCAAGATCCAGGACGGCTCCTGGGCTGCCGGGCAGCGCCTGCCCTCCGAGCACGAGCTGGTGGCGCAGTTCGGCATCTCGCGCATGACGGCCAACCGCGCGCTGCGCGAACTGGCCGAGCAAGGCCGCGTGGTGCGTGTGGCCGGCGTGGGCAGCTTCGTGGCCGAGGACAGGCCCCAGTCCACCCTGCTGCAGATCGCCAACCTGGCGAGCGAGATCCGCCAGCGCGGGCACGACTACCGCTGCGACGTGCTGGCGGTCGAGCGCGTGGCCGCGTCGCTGGAGACCGCCGCCGCGCTGGACCTGCGCACCGGCGAATCGGTGTTCCACGCGGTCTGCGTGCACCGCGAGAACGGCGTGCCGGTGCAACTGGAGGACCGCTACGTGAACCCGCGCATGGCGCCCGACTTCACGCGCCAGGATTTCAGTGTCCTGCAGCCCTCTGAATACCTGGTGCGCACCGTGCCGTTCGACCAGATGGAGCACGTGATCGACGCCGTGCTGCCCACGTCCGAGCAGGCGCGGGCGCTGGAGATGGACCCGGCCCAGCCCTGCCTGCTGCTGACCCGCCGCACCTGGACGCGCGGCGTGCCCGTGACCATGGTGCGCTGCCTGCACCCGGCCTCGCGCTACCGCCTGGGCAGCCGCTTCCGCGCCGATGGCAACCCGGTGTTCGGTTGACTGCCCCGATTTTCCGTTCGAGACTACTTGTATAGACAGGATCAGACCATGACAGCCCATGACAACACCCTGGTACTGGAACCCGGCCACGTGCCGCTGGCCGCGCTGCGCCGCATTCACGCGGGTGGCTTGCGGCTGGCGCTGGCCGATGGCGCTCGCGCCGGCATGCGGGACGCGCAGGCAGCGGTGCAGCGCATCGTCGATGCCGACGCCGTGGTCTACGGCATCAATACCGGCTTCGGCAAGCTGGCGCAGACCGTCATCGCGCACGCGCGGCTGGCCGAGCTGCAGCGCAATCTGGTGCTGTCGCACAGCGTGGGCACGGGCGCGCCGCTCGACGACGGCGTGGTGCGGCTGGTGCTGGCCACCAAGGCCGTGAGCCTGGCGCGCGGCCATTCGGGCGTGCGGCCCGAGCTGGTGGACGCGCTGCTCGACCTGTTCAACGCCGGCCTCATGCCGCGCATCCCGGCCAAGGGCTCGGTCGGCGCATCGGGCGACCTGGCGCCGCTCGCGCACCTGGCCTGCGTGCTGATCGGCGAGGGCGAGGCCAGCACGCCCGACGGCGAGGTCATCGGCGGCGCCGAGGCCATGCGCCGCATCGGCCGTGTGCCGTTCGTGCTGGGGCCGAAGGAAGGTCTGGCGCTGCTCAACGGCACGCAGGTATCGACCGCGCTCGCGCTCGCCGGCCTGTTCGGGGCCGAGAGCGTGTTCGCCGCCGGGCTGCTGGCGGGCGCGCTCTCGCTCGAAGCCATCCTGGGCTCGGTCAAGCCGCTGGATGCGCGCATCCACGCGGCGCGCGGCCAGCCGGGGCAGATGGCGGTGGCGGCGGCGCTGCGCGAACTGCTGGAGGGCAGCGAGATCGTGCCCTCGCACATCCACTGCGGGCGCGTGCAGGACCCGTACTCGATCCGCTGCGTGCCGCAGGTCATGGGCGCCTGCCTGGACAACCTGGGCCATGCGGCGCGCGTGCTCGCCACCGAGGCCAACGCGGCGTCGGACAACCCATTGGTGTTCGCAGACACCGGCGAGGTGATCTCCGGCGGCAACTTCCACGCCGAGCCGGTGGCCTTCGCGGCGGACATCATCGCGCTCGCCGTGGCCGAGGTCGGCGCGATTTCCGAGCGCCGCATGGCACTGTTGCTCGACAGCGGGCTCTCGAACCTGCCGCCATTCCTGGTGCAGGACGGCGGCGTCAACTCGGGTTTCATGATCGCCCAGGTCACCGCCGCCGCGCTGGCGTCGGAGAACAAGTCGCTGGCCCACCCGGCCAGCGTGGACAGCCTGCCCACCTCGGCCAACCAGGAGGACCATGTGTCCATGGCCACCTTCGCCGCTCGGCGCCTGGGCGACATGGTGGACAACACGGCCACGGTCGTGGGCATCGAGGCCATGGCCGCCGCCCAGGGGATCGAGCTCAAGCAGGGCCCGCGCGGGCAGGGCGGGCTGAAAAGCTCGCCGCTGGTGGAAGCCGCGCTCGGCGAACTGCGCGCGCGCGTGGCTTTTCTCGCGCAGGACCGCCTGCTCGCCCCCGACGTGCAGGCTATGCGCGCTTGGGCGCTGCGCGCGCCCGCGCATTGGCCGCAGCCGCTGCGCGCGCTGCTGCCCAGCCGGGCCTGAAACATGCATTGCAGATCCACCGAGGAGGAAGAACACATGAATGCACCCCAGAAGACCGCCGCCGACCCGCGCCACGACCCCAGCCGTCACATCGCCGCGCCCACGGGCAGTACGCTGTCGTGCAAGAGCTGGCTCACCGAGGCGCCGTTTCGCATGCTGCAGAACAACCTGCACCCCGACGTGGCCGAGCGCCCGCAGGACCTGGTGGTCTACGGCGGCATCGGGCGCGCGGCGCGCAACTGGGAATGCTTCGACGCCATCCTCGCTGCGCTCAAGGAACTGAGCGACGACGAAACCCTGCTCGTGCAGTCGGGCAAGCCCGTGGGCGTGTTCCGCACGCACGCCGACGCGCCGCGCGTGCTGATCGCCAACTCCAACCTCGTGCCCAGATGGGCCACCTGGGAGCATTTCGACGAGCTCGACCGCAAGGGCCTGTTCATGTACGGCCAGATGACGGCGGGTAGCTGGATCTACATCGGTGCGCAGGGCATCGTGCAGGGCACGTTCGAGACCTTCGTCGAGGCCGGGCGCCAGCACTACGGCAACGACCTGGCGGGCCGGTGGATACTGACCGCCGGCCTCGGCGGCATGGGCGGCGCGCAGCCGCTCGCGGGCGTGCTGGCCGGCGCCTGCGTGCTGGCCGTCGAATGCCAGCAGAGCAGCATCGACTTTCGCCTGCGCACGCGCTACGTCGACAAGCAGGCCCGCGACATCGACGACGCGCTGGCGCTGATCGCCCAGCACACGGCGCGCAAGGAAGCCGTCTCCATCGCGCTGCTCGGCAACGCGGCGCAAGTGCTGCCGGAGCTGGCGCGGCGCGCCCAGGCCGGCAGCATCCGCCCCGACATCGTGACCGACCAGACCTCGGCGCACGACCTCGTCAACGGCTACCTGCCCGCGGGCTGGAGCGTGGCGCAGTGGCGCGCCGCCGCCGCCGACCCGGCGCAGCACGCGGCGCTGAAGGCCGCCGCCGCCCAGAGCTGCGCCGCGCACGTGCGGGCCATGCTGGCCTTCCAGGCCATGGGCGTGCCCACGGTGGACTATGGCAACAACATCCGGCAGGTGGCGCTCGACCAGGGCGTGGCCAACGCCTTCGACTTTCCGGGCTTCGTGCCCGCCTACATCCGCCCGCTGTTCTGCGAGGGCAAGGGCCCGTTTCGCTGGGTCGCGCTGTCGGGCGACCCGGAGGACATCTACAAGACCGACGCCAAGATCAAGGAGCTGTTCCCCGAGAACACGCACACCCACCGCTGGCTCGACATGGCGCGCGAACGCATCGCCTTCCAGGGCCTGCCGGCGCGCATCTGCTGGCTGGGCCTGGGCGAGCGCCACAAGGCCGGCCTGGCCTTCAACGAGATGGTGAGGAGCGGCGAGCTGAAGGCGCCCATCGTCATCGGCCGCGACCATCTGGACACCGGCTCCGTGGCCAGCCCGAACCGCGAGACGGAGGCGATGCAGGACGGCACCGACGCCGTCTCCGACTGGCCGCTGCTCAACGCGCTGCTCAACACGGCGGGCGGTGCCACCTGGGTCAGCCTGCACCACGGCGGAGGCGTGGGCATGGGCTACTCGCAGCACGCGGGCGTGGTCATCGTCTGCGACGGCACCGATGCCGCCGCCAGGCGCATCGCCCGCGTGCTGTGGAACGACCCGGCCACGGGCGTCATGCGCCATGCCGATGCGGGCTACGACATCGCCGTCGCGGCGGCGAAGCGGCACGGCCTGAACCTGCCGATGCTCAGGTAGGGCAAGGGCGCCGCCATGCACCGCTTCGACCTCGCCGCGCTGCCCGCCACGCCGTGGAAGAACGGCGGCGGCACCACGCGCGAGATCGCCTGCTGGCCGCCCGGCGCGGGCCTCGATGCGTTCGACTGGCGCGTGAGTGTCGCCACCATCGCGGCGGGCGGGCCGTTCTCGGCCTTCCCTGGCGTGGAGCGGCAGATCATGCTGCTCGACGGCGCGGGCGTGCGGCTGCGCTCGGCGCACGGCGCCATCGACCATGCGCTCGCCACGCCGTGGCAGCCGTTCGCTTTTTCGGGCGATGCGGTGCTGGACTGCGAACTGCTGGGCGGCGCGTCGAGCGACCTCAACCTCATGGCCCGGCGCGGCCGCGTGCGGGGCGAGCTGCGCGTGCTGGCGGGCGAGGCCCGCGCCATCAACGTGGCGCAGGCTGGCGTGCTGCTCGCGTTGCGCGGCCCGTGGCGGCTGGCGGCAGGGCCTGCGGCTTTCGACTGCGCGCCAGGGCAGGGCGTGTGGTGGGCCGGGCAGGCGCTCGGCTGGCAGGCGCGGGCGGACGGCGGCGATGCCGCACTGGCCGTTGTGCGCATCACGCATTCATGAATGAAATATGCCTCCAGCGCAGGAAAGATAAGCGGTAGCAGCTATGAATACAGTAGCAAATCACAGTGCCGATGGCCTCTGGAGTGGCCTGCGCTTCGCACCCGGCAGCCTAGACGGCGTGGCCGATGCCTTGCGTGCCGACGCGCTGGTGGTGGCGCGGGGCGCCATCGCCTGGGTCGGTGCGCTGGCCGAACTGCCCGCCGCCCATGCGGGCCTGCCGCGCCACGCGGGCGGCGGCGCGCTGGTCACGCCGGGGCTGGTCGATTGCCACACGCACCTGGTCTACGGCGGCCAGCGCGCGGGCGAATTCGCCATGCGGTTGGCAGGCGCGAGCTACGAGCAAGTGGCGCAGGCCGGCGGCGGCATCGTCTCCACCGTGCGCGCCACGCGCGAGGCCAGCGAGGACGAGCTGTTCGCCAGCGCCAGCGCGCGGCTGCAGAACCTGCTGGCCGAGGGCGTGTGCGCCGTCGAGATCAAGTCCGGCTACGGCCTTGCGCTGGAGCACGAGCGCAAGCAGTTGCGCGTGGCGCGGCGGCTGGCGCAGGCGCACGGCGTGACGGTGCGCGCCACCTTCCTCGGCGCGCACGCACTGCCGCCCGAGTATGCGGGGCGCAGCGGCGACTACATACGCCTGGTCTGCGAGGAGGTGCTGCCGGCGCTGCATGCCGAGGGGCTGGTGGACGCGGTGGACGTGTTCTGCGAGCGCATCGCGTTCTCGCTCGATGAAACCGAGCAGGTGTTCCAGGCCGCGCAACGCCTGGGCCTGCCGGTCAAGCTGCATGCCGAGCAGTTGTCGGACATGGACGGAGCACGGCTTGCCGCGCGCTACGGCGCGCTGTCGTGCGACCACATCGAGCATCTGTCGCAGGCGGGGATCGACGCGATGCGCGACGCGGGCACGGTGGCGGTGCTGCTGCCGGGGGCCTATTACACGCTGCGCGATACGCAACTGCCGCCCATAGCGGGCTTGCGCGCGGCGGGCGTGCCGATGGCCGTATCGACCGACCACAACCCCGGCACTTCGCCGTGCCTGAGTCTGCTGCTGATGGTCAACATGGCCTGCACGCTGTTCCGGCTGACGGTGCCGGAGGCGATCGCGGGTGTGACCGTGCATGCGGCGCGGGCGCTGGGGCTGCAGGAGACGCACGGCGCCATCGGGGTGGGGAGGCCGGCGAACTTCGTGCTGTGGGATTTGCGGGATGTGGAGGAGATGGCCTACTGGTTTGGGGGGCGCGGTGTGCTGGGGGTAGTGCGGAGTGGGGGAGTATATGGTTTCAGTGCTTGATTTTACTGCGCTGGCGGGTAGGATATTTGGGAGTATCTTGTTTTTGCCGTGTTTTGGAGTTTGCTGTGGCTGGCCGGTCGCACATCCCGGCCAAAAGCACCGCCATCGAGCGCACCGCCCATGACAGCCGCAACCCTCTTCGCAACCCAGGCCCTCCTCCCCACCGGCTGGGCCAGCAACGTCCTGCTCGCCTGGAACGCCCAGGGCACCCTGATCACCGTCCACCCCGACACCCCCCACCCCCCAGGCATACCGGCAGCACAAGGCCCCGTCATCCCCGGCCTGCCCAACCTCCACTCCCACGCCTTCCAGCGCGCCTTCGCCGGCCTTGCCGAGTACCGCGCCAGCGGCCAGGACAGTTTCTGGAGCTGGCGCGCGCTGATGTACCGCTTCGCCGCGCGCATCACCCCCGCGCAGCTCGAAGCCATCGCCACCTGGCTGTACGTGGAAATGCTGGAAGCCGGCTTCACCAGCGTGTGTGAGTTCCATTACCTTCACCATGACGCGGACGGCCGGCCCTATGCCGACGACGCCACGCTCGCGCTGTGCCTGCTGCGCGCGGCGCAGGCGGCGGGCATCGGCCTCACGCTGCTGCCCGTGCTGTACCAGGCCAGCGGTTTCGGCGCGCAGCCGCCGCGCGACGGCCAGCGCCGCTTCATCCGCGGCACGCAGGACATGCTGCGCCTGCTCGAGCGCCTGCGCCCCGCCTGCGCCGCGCAGGGCGCGCGCCTGGGCCTGGCCCCGCACTCGCTGCGCGCCGTGCCGCCCGGCGCATTGAGCCAAGCGCTCGCGGGCCTGGCCGCGCAGGACGCCACGGCACCCGTGCACATCCACATCGCCGAGCAGACGCAGGAGGTGGACGACTGCATCGCCTGGAGCGGCCAGCGCCCGGTGGAGTGGCTGCTGGAGCATGCGCCGGTCGATGCCCGCTGGTGCCTGGTGCACGCCACGCACATGACGGCGGCCGAATACGCGCGCGCCGCCGCCACCGGCGCCGTGGCCGGCCTGTGCCCCAGCACCGAGGCCAATCTGGGCGACGGCCTGTTCGAGCTGCCCGCGTGGCGCGATGCAGGCGGTGCCTGGGGCGTGGGCTCCGACAGCCACGCCAGCGTCAACGCGGCGCAGGAGCTGATGCTGCTCGAATACGGCCAGCGCCTGCGGCTGCGCCAGCGCAACGTGCTGGCCGCGCCCGGCCAGCCCGACGTGGCCACCGCCATGACGCTGCAGGCCATGCGGGGCGGCGCCCAGGCGGCGGGCCGCGCGGTGGCCGGGCTGGCGGTCGGGCAGCAGGCGGATTTCGTCGCGCTCGACGCGCGGCACGTGGCGCTGCAGGGCCTGTCCGCGCCGCAGCAGATGCTGGCGGCCCACGTGTTCGCCAGCCACCGCACCAGCGCCGTGGCAGGCGTATGGTCGAGGGGCGTGCAGTGCGTGGCTGAGGGCCGGCACGCGCTGCATGCGCAGGCCGCGCGGGCGTTCATCGATGCCCGCCGGGCCTTACTTTGAGAGAGACTCGCACCATGACCGCCTTCCAGACCGCCGAGCCGCCGTTCCTCTTCCACCAGGGCACCCGGCCGCTGCTGGTTTCCATTCCGCACATGGGCACCCATATACCGCCCGCGCTGGCCGCGCGCTTCACGCCCGCGGGCCGGCTCGTGGCAGACACCGACTGGCACCTCGACCTGCTCTATGCCTTCGCCGTGGATATGGGGGCCTCCGTGCTGCGCGCCACGCATTCGCGCTACGTGATAGACATCAACCGCCCGCCCGACGGCGCCAGCCTGTACCCGGGTCGCAGCGTCACCGGCCTGTGCCCCGTGGACACCTTTCTGTACGAGCCGATCTACGCCGACGCGGCGGACCAGCCCGGCGAGGCCGAGATCGCCGCGCGCCGCGCCGCCATCTGGCAGCCCTACCACGACAAGCTGGCCGCCGAACTCGCGCGCATCCGCGCAGCCCACGGCGTGGCCATGCTGTGGGACGCGCATTCCATCCATCCCGTACTGCCGCGCTTTTTCGACGGCCGCCTGCCCGACCTGAACCTCGGCACCGCCCAGGGCACGAGCTGTGCACCGGGCCTGGGCGAGCGGCTGCTTGCGCTGGCGCAGGCCGAGCCGGGCTATACCTCGGTGCTCAACGGCCGCTTCACGGGCGGCTACATCACCCGGCACCATGGCCGGCCCGCCAGCGGCATTCACGTCGTGCAGTTGGAGATGGCCTGGAGCTGCTACATGCAGCTCGAAGCGCCCTTCGCCTACCTGCCGGAAACCGCCGCGCGCGTGCAGCCGCTGCTGCGGCGCATGCTGGGCGCGATGCTGGAGTTCGCTCAAGCGCAATAGACATGCAATAGGCCGCGCGCCGTGGACCGCTTTCTGCTCGATCTGTACCAGGCCCTGGGCCCCGATGCGGTGGCGTTGGGCGAGGCCGTGCCCGCCGCGTTTTGCACCGACTGGAGCGGCGCGCCGCCCGTGCGCCCGCGCGCGCTGCTGCGCCCGCGCAGCACGCGCGAAGTGGCCGCCGCGCTGCGCATCTGCCATGCGCACCGCGTGCCCGTGGTGCCGCAAGGCGGGCGTACCGGCCTGGCCGGCGGTGCCGTGCCGCGCGCCGATGCGCTGGCGTTCTCGCTCGACCGCATGGACGCCATCGAAGCGGTGGACGCCGCTGCCGCCACGCTGACCGCGCAGGCCGGCGCCACGCTGCAAGCGGTGCAGCAGGCCGCCGAGGGCGCGGGCCTGCGCTTCGGCGTGGACCTGGGCGCGCGCGGCACCTGCCAGATCGGCGGCAACATCGCCACCAACGCGGGCGGAAACGGCGTGGTGCAGTTCGGCATGATGCGCGAGCAGGTGCTGGGCCTGGAGGTGGTACTGGCGGACGGCACAGTGCTGCCCATGCTGCGGCCCATGCTGAAGAACAACACCGGCTACGACCTCAAGCAGTTCTTCATCGGCGCCGAGGGCACGCTGGGCGTCGTCACGCGCGCCGTGCTGCGGCTGCGGCCCGCGCCGCAAGAATTGCGCACGGCCCTCGTGGCGCTGCCTGACTATCCCGCTGCCGTCGCCCTGCTGCAGCGCTTGCAGGCTGCGTTTCCCGGCGCGCTGGCGGCGTTCGAGCTGATGTGGGCGGATTTCTTCACCACCTCGCTCGCGTGGCTGAACCAGCCTTCGCCACTCGCGCTGGAGCATCCGCTCGCGGTGCTCGTGGATGTGGCGGGCGGCGATGCGGCGGCGCTCGATGCGGGGCTGCAGGCCGTGCTGGAACAGGCGATGGAGCAGGGCGTGGCGGCCGACGCGGTGATCGCCCAGTCGCAGGCGCAGGCCCGGTCGCTCTGGCGCATCCGCGAGGCGCCGACGCAGTTCCCCGCCCGCATGGAGCCGGTCAACTTCGACGTCAGCCTGCCGCTGGCGGACATCGGCGGCTTTGCCGAGCGCTGCGTGCAGGCCCTTGCGCAGCGCTGGCCGGGCCACCGCACGCTGCGCTTCGGCCACCTGGGCGACGGCAACCTGCACTTGACCACGGACGCGCGCTCGCTGCCCGGCCTGGCGTGCGTCGAGGCCGCGCACGCGGTGGAAGGGATCGTCTATGCGCTGGTGGAGGAGATGGGCGGCAGCGTGTCCGCCGAGCACGGCATCGGCACGCACAAGAAACCCTGGCTGGACGCGAGCCGCACACCGCAGGAGGTGCAGGCGATGCGCGCCATCAAGCGCGCGCTCGACCCGCTGGGGCTGATGAACCCCGGCAAGATATTCGACTGATCCTAGAAACGGCAGTTGGATGCGCCTGCCGGTGCCGTGATCGGGGTGCCAGGCAAGGCGCGACGACGCGGCGGGCTCATGCCCGCAAGGAGGAGCAACGCCGCATGGCGCGCCGAGCGCGGTGCTGGCAGGTGCATAGCGCCCTCACCCACGAGGTGAACGTCATCGAAGCCGTCAACGCTCGATTTCATGCGGCCTGGCAAGGGATACGAAGCGGTCAACTGCCGTTTCTAGGCTGATTACCACTCGCCGACTTCGCGCACGCGCTGGGCCAGGTCGAGCGGGTCGCTCGCCGCCGCCTGTTGCTGCGGCCGTTGCGCAGGCTGCTGGCGCTGGGGCGCCGGCGCCCTGCGCGGCAGCAGGGCGCGCCACCACGGCTGGCCGGCGGCGGGGCGGGCTGGGGGAGCGTGCGGGGCGGTGATGGTGGTCGAACGCATGGTGGCTTCCTTCCGGGCGACGGCCATGCTGGCCTGGGTGGAGGATCTGGGTGGAGGGTGAGTGCCAGTCTAGAAGAATGCTGTATCAACAGAGGTGACCAAAAGCACATCCGTGGCGAAAACGCACATGCGGCGTGCGTCACACGCCTGTCGCACTGCCGTGCTCATGCCTGCAGCGCTGCGTGCACCGCATCTTCACCGGGCGCGGGAGCCTTGCCATCGATGAGCCAGTCGAACAGGCGCTGCGCGTCCACCACCTGGATCAGCAGCTCGCCGCCGTTGGCCTTGACCATGCCCGAGGTGAACATCGACTGGCCCTGCAGCACCAGCGGCGTGTGCGCGATCTGGCTGGCGTCGAACTTGGGCACGGCATGCAGCTCGTCCACCAGCAGGCCCAGCGTGTACGCGCCCTGGCGCACCACCATGACCTGGCTGCCCGGCGTGGGCGGCGTGGCGCGCTTGCCGAGCAGTTGCACGAGGTCGAACACCCACATGAAGCGCTGCTGCATGTCCGTGCGCTGCACGCCCAGGATGCCGATGCGCCCGCCGCCGCCCAGCGGCGTGAGCCGCACGTCGGAGAACGGCACGGCCTCCAGCACGTGCTCCGCCGCCAGCGCGTAGAGCCCGTCGTTGCAGATGAAGGTGGCGAACTCCTGCGCGTCGGGCGCGGTGTCGCCCTGGTCGATGGCCGGCACGGCGCCGCGCACCAGCGCGCCCTGGTAGCGCTGCTCGCCGAAGAACTGGTAGACCACGGCCACCACGTCTTCCTTGTAGCCATCGGAGGTCTTGAACTCGCGGTAGCCGCTGGACGCGGTGCAGGCCACCACGGCGTACTGGCCGTCGTGGATGGTGATGCGCGACGCGCTTTGTCCGCTGGGCAGGGCCAGCAGGGCCGGGTCGATCGTCAGCGTGCCGCCCTCGGGGTGGCGCTCGTCGGTGGAGGAGAGGATGCGCCCCTGTCGGGTCACGTACAGCGCCTGGCTGTTGGCCTTGCCGGCCAGACCCGCGCGCAGCATGTTGCGGAACTCCGGCTCCGCGTCGAACACGATGCCGATGCCGCCCACCGCCGTGTTGCTGCTCAGGGCGCGGATGGCCGCGTGGTAGACGTAGGTGCTGCGCCCATCGTAGAGCGCGGTGGGCGCGAAGGGCGTCACGCAGTAGTCCTGGCTCGTGCCCAGCGCCAGCACGCGCGCCAGCGTGTCGGGCTCCACCTGCCGGCCCAGGGCCGCGCTGCCGTCGCCGCAGGCGTCGGGCCCGGTGATGGCCAGGATGCGTCCATGGCGGTCGTAGACGAAGAGCCGGGTATAGACGGTGTAGAGGCCGTTGATGTAGAGCAGGATCTCGCCGAAGCGCGCCAGGGTCTCGGGCGAGGGGGTGTCCTGGGCCAGGCCCTGGCGCAGTTCGGGCGTCAGCGCCCACCAGCGGCAGTCGTCGGCGCGTTCGTACAGGTTGCGGTCGAGCAGGTCGACCATGAGATGCGAGGTGAATTCCGCGTCGCGCATGCTGGAGGCCAGCACGGTCTGGTACAGGTCGTGGATGGATTGCGCGAACAGCTCGTTGCTGCGCCCGCCGGTCTCGCTGATCTGTTCGAGCACGGTCTTGAGTTTCTGCATGTCGCCCTGCTGGCCGGCCGTCATGACCTGACCGTTCCAGACGATGCGCTGGATGGTCTTGGCCGCCTGCATGATGTCGTACAGCGGCGGGCAGAAGGTCTCGGCATGCGACAGCAGCCCCTGCGCCACGGCGGGGTCCAGGCCGCTGAGCAGGTCGGCCAGCGCGGTGCGGAACGCCACGTCCACCGGGATCATCGCCTGCCCCATCCAGCCCGGAGGCCCAGGATAGCCCTGGTAGCCGGCGGACGCATAGGTGCTGACGAGGTATTCGCGCCCGCAGAAGCGCATCAGGCGCGACTCGGTGTGCAGGTTCACCGGCACCCGGGCGCCGGGCGGGATCCACAGCGGATCGGCGCTGGCGATCACGCGGCCGTCTCCCGAGAGCAGCAGCATGTTGGAGCGCAGGTCATCGTCGCCGTGCGATTCGAAGATGCCCTGCATCTCCTGCTCGAAGCCGAAGCACAGGCACAGCACGCCGATGACGGCGCCCGTGTCGGGGTGGTGCATGCGGCGCGAGTACACCAGCGCGCGCTCCTTGGCGGGGCGCAGGTCGGTGTGGCGGAAGGTCTCCACGTAGTTGTCGCTGGCCAGCGTCTCGGCCACCAGCGGATCGCTGCTGTGTTCCAGCGGAGTGGCCGGGTCGATCTGCACCAGCACGTTGCCCGCGGTGTCGAGCAGGATGATTTCGTCGTAGACCGTGTACTTGTCGCGGTATTCGCGCAGGCGGGCGCGGGCGATGTTGCCGTCCTCGGTCGGTTGCGCCACGAAGTGGCACAGCTCGCGGTCGGTGGCCAGGAAGCCCACGTCGGCGGTGCGCTCGTAGAGGTTGCGCACCACGATGTCGATGACGTACTTCGCCTTGGTGCCGATGCCGGCCATGACGGTGCGCACCTTCTCCTCCACCAGGCTCTTGACCAGCTCCTTTTCGAGCTTGGAAAAGCCGCTGCGCGTGGCCGCCATCGTGGGCAGGATGGTCTTGGCTTCCTGCGGGCAGTTCATCTTGGCCGAGGACTCGATGAGGCGCCACATGAGGTTCAGTTCCTTGAGGGACTGCTCGCACAGCGTCACGTCGCGCATGAAAGGCAGGAACACGTCGATGGGCAGCGGTTCCTGCAGGGATGCTGGTTCCCGGATTTGCATGGCAATTCCCAAAGTGTTTCGGGATGCAAAAGCAAGTAACGGGCCCGTACGCGCCCAGTGCGCGGGTACGGGCAACGCGGGTCGGCGGTTCAGCCTGCGGGGGATCTGCTGGCCATGCGCTCGCCCAGGCGTACAGGGCGCTGCGCGGCCCAGCCCGGGGCGAAGGCCAGCGGTACGGGTGGCAGCAGCGCCACCACGGTGGAGCCGAGCAGGAAGCGGCCCATTTCCTCGCCCTGGCGCAGCCGCACGTCCTGGCCGGCGCCGTCGTAGCGCCATTCGCGTGGGTGGCCTGGGCGCGGCGGGTTGACCACGCCGTGCCATGCGGTGGCCATGCTGCCCACGATGGTCGCGCCGACGAGCACCAGCACCAGCGGGCCGTGGGCGGTGTCGAATTCACACACCACGCGCTCGTTGCGCGCGAACAGGCCCGGTATGTAGCGGGCCGTGGCCGGATTGACCGAGAACAGCTCGCCCGGCACGTACACCATGCGCAGCAGCCGCCCGTCGCAGGGCATGTGGATGCGGTGGTAGTCGCGTGGACTGAGGTAGATGGTGGCGAAGTGGCCGCCGGCGAAGCGCGCGGCCAGCGCGGCGTCGCCGCCCACGAGCGCAGTGGCGCTGTAGTGGTGGCCCTTGGCCTGGAAGATCTGGCCGCCTTCGACGGGCCCGATCTGGCTCACCGCCCCGTCCACCGGGCAGACCCAGTCGGCCTGCGCCAGCGGGCGGGCGCCGGGGCGCAGCGCGCGGGTGAAGAAGTCGTTGAACGTGGGGTAGGCCGCGATGTCGGGCTCGGCGGCCTCGGCCATGTCCACGCCGTAGCGGCGCACGAAGCGGCGGATGATGGCCGTGGTGGCCCCGCCGCCGCGCCACGATGCCACGCACCCCGCGAAGATGGTGAGCGCCTGTTTCGGCACGAGGTATTGCAGGAGAACGGTCAGGCGTTCGGACACGGGCGGGGCTGAAGGCGCAGGAGGGGAGGGTGGCCGATTCTATCGGTGCGTCCCGGCGCCCTGGCGTGGCCGCGAAGCGCCTGGCGAGCGCATATGGACGGGCGTTTTTCTTCGTTGCCGCAGCCACAACCGCAGCGCAACGTGCCGAACGCAGGAGCCACCATGGAGCGCAGCGTCCGCACGCGCGGCGCACCGCGCCAGTGTCTCTCTGGCGCAGCCCGCCATCTTGCGATGCGCGGGCTGTTTTTTGGGCCGGGCATGCCGTGCGCGCCGGCGCTATTCGTCGAGCGATGCGCTCCAGCGGTTGTTCCAGTCGCGCGCCGTGCGCTCCATGCCGCGGCGGTCGCGCTTGGTGGGCCGTCCGGTGGCCAGCGTCAGGGCCGGCTCGGGCGCCAGCCGCCGCTGTTCGGCCAGGCGCTCGCGCCGGGCGATGCTGTCCGGCGTCTCTTCGTACAACTGCTGGGCCACGGGCGCAGGGCTGCGCGTGGCGCTGAGCGCATGCACGACGACCGTGCGCACCACGGGGCCCTGGCGCAGCGTCACGCTGTCGCCGGGGCGCAGCTCGCGTGCCGCCTTGGCCGGCTGGCCGTTGACCTCCACGCGGCCCCGGCCGACTTCCTCCACCGCGATGGCGCGGGTCTTGAAAAATCGCGCGCACCACAGCCATTTGTCGAGCCGCATGCCGGCGGTTTGCATAGATGCCTCCATGCCGTGCATTGTGCCGGGCCGGCGCATGCATGGGATCTTAGGAGTGAAATAGGCCTCTGGCGCTTTATATACAAGCTGTTGTAGCTATCAAAAATGTAGCATCCGTCAGCGCAGACCGAGCGCGAACGGCAGGCTGGCAATGCCCAGGATGGTGGACAGCGTGACCAGTCCTGCCACGTAAGGCCCGTTGTAGCCCATGCGCGCGGCCAGCACGTAGCAGGTCGATGCCGTGGGCAGTGCCGCGAACGCCAGTAGTACCGTGGCCTGCCCCGCATCCAAAGCGAACAGCCGCGCCAGGCCCCAGGCGACGAGCGGCAGGGCGCAGTGGCGGATGGCCAGCAGCGCCGCAGACAGCGGGCGGCTGCGCGACAGTTGGCCGAGTTGCAGGCCCGCGCCTGCCGACATGAGCCCCAGCGCCAGTGCCGCCGTGTCGATGCGCGCGGTGGTGGGCTCCAGCCAGCCGGGAATGCGCAGCCCGGCCAGGTTGGCCAGCAGGCCCGAGGCGGTGGCGATGATCAGTGGATTGCGCAGCAACTCGCGCACGAAGCCGCGCTGGCCGTGGCGGGCCATCGGCCAGACCGCCGCCACGTTGGCCAGTGGTACGCCCACGCCGATCAGTATGGCGATCAGTTGCAGCCCGCGCGGACCCGCCAGCCGCTCGGCCAGCGCCAGCGCGATGAAGGAGTTGAAGCGAAACGCCACCTGCGCGGCGGCAGCGTGGTCGCGCCGATCCACATGGCGCCCCAGCCAGGGCAGGCGAACAATGCCATATGCCAGAGCGATGCCCGCCAGGACCGTCAGCACGCCCGCGCAGATCAGGCCCGATGCCTCGCCCAGGGCCAGCGGGCTGCGCACGATGGAACTGAACAGCAGCACCGGGAACATGAAGAAATACACCAGGCTTTCGACCTGCTGCCAGACGCTCCGGTTCAGCGGCGTGAAGCGGCAGAGCAGGTAGCCGCAAAGGATGAGCGAGAAATCGGGTAGCAGCAGGAGGGTGTAATTCACTCGCAGAAGAATATCAGCATGCTGAGATGGAACACTCCCCCAGGCTTGCCCACTGCGTGTGGCCACCAACCCCCCGCCGGGGGCGATACCAGCGGCCCGGCAAAGCCGGTTGCGCGGTATCCCTGGCATTGGGCTGCGCCAGTTTCATGCGTCGCGGGTGGCGCGCGAGCGCCATGGATAACTGAAAAGCGTATTTTTTCTGAACCTGTCAATGAACGGGAGGCTGAAAAAGCAGAAGCGGAGGCCGAAAAGCTTGCAGCAGGCTGACGCATGGGGCCATGACCTGCGGGTTAACCCGCAATTTTCGGGATGACGCCAGTAGCCCTGGGCATGGCCTGCCCTTACCATGGACTTTTGCGAAAAGTAGGAGTCGACATGCAACGCCGTTCCTGGTTTGCCATTGCCGCTGTCGCGGCCGCCTGCGCCGCTGCCAGCCCCGCCTGGGCGCAGAGTTATCCGAACAAGCCCATCCGTCTGGTCGTGCCGTTCGCGCCCGGCGGCACCACCGACATCGTCGCGCGCGTCATCGCCGACCCGCTGGGCAAGGCGCTGGGCCAGACCGTAGTGGTGGAGAACAAGTCCGGCGGCGGCGGCGTGGTGGGGGCCGCCGACATCATGCGCGCGCCGCCCGACGGCTACGCGCTTGGCGTGGCCACCGTATCCACCACAGCGGCCAACCCGGCGATCAACCCCAAGATCCCGTACGACCCGGTGGCGGACTTCACTCCCATCATCAACATCGCGGCTACCCCCAACATCATCGCGGTGCACCCGAGCTTCCCGGCCAAGAACTACCAGGAGTTCATCGCCGCAGTGAAGAAGGCCCCGGGCAAATACTCGTTCGCATCCTCGGGCACGGGTGGCATCGGCCACTTGCAGATGGAGCTCTACAAGAGCCTGACCGAAACCTTCATCACCCACATTCCGTACCGCGGCGCGGGCCCGGCGCTCAACGACGTGGTGTCCGGCCAGGTGCCGATCATGTTCGACAACCTGCCCTCGGCGCTGCCCTTCATCCAGCAGGGCCGCCTGGTGCCCATCGTGGTGGCGGCGCCGCAGCGCCTGGCCGTGCTGCCCAACGTGCCCACCTTCAAGGAGGTAGGCCTGGAGCCCGTGAACCGCATGGCCTACTACGGCCTGCTCGGGCCCAAGGGCCTGCCGAAGGACGTGGTGGACAAGATCAGCGCCGGCGTGAAGAAGGCACTCGAAGACCCCGCGGTGCGCAAGCGCATAGTGGACACGGGCTCACTCATCGTGGCCAACACGCCCGAGGAGTTCGCCGAGCAGATCAAGGCCGAGTTCGCCGTCTACAAGCAGGTGGTAGCCAAGCAGAAGCTCGTGCTTGAATGAGCCGCCGCGGGCAAAACCGCAACACCCGCATGCAGATAGGGCCGCCCGGCGCACGGGGGGCCTTTTCTTTTGTTATCGTTACGGGATGTTTCCCGAGCGCCTGTCCAGCATCGACGATTTCCTTGACGCGCTGTGGCTCGAGGACGGACTCTCGCGCAACACGCTCGCCGCCTACCGCCGCGACCTGACCCTGTACGCCCAGTGGCTCGATGGCCAGGGCCTGCAGATCGACCAGACTGCCGAGCACCACCTGCAGGGCTACTTCGCAGCCCGCCACGGCGCCACGCGCGCCACCACGGCCAACCGGCGGCTCACGGTGTTCAAGCGCTATTTCCACTGGGCGCTGCGCGAGCGGCGCGTGCAGGTCGACCCCACGCTCAAGCTGCAGGCCGCCAAGCGCCCGCTGCGCGTGCCCAAGACACTGACGCAGGCGCAGGTCGTGGCGCTGCTGGAGGCGGCGGACGTGGACACGCCGCTGGGCCTGCGCGACCGCGCCATGCTGGAGCTGATGTATGCCAGCGGCCTGCGGGTGACGGAGCTGGTCACGCTCAAGACCTTCCACGTCGGCCTCAACGAAGGCGTGCTGCGCGTCACCGGCAAGGGCGACAAGGAGCGGCTGGTGCCGTTCGGCGAAGTGGCGCGCCTGTGGCTCGAGCGCTACCTGGCAGCGTCGCGCCAGGCCATCCTCGGCGGGCAGCAGACCGACGACCTGTTCGTGACGGCGCGCGGCAAGGGCATGTCGCGCGTCATGTTCTGGATGATCGTCAAGAAGCAGGCCGCCGCCGCAGGCATCCATGCGCCGCTGTCGCCGCACACGTTGCGGCATGCCTTCGCGACGCACCTGCTCAACCACGGCGCCGACCTGCGCGCCGTGCAGATGCTGCTGGGCCACGCCGACATCTCCACCACCACCATCTACACCCACGTGGCGCGCGAGCGGCTCAAGGCATTGCACGCCGAGCACCACCCGCGCGGCTGAACGCGCGCGCCGGCCTCGTTGCCGCGCGCTCAGTGCCCCTTGGCCTTGGGCCACTTTTCCGGCGGGCTACTGCCCGCAAGGAGGAGCAACGCCGCATGGCGCGCCGAGCGCGGTGCTGGCAGGTGCATAGCGCTCTCACCCACGAGGCGAACGCCATCGAAGCCGGCAACGCTCGATTTCCTGCGGCCTGGCAAGGGATACAAAGCGGTCAACTGCCGTTTCCAGGTTGACACTGCCGGCCTGTGCGGAATCCCCGGTCAGGCCGCGCAACCGGCTCGCGCGACAGGGGTGCGGCCCCCGGACTGTCGCGGGGCTACTCGCTGCCCAGCGTCTCGGCCCAGGCCAGCGCCTGCAGGTGCGCCCAGTTGACCTGGCGGTTGGAGAGCTGCAGCGCATCGGCGTTGCGCGCGAAGGCTGTGTCGTCGCCCACTTCGCAGGCGATGGTCAATTCCAGGAAGGGCGCGAAAACGCCGCTCTTGTGAAGCAGTGCGTCATTGACCTGCTGCGGCAGGGCCAGCGATGCCAGCGCCTTGTCCATGGGCACGCCGAGCATGGAGTCGAGCAGCGAGAATACGCCTACCACGAAGGCGTTGTCGCAGTCCTCGGGCGGCAGCAGTTCGGCGGCCAGCAGTTCCATCAGCCGGCCCCGCACCACGGCGGTCGTGCCCACGATGGGCGGGGCGCCGCCGTTGCGCGAGGTGGTCAGCAGCAGCGCGGCCCAGCGAAACAGCTTCTTGAGCCCCAGGATCATCACCGCGTGGCGGAACGAGGTGATCTCGCAGCTCAGCCCGAAGCCCGCCGAGTTGATGAAGCGCAGCAGGGAAAACGAGAGCGTCGGGTCGCGCTTGAGAACTTCCTCGATCTCCATCGTGCTGGCCTGTTTGCGCACGAGGTTGATGAGCTGGATGATCGTGGCTTGCGAGGGGCGGATGGTTTGCGCCTTCACCAGCGTGGGGCGGGCGAACCAGTAGCCCTGGAACAGCTTGACGCCCAGCCCGCGCATGAGGTTGAACTGCTCCTCGGTCTCGATTTTCTCGGCCACCATTTCGGCCTGGGTGTTGCCGCGCGCGAAGCGCACCAGCGCCTCGGCCATCTCGGGCTTGAAGGCCGGCATCTCCAGCTTGATGAAGGCCGCCAGCGGCAGCCAGGACACGTAGCTGCGCCGCAGCACCTGCTGGTTGAACGCCAGGCGGAAGCCGCGCTGGCGCAGGCCGTCGAGCACGCTGACGCGCGCCTCGATGTCCTCTGGCGTGGCGCCGTCGGCCAGCGTGGGCACTTCCAGCACCACCTTTTCGGGATGGATCAGCTCCAGATGGCCGCCGGCCAGGCTTTCGTGGGTGCAGTTGATGAACACCGACTTCGAGCCGACGATGGCCTCGGTGCCGGCGTAGGACAGGGCGTTGAAGAGCAGCGCCGCATCGCTGGCCGCGGTGTGGGCGTGGTGGGCGATGGAGCGGTCGAACAGTTCGTAGCCGTAGACCGCCCGTTCCCCGTCGACGATGGCCTGCCGCGCGATGACGGCGGTGTTGCCGTCATCGGGCGTCGAATGGTCAGTCAGATCGGCGGGTTGTGTGGCGGTAGACATGGCGGGCAGAGCCTGGAAGGGGTTGGGTTCATTCTAGGCGGCGCGGCGGCTGGCCGCTACCTCCATTGATCCATCCAGGGCGACCGGGCCGGCGGGAAGCTTGAGTGAAGCATCAAGCCAGCAACTGCTCCGTCCAGGCCAGCGCCTGCAGGTGGGCCCAATTGATTTGCTGGTTGCTGAGCTTGAGCGCCGCCGCGGCCCGCGTGAAGGTGGCGTCGTCGCCGGTTTCGCAGGCGATGGTGAGTTCCAGGAACGGTGCGTAGATGCCCTTGCGGCGCAGCAGGGCGTCTTCCACCAGGGGCGGCAGCGCCAGCAGCGCGACCGCCTTGTCCATCGGCATGCCGAGCATCACGTCGAGCAGCGAGAAGATGCCGACGACGAAGGCGTTGTCGGCTTCTTCCTGCGGCATGACCTCGGCGGTGAGCAGCTCCATCAGCCGCCCGCGCACCACGGCCATGCTGCCGACCGCGGGCGGCGTGCCGTTGGCGCGCGAGGCGGTCAGCAGCAGCGCGGCCCAGCGGAACAGCTTCTTGAGCCCCAGGATCATCACGGCCTGGCGAAACGAGGTGATCTCGTGCGCGAAGCCGAAGCCCGAGGAGTTGATGAGCCGCATGAGGTTGAACGCAAGGCCCGCGTCCTTCTTGAGCACCTCTTCGATCTCCGCCGTGCCGGCCTGCTTGCGCACCAGATTGATGAGCTGGATGGTATAGGCCTGCGAAGGGCTGACGAGCTTGGTCTCCACCACCGAGGGCTTGGAGAACCAGTAGCCCTGGAAGAGCTGCACGCCCATGCTGGACACCAGGTCGTACTGCTCGGCGGTCTCGACCTTCTCGGCGATCAGCTCGGCCTCGGTGTGCGCCTGTGCGTAGCGGATCAGGGGCGCGAGCTGCTCGGGCTTGATCTGCAGCAGATCGAGCTTCACGTAGTCGGCCAGCGGCAGCCATGACAGGTAGGCGCGGTGCAGCACCGTGTGGTTGAAGGCGATCTGAAAGCCGCGTGCGCGCAGCTCGGCCAGGGTGGTGACGCGGTTTTCGATCTCCTCGGGCGTGGCCGGCTCCACCGGGGGGATTTCGAGCACCACCTTCTCGGGGTTGATCAACTCCAGGTGGCCGCCCGCCAGGCTGTTGAGCGTGCAGTTCACGAAGATCAGCATGCGCCCGATCAGGTCTTCGGTGCCCGCGTGCGACAGGGCGTTGAACACCAGCGACACATCGCTGGCCGCGGTATGGCCACCCGGGGATTTCGATCGGTTGAACAGCTCGTAGCCGATCACGACGTGCTGCGCGTTCATGATGGCCTGGCGGGCGATCATGGCGACGGGCTCCTTGCCGGCATCGTTGGGGTGTACCGGCGCGGGCCCGGGAACGGGAGTGCTCGTCATGGTGGGTAGGGCCTCGTGTCAAAAAAGCAAGTAGCGTCATTCTAAGAACGTCGCAATGATCGGGGCGGCGGAATGTCGAGTTTCGGTGTCCCTCGGCTACCCGTTCGCCAGCCAGTCCAGCTCCGCATCCGAGAAACCCGCGGCGCGGCGGGCCTGGGTGTTGAAGGGCGGCCTGGGGCGCGGCGCCTCGTAGGCGCGCACCAGGACTGCGTAGTGTTCCACCGGGTCCAGCCCGTCGCGCGCGCAGAGCCAGCGGTACCAGCGGTTGCCGATGGCCACGTGGCCCACTTCCTCGGCGAGGATGGTGTCGAGGATGGCCACGGCGCGCAGCGCGTCGGGCGTGCCCACGCGCCTGAGCTTGTCCTGGATCGGCGGCGTGGCGTCGAGGCCGCGCGCCTCCAGCGTGCGCGGCACCAGCGCCATGCGCGCCACGACGTCGTGGCGCGTCTTCTCGCACATGCTCCACAGGCCCTGGTGGGCGGGAAAGTCGCCGTAGTCGCGGCCCATTGCGCGCAGGTGCTCGCGCAGCAGCGTGAAGTGGCGCGCTTCCTCGCCGGCCACGCGCAGCCAGTCGAGGTAGAACGCCACCGGCATGCCGTCGAAGCGCCACACGGCGTCGAGGGCGAGGTTGATGGCGTTGAACTCGATGTGCGCGATGGCATGGACCAGCGCCGCGCGCCCCGCGCCGGTGAAGGGTGAGCGGCGCGGCACCGCGGTGTGGTCGAGCAACACGGGCCGGGCCGGTCGGCCGGGCAGGGCGTGCGGATCGGCGGGCTCCGCAGGGCCTTGCTCTGCTATCGAAAAGGTAGCTGCTGCCGCAAGCATATCGAGCGCCTGGGCCGCTTTTTGTGCGGGATCGGCCAGGCGCAAGACCTGCAGGGCATGGTGGCGTAGCTCCATCCCTACAATTCTAGTTTTGTCACTTGGAGCAAGACATGGCGGTGTATGAACTCGATGACGTGGCCCCGCAGGTGGCCGGATCGGCCTGGGTGGCCGAGAGCGCGCAGGTGGTGGGCCAGGTAACGCTGGGTGAGGATGCCAGCGTCTGGTTCGGCAGCGTGGTGCGCGGCGACACAGACAGCATCACCATCGGCGCGGGCAGCAACATCCAGGACGCCAGCGTGCTGCACGCCGACCACGGCAAGCCGCTCGTCATCGGCGAGCGCGTCACCGTGGGCCATCAGGTGATGCTGCACGGCTGCACCATCGGCGATGAATCGCTGATCGGCATCGGCGCCATCGTGCTCAACGGCGCCAGGATAGGCCGCAACTGCCTGGTGGGCGCGGGCTCGCTGGTGACCGAGGGCAAGGAATTTCCCGACGGCTCCATGATCCTCGGCAGCCCCGCGAAGGTGGTGCGCCAGCTCACGCCCGAGCAGATCGAGGGTCTGCGCCAGAGCGCGCGCCATTACGTCGAGAACGCCCGGCGCTTCAAGGCCGGGCTGCACCGTGTGGCCTGACCCGCCGGCTGGAGCCCCGCCGCGCCCCCCCAATCGCGCCCCCCAATCGCGGCCATTAATCGCGGCCATTGTTTCCAGGAGTCCCCGGGTGTCAGAACTCCATAAATTCATCTTCGACGGCCTGCCCGTGCGCGGCGCCATCGTGCGGCTCACCGGCGCGTGGGCCGAGATACTGAACCGCCGCGCCGCCAACACCGCCACCGGCGCCTACCCCGAGCCCGTGGCCCGCCTGCTCGGCGAAATGGCCGCCGCGGGCGTGCTGATGCAGGCCAATATCCAGTTCAACGGCGCGCTGGTGCTGCAGATCTACGGCGACGGGCCGGTCAAGCTCGCCGTGGTCGAGGTGCAGTCCGACCTGTCGCTGCGTGCCACGGCCACGCTGGCGGGCGGCGTGGCGCCGGACGCGGGGCTGGCCGACCTGGTCAACACCGGCAACGGCGGGCGCTGCGCCATCACGCTCGACCCGAAGGAGCGGCGGCCGGGCCAGCAGCCCTACCAGGGCGTGGTGCCGCTGCACGGCGACCAGCGCGAAAAGCTCGGCCGCATCAGCGAAGTGCTGGAGCACTACATGCTGCAGAGCGAACAGCTCGACACCACGCTGGTGCTGGCCGCCAGCGGCGAGGTGGCCGCGGGCCTGCTGATCCAGCGCATGCCGGTGCAGGGCGAGGGCAACCTGGCGGGCCGCGCCAACGAGGACGACATCGGCAGCAGCGAGGACTACAACCGCATCGCCACGCTGGCCAGGAGCCTCACGCCCGAGGAACTGCTGGCGCTGGACGTGGACACCATCCTGCACCGCCTGTTCTGGGAGGAGAAGCTCATGCGCTTCGTGCCGCGGCAGGGGCTGTCTGGCCCGCATTTCGCCTGCGCCTGCAGCCGCGAGCGCGTGGCGCGCATGATCCGCGGCCTGGGCCTGGAAGAGGCCGAGTCGATCATCGCCGAGCGCGGCGACATCGAGGTGGGCTGCGAGTTCTGCGGCGCGCAGTACCGCTTCGACGCGGTGGATGCGGCGCAGATCTTCACCGAGCCCGGCAAGCAGCCGCCCGCCAGCGCGGCGGTGCAGTGAGGGGCGGGCGCTGCAAGCCATATTGGCCTCCAGCGCCCGTACTGATTGCGGTGGCAGCTATCAAAAGATGAGCGTGTAAGAGGCGGCTCAAGGGGCGACCTGCACGTAGATCTCGCCCTGTTTGACCATGCCGAGTTCGCTGCGCGCCTTTTCCTCGACCGTGTCCAGCCCTTCCTTGAGGTCGCTGACCTCGGAGGCCAGCCGCTCGTTGGCCTGCTGCGCCTGCGCGTTGGCGGCCTTCTGCCGGGCGAGCTGGTGGCGCATCTGCGCCACTTCGGGCAGGCCGCCGCGCCCGAACCAGAGCTGGGTATGCACTGCCACCAGCAGGATGAGCAGCACGACGGGGATGAGGCGCGAGCCCATGCGCGGCAGCGGCGGCAACGCGGAACGCGGCGGTCAACGCAGGTTGTAGAACGCGCTGCGGCCCGGGTAGTACGCCACGTCGCCCAGGTCTTCCTCGATGCGCAGGAGCTGGTTGTACTTGGCCATGCGGTCGCTGCGGCTCAAGGAGCCGGTCTTGATCTGCCCGGCGTTGGTGCCCACGGCGATGTCGGCGATCGTGCTGTCCTCCGTCTCGCCGCTGCGGTGGCTGATGACCGCCGTGTAGCCCGCGCGCTTGGCCATCTCGATGGCGGCGAAGGTCTCGCTCAGCGTGCCGATCTGGTTGATCTTGATGAGGATCGAGTTGCCGATGTGCCGGTCGATGCCTTCCTGGAGGATCCTGGTGTTGGTGACGAACAGGTCGTCGCCCACCAACTGCACCTTCTTGCCCAGGCGCTCGGTGAGCAGCTTCCAGCCGTCCCAGTCGCCCTCGGCCATGCCGTCCTCGATGCTGATGATGGGGTACTTGTCGACCCAGCTCGCCAGCACGTTGGTCCATTCCTCGGCGTTCAGCACCAGGCCTTCGCCTGCGAGGTGGTACTTGCCTTCTTTGTAGAACTCGCTGGCCGCGCAGTCCAGGCCCAGCACGATCTGCTCGCCGGCGGTGTAGCCGGCTTTCTCGATGGCTTCGAGGATGAGCTGGATCGCCGCCTCGTGGCTGGCCACGCTGGGGGCGAAGCCGCCTTCGTCGCCCACCGCGGTGCTCATGCCGCGGTCGTTGATGATCTTCTTGAGCGCATGGAACACCTCGGCGCCGTAGCGCACGGCCTCGCGAAAGCTCGGCGCGCCCACCGGGATGATCATGAACTCCTGCAGGTCCAGGCTGTTGTTGGCGTGCGCGCCGCCGTTGATGACGTTCATCATCGGCACCGGCAGTTGCATGCCGCCCATGCCGCCGAAGTAGCGGTACAGCGGCAGGCCCGATTCCTCGGCGGCGGCGCGCGCCACGGCCATGGAGACGGCCAGCATCGCGTTGGCGCCCAGGCGCGACTTGTTGTCGGTGCCGTCGAGGTCGATCAGCGTCTTGTCGAGGAAGGCCTGTTCGGCGGCGTCGAGGCCCAGCACGGCCTCGGAAATCTCGGTGTTGATGTGCTCCACGGCCTTGAGCACGCCCTTGCCGCCGTAGCGGCCCATGTCGCCGTCGCGCAGCTCGATGGCTTCGCGGCTGCCGGTGGAGGCGCCCGAGGGCACGGCGGCGCGGCCCATCACGCCCGATTCGAGCAGCACGTCGCATTCGACGGTGGGGTTGCCGCGGCTGTCCAGCACTTCGCGGCCTACGATGTCAACGATGGCACTCATGGTTTTCCTTTGGGGAGTTTTGGATTCTTGGCCGCGCCGGTTTTTCAAGCCAAATCGGCATCCGGCGCTTTATATACCTGCGATGGCAGCTATTAATTCAGGAGCAAAAAGCTCAGCTACCTTCCACGCACACCAAGCGCATGATGGCCGCGCCCTCGCGCGCGGCTTTCGCCTTCTGGTATTCGGGCGTGTCGTAGAACGCGCGGGCGGCATCGAAGGAGGGGAACTTCAGCACCACCAGGCGGCCCGGGTGCCAGTCGCCTTCCAGCACCTCGACCTTGCCGCCGCGGATGCACACCTCGGCGCCATGCACGCGCATGGCCTCGGTGCTCCATTTGCGGTACTCCTCGTACTGCGCGGGGTTGGTGACGGTGACGCTGGCGATGACGTATCCGCTGCTCATGGTTGTTTCAGGCTCCAAAGTTGTTTTCGAGGAATCCGTTTTTCTTGGTGATGGCGTCGATCGCCACCAGCGTCTCCAGCAGCGCTTTCATGTGCCTGAGCGGCACGGCGTTGGGGCCGTCGGAGAGAGCGTGCGCCGGGTCCGGGTGGGTTTCCATGAACAGGCCGGCCACGCCCACGGCCACGGCCGCGCGCGCCAGCACCGGCACCATTTCGCGCTGGCCGCCGCTGCTGCTGCCCTGGCCGCCGGGCAACTGCACGCTGTGGGTGGCGTCGAACACCACGGGCGCGCCGGTCTCGCGCATGATGGCCAGGCTGCGCATGTCGCTCACCAGGTTGTTGTAGCCGAAGCTCGCGCCGCGCTCGCAGGCCATGAAGCGGTCTTCCGACAGGCCGGCCTCGCGCGCGGCGGCGCGGGCCTTGTCGATCACGTTTTTCATGTCGTGCGGCGCCAGGAACTGGCCCTTCTTGATGTTGACCGGCAGGCCCGACTGCGCCACGGCGCGGATGAAGTCGGTCTGCCGGCACAGGAAGGCGGGGGTTTGCAGCACGTCCACGACCTCGGCGACGGCGGGGATATCCGCCTCGGTGTGCACGTCGGTGAGCACGGGCACGCCGAGCTGCTTCCTCACCTTGGCCAGCACTTCGAGGCCCTTTTCCATGCCTGGGCCGCGGAAGCTCGCGCCGCTGGAACGGTTGGCCTTGTCGTAGCTGCTCTTGAAGATGAAGGGAATGCCGAGCGCCCCCGTCATTTCCTTGAGCTGGCCGGCGACATCTAGCTGCAGTTGCTCGGACTCGACCACGCACGGGCCGGCGATCAGGAAGAACGGGCGGTCCAGGCCGATGTCGAATCCGCAGAGCTTCATGGTCATCCCACGGCCTTCAGGCTGGCTGGCGCCGGGGCCGTCGCCGGCTGCTGGTGCTGGTGCGCCAGTGCCGCGGCGATGAAGGCGTTGAACAGCGGGTGCCCGGCCCAGGGCGTGGACTTGAACTCGGGGTGGAACTGCACGCCGATGAACCAGGGGTGGGCGCTCTGCGGCAGCTCGACGATCTCGGTCAACTGCTCGCGCTGCGTCAGCGCGGAGATCACCAGACCCGCCTCGCGCAGCCGCTCCAGGTAGTTGACGTTGGCTTCGTAGCGGTGGCGGTGGCGCTCGGTCACCACGTCGCCGTAGATGCTGTGCGCCAGCGTGCCGGGGGCCACGTTGGAGCTTTGCGAGCCCAGGCGCATGGTGCCGCCGAGGTCGGAGTGCTCGTCGCGGGTCTGGATGCTGCCGTCGGCGTCCTTCCACTCGGTGATGAGGGCGATCACGGGGTGGGGCGTGGCGGGCTCGAACTCGGTGCTGTTGGCATCGGCCAGCCCGGCCATGTGGCGCGCGAATTCGATGGTGGCGACCTGCATGCCCAGGCAGATGCCGAGGTAGGGAATCCTGCCTTCGCGGGCGTAGCGGGCGGCGCAGATCTTGCCTTCGATGCCGCGCTTGCCGAAGCCGCCCGGCACCAGCACCGCGTCGTACTGTCCGAGCTGCGCCACCGTGTCGGGCGTGATGGTTTCGGAATCGACGTATTCGATCTGCACGCGCACGTGGTTCTTCATGCCCGCGTGGCGCAGCGCCTCGTTGAGCGACTTGTAGCTGTCCGACAGGTCGATGTACTTGCCCACCATGGCGATGGTCACGGTGCCTTGCGGGTGCTCGATCTCGAACACCAGATCGTCCCAGCGCCCGAGGTTGGCCGGCGGCGTGTTCAGGCGCAGCTTGTCGCAGATCAGGCCGTCGAGGCCCTGCTCGTGCAGCATGCGCGGCACCTTGTAGATGGTGTCCACGTCCCACATGCTGATCACGCCCCACTCGGGTACGTTGGTGAACAGGCTGATCTTGGCGCGCTCGTCCTCGGGGATGCGGCGGTCGGCGCGGCAGAGCAGGGCGTCGGGCTGGATGCCGATCTCGCGCAGCTTCTGCACCGTGTGCTGGGTGGGCTTGGTCTTGAGTTCGCCCGCAGCGGCGATCCACGGCACGTAGGTCAGGTGCACGAAGGCGGTGTTGTTGGGCCCCAGCCGCAGGCTGAGCTGGCGCACGGCCTCGAGGAAGGGCAGCGACTCGATGTCGCCCACGGTGCCGCCGATCTCGACGATGGCCACGTCCACCGCCTCGGGCGTATCGAAGCCGGCGCCGCGCTTGATGTAGTCCTGTATCTCGTTGGTGACGTGCGGGATCACCTGCACCGTCTTGCCGAGGTAGTCGCCGCGGCGCTCCTTCTCCAGCACGCTCTGGTAGATGCGGCCGGTGGTGAAGTTGTTGGAGCGGCCCATGCGCGTTTCGACGAAGCGCTCGTAGTGGCCCAGATCGAGGTCGGTCTCGGCGCCGTCGTCGGTGACGAACACCTCGCCGTGCTGGAAGGGCGACATGGTGCCCGGGTCCACGTTGATGTACGGATCGAGCTTGATGAGCGTGACCTTCAGGCCCCGCGATTCGAGGATCGCGGCAAGGGAGGCTGAGGCGATTCCCTTGCCCAGGGAGGACACCACACCGCCGGTGACGAAGACGAATTTGGTCATGTCGGGACGGGAGGCAAGCCTCCCGGGAGGTGGTAAAGCGAGATTATAAAGGTGGCCCCCGCAGCCCCTCCCGCGGCCCGGGTGCGTCTCTGCTACATTGCCCGCTCCACGACGACTCTGCCCCATGGAACTCACCGGAAAACACATCCTCCTCGGCCTGAGCGGGGGCGTCGCGTGCTACAAGGCCGCCGAGCTCTGCCGCGTCCTGGTCAAGGAAGGCGCCACCGTGCAGGTGGTGATGACCGAGGCCGCCGCCCAATTCATCACGCCCGTGACCATGCAGGCGCTGTCGGGCCGGCCGGTCTACGGCTCGCAGTGGGACGCGCGCATGCCCGACAACATGCCGCACATCCACCTGGGGCGCGAGGCCGACGCCATCGTCGTCGCCCCGTGCAGCGCCGACTTCATCGCCCGGCTCGCCCAGGGCCGCGCCGACGAACTGCTGAGCCTGTTGTGCCTGGCGCGGCCCGCCCAGCGCGTGCCGCTGCTGCTGGCGCCTGCGATGAACCGCGAGATGTGGGCGCACCCGGCCACGCAGCGCAACCTGGCCCAGGTGCGGGCCGACGGCGCCCGGGTGCCGGGCGTGGGCACGGGCGACCAAGCCTGCGGTGAAACGGGCGATGGGCGCATGCTGGAGCCCCACGAGATCGTGGAAGAGCTCATCGCCGCCTTCCAGCCCCAGCGCCTGGCGGGCCGGCGCGTGCTGGTGACCGCCGGGCCGACCTTCGAGGCCATCGACCCGATCCGCGGCGTGACCAATCATTCGTCCGGCAAGATGGGCTTCGCCGTGGCGCGCGCGGCGCGCGAGGCGGGGGCGGACGTCGTGCTGGTCGCCGGCCCGGTGCACCTGCCCACGCCGCGCGGCGTGCGGCGCATCGACGTGCAGTCTGCCCGGCAGATGCTGGCCGCCTGCGAGGCCGAGGCGGACGACGCCGACATTTTCGTCGCCACCGCCGCGGTGGCCGACTGGCGGCCCGCCGCGCCCAGCGACCACAAGATCAAGAAGGACGGCTCGGGCCGCGCGCCGGTGCTGGCCTTCACCGAAAACCCCGACATCCTGCTGGCGCTGGCGCAAGGCGCGCGGGCGCGCAGCGGCGCGCTGTTCTGCGTGGGCTTCGCGGCGGAAAGCCACGACCTGGCCGCCCACGCCCAGGCCAAACGCGCGCGCAAGGGCATCCCGCTGCTGGTGGGCAACATCGGGCCGCTGACCTTCGGACAGGACGACAACGAGATGATGCTCGTCGATGCGCAGGGCGTGCAGCCGCTGCCGCGCGCGCCCAAGCTCGTTCTTGCTCGTCAATTGATAGCAGAGATCGCCCGCCGAATGGGCGCTGGAGGCTAGTTTTCCCCATGAAAATCGACGTCAAGATCATCGACCCTCGTATCGCGGAGCAACTGCCCGCTTATGCCACTCCCGGCAGCGCCGGGCTGGACCTGCGCGCCTGCCTCGACGCGCCGCTGACGCTCGCGCCCAACGCCTGGCAACTCGTGCCCACGGGCATCGCCATCTACCTGCGCGATCCGGGCTACGCGGCGCTGATCCTGCCGCGCTCGGGACTGGGCCACAAGCACGGCATCGTGCTGGGCAACCTGGTGGGGCTGATCGACAGCGACTACCAGGGCCAGCTCATGGTGAGCGCCTGGAACCGCAGCGATGTGGCCTTCACCATCGCGCCGATGGAGCGCATCGCGCAGCTCGTCATCGTGCCGGTGGTGCAGGCGCGGTTCAACGTGGTGCAGGAGTTCCCGGCCTCGGAGCGCGGCGAGGGCGGCTACGGCTCCACCGGGCGGGCGTGAGCGCGTAGTCTGGGTCTTACGCCGTGCCGCATCGCCATCCCACGCGGGCAGCCGGTGGCGCCTGATGCGCGCAGGCGGGCATGGGGCACCCAATGGCAGGCACGCGGGCGCGACGATCGTCTCTGCCTGCATCCATTCCAAGGAGAATAGCCATGCATAAACCATCCACCCGTATCGCCACGCTGGCGTGCACCATCCTGTTGCTGGGCTCGCTCGCCGCCTGCGGGGCGCCTGCGCGCGATCAGTACTACGGGCAGCAGCCCCATCCGGCCGCGGCGCAGGCCTATGTCGAATATGGCCGCGTGGCCAGCATCGAAGCCGTCCGCACCGAAGAGCGCGCGCGGCCCAGCGGCGCGGGCGCGGTGATCGGCGCCGTGGTCGGCGGCGTGGTGGGCAACCAGATCGGCGGTGGCTCGGGCCGGGCGCTGGCGACCGCGGCCGGCGCGGTCGGCGGGGCGGTCGTGGGCAACCGCATCGAGGACGGCCGCTACGAAGTGCGCGAAACCTGGCGCATCTCCATCCAGATCGACAACGGCAGCTACCGGGCCTTCGACGTCAGTTCGCCCGGCGACCTGCGCGTGGGCGACCGCGTGCGCGTCGAGGACGGGCGGATTTCGCGGGTTTAGCCGGGTTTAGTGCAGCGAGTCGCTGCCAGGGGCCTGCGGGCGGATGGTGAAGAAGCCGGCACCGACGGAGCCGCGCCCGATCTCCTCCTCGCTTGCCTCGCGCACGCCGCGCACGGTGAGCGCGATGCGCAGCGCGATGCCGGCCAGCGGATGGTTGGCGTCCAGCACCACGTGGTCGGGGTAGACGTCGGTCACGGTGTAGAGCGCATCGCGGGGCGCGCCCTCGGGCAGCGGGAACGGCAGCGCAGAGGGCTCGAACACCATGCCTTCGGCGAGCTGCGCGGGGAATTGGCTGCGCGGCTGCAGAAAAATCAACTGGTCGTCGAAGTCGCCGAACGCCTGCTCGGGCTCGATGTGCAACTGCAGCGTGTCGCCAACGGCATGGCCTTGCAGCGCCGCTTCGATGGTGGCGAGCAGATCGCCGCCGCCGACGAGGAATTCAACGGGTTCATCGAGCACGTCGAGTTCTTCGCCGAGCGTGTCCTTGAGCGTCCAGGTCAGTGCGACGACGCATTGCGGGGTGATTTCCATAGGAGAATTGTCGCAGCTTGATGCGCAACGTCGCCGAATGCCTTTGCTTCCATGAACACCACACAACCTCTGGCGCTGCTTGGGGGCTTGAGCCCGGCGCGGTTCATGGCCCGCTACTGGCACCGCAAGCCTTTGCTCGTGCGCGGGGCGATTGCGGGCTTCGCGCCGCCGCTGGGCCGCGCCGAACTGTTCGCGCTGGCCGCACGCGAAGGCGTGGAGTCGCGGCTCGTGCGCGAGCAGCCCCGGTGGCAGCTTCGGCACGGACCGTTCGCGCGCCGCGCCTTGCCGCCGCTGCACCAGCGCGCGTGGACGCTGCTGGTGCAGGGCGTCGACCTGCATGACGACCGCGCGCATGCGCTGATGCAGCGGTTCCGCTTCGTGCCCGGGGCGCGGCTCGACGACCTCATGGTCAGCTACGCCACCGATGGCGGCGGCGTGGGGCCGCACTTCGACAGCTACGACGTCTTCCTGCTGCAGGCGCAGGGCCAGCGGCGCTGGCGCATCGGCAGGCAAAAGGACTTGCGCCTGCGCGACGACGTGCCGCTGAAGATCCTGGCGGAATTCACGCCGGAGCAGGAATGGGTGCTGAACCCCGGCGACATGCTGTACCTGCCGCCGCGCTATGCCCACGACGGCGTTGCGGTGGGCGAGTGCATGACCTATTCCATCGGGTTTCGCGCGCCCGCGCGCCATGCCCTGGCGCGCGAGCTGTTGCAGCGCATTGCCGATGACGATGACGAAGCGGGGGCGGACGCCGCCGTGCCAGACCTCTACCGCGACCCGAAGCAGCCCGCCGTGGAGGCGCCCGCGGCTATTCCCCCGCCGCTGCAGGCATTCGCGCGCGATGCGCTGCAGCGGGCCCTGGCGGTGCCGCATGCGCTCGAACGCGCGCTGGGCGAGGTGCTGACGGAGCCCAAGCCGCATGTCTGGTTCGACGGCGGCGCGGCGTGGTCGCCCGGCCCCGTGCGCCTGGACCGCCGCACCCGCATGCTCTACGACGACCGGCACGTGTTCATCAACGGCGAGAGCTACCGCGCCGCGGGCCGCGATGCCGCGCTGATGCGCCGGCTGGCCGATGCGCGCATGCTCACACGGCGCGAAGCCGGCGGTTTGAGCGCCAACGCACAGGAGCTGCTCGCCGCCTGGTGCGAGGACGGCTGGGCGCATGCCGCGCAGGAAGATGCAGATGACTGATGCAGCCGCCGGCGCCGCACCGCCGCTGCCCCAGGGCCGCTTCGCGGGCCGCGATGCGTTCCGGCAACTTGTGCGCGACGCACTGGCCTGCGCTGCACGCGAAGGCTGGCGGGAGCTGCTGCTGTGCGACGCCAGCTTCGAGGATTGGCCGCTGGGCGAGCGCGCGGTGGCCGAGACGCTGCTGGCCTGGTCCAGGAACGGCCGCCGGCTGACGCTGCTGGCCTGCGGCTACGCTGGCCTGCAGCGCCAGCACCCGCGCTTCGTGGCCTGGCGCCGCACCTGGGACCACATCATCGAATGCCGCGGCTGCCGGCAGGCCGATCCGCTGGAGTTCCCGAGCGTGGTCTGGTCGCCCGCCTGGACACTGCAGCGCCTGGATACGCGCCACAGCACGGGCTGGTGCGGCAGCGAGCCCGAGCGGCGCGTGCAGGTGCGCGAATGCGTGGACGAATGGCTGCGCAAGAGCGCGGCGGCTTTTCCGGCCACGACGCTGGGGCTTTGAGCCACGTCCCGGGTTGCGCGTCCCTTCGCGCGGCGCAGGTGGGGGGGGTTTCGATACTCCCGGAGAGTATGTTAATAAATGCGGCGTATATACTGCGGTAGTCGGATGCATATGGGGGAGTATGCATTCCATCGGCCTTTGCGCCGCCGCTTGCAGGCATGGCAGCAAGCGGCCGTTTCTATAATCCTGGAAACGGCAGTTGACCGCTTCGCATCCCTTGCCAGGCCGCATGAAATCGAGCGTTGACGGCTTCGGATGGCGTTCACCTCGTGGGTGAAGAGAGCGCCATGCACCTGCCGTTTCCAGGATAATGGCCCGCGCCCCACGCCGCACCGCAGCCGTGCGCCAAGGGGCTGCACGATTTTCCGCAATGTCTTATCAGCAAGGAACTGGAATGAAAAAATCGCTTGTCTTGGCCAGCCTGGTCGCCGCAGTCGCACTGGCCGCATGCGGCAATAAGGAAGAGCCCGCACCGGCACCGGCACCTGCGCCAGCACCGGCACCGGCACCCGCACCGGCACCTGCACCCGCTGCCGAAGCGCCGGCCGCTGCTCCCGCTGCCGCCGCCGAGGATGCCGCGAAGAAAGCAGCCGATGCCGCCGCCTCGTCTGCGGCAGCCGCTGCCGCCAATGCCGCGGGCGGCGCCAAGAACTGAGACCGGCTCCGCCTATCGGGCATCGAAGCCACCTTCGGGTGGCTTTTTGGTGGCCAACAGCCGCCGCTGGTGGCGCAACAGCGACGGCCTGCGCAAGACCGTGCTGACCATCGCCTACTTCGACAGGCTGGGCGTACCCAGACTCTCATGACCTCAAGCTCTCGAACCGCCCGGTGCGGACCCGCACGCCGGGTGGTGTGGCAGGGGCGCCTCCTATGCTGGAGGCCCCCTATGCCGATTCCATGTGGGCGCTTTCTCAGCAGCCCAGCCAGCCCGTGCCCGTGCGCGGGTCGGCAACGGCGATGTCGGCCATGTCCCACTGCAGCGCGCCGGCCAGTGCGGCGCGCGCGAGTTCGGGCCGGTTGTTGCGCTCGCTCAGGTGCGCGGCGGCCACGCGCCGCAGGCCCGGATGCCGCAGCGCGTGCAGGATGTCCGCCGCCGCCGCGTTGGCCAGGTGGCCGTACGGGCCGCCCACGCGCCGCTTGAGGAACGGCGGATAGGCCGAGGCGCTCAGCAGGTCGGGGTCGTGGTTGGATTCCAGCAGCAGCGCGTGGCAGCCAGCGAGCCGCTCCAGCACGTGCGGCGTGGCGTGCCCCAGGTCGGTCAGGATGCCCAGCCGCGCGCCGCCGTCGTCGCAGGTCAGTTGCAGGGGCTCGCGCGCGTCGTGCGGCACGGTGAACGGCAGCGCCGCGAAGGCGCCGAGGTCGATGGCGGCGCCATCGCGCGCCACCCGCAGCAGGCCGTCGAAATCGGGCGCGCCGATGGCGGTGTGCGTGCCATGGCTCATCCACACCGGGATGCGGTGGCGCAGGGCCAGCGCGTGCGCGCAGCCGATGTGGTCGGAATGTTCGTGCGTGACGAAGATGGCGTGGATGTCGTCAGCGCACAGCCCGGCGTGGGCGAGCCGCTGCCCGATCTCCCGCAGGCCGAAGCCGCAGTCCACGAGCAGGCGCCGCGCGCCACCCGCGCCGGCAGCGCCTTCGACGACCATGGCATTGCCCGTGCTGCCGCTGCCCAGGCTGCGGAACCGCAGCATTGCCGTCGGCGCCCGCTACTTCAGCTCGTCGACCAGCACCTTGACGATGTTCTGCGCGTTGGCCGACGTGTCGGGCTCGCCGTTCTGGTTGAGCACGGAGACGTTGGTCGCGCCGCCCTGTGTGCGCACCGCGATGCGGTACTTGAGCGGCGGCGCGGCGAGGGCGGATTTGCCGAACAGCTTGCCGAAGAAGCCGGGCTCCTGCTTGTCGGGGTTGGGCGCCACGTAGCGCACGAAGTACAGGCCCTTGCTGCGGTCGCGGTCCTCGACGGTAAAGCCGGTGCGGTCCAGCGCCAGGCCCACGCGGCGCCAGGCACGGTCGAAGTCCTCGTCGAGCTGCACCACAGGCACGTTATCGACCGTTGCCGCGCGCGCCATGGCCTGGGTCTGCCCGCCGGAGGCGACGAGGGCCTTGGACTGTTCCTGCGAGACGCCGAGCTTCACCATGAGGCGGCGCAGGAACTCGGTCTCCAGCTCCGGGTCGGCGGGGCGCGGCTGCCAGACGGTCTGCTCTTTCTGCCCGCTGGTGTACACCTCGACCATGCCGCGGTGACTGATGAAGATGTCGGTGCCGCCGTTGGCGGTGCGCTCCATGCGGGTGCGGAACTTGTCGCGCTCGCTGGTGGAATACAGCGAGTCGAACACCTTGCCGATGGTGCTGCGGATGATGTCCTGGGGCAGTTTGGCGCGGTTCTCGGCCCAGTCCGTTTCCATGATGCCCAGGTCCGGCTGGTCGAGCGCGAGAAGGAAGCCGTTCTCCTGCCAGAACTCGCGCACCGGGTCCCAGAGCTTGTCGGCGGGGCGGCTGATGACGAGCCAGCGCTGGTTGCCGTCGCGCTCGATGCGCACGTCGCCAATGGACGTGGCCGCAGTACTGGAGTCGCTGGAGTTGTTGGCCGCGCGCTGGCCTGCCTGGAAGGCGTTGGCCGATACGGGGCCGCCCGGCATGGCGTAGCGCGCATCCCGGCTGAGCTGCGTCAGATCGGGAGGCACTTCGAGGGAGCCGCCCTTGGTGGCGCTTTTGTAGTCGATCTTGTCGCTTTCCAGCACGGAGCATGCGGACAACGCAAAGGAAAGGCCGAGCAGGCCCAGTTTGGCTAGGTGGTTCACGCAGTGACCTCGTTGAATCTCGGGAAATGGGTGCTGGTGGGCGCGGGTGCTCAGAGCAGGCCGCAGGCGCGCAGCGCGCCTTCGACCGCCGCCTCGTACGAGGATGAGAGCGCGGTCAGAGGCAGGCGCATGGTGCCCTTGCAGAGGCCCAGGCGTGCCATCGCCCACTTGAGGGGAATGGGGTTGGCTTCCACGAAAAGCTGCTTGTGCAGCGGCATGAGCTGGAACTGGATTTCCATCGCCCGCCGTGCATCGCCCGCGATGGCGGCGGCGCAGAGTTCATGCATGCGCCGCGGGACGATGTTGGCGGTGACGCTGACGTTGCCCTGGCCGCCGCAGAGCATCAGGGCCACGGCGGTGGGGTCGTCGCCGGAGTAGACGCAGAAGCCGCGCGGCGCTTCGCGGATGAGCCACTGCGCACGCTCGATGTTGCCGGTGGCTTCCTTGATGCCGACGATGCCCGGCACCTGCGCGAGCCGCAGCACGGTGTCGTGCTGCATGTCGGCCACGGTGCGTCCCGGCACGTTGTAGAGGATGATGGGCAGGTCGCCCGTGGCCTCGGCGATGGCCTTGAAGTGGCGGTACTGGCCTTCCTGCGTGGGCTTGTTGTAGTAGGGCACGACCTGGAGCTGGCAGTCGGCGCCGATGCGCTGGGCGAACTGCGCCAGCTCGATGGCCTCGGCGGTCGAGTTGGCGCCGCAGCCCGCCATGATGGGCACGCGCCCCGCCGCCTGCTCGACCGCTACGCGGATGATTTCGCGGTGCTCTTCCACCGTGACCGTGGGGGATTCGCCCGTGGTGCCGACCACGCCGATGCAGTCGGTTCCTTCCGCGACATGCCAGTCGATCAGTTTGCGCAGCGTGGGGTAGTCGACGCTGCCGTCATCGAACATGGGAGTGGCCAGCGCCACGATGCTGCCTGTGATGGGGCCGGTTGCGGAAGTCATGAACGGGGGTCGGAATGGCGAAATGCGCATTCTACTGATTAGCCGGCGGCCGGCCCGCATTCTCCAGCAGGTGGCGCGGCAGCGGCTGCGCCAGGTTGCGGCGCACGGCTGCGATGCGCTGCACGAAGCGGTCGGGGGTGCGGGCGAAGCCGTCCTCATAGGCCACGATGGACAGCCCGGCGCAGGCTTGCAGCAGCTCGCCGGGCCGCAGCAGGAACTCCGCCCGCGCGGGGCGCCCCACGGTTTCATTGCCCTGGGCGAACGTCTCGTACAGCAGCACGCCGCCCGCCTCCAGCGCGCCGAGCAGCGCGGGAAACAGAGGGCGCCACAGGTAGTTCGTGACGACCACCGCCTCGAAGCCGCGCCCGGCGAACGGCCAGGGGCCGTTCTCGATATCGGCGCACACCGTGTCGCCGTGGGGCTGCAGGGCGCGCAGCTTTTCCGCGTCGCGGTCCACGCCCGTGACTGCGTGGCCGCGCGCGGCGAACCAGCGCATGTGCCGTCCGCCGCCGCAGGCCACGTCGAGCACCCGTCCACCGGGCGGCACCAGGTGCGCCCAGCGCCGGATCCATTCCGAGGCTTCCTGCATGGGCGTCAGAAGCAGGCCCATAGCCGCTCGGCCAGCGTGACCAGGAAGTCCGGCTGGGTGTACAGCGCGAAGACCCCGGCCAGCACCGCGGCGGCCAGGGCCGCACCGGCGATGCGCAGCGCGGGCTGCTTTCTCATGGCGTGGCTCCATGCGGCAGCGGGCGGGCAATGGGGCTTTCCTTGACCGGCAGGTTGACGATGCCGGCGAAGATGCCCAGGGCGATGGCGATGTACCAGACGATGTCGTAGCTGCCCGTGCGGTCGTACAGGAAGCCGCCCAGCCACACGCCCAGGAACGAGCCGACCTGGTGGCTGAAGAACACGAAGCCGCCCAGCATCGAGAGGTGCCGGATGCCGAATATCTGCGCGATGGCGGCGTTCGTGGGCGGGATGGTGGACAGCCACAGCAGGCCCATGGTCGCCGCGAAGGCATACACGCTGGCCGGCGACAGCGGCGCGAGCAGGAACGCCGCGATGACCACGGCCCGCGCGAAGTAGATGAACGCCAGGATGTGCCGCTTGGCCATGCGCTGGCCGAGTGCGCCGGCGGCATAGGTGCCCACTACGTTGAACAGGCCGATCAGCGCCAGCGCGTAGCTCGCCACGGCGGGCGCCAAGCCGTGGTCCTTCAGGTAGCTCGGCATGTGCACGCCGATGAAGACCACCTGGAACCCGCAGACGAAATAGCCCGCCATGAGTAGCTGGAAGCTGGGGTAGCGCAGCGCCTCCGCCAGCGCCTGGCGCATCGTCTGGTCGTGGGTCGCGGCTCCTGCTGCCTGCCGCCGCGGTTCACGCAGGCCGAATGCGAGCGGCACCACCAGCAGCACCGCCGCGCCGAGCGCCAGCAGCGCGCCGCGCCAGCCGAAGTACCCGATCAGCCAGCCTTCCACGGGCACCATGAGGAACTGGCCGAACGAACCCGCCGCCGCAGTGATGCCCATGGCCCAGGAGCGCTTCTGCGGGTCGATCTGCCGCCCCAGCACGCCATAGATGACGGCGTAGGTCGTGCCCGCCTGCGCCGCGCCGATCAGCACGCCCGCCGTCAACGCAAACAGCGCGGGCGTGGGTGCCAGCGCCATGCCGGCCAGGCCCAGCCCATACAGCGCCGCGCCGCCGACCAGCACGCGGAACGCGCCGAACCGGTCGGCCACCATGCCGGCGAGGATGCCGAAGATTCCCCAGGAGATGTTCTGCACCGCCAGCGCGAACGCGAAGGTCTGCCGCGTCCAGTCCTGTTCCTGGGTGATCGGCTGCAGCCACAGGCCGAAGCCGTGGCGTATGCCCATGGAAAGGGTGACGACGACGGCCCCGCAGAGCAGGACCTGGGCCATGGGTAGCGTGCGGGCGGAGGAGTTCATGCGCGCAATATAAGTCGGGCGCCACCGGTTGCGCCTTGGCACTGTCGCGTCTGGGCAGGCGCGCATCCCGCGGGCATCCATGAAAAGGCCCCGCACGCAGGCAGGGCCCGGGCCTGTCGCGGGCAATGGGCAGTGGGCAGGCGTGCTGTCCGTGCACCGTCAGTGCGACATCATCATGTTCGCGTTCAGGTTGTACATGATCCACAGCGATCCCGCGATCACGATGGCGACGATCAGCACCGTGAAGGCGAAGGTCAGCACCGTGGAGCGCTGCTCGGGCGAACTGTTCATGTGCAGGAAGAAGTACAGATGCACGAGGATCTGCGCCACCGCCGCCAGGGCGACGACGACCAGCATGCCCTCGCGGCCCAGGGCGGAGGTCATCACGACCGCGAACGCAATGACCGTCAGCACCACCGCCAGCATGAAGCCGGTCAGGTAGGACTTCAGGCCGCCGTGGCCCGCATCGGCCTTTGCGTGGTGGGAAGAGTGGGCGTTGGCCATTTACATCGCTCCGATCAGGTAGACCACGGTGAACACGCCGATCCAGACGATGTCCAGAAAGTGCCAGAACAGGCTCAGGCAGGCCAGGCGCGTGTTGAGCGCAGGCGTCAGGCCCCCGCGCAGGAGTTGGATCACGAGCACCACCATCCACAGCAGGCCCGCGCTCACGTGCAGGCCGTGTGTGCCGATCAGCGTGAAGAACGCCGACAGGAAAGCGCTGCGGCCCGGGCCGTCGCCTTCGTGGAGCAGGTGGGCGAACTCGTTGAGTTCCATGCCCATGAAGCCAAGCCCGAACAGGAACGTGACGCCCAGCCACAGGTACACCTGAGGCAAGTTTTGCCTGTGGGCCGACAGCATGGCGAAACCGAAGGTGAGGCTGCTCAACAGCAGCAGGAAGGTTTCGATCAGCACGTATGACAAATCGAAAAGCTCCTTGCCCGTAGGGCCGCCCGCGTAGGCCGTGCTGAGCACCGCGAACGTGGCGAACAGCCCGGCGAACACGATGCAGTCGCTCATCAGGTAGACCCAGAAGCCGTAGACCGTATTGGCCCCGGCATCGTGGTGGTCGTGGTGGCCGTCGTCGTGGATGGCGCAGGAATGGGTGGTGGTAGTGCTCGACATGGTGTTCAGGCTTGCGGTGCCAGGCAGGCCAGTTGCTTGCGGTGGGCGGATTCGATGCGCTCCACCTCGGCGGCGGGCACGTAGTAGTCGGTGTCGTTGTCGAAGCTGCGCGCGATGAAGGCGCCCACCATGCCCACCAGGCCGATCAAGGCCAGCCACCAGATGTGCCACACGAGGGCGAAACCCAGCACCATGCTGAAGAGTCCCATCAGCAGGCCGGTGCTGGTGTTGCGCGGCATGTGGATGTCCTCATAGGGCGCCGGCGGCGCGTAGGCGCAGCCGTTGGCCTTGCTGGCCCAGAAGTCGTCCTGGGCCTGCACCTGGGGCACGTGGGCGAAGTTGTAGAACGGCGGCGGCGATGCGGTCGACCACTCCAGCGTGCGGCCGTCCCACGGGTCGCCCGTGAGGTCCAGGCTCTTTTTGCGCTCGGCCACGCTGACCACGATCTGCACCAGCATGCAGGCGATGCCGATCATGATGACCACGGCGCCGGCCAGCGCGAACAGCAGGTACGGGCGCCAGGATGGATCGGTCGTGGTGTTGAGCCGGCGCGTCATGCCCATGAAGCCGAGGATGTAGAGCGGCATGAAGGCCATGTAGAAGCCGACGAACCAGCACCAGAACGAGCGCTTGCCCCACTTCTCGTTGAGCTTGAAGCCGAATGACTTGGGGAACCAGTACACGAGCCCGGCGATGTAGCCGAACACGACGCCGCCGATGATGGTGTTGTGGAAGTGGGCGATCAGGAACAGGCTGTTGTGCAGCACGAACGAAACCGCCGGGATCGCCATCAGCACGCCGGTCATGCCGCCGATCACGAAGGTGATGATGAAGCCGATGGTCCAGAGCATGGGCACGCTGAACTGCACGCGCCCGCGGTACATGGTGAAGAGCCAGTTGAAAATCTTCACCCCCGTGGGGATGGAGATGATCATGGTCGTGATGCCGAAGAAGGCGTTCACGTTGGCGCCCGAACCCATGGTGAAGAAGTGGTGCAGCCACACGATGAACGACAGCACGCCGATGGCCGAGGTGGCATACACCATGGAGGTGTAGCCGAACAGTTTCTTGCGGCAGTAGGTGGCGACGATCTCGGAATAGATGCCGAAGGCGGGCAGCACCAGGATGTACACCTCGGGGTGGCCCCAGATCCAGATGAGGTTGATGTACATCATGGCGTTGCCGCCGCCGTCGTTGGTGAAGAAGTGCGTGCCCAGGTAGCGGTCGGCGCCCAGCAGCGCCAGCGTGACGGTCAGCACCGGGAAGGCGGCGATGATGAGCACGTTGGTGACCAGCGCGGTCCAGGTGAAGATGGGCATCTTCATGAGCGTCATGCCGGGCGCGCGCATCTTCATGATGGTGACGAAGAAGTTGATGCCCGTGAGCAGCGTGCCGAGCCCCGATATCTGCAGCGCCCAGAGGTAGTAGTCCACCCCCACGCCGGGACTGAAGTCCAGCTCCGACAGCGGCGGGTAGGCCAGCCAGCCGGTCTGCGCGAACTCGCCGACGAACAGCGAGATCATCACCAGCACCGCGCCGGAGACGAACAGCCAGAACGACAGCGAGTTGACGAACGGAAAGGCCACGTCGCGCGCGCCGATCTGCAGCGGCACCACGATGTTGATGAGGCCCGTCATGAACGGCATGGCCATGAAGAAGATCATGATCACGCCGTGGGCGGTGAAGATCTGGTCGTAGTGGTGCGGCGGCAGGTAGCCCGGCGAGCCGCCCGAGGCCAGCGCGAGCTGCATGCGCATCATGATCGCGTCGGCGAAGCCGCGCAGCAGCATGATGAGCGCGACGATGATGTACATCACGCCGATCTTCTTGTGGTCGACCGAGGTCAGCCATTCGGTCCAGAGGTATTTCCACTTGCCGAAGTAGGTGATGGCCGCCAGCATGGCGATGCCGCCCAGCACCACGGCGGCCAGCGTCACCATGACGATGGGCTCGTGGTAGGGGACGGCTTCCAGGGTGAGTTTTCCAAGCATATGCATCATTCCCCGGCGCGGCAGGTCTGGCCCATGGCATCCGCGATCTGCAGTTCACGCCCGCTCTTGCCCATGGCCATGTAGCGTTCGATGGTCGCGTCGAACAGCAGCGGCGTCACGCTGCCGTAATAGGCGACGGGCGTCTTCTGGGTCGGCACCGCCAGTTTCTGGAGTTCGGCGCGGTCGAGCTGGCTGCCCGACGCCTTGACCTTGGCGATCCAGGCCTCGTACTCCTCCGGCCCCATGGCGTGGGCGGCGAAGCGCATGTCCGAAAAGCCGTGGCCGCTGTAGTTGGCCGAGATGCCGGCATAGGTGCCGGGCGTGTGCGCCAGCAGGTGCAGTTGGGTCTCCATGCCGGCCATGGCGTAGATCTGGCTGCCGAGCTGCGGGATGAAGAAGGAGTTCATCACCGTGTCGGAAGTGATCTTGAAGTTCACCGGCGTATCCACGGGAAAGGCGATCTCGTTGACCGTGGCGATCTGCTGGTCGGGGTAGATGAACAGCCACTTCCAGTCCAGCGCCACCACCTCGATGGTGACCGGCTCCCTGGCCGAGTCCAGCGGGCGGTAGGGGTCGAGCGCATGCGAGGACTTCCACGTCAGCACCGCCAGCACCACGATGATGAGGCAGGGCACGGTCCAGACCACGGCCTCGATGCCGTTGGAATGCGCCCAGTCGGGGGTGTAGACGGCTTTCTCGTTGGATGCGCGGTATTTCCACGCGAAGGCCAGCACCATCACGATGACCGGCACCACCACCAGCAGCATCAGCACGGTGGCCGCGATGAGCAGCGTCTTTTCCTCGGCGCCGACAGGCCCCTTGGGGTTGAGGATGGCCATGTCGCAGCCGCTCAGAAAAAGCGTCGCGCACAGCAATGACAGGCCTTTGGGCCTCAGGAGATGCGATGGGGTCATGGCACGGTCGGGGGGAGGGGGGATGGGTTTTCCCGGATGGCCCGGATGCGGCGGGCACGGTTTCTGGCGGGGCGCAGAGAACCGGTGGGCTGGACGCAGTGGGATCGGATACGGGGGGCCAAGCGGAAAGCGGCTAGTATAAATACCGATTGATGCACTGCAACAAGTCCGAAGGATTTCGTAAGCTTTGCAAGGCAATGCTGGACAAGGTCCGCGGGCGCTTCCCGTCCCCGGGCCCGGCGCGCCCGCAGCCCATCCGTATACTGTGTTTTTATTCAGTTAGGTTGGTTCCAGCCGCATACAATCCGCGCCCATGGCAACCAAACCTCCCACCGAGTATTCCGAAGGTTCGATCCGCGTCCTCAAGGGGCTGGAGCCCGTCAAGCAGCGTCCGGGCATGTACACCCGCACCGACAACCCGCTGCACATCATCCAGGAAGTGCTGGACAACGCTGCCGACGAGGCGCTGGCCGGTCATGGCAGGAAGATCCGCGTCACCCTGCACACCGACGGCTCGGTCAGCGTGGAGGACGATGGCCGCGGCATCCCGTTCGGCCTGCACCCCGAGGAAAAAGCCCCCGTGGTCGAACTCGTGTTCACGCGCCTGCATGCGGGCGGCAAGTTCGACAAGGGCCAGGGCGGCGCCTACAGCTTCTCGGGCGGCCTGCACGGCGTGGGCGTGTCGGTCACCAACGCCTTGTCCCGGCGCCTGGAGGTCACCAGCCATCGCGACGGCACCGTGGCCCACATGGCCTTCGAAGGCGGCGACGTGGCCCAGGCACTGACCACCCGCAAGGCCGGCGAGGGCGACCGCCGCCAGGGCACCACGGTGCGCGCCTGGCCCGACCCGAAGTACTTCGAGTCGAGCAGCCTGCCGATGGGCGAACTGACGCACCTGCTGCGCAGCAAGGCCGTGCTGATGCCCGGCGTCACGGTCTCGCTGACGGTCGAGAAGACGCGCGAAACCCAGACCTGGGCCTACAAGGGCGGCCTGCGCGACTACCTGATGCAGACGCTGAACGCCGACCCGGTGATCCCGCTGTTCGAGGGCGAAGGCCATGCCGACGGCCACAGCGACAGCTTCGCCGAGGGCGAGGGCGCCAGTTGGTGCGTGGCCTTCACCGAGGACGGCGCGCCGGTGCGCGAGAGCTACGTCAACCTGATCCCCACCAGCGCCGGCGGCACGCACGAAAGCGGCCTGCGCGACGGCCTGTTCAACGCGGTCAAGGGCTTCATCGAGCTGCATGCGCTGTGTCCCAAGGGCGTCAAGCTGATGCCCGAGGACGTGTTCGCGCGCGCCAGCTACGTGCTGTCGGCCAAGGTGCTGGACCCGCAGTTCCAGGGCCAGATCAAGGAGCGCCTGAACTCGCGCGACGCCGTGCGCCTGGTGTCGAGCTTCGTGCGCCCGGCGCTCGAACTCTGGCTCAACGAGCATGTCGAGTACGGCAAGAAGCTGGCCGAACTCGCCATCCGCGCCGCGCAGACGCGCCAGCGCGCGGGCCAGAAGGTCGAGAAGCGCAAAGGCTCGGGCGTGGCCGTGCTGCCCGGCAAACTGACCGACTGCGAGAACCGCGATACGGCGCACAACGAGGTGTTCCTGGTCGAGGGCGACTCCGCCGGCGGCAGCGCCAAGATGGGCCGCGACAAGGAACTGCAGGCCATCCTGCCGCTGCGCGGCAAGGTACTCAACACCTGGGAGGTGGAGCGCGACCGGCTGTTCGCCAACAACGAGATCCACGACATCTCGGTGGCCATCGGAGTCGACCCGCACGGCCCCGGCGACACGCCGGACCTGTCGGGCCTGCGCTACGGCAAGATCTGCATTCTCTCGGACGCCGACGTGGACGGCTCGCACATCCAGGTGCTGCTGCTGACGCTGTTCTTCCGCCATTTCCCCAGGCTCATCGACGCGGGCCACGTGTTCGTGGCCCGCCCGCCGCTGTTTCGCGTGGATGTGCCCGCGCGCGGCAAGAAACCCGCAGCCAAGCTGTACGCGCTCGACGAGGGCGAGCTTGCCGCCATCCTCGACAAGTGCGCCAAGGACGGCGTGCCGCGCGAGAAGTGCCAGGTCAGCCGCTTCAAGGGCCTGGGCGAGATGAACGCCGAGCAGTTGTGGGAAACCACCCTCAACCCCGACACCCGCCGCCTACTGCCCGTGCGCCTGGGCGACCTCGACTTCGCGCAGACCGAGAACCTCATCACCCGTCTGATGGGCAAGGGCGAGGCCGCAGCGCGCCGCGAGTTGATGGAACTGCACGGCGACGCGGTGGAGGTGGATATCTGAGCGCGCCTGGGTGTCGCTGTATTTTTGCCATGAAATTCATGAACGTTTTTGGCCTCCAGCGCAGGTGGATACTGGGTTTTATGCTATTTATATCGCAGCAAGCTGCCCATGCCGACCTCTGGGGATATGTCGATGAGAAAGGCATGGGGCACTTCGCCGCCGAGCGCATGGACGAGCGCTACGTGCTGTTCTTCCGCGGCAACGACTTCGACTCCGCCCGCGACCTGCCCGAAGCCGCCACGCCGCGCGCCGTGGCCGTGCCCGCGGGCGGCAGCAAACTGCTGGCCTTCTTCGATGTGTCGCCCGGCTACAAACGCGTCAAGCGCACGCTGCGCGAAGCCTCGCAGCGCAACGACGTGGACGTGGAACTGCTGCAGGCGCTCATCGCCACCGAATCGGGCTTCGACCCCGGTGCCATCTCGCCCAAGGGCGCCGTCGGGCTCATGCAGGTCATGCCCGCCACCGCGCGCCGCTGGGGCGTGACGGGCGACGCCCGCGCGTCCGTCGAGAAAAAGCTCGCCGACCCGGCCACCAACATCGCCGCGGGCGTGCGCTACCTGCGCTACCTCATCGACCTGTTTCCCGGCGAGCTGGAGCTGGCGCTGGCCGCCTACAACGCCGGCGAGGGCGCGGTGCAGCGCGCCGGCAACCGCATTCCGGACTTCAAGGAAACGCGGGACTACGTGAAGACCGTCATGCAGCTCTACGAGCAGCTCAAGCCGCCGCCCGCCGTGGCCAGCCTGCGCCGCATGCCCGCGCGCGTGCGCATGGAGCTGCCCGCCGGCGCGGACTGAACGCCCGGCGCACCGATTCCCCATCATCCCATCCCATGAGCGACGACCAGACCCCTCTCGATTTCTCCACCGGCGAGTCCGACGACGCGCTGAACCTCGCGGGCTACGCCCAGCGCGCCTACCTCGAATACGCGCTGTCCGTCGTCAAGGGCCGCGCGCTGCCCGACGTGTGCGACGGCCAGAAGCCCGTGCAGCGCCGCATCCTCTACGCCATGGAGCGCATGGGCCTGGGCCACTCGAGCTCCGGTGCCGCGCCCAAGCCCGTGAAAAGCGCCCGCGTGGTGGGCGACGTGCTGGGCCGCTTCCACCCGCACGGCGACCAGTCGGCCTACGACGCGCTGGTGCGCATGGCGCAGGACTTCTCCCAGCGCTACCCGCTGGTGGACGGCCAGGGCAACTTCGGCAGCCGCGACGGCGACGGCGCCGCCGCCATGCGCTACACCGAGGCGCGGCTCACGCGCATCAGCAGCCTGCTGCTCGGCGAGATCGACGAGGGCACGGTCGACTTCATGCCCAACTACGACGGCTCCACCGAGGAGCCGCGCCAACTGCCCGCGCGCCTGCCGTTCGCGCTGCTCAACGGCGCCAGCGGCATCGCCGTGGGCCTGGCCACCGAGATCCCGAGCCACAACCTGCGCGAGGTGGCCGACGCCTGCGTGGCCCTCATCAAGCGTCCAGACCTGCCCGACGATGAATTGTTCGCGCTGATTCCCGGGCCCGACTTCCCCGGCGGCGGCCAGATCATCAGCAGCGCCGCCGACATCGCCGACGCCTACCGCGGCGGGCGCGGCTCGCTCAAGTGCCGCGCGCGCTGGAAGATCGAGGACCTGGCGCGCGGCCAGTGGCAGCTCGTGGTCACAGAACTGCCGCCCGGCGTGTCGTCGCAGAAGGTGCTCGAGGAGATCGAGGAGCTGACCAACCCCAAGGTCAAGGCGGGCAAGAAGGCGCTCACGCAGGAGCAGACGCAGCTCAAGGCCGGCATCCTGGCCGTGCTCGACGCCGTGCGCGACGAGTCGGGCAAGGAGGCCGCCGTGCGGCTGGTGTTCGAGCCCAAGACCAGCCGCATCGAGCAGGGCGAACTCATCACCGCCCTGCTGGCCCACACATCGCTCGAAGCCTCCGCGCCCATCAACCTGACCATGGTGGGGCTCGATGGCCGGCCGGTGCAGAAGTCGCTGCGGCAGATGCTGGCCGAGTGGATCGCCTTTCGCCAGCAGACGGTGGAGCGGCGGTCGCGCCACCGCCTGGCCAAGGTGCTGGACCGCATCCACATCCTGGAGGGGCGGCAGACCGTGCTGCTCAACATCGACGAGGTGATCGCCATCATCCGCGCCGCCGACGAGCCCAAGGCCGCGCTGATCGCGCGCTTCGCCCTGAGCGAGCGGCAGGCCGAGGACATCCTCGAAATCCGCCTGCGCCAACTGGCGCGGCTCGAAGCCATCAAGATCGAGCAGGAGCTCAAGAGCCTGCGCGAGGAGCAGCAGAAGCTCGACGACATCCTCGGCAGCCCCGCCGCGCTGCGCCGCCTGATGGTCAGGGAGATCGAGGCTGACGCCAAGCAGTTCTGCGACGCGCGCCGCACCCTGATCCAGGAGGAAAAGCGCGCCGTGGCGGAGGTCAAGGTCATCGATGAGCCCGTCACCGTGGTCGTTTCGCTAAAAGGCTGGGTGCGCGCGCGCGGCGGCCACGGGCACGACGCGGCGGGCTTCGCCTTCAAGGCCGGCGACGGGCTGTACGGCACCTTCGAGTGCCGCACCGTCGATACGCTGCTGGTCTTCGGAAGCAATGGCCGCGTCTACAGCGTGGCGGTGGCGGCGCTGCCCGGCGCGCGCGGCGACGGGCAGCCGGTCACCACGTTCATCGAGCTGGAGCCCGGCACGCAGATCGCGCACTACTTCGCCGGTCCAGCGGCTGCGGCGCTGCTGCTCAGCGGCACGGGCGGCTACGGTTTCATCGCCACGGTGGAGCACATGGTGTCGCGCCAGAAAGGCGGCAAGACCTTCGTCGCGCTGGGCGAGGGCGAGACGCTGTGCCGGCCCAGCCTGGCGATGCTGCCCGGCGGCACGCTGGCGCCGGCCACGCACGTGGCCTGCGTCTCCACCGGCGGGTGCATCCTGACCTTCGACATCGGCGAGCTGAAGCTGATGGAAAAAGGCGGGCGCGGCCTGACGCTGATCGACCTGGAGCCCAAGGATGCGCTCGCCGGCGCCGCCGCCTACACGCGCAGCGTGCGCATCGAAGGCATCGGCCGGGGCGGCAAGCCGCGCGAGGAGGTGCTGGAAATCCGCTCGCTCAACAATGCCCGCGCGGCCCGGGGGCGCAGGGGCAAGGCGGGGAACTTCAGCTTCAAGCCCGCATCCGTGGCGCGCGTCGAATAGCGCCCGGTTTTGCAAGTGTTTGGGTGCCCCAGCGCTTGCCTGGCAAGCGCTGGAAGCCATCAACAAGATAGCGAATGGCGGGTCAGCCGACCTCGGCGATCAGCTCGATCTCCACGCAAGACCCCATGGGGATCTGCGCCACGCCGAATGCGCTGCGCGCATGCGCGCCCCGGTCGCCGAACACCTGGCCCAGCAGTTCGCTGGCGCCGTTGGTCACCAAGTGCTGCTCGGTGAAGTCGCCGGTGGAGTTCACCAGACTCATCACCTTCACGATGCGCTTGACGCGGTTCAGGTCGCCCACCGCTGCATGCAGCGTGCCCAGCAGGTCGATGGCCACGCTGCGCGCGGCGGCCTTGCCTTCATCCGTCGTCATGGTCTTGCCGAACTGGCCGACCCAGGGCTTGCCGTCCTTCTTGGCCGTGTGGCCGCTCAGGAACACCAGGCTGCCAGTCTGCACGAACGGCACGTAGGCCGCCGCGGGCGTGGCCACGGGGGGCAGGGTGATGCCCAGGGACTGGAGTTTGTCGTAAATGCTCATGCTGCTTCCTCTGGATGCTGGTCGTCGTTGTTTGCGGGGGCCGCGTACGGCTCCGCGAGGGGTTCCACTGTAACGGCCACCTGCAGCGTGTGCCGGCGCCCGCCGTGGATGACGCCGCGCATGGGCGAGACGTCGGAATAGTCGCGGCCCATGGCGAGCGACACGTAGTCCTCGCCGGGCGCGCGGTTGTTGGTGGGGTCCAGGTCGCACCACATGCCGCCGCTGCCGTCCTCGGCGGGCACGTAGACCGACACCCAGGCGTGCGATGCGTCGCTGCCCACCAGCCGTGGCTGGCCCGGCGGCGGGTTGGTGAGCAGGTAGCCGCTCACGTAGCGCGCCGGCAGTCCCAGCGCGCGCAGGCAGGCGATCATGATGTGGGCGAAGTCCTGGCACACGCCCTTGCGCTGGGCCAGCGCCTCGCGCGCGGGCGTGCTGACCTGCGTGCTTTCCGATTCGTAGGTGAATTCGGCATGGATGCGCTCCATGAGGTGGCGCGCGCCCAGCAGCAGCGGCACGCCGGCGCCGAAGCTCGGGCGCGCATAGGCCAGGAAGTCGTCGTGGCGCGGCACGTAGGGCGAGGGGAAGGCGAACTCCGCTGCCGCGTTCCAGGCCGCGCCCGCGTGGTAGCGGAAGTGCTCGCGCACCTGCTCCCACGGCGGGTTGTCCACGGGCAGTGCCGGCGGCAGGGTGGAGACGACGCTCTCGGCCACCACGGCCAGCGTCTCGTGCGCGGCCTGCAGCGAGAAGAACGTGCGGCTGTTGCCATACACGTCCAGCGTTTCGGTCTGCTGCGCGGGCACGGGGTCGATGCCGAGCCTGAAGCTGCGCAGCGACTGCGTGGGCAGGTCCAGCGGCTTCAGGTGCGCCATGTGCTGCGCCGTTTCCACCGGAGGCGTGTATTCGTAGCGGGTTTCGTGGACGACGTGGAGCAGCATGTTCGGTGGCGCAAGCGGGCCGGCCCGCATGGGAGTGTAGGGGGAATGGTGCTTGCGGCGGCGAGGGACTATGGGATCAAACGATTACATTCAGGAAGTGTCGAACTTGTGGGGCTTTGCCGGGCCGCCGGTATCGCCCCCGGCGAGGGGGTCGGCGGCCACACGCAGTGGGCCAGCCTGGGGGAGCGTTTCACTTCAGCGGTCGCCTTTGCGGTACGGCTTCATCAGCGCCTGCGGATACGCCGCCTTGCGCGCCACCAGCACCAGCGCCAGGATGGACAGCACATAAGGCAGCATCAGATAAAGCTGGTAGGGCAGGGCGGCGTCGCCCGCCTGCTGCAAGCGCAGTTGCAGCGCGTCGAAGAACGCGAACAGCAGCGCGCCCAGCAGCGCCTTGCCGGGCCGCCAGGAGGCGAACACCACCAGCGCCACGCAGATCCAGCCGCGCCCGTTGACCATGTTGAAGAAGAAGGCGTTGAACGCCGACAGCGTGAGGAACGCCCCGGCCACGCCCATCAGCGCCGAGCCGGCCACGATGGCACCCGTGCGCACCGCCGCCACCGGCACGCCCTGGCCCTCGGCGGCCTGCGGGTTCTCGCCCACCATGCGCACCGCCAACCCCAGCGGCGTGCGGTACAGCAGCCAGCCCAGCAGCGGCACCAGCAGCAGCGCGAGCAGCGTGGGCGGCGTCAGCGCGTCGAGCACCGGCACGGGCAGCCAGTCCATGGGCGCGAACGGGGTGACGGTGGGCGGCGTATCCACCTTCGGGAAGCTGACCCGGTAGCCGAAGTACGACAGCGCCGTCGCCAGCATGGTGATGCCCAGCCCCGACACATGCTGCGACAGTGCCAGTCCCACCGTGAGCCCCGCGTGCAGCAGCCCGAACGCCGCCCCCGCCAGCGCCGCCACGGCCATGCCGCCCCACAGCGGCGCGCCGTGGTACACGGCCAGCCAGCCGGTGAAGGCACCCGCGACCATGATGCCCTCGATGCCCAGGTTCAGCACCCCCGCACGCTCGCACAGCAGCACGCCCAGCGTGCCGAGCAGCAGCGGCGTGGCGATGCGCAGCACGGCGACCCAGAAGGCGGCAGCGGTGAGGGTGTCGGCAAGGTCGGTCATGGAGGGATGTGAATGCTACTGTATTGATAGCTGGTCGCGCTTATGTATAAAGCGCTGGAGGCCGATTTGATATATAAATTCTAGCGCGCAGGCTGCTCCGCAGCCCCCGCGGCGCCTGGGGCATGGCCGTCATCTCCACCGCACCCGGTACCGCGCCAGCAGCCCCGCCACCAGCACCGCGATCAGCGAAGCCGCCACGATCACGTCCGCGATATAGGTCGGCACCCCCGCCGCCCGGCTCATGCTGTCCGCCCCCACCTGCACGCCGGCCACGAACACGGCGGCGGCCAGCACGCCCAGCGGGTGCAGGCCGGCGAGCATGGCGATCACGATGCCCGCGTAGCCGTAGCCGGGCGACATGTCCAGCGTGACGTAGCCCGTGCGCCCGGCCACCTCGATGGCGCCGGCCAGCCCGGCGAGCGCGCCCGAGAGCATGGCCGCCAGCACCATGGTGCGCGTGGTGGAAACGCCCGCGAAAGCGGCAGCGCGGGCGTTGGCGCCGGTGGCGCGGATGGCGAAGCCCCACACGGTGCGCTCCAGCAGCAGCCACAGCAGGCCGGCCAGTGCCATGCCCCACAGCAGGCCGGTGTGCACGCGCGTGCCTTGCACCAGCCTGGAGAGTTCCAGCCCCTCCTGCAAGGCCACGCTCTGCGGCCAGCCCAGGGCCGTGGGGTCCTTCATCGGGCCGTCCAGCAGGGCCGATACGGCCAGCAGCACGATGAAGTTGAGCAGCAGCGTGGTGACCACCTCGTCCACGCCCAGCCGCGTCTTCATCAGCGCCGGGCCCAGCAGCAGCAGGGCGCCGGCCAGTGCGGCGGCGGCCATCATCAGCGGGAACAGCAGCCAGGGCGAGAGCGCGAAGCCCTCGCCGCCGTGCAGGCCGCCCACGGCCACGGCGGCCAGCGCCCCGGCGTACAACTGGCCCTCGGCGCCAATGTTGAACAGCCGGGCGCGGAACGCCACCGCCGCCGCGAGGCCGGTCAGGATCAGCGGCGTCGCGCGTGTGAGGGTTTCGCTCCACGCAAACAGCGATCCGAAGCCGCCCTGCAGCAGCAGCGCGTAGGTCGGGCCCACGGGCTTGCCGGCCCAGAGCACGAGCAGGGCGCTGACCAGCAGGGTGAAGGCCGCGGCGCCCACGGGCGCAGCCACGAGGGCGGCGGTGGGCACGGCGGTGCGCTTTTCCAGTCTCATGCGTGCGGCCTCACGGGGTGTTGCACCTCATGCCGCCGCGGCGTGCGCGGGGGCGGCATTGGCGAGGCTGCCCGCCATCGCCAGGCCGATGGATTCGCGCGTCCACGCTTGCGCGGGCCGGGCATCGGTGAGCCGGCCCGCGTGCATCACGGCGATGCGCTCGCCGAGCAGCAGCACTTCGTCGAGGTCGTCGGAAATCACCAGCACCGCCGCGCCCGCGTCGCGTGCCGCCACCAGTTGCTGCTGCACGTAGGCCACGGCGCCGATGTCCAGGCCCCAGGTGGGCTGGTGCGCCACGATCAGGCGCGGTGCCGGTTCGCCAGGCGGAGGCAGCAGTGCTCGCCCAAGAATCAGCTTCTGCATGTTGCCGCCGGAGAGTGCGCGCGTCGGCGCGTCGAGCCCGCCGCCGCGCACGTCGAACGCCTCCACGATGCGCCGGGCCTGCGTGCGCGCGGCGGCGCGGCGCACGAAGCCCCAGCGCGCGAGGCCGCGCCCGCGCAGGCGCTCGGCCACAGCGTTCTCCCACAGCGGCAGGTCGCCCACCACGCCGGTGCCGTGCCGGTCCTCGGGGATGCGTGCCACGCCATGGCGCACCAGCCAGGCCGGCGTGGGCCGCAGCGGCTGACCGTCCAGCAGCATCTGCCCGGCGCTCGCGCGGCGCGTGCCGCAGAGCAGTTCGGCAAGCGCCACCTGCCCGTTGCCGGAGACGCCGGCGATGGAGACGATCTCGCCTGCGCGCAGTTCCAGCGACACGTCGTGCAGCGCGTCGCGGCCGCGCCCCGCGGCCACGCCCGCCAGCGTGCAGACGGCAGGGCCCTGTGCGCCGCGCGCCGGGCGGCGCTCGCCGGCCTGCACGGCACGGCCCACCATGGCGCCGGCCAACTGCTCCCGCGTGGCGCCGGCTGTGGGCAACTCGGCCACCAGCCGGCCCTGGCGCAGCACGGCGATGCGGTGCGACACGCGCAGCACCTCGCCGAGCTTGTGGCTGATGAAGATGATGGACAGGCCCTGCGCCACCATCTGCGCCAGGGTGGCGAACAGCGCCTCGCTTTCCTGCGGGGTGAGCACGGCGGTGGGCTCGTCGAGGATCAGGATGCGCGCGCCGCGGTAGAGCGCCTTCAATATCTCCACGCGCTGGCGCTCGCCGACCGAGAGCGTGCCCACCCGCGTGTCCGGCGAGAGCGCGCCTGTGCGCGCGTTGGGCACCACGGGCAGGCCGAAGCGCCGCGCCACGTCCTGCAGCTTCTCGCGCGCGGCGGCGCGGCGCGAGAAGGGGGCGAGCAGCGGCTCGGTGCCGAGGATGACGTTGTCGAGCACGCTGAGGTTGTCGGCCAGCGCGAAATGCTGGTGCACCATGCCGATGCCCGCGGCCAGCGCGGCCTTCGGGTTGCCGGGCGCGAGCGGCTGGCCGAACACTTCGATGCGGCCCGTGTCGGCCACGTAGTGGCCGAACAGGATGGACATCAACGTGGACTTGCCCGCACCGTTCTCACCCAGCAGCGCCAGCACCTCGCCCGCGTGCAGGTCGAGCGAGATGGCGTCGTTGGCGACCAGGCTGCCGAAGTGTTTGCTGATGCCCGAGAGGCGCAGCACCACCGGGGCGTCGGCTGCGGCGGCGCTCATGGTTTCCATGCCGAGAGGAAGGCGAGCAGCACGCGGGCGGAGTTGTCGGCGGCAATCTGCATGAAGGTTTCCATCTCGTTCTCGCCCTCGCCGCCGCCGGCCAGGTCACTGAGCGAGCGGAAGGCGATGAAGGGCAGGCCGTTGCTGGCGGCCACCTGTGCCGTGGCGGCGGTTTCCATGTCGATCACGTTGGCGTCGAAAGTGCGGAAGGTGTAGTCGCGCAGCGCGGCGTTGTCCATGAACACCTGGGCCGACACGCCGCTGCCGCCCACTACGAGGCGCGGCGCATGGCGCAGGCAGCGGCCCGCACCGTCGCAGGCGCCGAGCGCCACGCCATTGCCGCCCGCGCTGGCCAGCCGCCCGGCGGCGGCCAGCATGCCGGCATCGACGGGGAACCAGAACTGCCGCGCGCCGTCGGGGTGCGCGGCGCTGTGCACCTCGACCGGGCGCGGGTAGAACATGCCGAAGGGCGCGAAGGCCAGTTCGTCCCGCATGCGCGCGGGCGGCTCGAAGCGGCCGGGCGCGGCTTCTCGCGCGGCCAGCAGCTCCAGATACTGGCCCCAGCGCGCGGGCACGCTCACGTCACCGATGGCGAGCGCCGGGTTCACGCCGCCGGCGATGCCGCTGAAGACGATGTGGGTGACGTGGAACCGGTCGATGGCGCGCTGCGTGTTCATGGCCGCGTTGACCATGCTGATGCCCGACTGGAACAGCACCACGGGCCGCCCTTCGAGCGTGCCGGTGGCGAAGTCCACGCCCTGCACGCGGTGGTGCCGCGCGTCTTGCAGGCGCGCGTTCAACAGTGTGACCTCGGGCGCGAACGCGGAGACCACGGCCACGCGCGGCGTGGCGTCGAGCAAGGTGCCGCAGCCCGCGTGATCCGCTGCAGGCGTGGCGGCGCAGCCCGCGAGCAGGGCCGCAGCCGCGCATGCCGTCGCAAGGGCCGCGGCCCCGGCATGCCGGGCCGCGCGCATGAAGGCCATCACGCCCGCCGCTTGCCTACTTGGCCGTGGGCTTGGGCTGGCCGTCGTCCACCTTCACGGTGAATTTGCCGGCCAGGATGTCGGCTTCCTTGGCCTTGACCTTGGCGACGATGTCGGCCGGCACCTTCTTCTCGAACGTGCCGAGCGGCGCGAGCGAGGCGCCCTTGTGCTTCATGAGCGAGAACTTGCCGTAGTCCTCGGCCTTGTACTGGCCGGCCTTCACGAGCTTGATGGCCTCGTCCACGCTGGGCTCCATGTGCCACAGGGCCGAGGCGACCACGGTGTCGGGGTACTGGGCCTGGGTGTCGATCACGTTGCCGATGGCCAGCACCTTGCGCTCCTTGGCCGCGTCGCTCACGCCGAAGCGCTCGGCGTACAGGATGTCGGCGCCCTTGTCGATCATGGCGAAGGCGGCTTCCTTGGCCTTGGGCGGGTCGAACCAACTGTTGATGAAGGTGATTAGGACTTACGCAAAAGCCATGGAGAGCGATGGACTTCTGAGTTCCTGACGCAAGTAGTCTGAGAGCAACGA
>NZ_JARGEN010000075.1 GCF_029211125.1 Curvibacter soli
GAAAGCATGGAAACTCAATGCGTGACAGGCACTTGCTCGAATTTTGGGGATTCAACTGCCGGAAATAGGTTCATGCAGATTTGCCGGAAGGACACCAGCGTATCGCCGATGAGGCAACGCTGCGGCACGAGGTCGATGCCAATGTTCGTGAACGCAACGCCAAGGCCGTCCCCGTCAAGTGGAAATTCTCTACCCAGGATGCCAGGCGTAAGCTCACTCGCATTTATCATCGAGTTTCAACGTGACTGACTACTAGGTTGAATCCAGTCCGGCGGCCTAAAACCGGACTGAGTAATTACCGGCGGCCATCGTATTCCCTGTTTGGATCCGGCTCTGCCGGCTTGGGTTCATGAGCATCTACCGCCTTCGATGACGGCCGCGCAGGCCACCAGCGCGTCGATCTCGGAGCCCGCCATGCCCAGCTCGGCCGACAGGATCTGCCGCGTGTGCTCGCCCCGCATCGGCGGCGGCCGCCACGGGGCCTCGATGCCGCCGTAGCGCACCGGGTTGCGGATGCCCGGCAGCGTGCCCAGCACTGCATGCTCCCATCGGCTCACCAACTGGTTGGCGGCGACCTGCCCGTGCGCCAGCAGCGCCGCGTAGTCGTTGATGGGCGCGCACACCAGGTCATATCGCCGCGACAGCGCCAGCACCTCGGCCTGGGTGCGCTGCGCGAAGAACGGGACGAGGATGTCCTGCAGCTGCGCGCGGTGCTCCAGGCGCGCCTGCGCGGTGGCGAAGCGCGGGTCGTCCGCCAGCGCCTCCTGTCCGATCGCGGCGCAAAACTTGCGCCACAGCGGCTGGGTGGCCACGAGGGTGACGTATCCATCGCGCACCTCGTAGGTGCCCGAGGGCACGATCATCGGGTGCTGGCGGCCGCTGCGTTGCGGGACGATGCCAGTGAGTGCAAATTCCATGATCGGCGGCGCTTGGAAGGCCACCAGCGCATCGAGCAGACTGACGTTAACGCGCTGCCCGCGCCCCGTGCCGGCCAGGGTCAGCAGCGCGGCCAGCACTCCTTGGCACAGGTAGCTGCCGGCAAGCATGTCCGAGACCATATTGCCCATGCGCAGCGGCGGCCCGTCGCCATCGCCGTTGATGCTCATGAGGCCGCCGAATGCCTGCATGGTCGAGTCGGTAGCGGGCGCACCGGCCAGTGGGCCGTCTTCGCCGAAGCCGTAGATGCTGGCGTAGACGAGCCGCGGGTTAGCCGCAGCCAGCGCGTCGTAGCCTAGGCCGAACCTCTCCATCACGCCAGGGCGGAAGTTCTGCACCACGATGTCGCTGCGCGCCGCGAGCCGCGCCGCGACGGCGCGGCCTGCAGGGTGCTTCAGGTCCAGGCAGATGCTGCGCTTGTTGCGGTTGAGGCTCAGGTGCGCGCTGCTTTCGCCGGGCGCTACCTGGTGGCCCACGCCACGCGCCCAGTCGCCATCGGGCGGCTCCACCTTGATCACGTCCGCGCCAAGATCGGCCAGCAGCATGGCGCACGACGGACCGGCCACGCCCTGGCTGAAGTCGATCAGGCGGCGGCCCGCCAGCGGCCCCGGGCCACGCTCATTCGGGCTGAATCTGTGCATCCTTGACCTTCGTTCCCCACACGATGAGCTACTGATCCAAGAATGTGCGCAGTTCGTCGGCCGTGCAGGTCTGCGTCTCGACGCCCGCCTGGCGCAGCCAGTCGCAGAAGCCGGGATCGGTGGTAATGCGGGCCAGTGCGGCGCTCAGTCGATGAGCCACGATGGCCCAGGGCATGGCGATCGGACCGAAGACGGCGCCCCAGGCCGTCAGATCGAATCCTTGCAGACCCGTCTCTTCGGCGATGGTGGGAGGTTGGGGCAGAAAGGTGCTGCGCGCCGGGCTGGACACCGCGAGGGCCTTGAGCCTGTCGGCCTGCATATGCGGCAGGGCGTTGGCGATGATGTCCACGATGCCCTGCGTCTCGGCCGCGCCAGTGAGTGCGTTGAGTATGGCGGGGCGGTTCATCGTCAGCGTGACGACGCCCTCGTCCTGCTCATAAAGAATGAATGCATTGGTCATGCGATGCCCTCCCCGGCATCGCCGGTGCGCATCAGGAGCCGGTAAGAGCCTTCCATGACGGTTTCCTGGCGCTGGTTGGTCACGCGGATGGCGATGTCGATTACGCCGCGCCCAGGCTTGGAGGACAGTCGCTTGGATGCCACGCGGGAATGGGTATGCAGGGTGTCGCCGATGACGGCCGGCCGCAGGAAGCGCGACTCGCCAAAGCCCAGCGCGGCGATGGTGTAGGGCCCGATCAGCTCCTCCATCATCCCAGCCGCGAACGCCTGGATCAGCAGGCCGGGGACGATACGCTGCCCGAACGGGCTGTGCTCGCGGCAGTACGCTGCGTCGATGAAGATGGGCAGCTTCAGGCCCGCTAAGCAGGTGAACTGCACGATGTCCGTCTCCGTCACCGTGCGGCCGTAGCTGACGAAAGTTTCGTCCAGGCGAATCTGCGCGAATGTCTGGTGCTTCATGGCCGCGCTCATTCGATCTGGATACGCGCGGCCTGGATGACTCGCTTCCACTTCGCGTAGTCGCCCTCAATCTTGCGGCGCAGCGCCTGCGGGCCACCATCGCCGGGCACGAAGCCCAGCCCGTCGAAGCGCGTGCGCACCTCTGGCACCTGCAGTGACTTGGCCACGGCGGCGGCAATGGCGTCGCGGGCGGCCTGCGGCGTGCCGGCAGGCACGGCGATGCCAGTCCACACGCTGAAGTCGAACCCCGGCACGCCCGACTCAGCGATGGTCGGCACCTCCGGCAGGCTGGCGTAGCGCTTGGGCACCGAGATGCCAAGCGCCTTGAGTCGGCCGCTGCGGATGTGCTGCACCACCGGCCCGAAGGAGCTGAAGATCATGTCCACCTGCCCGCCCAGCACGTCCGTCACGCCCTGGGCTTGGCCCTTGTACGGGACGTGCAGGATGTTGGTCTGGGTTTCGTATTTGAACAGCTCGGCCGCCAGGTGCGACGTGGCACCAGTGCCCGAGGAGGCGATGGTCATCTGGCCGGGGCGGGCGCGGGCCGCGTCAATCAGTTCCTGGATGCTGTTCACGGGCAGGCCCGGCCGCACCACCAGCACCATGGGGATGGTGGCGATTAGGGCCACTGGCTCGAAATCCTTGAGCGGGTCGTAGCCGAGCCTGCGCACGTGCGGCAGGATGGTGAACGGCGGGTCGTGCGCCAGCACCCAGGTGCATCCATCGGGCGCGGCGTGCGCGGCCGCCGCCGTGCCCACTGTGCCGCTGGCAGCGCCCTGGTTGTCGATGACGACGGGCTGGCCCAGGGTGGCCGCGAGGTGGTCGGAGATGGTGCGCGCGCTGATGTCGGTGGCCGCGCCCGGCGCGAACGGCACGATGAGCCGGATGGGGTGCTCGGGCTTCCAGCCGGCTTGCGCGCGTGCGGCCTGCCACGGTTGCAGGGCGCATAGAACCGCAGCCAGCGCGGTGCGTCTCTTGAAGTGTTTCACGGCATGTCTCCAGTGATGTTTGCGGCCAGTATTGGCCGCGACACTCATTAGTACAATGGCTTTTCTTTTATCAATTGTTCGGTTTACCTAATCAATGAAAGTCACGCTGCGGCAGATCGAGGGCTTCCTGGCGGTGGCCGACACCCTGTCGTTCTCGCGCGGGGCACAGAAGCTGCACGTCACGCAATCGGCTTTCTCGCAGCTGATCCGCGAGGTGGAGGCGGCGCTGGACGTGCGGCTGTTCGACCGCACCACGCGGAAGGTCGTGCTGACCGAAGCCGGCCGCTCGCTGCTGCTCAAGATGCGCAGCGGCCTCATGGCCATTGAGGAGGCGTGCTTGGACGCGCAGGCGATCAGCCGACTGGAGAAGGGTCACGCGTCAGTGGGCGCGCTGCCCTCGCTGGCCTGTGGCTACGTGGCGCAGGCGCTGGGCGATCTGCGGCGCATGCACCCCGGCGTGAGCGTGAGCCTGCACGAGGCACAGAACCCAGACCTGGTGGAGATGGTGCTGAAAGGTCAGGTGGAGCTGTCGGTCTGCGCCCAGGTGCCCGCGCCGCAGCAGTTGGTGTTCGAAGGGATCTTCACTGAGGAACTGGTGGCGCTGGTGCCTATGGACCACCCGCTGGCAGGCAAGGCGCGGCAGACCTGGAGGAAACTGGCGCGCGTGCCGCTCATCCTCATGTCACACCAATCCAGCACCCGCCGAACGATCGCCGAGGCGCTGCTCGAAAGCGGCCTGCCCGACAAGCCCGCCCATGAGGTGGCCAGCCTGCACACGGCCGTGGGCATGGTCCGCGCCGGCATGGGCGCGGCCATCATGCCGCTCACGGCGCTGATGGAGGTGAACCTCGACGGGTTGGCCACCTGCCGGCTGAGCAGTCCCGTGCCGCTGCGTCGGATCGCCCTCTGTCGCCGCCGCGACCGCGTGGCGTCCGCCGCAGCGCTGGAAGTGTCGAACTTGGTGAGGATGCGGGTGCAGCAGTCCCTGCAGCAGGGCAGGCATCCTGCCGTCGCAGACGACGGGGTGAGGATCACAGCCCGATAGGCATCCAGCGCCTGCCTAGCCCTGCCCTTTACCTTAAACCTGAATCCGTGAGTTCAACCACATTTTTTCTTGATTTCTCTTTGTAAATCAACAGCTTACGTGTAAAATGGCGCTTAACCCTGCAGGTGAGCGCGCCATGACCGATTTCATTATCAAGAAG
>NZ_JARGEN010000076.1 GCF_029211125.1 Curvibacter soli
GACCACCCCCGCGCCAGTGCTAGCTTTGCGTACCGTCACTTATTGCACTGAAAACGAGGAGACCCCGACACGCATCACACGGGCGGATGGCTTGCTGCTGGGTATTGCGGGGCTGTACGAGCGGCGCAAGGCTGCTGATGGCAGTTGGGCCTACAGCTTCACTATGCTGACGCTGAACGCTGATGCGCATCCGATCTTCAATCAGCTGCATCGGCCGGACCCGAAGCGTCCGGTCGAGCTGCAGGACAAGCGGATGGTGACGATCTTGCCGCGGGGTCTCTATGACGCCTGGCTCGAGGCGCCGCCTGAACAGAGCATGGAGTTCATGCGCATGTTTCCAGCGGATCGCCTGCTTGCTGAGGCGCGCCCCAAAGCGCCTGTGTCGACAGACGCATCCTTACCAGGGTCACCAGACTGACCATAAGACGGAGATGCTATGGACTCCAACAGCAAGTCACTCAGCCGGTTCATTGAGGCGCAAGAGCCTGTTTATGCGGAGGTCAGTGAAGAGCTGGCCGCGGGACGAAAAGAATCGCATTGGATGTGGTTTGTTTTTCCGCAGCTGCAGTCGCTCGGTCGGAGCTCTACGGCCCAGTATTTCGGCCTGGCTGGCACGGCGGAGGCTCTCGCGTACTGGCAGCATCCGGTGTTGGGTTCTCGGCTTAAAGAGTGCTGTGAACTGATCCTCCAGGTCGAGGGCCGTTCGGCCTTTGAGATATTCGGCAGCACGGACGCCATGAAGCTGCGGTCGTCGATAACGTTGTTCGCCGAATCTGCGCCCGAGTCGACCGTCTTCGAGGCAGTACTGCAGAAATATTTCAATGGCCAAAAAGATGCCGCCACACTGGCTGTGCTTAGCCACTGATCAGGCAACCATCCGTTAAGTCAGATAGAGCCTTCCCATGCGGACGAGATGTTGACCCGCAAGTTGCCCCATGCACTGTCGGTGTCGATGCGCGGGTCGTGAATGACCCGTCCGTCGCCGGCAAGAACGTGCAGAATTTCGCCGAGCAGGAACTGATCTGATCGCCGGGCCGCAAGGCCCATTTTCACGACGCAATGCGCGCTGCGACGCCAGCATGCTCGCGCAGCAGGTACAGCAGGCCCCCGCCATCGATCAGCTCAATGGGCTTGTCCTTGGAGAAGTTGTAGGCGTCCGGGCCGTAGCCGCTGGTGCACACCAGGATTCCCTTGTTGGCGCCCTCATTAAGCATCGTGCCGTAGAGATCCCGCACCGCACTGACCCCCACCGTGTCTCGATACCGTTTGGCCTGGATAACCACCTTGCCGCCCAGCACGGGCCGGATGTCGTAGGCCACCGCATCCACGCCGCCATCCTTAGAACTGCGCGTGAGCTTGGTCTCAAGGCCCATCTTGCCGAACAGATTGGCGACCAGGACTTCGAATGCCGACGGCGTCATCTCCAGGAGGTTGGGACGCGACTCCAGCCCCGACAACGCATCGCCTTGGTCGATGAAGCGTTTGTCCACCATGTCGAATTCCACGATGGGTTTGACGGCCTGCAATTCGTCGGGCCTGCTGGAGACCTGAGCGCCCAGGCTGCGCAGGCAGGCCACCTTGTCCACTTTCTCCAGCCGCAGGCTCAGAAACTCCAGTTTGGACGTCCGCACGGAGATCACCGGTACCCGTATGGCTTGCCCGTTGGCCGGGTCGGTCGTATCGACCAGGCCGTTGAAGGTCGCCATCGCAATGGCATTGGCCTGGTCGGCCTCGAAGAGCTCGTGCAGCGTGCGCAGCGTGATCGAAACCAGGATGTCCTGGTAGACCTGCTTGATTTCCGTGGCCTTGCGCGCCTTCGACTCCATGCTGTCGCGCGACTTCACGTAGCGGTATTCCACGTCCTGCGGAACGACCGACACTTCAGGCTGCTCGTACTCCACTACTAGTTCAGATGACTCCGGGTTGTAGGCCACCCGAAACTTCTGCGGAAACCCTTCGGTGGGGTACTCGGAGCGCGCCAGGACCATCTCGTTGTAGGCCACGACTGCCTCTGGCGTCTTATCCCGGTACGCGCTCTGGAGTCCGTCGATTTCTTCGTTGCGGTCTTTGACTTCCGCCTCGAAGCGCTGCTTGCGCTCGTCGTATGCAGCGCGCAGCGGTTTGAGCTGGTCCAACTTGGCTTGCTCGGCCTTGTTGAAGCGGAACACTTCGGCTTCATGTTCTCGGGCGAGTTGGGCCAGCGTGGCTTGGTGCCGCGTCGCCGCGCCGGGAATCAACTTGCGCCAACTGGCCAGAGGCGGAGGAACACTGGGCGCGCGAGGTGCCTGGCTGGGCGCCAACGCTGGCGGCGTCTCGAAACGCTCGAACTTGGTGGACGGTCGCAAGGTGTCGAAATCGATACGGTCGTCCGTGGACAGCGTGTGGGCGAGGATCGACTGCAACTCCTGCATGCGGTCCTGCAGTTCCGCATTCATATCGTCAGTTTCACCGGTCCGGTCCGCCAGGTATTGGGCTTTAGCCTCCTTTTGCATGGCCCGGTCTTCCCGATTCAGCTGCGCCATTGCCATGCGCTGGTGGCGCTCGATCTGGCGTGCCTGGGTCGCCCGCGACCGGATGTCTCTTTGCCGCTCCCGCTCAGAGGCCGCGGCGGCCCGCACCGTAGCCCGCAAAAACCCCTCAAACCCACTGCGTCGACCCATGGATGTCAGATCCTTATCTTTTGTGCGTGAACGTGTGAAACGTAATCAGCTGGGCCTTGTAGGTCGGCCTGGATGAAAGGGTTTGGGCACATGCATAGATAGACTCGCCTGTGCCGTCAGAGCGGACGGATGCCGCGGCAGCCATCGCTGAAAGCCGAGCAACCCCAGAACGACTGGCCTGCCGACGCGCCGCGTCGAGCCACGCGTAAGACCATCGGCTTGGTGCATCGGGGGCAACGCATGGCCGCCGGTTGATCGGTGCCGAAGCCCTGCGCGGGCTCCAACGATCCCACAGGTTCGATGCGCGTCGCATCCGGCCCAACCATCGACGCAGCAGTAACTTTGACGGCGGGCTTGGTGCCGGTCCTGGCCTGCTGCAGCAGCCGCTGCAGGCTGGCGCCGTCGATCAGCTCGATGTTGCGGCCTTCGGCAAAGCGCTCGGCGTCGCGGGTGAAGGTGCCAGATAGAGGTCGCCGCGTGCCCGGGTGCAGGCGACATAAAGCTTGTTCCGCGATAACGCGGTCAGCTGTGGCAAGTTCCCACGCTGGTGCTCTTTCCACAGTGTCGGGTTGAGCACCACACAAACGTCTTGGTAGTGGTCCCGCTCCTTGGATGGCCCGACGGGGCCGCGCGACAAGCGTGCGAACACCCGCGAAGGGCAACACCTTGCAGACCCATGGCATGCATGGTCCGGCCACCGCATATGGCCAGCATTCGATAAATGCCCAGACGCTGCTGCCGTGCATTCGCTTAGCGCAAGAACCAGCGGCCGCCTCAGGGCAGAAACCGCCATCGTAGATCTGACTGCTGCTAGCCCAAACAATTCAAACTACCCTCTGGCCGTGGCCAACCTTTGCCGGAAAACATAAAACTAGGTTTACCGGGGGAACGACGGCGATGTCTGCGCTAGGCGCTGGCAGCGGCGAGCCGTCGCTTGAATTCCCGTTCATGTCGGCGCATGAAGGCTTGTCGATCGCTGCATAGCGGAAGAACAAAATCACCAGTCAAGCCCAGCGATGCGCGTTGCAATTCACTCAATGCGGCGGATGCAATCAGCCTGCCGCTGCCATCGAATGTGATGAGGTAGCGATCAAACAGGGCGTCGAGGTTCGCCGATAGTAGCAATCCATTTTTGGGATCAGTCCGTTCGCAATTGCTTGATGAGCGCCACGGCACGATGTGTGACGCTCGCAATGCTTCCGGCACATCGAGCTTGCTGACGGCACATGCACGGGCAAACTCACCCATCAGATCAGTCCTGAATCTCCCTTGACCCAGACGTGCATCGACCAAGGCCTTGCGTTCTGTTGGGGTCAATGTTTTATCGGCCCAAATGTGCGTGATGTCTTCGGCGATTTCTCCCGCCGTGCCACGCAGTGCTGGCGCCGCGATATGGTCGATTTTTTCGCGCCACTGCTCCAGCATTGACACTGCAGTGGATTCGTCTCGAACGTGTAGGTAGTGCTTGCCCTCGCTTGGATTTAAGTAAATCTGACGCACGTCGATGTCGTGCTGCTCGACGAATTTATCCACGTCGATATCGGGGGGCGCCTCCGCGATGGTTTTCAATCCCTCCTTCTGAAACCGGTACAACATTACGCGCGGATCATTTCTGAGCAACATGCCCGGTGCCCACTGGGCCACGTGAATGCTCGAGTGATAGATTCGAAAAGTCCGGCCGACGGTGCCCGGCCTCGCCAACGGCGTGCGCGTTACATAAAAGCCGAGATTCTCCAAGCGGTCAAAAAACAGGCACATCCTCATAGGTAAGGCTTCTCCGGAGGAGTCGGTGTATCGACCAGCAAACGGAGTTTGCACTGCACCTTGCATCTCCGAAAGACGTTGCCGGAATTTGTCTATCAGTTCCTTGGTGCGCTTCTTTGCCTCGGGCGCCAACTGCATCGCGCTCAAGCCAGTAGAGAGTGCCTCGGCACCGTCGCTCTCCAATTGCTCGAGGAAATATTCCGCTGTGGAAAGGTTCAGCATGCTGGGGCAGGTGTGCCGTTCAAGAGGGCCCGTGCCTGCATTAACGCGGTATAGACACGGTCAACCTCAGGCAAGGAAAGTTTCACAGCCAATCGCGGCCTCTTCCATCGGCGCAACAGCGCCGAATCGGTCCACTTTGGCAATCTGCCAGAGTTCAGGGATGCGGTCCGAGAGTATCGTGTGGCGAGTGCCACTGGTGGGTTTTGGCATAGCAGGTGTTCAAAGGCTGAGAATTCCTCGGCGACGAGTAGGCGTGCCGGGCATGGGTAAAATTATCCACAAGCAACGTCGCGGCTCGGTCGATCTCTGACCTAGATCTTCAACCGTCGTACTTGGCGTAAACGTCGCTGATCGTCTATTGGGCGATGCACTCGAAACTTCGGCTCCGGAAGCTAGCGATCTGTCGCTCGGTACTTATCGGTCGATACCTCGTCAGTGGCGCGCCGGAGGGATTGAGACGCTTCTGCGCCTCGCTACACAGATCGTCCGGGTTGGCTGCTGCCTGAACCTTGGCCGGAACGGCATGGCGGTAATAGCCATCATCGTGCCCCTCACGCGACAACATCGACGGCACCAAGGTCGCCAAAGCGACATGCCGGCTGGCATCGGGATCGCCCGACACACTGGACCGCAGGTCCGGGCGCAATTCGCGCACCATGTGGCGCGCAGCACCTGCTCGCGGTACTTCACCAGTTCAGTCATGCGTTTATGCGCGGCCTGATTCCACTTGTGCCGGGGAAACTTGGTGGGGCCTGTGATCATCCAGGAAATGCACCGGTTGTGGCTGCGCAGCCAGTCGCGGAAGCGGTTGGCGTAGCCGGCACGGTAGCGCGCGATTGTGGCGTCCAGCTGGGCCAGCGTGCCGCCGGCTTGTGCATTCTTGCGGAACACGGCGTAATCGTGGGCCATGGTCTGGGCGTAGTCGGCGCGGTTGTGCGGACCTGAAGACCGCCGGCCCAGCGCCGGGAGACGCGCCGCAGCGACTCTGCCAAAACGCAGTCGACCTGCAGCCGCAGAGGCTGAAAAGCCAGTGCGCGCCGACACCCGTCCTCTGGGAGCACCCATGGGAAACTGCCGCCATGACGACCCATCTCTTCAACATCGGCAAGCCGCCCAACACGGCCTGGTGGCAACAGAACGTCTCACGTGGCGTCCTGACCACTGGCTACCAAAACGAAGTTGATGGGCGCGGGAAAGACGTCCTGCTCGCCATGGCAGAAGGCGACACCGTGATCGCTTACTGCAACGGAAAAGGGTTTGTCGGCATCGGCCTGGTCGGTTCGGCCGACAGCTGGCGGTTCCTTCCGCGGCCACCAGAAGGCTCTCTGTCGGATCACCAGCACGAGAGGGCCATACAGTGGCGCCACATCGTGCAGGACGTTGAAAACGCGGTCACTCCCAGCGCAGCCCGTACCCACCATCCGCGACAGACGAGAGAGGGCAAGGCGGGGCGGATCGCCAGTGGATTGCTGCGCATGGACCTCGTGATCCTGGACGAGCTGGGCTACCTGCCGTTCAGTCAAGCCGGCGGGGCGCTGCTGTTCCATCTGCTTAGCAAGCTCTACGAGCACACCAGCGTGGTGATCACGACCAACCTGGACTTCGCCGAGTGGTCCACAGTGTTCGGCGACGCGAAGATGACCACGGCCTTGCTCGACCGGCTCACCCATCACTGCCACATCGTGGAGACAGGCAACGAGAGTCATCGCTTCCTGCACAGCAGTGCCACGGCCAAGAAGCGCATCAAGGCCAGGGAGCAGGCCCACAAGAGCAGCGCCAAAGCCGACCCAACCGACGCCACCGATTAACGGGCGCCGCGCGTGGCAAGGCGCTGCGGGCTACGCCCTTCGCGCCTTATTACGCGACACCACCATCAAGATGAGGAGGTCAAAGACCGAGGCAAGGACATACACTTATCCACAGCCGACCATCACAGCGTCGGCTTCCACCCCTGGCTCACGATTCAATTGGCGCGGTGGCTCACTTCTACTTCGGCGCGGACACGCATGTCGTCTACCGCAACCAGCGACTAACCCCAGAGATATACTGAGCGTCAAGTACGGTACTCGTCGCAGTATCGCGTCCTATCAGCACCGAACCCAGGCCGTTGGCCCATGGGATTGGTCAAATTTCTGGGCGCGGCAGCGGCCACCCCCAGTTCACACTTCATAGCACCCGTCACAGCCATTTGGTCAGCCGACGGCGGCGCCGTGCGGAAGCCGCTCTGCAGGTTCTGCAAGGCCGGACCGGTGCTCATGAACGGACGCTATCTTGCTGGACGCCACTGAGCGGCATCGCGCTTGACGATGGCATCGAACGCCTCGCCCTTCACCGCGTAGGGCAGAAAGCCCATCGCCACCGTGGCCCGCTGCATTTCTGGATCGCCCACCACCTTGCCCAGCTCATCGATCAGTTTGTCCACAATGGCCTTGGGTGTCTTTGCGGGGGCGAACAGGCCGAACCAAGCCGTCATCTCGGCCCCTTTGTAGCCTGCCTCAGCCACCGTGGGCACGTCGGGATAGTCGCTCAACCTACTGCCGTAAGTCACTGTCAGCGCTCGCAACTTGCCCGCCTTGACGTGCTGCAGGGACTCGCCCGGGAAACCCAGCATCACGTCCACAGTACCGGCCAGCAGGTCCTGCAAGGCGGGTGCATTACCCTTGTAGGCGACTGCTGTCCATTGGATGCCGGCGGTCTTCTGCAACAGCTCGCCCGCCAGCGCATTGACGGTGCCTGGTCCGCCCGACAAAGCCATGTTGACGGCGCCGGGGTGCTGGCGTGAAAAGGTAATCAGCTCTTGCAGATTGGAATAGGGCTTGTTGGGGTTGGCCAACAGTACATAGGTGGTAGCACAGGTTGTCGCCAGCGGCGCGAAATCGCGTACCGGGTCGTAGCGCAGTTCAGGCATGGTCGCCAAGTTGATGGCATGCGTTCCCAGAGTACCTTGCAGCAAGGTGTAGCCATCGGGCTGCGCTCGCGCGACGTATTCAGTGCCAATGGAAGCGCTGGCGCCGGGTTTGTTCTCGATGACGATGGGCTGCCCGAGCGCTACACCGAGCTTGCGCGCGATGAGTCGCGCGTTGTTGTCCGCCGGGCCGCCGGGCGGGAATGGCACCACAAGCGTGATCGGCTTGCTCGGGTAGTCGACCGTGGCCCAAGCTCGTACGCCAACGGACGCTGCCAACGCGCCGACACCGAACGTCAGGGCCTGACGCCGACGTAAGCCACCTGCTCCTGCATCGGACTGCAGCACGGGGTATTCTCGATTCATCACTGTCTCCTTGTCTTGTATGAATTACTGGACAACAAATTCGCGGCGACCTCAGACTGCTGCGCGTACCTGGACGGCAATCTCGCCAATCCCAGCAAATGAGCAAATGATTCGGTCGCCTGGCACCAAGGGGCCGACTCCCTCGGGCGTTCCCGTGAAGAGGATGTCGCCGGGGTTCAGCGTGTAAAAGCGCGAAGCAAATTCGATCAGCGCTGGCACATCGAGGATCAGATCGCTGGTGTTGGCTTGCTGCCTAAGCTCTTCGTTGACCGTCAGGCGAAAGGCGATACCCGCGGGGTCGGGTATTTCATCAGCCGTCACCAGCCACGGCCCAACCACGGAATAGCTGTCGATGGACTTGCGCAGACTGCGCTCCTCGGGGCCGCGCGTGGTCATGTCCAGCCCAACGGCATAACCAGCTACGTGCTCCAGCGCCCGCGCGCGCGGAATGTCGCGTCCGGCCTTGCCAATTACCACGACAAGTTCGGCCTCGTGGTCGTTGCGCCGGTCCGGATGCTTGATTTCCACGCCGGCACTGGGCCCTACCAGAGAGCTGTTGGCTTTGAGGAACAACCCCACCTCGTGAATGGCGGCAACGTGGTTGTTGTGGTGGATTTCGGCTTGGTCGCGGGCTTCTTCCAGGTGCTTCTTGTAGTTGACCGGTGCCGCCACGATCTTGCCCGGATTGGCTACCGGGCTGAGCAGACGAACCTCCGCCAACTCACGCACGGGTGCTGTCGGCGCCAATCGGTTGATTTCGCGCATCACCTGCGTCAAGTTGGAAATTAGCAGGTCATGGGGAGGAAACGGGTAGCGACAGGCTGGCAACACATCAAGCGCCTCCGTTACGTCGCGCAGCTGGTCGCCCTCCACCAAACCTAGTTGGTTGTCGTTAAATCGGCAGATTTTCAAGATGATCCTCCATGTAAAAAGGGTTCAGTCGCCCCGGAGCAGCGCGTTGCCTAAGGCGGCTACGGGAAAAAAGCAGCGCGGTGAAACGCTTGCGGATGATGGGTAACTGCATGGTTTTGCCTATATTTCTGATGGAGCGATGAAAAATCGGTTCCGTCCCTAGACAGGGCGTGCGCGAATAGCCTGAAAGTCAGCCCGCACGGGGTGTCGCTCCAGCCGCTGACCTGCCTTGCTGATCTGGCTCGGAACGTCGTGCCCCACCAGCGCGGGAAGGCGCCGCGCTGCGGCGATCAGGCCGGGCAGGTCAACCCCCGTCGCGTAGCCCATGAGTTCCAGCGCGTGCACGATCTCCTCGGTGCAGACGTTGCCGCTAGCGCCGGGCGCATAGGGGCAGCCGCCCAGGCCGCCGAGCGAGGCGTCGAACCGGTCCACTCCCGCCCCGATGGCTGCCAGCATGTTGGCCAGCCCCATGCCACGCGTGTTGTGGAAATGCAGCGTCAGCGCGGTGTCGGCCCAGCGGGCGCGGAACGCGCGGGCAAGCGCCACCACCTGAGTTGGGTAGGCCATGCCCGTGGTGTCGCACAGCGTGACGCCGCGCACGCCCAGGTCGATGAAGCGCTCCGCCCAGCCGAGCACCTCGGACTCGGGCATGTCGCCCTCTATCGGGCAGCCGAAGCTACAAGAGAGCGAGACATTCACCGCCGTGCTCGCCGTCCGCGCGATCACCTCGCGCAGCGCCGCGAAAGACTGGGTGCGCGTCATGCGCAGGTTGGCGCGGTTGTGCGTCTCGCTGACCGAGAGGACGAGGTTGAGTTCGTCGACGCGCGCGTCGAGGGCGCGCTCCGCGCCTCGCACGTTGGGCACCAGCGCGCTATAGACCGTGCCGGGGCGGCGGCGGATCTCTCGCAGCACCACCTCGGCGTCGCGCAGCGCGGGAATCGCCTGCGACGACACGAAGGCCGTCACCTCGATCTTGGGCAACCCCGCGTCTGACAGCGCATCAACCAGCGCGATCTTGTCTGCCGTGGGCACGAAGGCCTGCTCGTTCTGCAGTCCGTCGCGCATGCCTACCTCCTGCATGTGGATGCGGCGCCCCGCGCCACTCCAGGGCGTCCCCGGTTGCCAGCTCATGCCACTACCGCCGTATCGCGCAGCAGCGCAATCTGTGCCTCGCTAAAGCCGGCCTCGCGCAGCACGACGTCGGTGTCGTCACCCAGGTGCGGGGCGCTGGAACGGATGCTGCCCGGCGTGGCCGAAAGCTTGGGCACGATGCCCGGCACTTCTATCGTGTCGCCGTCGCGCGTGTGCAGCTCCAGCAACATGCCGCGCGCGCGATAGTGCGGGTCTTCGCAGATGTCCTGTGCCGTGTAGACCTTGCCTGCCGGCACGCGCGCGGTGGCCAGCGCATCAAGCACATGCCCCACCGTGCGCGGGCTGGTCCACGCCTGAATGGCGGCATCGATCTCGGCCACGCGGGCGACGCGGCCCGCGTTGCTCGCCAGATCGGGTGCCGCCGCGAGGTCGGCCCTCCCGATGGATTCCATGAGGCGCTTGAAGATGCTGTCGCCGTTGCCAGCCACCAGCACCCACCCGTCCGTGCACGGGTAGGCGTTGCTGGGCGCGATGCCCGGCAACGCGCTGCCTGCGGGCTCGCGCACCGTTCCGAACGCGCTGTATTCGGGAATCAGGCTCTCCATGCAGTTGAATACGGCCTCGTGCAGCGCAACGTCGATCACCTGGCCCTGACCTCCGTTGACGTTGCGGTGATGCAGCGCCGCAAGCACGCCGAAGGCGCCGTGCAGCGCGGCCAGCGTGTCGCCGATGGAGATGCCGCAGCGCACCGGCACGTGGCCGGGCTCGCCCGTGAGGTGGCGCAGCCCGCCCATTGCCTCGCCGATCACGCCAAAGCCCGGCAAGTCGCGGTACGGACCGGTCTGGCCGTAGCCGGAGATGCGCAGTATCACCAGGCCAGGGTTGAGGCGGTGCAGCTCCTCGGGCGACATGCCCCACCCCTCTAGCGTGCCGGGGCGGAAATTCTCAATGAGTACGTCGGCCTCGACGATGAGCCTGCGCGCGATGTCCTGCCCCTGCGCCTGGCGCAGGTCGAGCGCCACCGAGCGCTTGTTGCGCGACTGCACCTGCCACCACAAGGAAGTGCCGTCCTTGAGCATGCGCCAGTTGCGCAGCGGGTCGCCGCCGCCGGGCGGTTCGATCTTGATGACCTCGGCGCCGAAGTCGCCCAGCGTCTTGCCGCAGAACGGGCCGGCGATAAGCTGGCCCATCTCGACCACGCGCACACCGGCAAGGGCTGCAGGGGTGGTAGCTTGCGCTTGCATCGTCATCTGTCTCCTTCATGCAATGGCGGCAATCATCGCGGCACGCACCAGAGGCCGCAAAACGCTGATACGCGACGCTGCCATCGCAATCCGGCATGGCCGGCAAGGATGCCAGTACGATCGGATCCCATGAAACTGGACCCGGTCTCCCTGCGCCTGTTCATCGCCGTCATGGAAGAGAACGCTATCGCCCGCGCTGCCGCACGCGAACACATCGCCCCCTCGGCCGCAAGCCGGCGCTTAGCCGAGCTGGAGGACGTGCTGCACGTGGAGCTGTTCACCCGCAGCAACCGTGGCACCGAGCCCACGGCCGCCGCCTACGCGCTCCTGAACCTGGCGCGCGGCTTACTAAACGACTTGGACGGCATCGCCGCGCAGATGCGCGACTACGGTGTAGGCCTGCGCGGGCACGTGCGCGTGGTGGCCAACATCTCCGCCATCACGCAGTTCCTGCCCGGGGACCTGCAGCGCTTCCTGGCGCGGCACCCACAGGTGGACGTGCGACTGCAGGAGCAGATCAGCACTGCAATCGCGCGCTCGGTGGCGGAAAACGCTGCCGACGTGGGCCTGCTCAACGACGGACACTACGGTGAGCGCGTCACGCTGCTACCCTACCGCCGCGACGAACTGGTGCTGGTAGTACCCGCGGGGCACGCCCTGGCCCGCAGGCGCAGCGTGCAGTTCGCCGAGGCGCTGGCCTACGACTTCGTAGGCGCGCACCCTGGTAGCGCCATCAACAATCGACTAACTCAGGCTGCCGGGCAGGTCGGCATGCCATTGAGGCTGCGCATCCAGGTCACTGGCTACGACGCCATGTGCCTCATGGTTGCCTCGGGCCTGGGCGTGGGAGTGCTGCCGCGCGGCAGCGCCCAGCTATATCGGGGCACTCTGGCCATACGGGCCGTGACACTGGTCGAGCCCTGGGCCGAGCGCCGCCTCATGCTGTGCGTGCGGGCTTACGAATCACTCTCCAACGTGGCTCGGCTGCTAGTGGATCACCTGCGCCAGCCTGGCACCTCAGACGGGGCCGCCACATAAGCTTCTGCGAGCGCTATACGCACCGCCGATTAGCGTCGCCATGCTAAAGCGATCATCCGCACCTCGCGGCGCACTGATCTCGCCCTTTGTTCCGTGGCTGCGCACTCCGGAATGAAGAGTCACATACAGCGCATGGGCGAGTATTTGCGCTTCCGCAGCGCGATTGGGCGCACCTCTCGGAGCTAGCGATCCTGGGCACTACTCGTCGATGGATGCAATAGGTCGAAGAGGCGCCAGCGTTGCGCGAAGGATGGCGGCCAGCACCATGAACGCCGTCGGAAAAGGACAACGGCCACGACAGATGAACGTATTCGTCCGGCCAAGGCATCTTGATCAGCGACCGAGCCGGTTCAACGGAACTCGAAAGCCTCTGCATGCAGACGCCCGCGCGCAACGCCCGCCTTGCGCAGCCGGGACCTGAGGGCATCGGTCATTGGCTTCGGACCGCACAGGAAGTAATCACGCTGACCCAGTTCCCCCGGCCAAGCCTGCTGGATCAATGGAAGGTCAGCAAACTCCCCTTGCTCGGAAAACCGCGTGAGCAAGCTGACATTGCCCAGTTCCGCCACACGTGTCTTCAACTCGCCCAGGAAAAGTGCATCCCGCTCGTTGCGCGCCGCATAGACGAGCAGTATCTGGCGGGGGTCGCCTGGCTGCATGGCGCGCAACATCGACAGAAAGGGCGTTAACCCGATGCCACCGGCCACCCACACCTGCTGGTTGCCGGCGCGGGCGCTGTCGAACTTGCCATAGGGCCCACGCACCAGCACCGCACCCCCAGGCTGCAGCTCGTCTCGCACCTTGCGCGTCCAGTCGCCCAGAACCTTGATGGTGACGCGCAGGCGTTGCTCCCCTGGCGCGCTGGAAATCGTGAAGGGGTGCGGCTCCTTCCAGCCTTTGCCCTGGACCTCAACGAAAACAAACTGCCCCGGCAGGAAATCCATCATGGCGTGTTGAGGCTTCAGCACCACCTCGGTCGCTCGCTCCAGCGGGCGCACGGCCTCAATGGTGAAGGGCAACGCAGTGCGCCGGTTCATGCCGGCCACAGAGTACAGACATGCCAGCACGCCGGTCACCGCTGCGGCCATCAGCATCAGCCCGGAGGGACGGGACCGGTCGAACAGAACCACCGGCGCGGTCATGAAATGGCCGACCGCCAGCAAGTAGACCAGGCCCATCATCTTGTGCGTCGGCCGCCAAGTCGAGTACCTGATCTTGCGGTTCAGCGCCACAAACAGACCAATCACGAGGAATGCGAGCGCGAGCATGCCCATCGGCGCCGAGGGCACTGTGGCATTGCCAACGACTGCGGCATCAACCGGAATCTAATTGGGCACCAAAAAAGAAGTGCACCAACACGATCAGCGCGGTCAAGACCCCCATCACGCGATGCACCTGGTACAAGCGATCCAAACCCCCAAAGAGGTTTTCCAACGCGGGGGCGCGTGTGGACAGCAAGATGACCATCGTCATGAGCAGGAAGGCAACGCCGCCCAGGAGCGTGGGGCCCAGCATCTGCGGGCCATACGCCTCGGACGAGAATCCGAAGTGGAGAACGGTGAACAAGAGCAGTACACCGACCACAGCAAAAACGCCTTGCCTTTGAAACATTACAAAATCCTCCGATGTGAAATGTGCTGGATGCGCAACGCTTAAAGGGCTCGCGATGCCTGGGGACGTCGCAGCCGGCCCTTCATCCGTAGACCATCGCGCATATTGAGACCCAGCAGGGTGATGTTCACAGCGCCTGCCACCAGCTCAAGTGCCTGTACAGCATAGAAAACGCTATCAAACTCACCCGCCCGCGCCTTGGAGGCCAGGTACAGGGCTGAGGGGATGAGGATCGGGGTCTCCTCGTTTTCAGTGCAATAAGTGACGGTACGAAAAGCTAGCACTGGCGCGGAGGTGGT
>NZ_JARGEN010000077.1 GCF_029211125.1 Curvibacter soli
GACCACCCCCGCGCCAGTGCTAGCTTTGCGTACCGTCACTTATTGCACTGAAAACGAGGAGACCCCGTTTCTGGCAACTCGTGTGCCTGCGGCTGGAGTCTGGCCAGCGCGCGGGGCGGCTCAAGCAGTGGCTCAACCTGCTGCGCCGCCGCCACCCCGAGGCACAAGACGCTTTCGTCCAGGTGCGCGGCATGACCGGGCAGGCGCAGATCAGCGCCTGGATGGATGCGCTGATTGCTATCGAAAAGTGAGCTGCCAGCGCAGGTAATACCTGCGCTGGAGGCCTAAAACGCTTGTATTTTTCGGACGCCGGCAGCCGGGCGCGCCGTGCTCAGGCCCGCCGCCGCTGCACTGGCATCCGTGCCTGGGCCAGGATGCTGGAGAGGATCGCCGGCACCTCGAAGGCCGCGCGGTTGCGCAGGCCGCGCAGCGCGGCCTGGTAGCGCTCCAGGTTGCCGGTCACTTCCTTCACCGCGCCGGCCACGTGCCGGAAGCTGGGCAGGATCACCCCCAGCCCCTGGTCGCGCACCCAGTCGGTGTTGTAGCGTTCCTGCGGCATGGTCCAGGCGTTGCGCACCATGATGGGCGGCAGTTGCATGTGTACCGCTTCGCTCAGGCTGCCGCAGCCGGGCTTGCCGATGAAGAAGTCGGCCAGTTGCATATAGCGGGCGACCTCGGGCGTGAAATCCAGCACCAGCCGTGGCGTCTGGGCGGGCAGGGCGCGCAGCGTTTGCGCCAGCGCGGCGTTGCGGCCGCAGGCCAGGATGAGCTGCGTGTCGGGCAGGCGCAGGGCGATGTTCTGCATGGCCTTGGAGCCATGGCCGCCGAACAGCACCATCCCGGTGGGGCGGTCGGGCGCGAGGCCCAGGCGCTGCCGCTCGGCGGCGCGGTCGATGGGCTGGGTGTCGTAGAACTGCGGGCCGATCAGCGCGCCCGATGTCGCATGGATGCGCCCGGCGGGGTAGCCCGCCGCGCGCGCCTGCTCCACGGCGCGAGGCGAGGGGCAGATCAGGTGCTGGTCCAGCCCCGGCTCGATCCAGAAATGCGGGGGGTAGTCGGCCAGGTCGGTAAGCACCAGGGCGAAGGGTACGCCCGGCAGCGCCGAGGCGACCGACTCGCCGAGCGCGAGGTTGAAGTTGGGCACCAGCGACACCACCATGTCGGGCCGCGCCGCGCGCCAATGGTGCTCCAGCCGCCGCACCAGCGCCTTGTGGCTCCAGCGGATCATGCCCTGCAGCAGCTTCAGCTCCTGCGCCAGCCCCAGCGTCCAGCCGCGCGCCAGCCGCTTGTTGTAGACGTCCTCGGGGTCCATGCCGGTCAGCCGGCGGAAGCGCCCCTGCGCGTCGAGCACGTCGAACAGGTTGGTGCGCCGGATGTTCCAGGGCAGGCCGGCGCGGCGTATGCCGGCCTCCAGCGCCAGCGCCGAGGCGCGGTGGCCGCCGCCGGCGTTGAAATAGATCAATTCCACTGTAGGCATGGACATCATGCGGTCACCGGTTCGCTGCGGCGGCGGGCGCGCGCACGGGCCACCGGCATGTGCTCGGCCCACTGCAGGATTTCGAGCGTGCCGTCGGCGTGCTCGGCCAGGGCGGTCAGGCTTTCCACCCAGTCGCCGTCGTTGGCGTAGAGGATGCCGTCGATGTCGCGCAGCTCCGCGTGGTGGATGTGGCCGCACACCACGCCCTGCACGCCGCGCTTGCGCGCCTCGCGCGCCACGGCCTGCTCGAAATCGCCCACGTAGCTCACGGCGCGCTTGATCTTGAGCTTGAGGTATTTGGAGAGCGACCAGTACGGCAGCCCCATGCGCGCGCGCAGCGTGTTGAGGTGCCGGTTGAGCTTGAGCGTGAACTCGTAGAGCGTGTCGCCCACATGCGCGAGCCAATTGGCGCACTGGATCACGCCGTCGAACAAATCGCCGTGCATGATCCACAGCTTGCGGCCATCCGCCGTCTCGTGCACCCATTCGTGCGCCACGGCGATGCCGCCGAAGTTCAGGCCCAGGTACTTGCGCGCGAACTCGTCGTGGTTGCCGGGGATGAAGATCACCCGCGTGCCCTTGCGCGCCTTGCGCAGCAGCTTTTGCACCACGTCGTTGTGCGCCTGCGGCCAGTACCAGTGGCGGCGCAGTTGCCAGCCGTCGATGATGTCGCCCACCAGGAACAGCGTCTCGCACTCGGTGTGCTTCAGGAAGTCCAGCAGCGCCCGGGTGCTGCAGCCGGGCGTGCCCAGGTGCAGGTCGGATATCCAGAGCGTGCGGTACTTTTGCGCGGGGCGCGTCGGTTCGTCATCCGCCGTTCCGTGGGCCGGAACGTCCATGGTGCGCCATGCGCGCAGAAAAGCGTCGTCGCGTTGCATGAGTCGCCATGGTCGGCACCGTCGGTGACAATGGCATGACGAAACGATGTCTGTTGCATGACGGTGCCACATGTGCCGCGGCCGTTGTCTTGTGGTCTTATGACTTGTTCTTGAGCTTGCCGCGCGGCAGCACTGCTGTCACGGGCGGCGTGGGCCGGTCCGACGCGCCGGGCTGCTTGGGCGGCGCAGCGTCCTTCTTGGGCTTCTTCGTCATCTTTTCCTTGTGCTGGTCGCCTTTGGCCATGGGAGCCTCCGATGTAAAAGCCTGATAGCGTACGGCACATTGCGCAATTCCGAAACCTCCAAGTGTGACGCGTTCGCCCAGATGGCTGCCGGTTGCCGCGATGCGGCTGGTTCGGGACGGGGAAGTCCCTTTCATTGGTTAGGTGCATAGCCGGCCCGGTGCTAGTCTCATCCCAACATGCACTCCTCCGAAATCCTCTACCCGATCCTGGCGCTGGCGGCATGGACTGGCCTGGTGCTACTACTCATCCCAGTGGCGCGCTTTCGAGCGGGCTTTCGCCGAGAAGTACGGGCGGATGACTTCAAGTTCGGAGAGTCGGCCTCTGTCCCGCCACGCGTGAGCCTCCCGAATCGGAACTACATGAATCTGCTTGAGGCACCCATGCTGTTCTATGTCGTATGCGTGCTGCTTTTCGTGATCTCTGGAGTAACCCCCACAGCAGTCGTGCTGGCTTGGTCTTACGTCGCCTTGCGCATCGTTCACAGCCTCATTCATTTGACCTATAACCGGGTTCAGCATCGTCTTGTCGCGTTCGCCATCAGCAATGCCGTCCTCGCCGCACTTTGGGTGGGCGCAGGTGTGCATATCACCCATGCAGGGGCATAAACAAAGCGCCAGAGGCTATTTTCAGTTGCGGATTCAACCTGGAAACGGCAGTTGGATGCGCCTGCCGGTGCCGTGATCGGGGTGCCAGGCAAGGCGCGACGACGCGGCGGGCTACTTGCCCGCAAGGAGGAGCAACGCCGCATGGCGCGCCGAGCGCGGTGCTGGCAGGTGCATAGCGCGCTCACCCACCAGGGGAACGCCATCGAAGCCGTCAACGCTTGATTTCATGCGGCCTGGCAAGGGATACAAAGCGGTCAACTGCTGTTTCCAGGTTCAACCCCCAAGTGCCAGCAAGGCGCCACCCACGCCGCAGGCCAGCACCACCGCCCAGGGCGGCACACGCCAGAACATCAGCGCCACAAAGGCGGCCAGTGCCAGGCCAAAATCAGCGCCGCTGTGGATGGCACTGGTCCACACGGGGTTGTAAAGCGCCGCCAGCAGCAGCCCCACCACCGCCGCGTTCACACCCGCCAGTGCCGCCTGGGCATGCGGGTTGCGCCGCAGTGGCTCCCAAAACGGCAAGGCACCCGCCACCAGCAAAAACGACGGTACAAAAATTGCCACCAGGCATACCGCCGCCCCCAGCCAGCCGCCAGGCCAGACCTGCATGGACGCGCCCAGAAACGCCGCAAACGTGAACAGCGGCCCCGGCACCGCCTGCGTGGCGCCATAGCCGGCCAGAAATGCATCGGCCGACACCCAGCCCGGCCCCACCACCTCGGCCTGCAACAGCGGCAGCACCACATGGCCGCCGCCAAACACCAGCGCGCCCACGCGGTAGAACGCATCCACCATGGCCAGCAGCGAGCCGGGCCACAGGTGCATGGCCAGCGGCAGCAGCACCAGCAAGGCGGCAAACACGGCCAGCAGCGCGGCCCCTGTGCGCCGGCGCAGCGGCACCTGCAGGCCATCCGGCGTGTCGATGGCCGTTTCTGCCACTACCGTCCTGCCCCGTCCAGACAGCCACCAACCCGCCCCACCCGCTGCCAGCATCACGCCCACCTGGCCCCACACACCGGGCACCAGCAGCACCGCGCAGCAGGCCAGCACCATCATCGTGACCCGGGCCCGCCCCATGCACAGGCTGCGCGCCATGCCCCACACCGCCTGCGCCACCACGGCCACCGCCACCACCTTGAGCCCATGGATGGCGCCTGCGGGCAGCACGGCATGCCCGCCCGCCAACCCCAGCCCGAACAAGGCCAGCACCAGCGCCGATGGCAGCGTGAACCCCAGCCATGCCGCCAGCGCCCCCGGCATGCCCGCCCGCATCAACCCCAGCGCCATACCCGCCTGGCTGCTGGCCGGCCCGGGCAGAAACTGGCACAGCGCCACCAGGTCGGCATAGCTGCGCTCGGTCAGCCACTGGCGGCGCTGCACGAATTCATCGCGAAAGTAGCCCAGGTGCGCCACCGGGCCGCCAAACGACGTGAGGCCCAGGCGCAAAAAGATCCAGAACACCTGCCAGGCCGAGGTGTGAGGCGAGGGTGTGGCTGCCGCAGCTAATGGGTGTTGATGCATGGTGATCAGCAAAGGCCATTGTCACCGCGCCATTGCGACAGTGACCGGGCCGGCGCGTCGTCGCGCCTTGCCTGGCACCCCGATCACGGCACCGGCGCGCGCATCCAACTGCCGTTTCCAGGATCATCGCCAACGAGCGCATGGACTGGCTGGTGGAAAAAGCCACCGAACTGGGCGTGGCCAGCAGCACGCCACTGCTGGCCGAGCGCAGCGTGCTCAGGCTCAGGGGCGAGCGCGCCGAGAAAAAGCTCGCCCACTGGCAGGCCGTGGCCGTGGCCGCCTGCGAGCAATGCGGCCGCAACCGCGTGCCCGTGGTGCACGACGCCATCGACCTCGCTGGCTGGCTGCGCGCCCACCCACCGTTGCCCACGCCGGGCACGCGCCTGCTGCTGTCGCTGCGCGCCGAAACCGCGCCGCTGGCGGCATGACGCTGGCCTGAACGAGCAGCCCAGCCCCGCTCAGCGCGCAGGCTTGATGGCGCCGCAGTTGTCCGACAGCCATTTGCCGGATTGCGCCATGTCGATCTGCTCGGGCCTGCCCTCGTTTTCGGTCTTGAACTTGAATTGGCCTGTGTAGGCCGTGGTGCCCTGAAGGCTGACCGTGCCCTCGCCACTCGACGGCGGCTGGCCCTGGCGACCCTTGCAACTGAAGGCGACTTTCATGGTGTCGGCGCTGATGCGCTGCACCTTCTGCGTGCAACCCTCCTGCTGCGGCATGTTGTCCATATCGGCCTGCTCCTTGGTGACGCAGATCTTCACCGTCTGGCCCTTGGGCCCCATGCTCACGCCCTGCTGGGCCAGCATCTTCTCCATCTGCTTGCGCTGTTCGGGCGGCATGCCGGCCAGGGACTTCTGCATCTTGGCCATGGCGGCTTCCATCTGACCACTCTGGCTCTTCATCACCACGCTGTGCTCCCACAGCCCGGGCCGCATTTTTTGCACCTGGGCATGGGCCAGGCCCAGGGCGCCGGGCATAAGTACAGCAGTGGTCACGGCGATGGCAAGTATTTGCATGGCAGGGTTCCCCGGACAGGATGACGAAAGACCAACAGTATTCCCAAGCCGCGCCGGGCTGCCAATGGCCGGTGCGCGGACCCAACACCCGGCAGTGCAAGCGCGGGGCGCTCAGGTGCGGCGAGCGGCGCACGCAATTGCTCGGGCGTGGTGAAATAAGAAACAAGGGCTCGTAAAGGTAATAAGTAGGTTGCTTTGCGAGCCCTGATCAAACAAGTTCTACACCACCCGCCCCCAGCGCCCCGCCTGACCCCGCTGGAAGCGGGCCGAAAGGATGCAACACCCCATGACCTCGACATTTCTGATGATCGCAAGCTTCCCAACCGCCCGGCACCAGGGCATGGCGGCATGAGCGCGCCCGCCTGGGCCTGGCTGCAGTTCATTGCCTGCGCGCTGCTCATCGGCGCGGCGGGTTTTCAGCTCTCCCGCTATGGCGATGCCATTGCGCGGCAAACCGGGCTGTCCGGCAGCTGGATCGGGCTGACGCTGGTGGCCAGCGTCACGTCGCTGCCCGAACTGGCTACGGGCATCACCGGCGTAACCCTGGCCCATGCGCCCAACCTGGCCGTGGGCAATGCGCTGGGCAGCTGCGTGGTGAACCTGGCTTTCCTGGTGCTGATCGACCTCATCTACCGCCGCGCGCCCGTCTGGAGCCGGGCGAGCAAGAGCCATGTGCTGACGGCCGCTCTTAGCCTGGTGCTGCTGGGCTTTTTGCTGATGGGCCTGCTGATCGGTCAGCTGGGCCCTCAATCGGGCTCCCCGGGCGCGTCCCTGGCATCGGTCTGGGCATCGGTCTGGGGCGTGGGGCTGATGACGCCCATCATGCTCATGCTGTACCTTGTCGCCATGCGGACCCTGTTTGCCTACGAGCGCTCGAACCCCGACCCATCGGCTGCAGAGGATGCCCCGCCCGCACTGCCACTGCGCCAGGCCCTGATGCGCTTCGCCCTGGCCGCATCAGTGGTGGTGGGCGCAGGCTTATGGCTGCCGTTTGCTGCTGTGGATCTGGCCAACAGCATGGGCTGGAACCGCAGTTTCGTCGGCAGCCTGTTCGTGGCCACGGCCACCTCGCTGCCAGAGCTGGCGGTCACGCTGTCGGCCTTGCGGCTGGGCGCGCTGGACATGGCCATCGGCAACCTGCTGGGCAGCAACCTGTTCAACGTGACCATCATTGCCGTGGAAGACTTTTTCTACCGCCCGGGCATACTGCTGTCCGATGTCTCGCTCGTGCATGCCGTTACCGCCAGCTCGGCCATCGTGATGACCGCACTGGCCCTGGTGGGCCTGTTCTTTCGCCCGAGCGGCCGGGTGTTGCGCGCCGTGGGCGCAGTCAGCCTGGCCCTGGCGGCGGTCTATCTGCTCAACACCTACGTGGTCTTCCTTTATGGTGCCTGAAGCTCCTGCCCCGCGCTCCGGCATTCCCCCGCCAGACAACGCGCACCTGCGTGATGCACGCGACCTGGCCCGCGAGCAGGGGGTGGACCCCCGCACCGGCCTGCACGATGACGAAGCCGCGCAGCGCGCATTGCAGCACGGCGCCAACGAGCTGCAAGACCACAGCCGCCGCGGCCCCCTGGCGCTGCTGGCCGACCAGTTCAAGGACTTCATGGTGCTGGTGCTGCTGGGTGCCGCCATCGTCTCTGGCATGGTGGGCGAGCTCACCGACACGCTGGTCATCCTCGTCATCGTGGTGCTCAACGCCGTCATCGGCTTTGTGCAGGCCTGGCGCGCCGACCAGGCCATGGCCGCGCTGCGCCAGTTGGCGGCGGCGCACGCCACGGTGCTGCGTGGCGGCGAGGTGCAGGTGGTGCCCGCCAGCGTGCTGGTGCCAGGCGACATCGTGCTGCTGGAGGCGGGCAACCAGATACCGGCCGACCTGCGCCTGATCGAAATCGCGCAACTGCAGGTGGATGAATCGGCCCTCACGGGCGAGTCGGTCACGGTGGCCAAGCAGACAGACGCCCTGACCGGTGATGCCCCCCTTGCACTGGGCGACCGCGTCAACATGGCCTTCAAGGGCACCACGGTCACCCACGGGCGCGCACGCGGCCTGGTGGTGGCCACCGGCATGCACACCGAGCTGGGCAAGGTGGCCGCCTTGCTGGACACCGACGACCGCAGCACGCCGCTGCAGCGGCGCCTGGCGGCCTTTGGCAAACGGCTGGCGCTGGCCGTGCTGGGCATTTGCGCCATCGTGTTTGTGGTGGGCGTGCTGCGCGGCGAGGCCCCGCTGCTGATGGCGCTCACCGCCATCAGCCTGGCCGTGGCCGCCATCCCCGAGGCGCTGCCCGCCGTGGTCACCGTGCTGCTGGCGCTGGGCGCGCGGCGCATGGTCGCCATCAATGCACTGGTGCGGCGCCTGCCGTCGGTAGAGACGCTGGGCTCGGTCACCACCATCTGCACCGACAAGACCGGCACCCTGACGCAAAACCGCATGCACGCCGAACTGCTGCTGGCCCAGGGCCAGCGCTGGACACCCGGCGACCCGCTGCCCAGCGCCGTCCATGCCGAAACGCTGCGCGCCGCCGCCTTGTGCAACGACGCCAGCCACCAGGGCGCCCATGACGAGGATGACGGCCATACCCACGTACCCGCCACCTGGCTGGGCGACCCCACCGAGACCGCCCTGGTGCTGGCCGCCCATGCCGGCGGCTTCGAAAAAACCGAGCTCGACGCCGCACAGCCGCGCGTGCAAGAGCAGCCCTTCGATTCCGGCCGCAAGCGCATGACCACCTTCCACAAGGAAGGTGCCGGCTTCGTGGCCTACACCAAGGGCGCCCCCGAATCGGTGCTGCCCCGCTGCACCGCGCAGTGGACGCCCGATGGCAGCGCCCCCCTGGACAGCGCCAGCGTGCTGGCCAGCGCCGACGCGCTGGCCGCACAAGGCCTGCGCGTGCTGGCCCTGGCCCGGCGCAACCACCCGCGCCTGCCCGACACCAACGCCATCGACGCCGTCGAGAGCCAGCTCGAACTGCTGGGCCTGATCGCCCTCATCGACCCGCCCCGCCCCGAGGCCAAGGCTGCCGTGCGCGACTGCATCACCGCCGGCATCACCCCCGTGATGATCACCGGCGACCACCCTGCCACTGCGCGCGCCATTGCCCGCCGGCTGGGCATCGTCGGCAGCAGCGATGCCCCGGTGCTCACCGGCGTCGAACTGGCCGAACTCGACACCGCCACCCTGGCCCAGCGGGTCGAGCAGGTGCGCATTTACGCGCGCGTCGATCCGGCGCAAAAAATCCGCATCGTCGAGGCGCTGCAGGCGCGGGGCCATTTTGTGGCCATGACCGGCGACGGCGTGAACGACGCCCCGGCCCTCAAGCGCGCCGACATTGGCGTGGCCATGGGCAAAAACGGCACCGACGTGGCGCGCGAGGCCAGCAGCCTGGTGCTGCTGGACGACAACTTCGCCACCATCGTTGCCGCCGTCAAAGAAGGGCGGCGCATCTACGACAACATCCGCAAGTTCGTGCGCTACGCCATGACCGGCAACTCGGGCGAGATCTGGACCATCTTCCTGGCGCCGCTGCTGACGCTGCCCATTCCGCTCTTGCCCATCCACATCCTGTGGGTCAACCTGGTGACCGACGGCCTGCCCGGCCTGGCGCTGGCGGCCGAACCCGCCGAGCGCGGCATCATGCAACGCCCGCCGCGCCCGCCCACCGAGAGCCTGTTTGCCGGCGGCATGTGGCAGAGCATTCTGGGCATCGGCCTGCTGATTGGCGGCCTGTGCCTGGCCGTGCAGGCCTGGGCGATCGCCACCGGCCATGCCCACTGGCAGACCATGGTGTTCACGGTGCTCACCCTGTCACAAATGACCCTTGTCATGGCCATCCGCTCCGAAACCGAGCCACTGTGGCGCCTGGGCCTGGCCAGCAACCGGCCCCTGCTGGGCGCCGTGCTGCTGACGTTTGCACTGCAGATGGCCACCATCTACCTGCCCTGGCTCAACCCCATCTTCAAAACCGAGCCGCTGAGCGCGGCCGAGCTGGGCATCTGCCTGGCGGCTGCGATGGTGGTGTACGTGGTGGTGGAGCTGGAAAAAGCCTGGCGCCGCAACCGCCGGCCCGCCGCCATGGCCCCGGACGAGCCGCCCGCATGAGCCGATAGGTCGTCGCTCATCAAAGACTTTCATCCCCGCCATTGCATGACCTCTACCGCCACCGCAGCCATCGACGCCACTGCCACCCAGGCCTTCATCCAGCGCTGGCAGCACAACACCGCCAGCGAACTGGCCACCGCGCAAAGCTTTGTGATGGACCTGTGCGAACTGCTGGGGGTAGCCAAGCCCCACCCCACGCCCGGGCAGGACTACATGTTCGAGCGCCCCGTCACCTTTGCGCATGGCGACGGCAGCACCAGCAGCGGCCGCATCGACTGCTACCGGCGCGGCCATTTTGTGCTGGAGGCCAAAAAGCTCAAGGCCGCCGGCCATACCAAGGGCTTTGACGACGGCCTGCTGCGCGCCCGCAGCCAGGGCGAGGCCTACGCCCGCGCCCTGCCCGCGCACGAGGGCCGCCCGCCCTTTGTGCTGGTGGTGGACGTGGGCACCGTCATCGAGGTGTATGCCGAGTTCAGCAAAACCGGCGGCACCTACACCCCCTATCCCGACCCGCGCAGCCACCGCCTGCAATTGGCCGACCTGGCCCGGCCCGAGGTGCAAGACCGCCTGCGCCGCATCTGGACCGACCCCGACAGCCTCAACCCCGCGCGCATCAGCGCCCAGGTCACCCGCGACGTGGCCGCCCTGCTGGCCCAGTTGGCCAAGTCGCTGGAGGGCAATGGCGCAAACTTCAAGCCAAATCAGCCTCTAGCGCTTATCCAGCAAGCGCCAATAGCTCCTGAAACCGTAGCAGCCTACCTCACCCGCTGCCTGTTCAGCATGTTTGCCGAAGACGTGGAACTGCTGCCCAAAGGCGCCTTTCTGGGCCTGCTGCAAACCCACCGCGACGACCCCGCCACGCTGCAGCAAATGCTGCGCATTTTGTGGGCCGACATGGACCGGGGCGGCTTTAGCGCCGCGCTGGCCAAGCCCGTGCTGCATTTCAACGGCAAGCTCTTCAAAGGCGCGGGGCAAGACGGCTACAGCCTGCTGCTCACCCCCGCGCAGGTGGATTTGCTCATAGCCGCCGCCCAATCCAACTGGCGCGAGGTCGAGCCCGCCATCTTCGGCACCCTGCTCGAACGCGCCCTCGACCCCGCCGAGCGCCACGCCCTGGGCGCGCACTACACGCCCCGCGCCTATGTGGAGCGCCTGGTGCTGCCCACCGTCATCGAGCCCCTGCGCGCAGCCTGGTCCGACGCCCAGGCCGCCGCCCTGGTGCTGGCCCACGAAGCCAACATGCTGCAAGGCAAGGCGATGGAAGCCAAGCTGGCCGAGGCCCGCGCCGAGGTCAAAAAATTCCACCACCAGCTGTGCACCACCCGCGTGCTCGACCCCGCCTGTGGCAGTGCCAACTTCTTGTATGTGACGCTGGAACATCTCAAGCGCCTGGAGGGCGAAATCGTCAACCAGCTCGAAGCCCTGGGCCACACGCAAGACCAGCTCGGCTTTGAAGGCGAAACCGTCACGCTGCAGCAACTGCGCGGCATCGAACTGAACGAACGCGCCGCCGCCATGGCCGAGCTGGTGCTGTGGATTGGCTACCTGCAATGGCATATCCGCACCCGCGGCAACGCCGCCGTGGCCGAACCCGTGGTGCACAACTACGGCAACATCGAATGCCGCGACGCCGTGCTGGCCTGGGACGCGCAAGAGCTCGCCTACAACGCCGCCGGCCAGCTGCTCAGCCGCTGGGACGGCCGCACATTCAAAACCCACCCCGTAACGGGCGAGCAAGTGCCCGACGAAGCCGCCCAGGTGCCGCAATGGCGCTACCTGGGCGCCCGCAAGGCGCAATGGCCGCAGGCGGATTTCATTGTGGGGAACCCGCCGTTCATAGGAAACAAGCGGATGCGCGATGCGCTCGGTGACGGCTATGTGCAAGCCCTGCGCGGCGCCTGGCCCGAGATTCCTGAAAGCGCCGACTTTGTGATGTTCTGGTGGCACCACGCTGCCGCCCAGGTGGCTGCAGGCCACACCCGGCGCATGGGGTTGATAACCACCAACAGCCTGACGATGGTTTTCAACCGGCGCGTGGTGCAGGCGGCGTTGGACAAAGGAACGCACCTCCACATGGCGATTGCCGACCACCCGTGGGTCGATAGCGCCAATGGTGCTGCGGTGCGCATTGCCATGACAGTTTTGGCGTCGAGCACGGGCGAAGGCTCGGTGCTGACTGTGGAACAGGAAATACCCGGCGAGCATGGTGAAGTCGCAGTAACGCTAACGAAAAAGCCCGGCCTGGTGCACGCAGACTTGACTGTGGGAGCGAATGTGGCGGCAGCCACGCCATTGCGGGCCAATGCACAGATTGGTAACCGCGGGGTTATTCCGCACGGCGCGGGTTTTATCGTTTCAAAGGAAGAAGCTGCCAAATTGGGCAACCCTCCAATCATTCGCGCATATCGAAATGGGCGCGATCTCACCGAGACACCGCGTGGCGCATTTGTCATCGACGCTCATGGCCTCAGCGCAGAAGAATTACGCGACAAATACCCGGCTATCTACCAATGGCTGCTGGAGCGAGTCAAACCCGACCGCGAACAAAACAACAGAGCGAGAGTTCGTGACCTGTGGTGGCTTTTTGCAGAAGCCCGAGTTGTGATGCGCGCTTCCCTGTCCGGCCTCAAACGCTACATCGTCACTGGCCAAGTTGCCAAACACCGCGTCTTCCAATTCCTGGACGCAAGCATCCTCCCCGATGACAAGCTGATTGCCATCGCACTCGACGACGCTTTCTCCCTGGGCGTCCTCTCCAGCCAATTGCATGTCTGCTGGGCATTGGCGCTCGGTGGCCGGTTGGGCGTTGGCAATGACCCCGTCTACAGCAAATCCACCTGCTTCGACACCTTCCCCTTCCCCGACGAAGACACCGGCCTGACCCCGCCCCTGCGCGAGCGCATCGCCCATCTCGCCGAGCAGATCGACGCCCACCGCAAGCGCGTGCTCGCGCCCGAGGCAGGCAACGCGGGCCTCACGCTGACCGGCATCTACAACGTGCTGACGGCATTGCGCGAGGGCCGCGCGCTCACGCCCAAAGAGAAAACCATCCACACCCAGGGCCTGGTGGGCGTGCTGCGCGAGCTGCACGACGAGCTGGACGCCGCAGTGCTGGCGGCCTATGGCTTGCCCGCCAACGCCAGCACCGACGGCATCCTGGCCCACCTGGTGCAGCTCAACACCCAGCGCGCCGCCGAAGAAGCCCAGGGCCGCGTGCGCTGGCTGCGGCCCGCGTTTCAAAATCCGCAAAATTCACTGCAAAAACAGGAGCTGCTACCGCAGGAAGAACGGGCGCCAGAGGCCGATTTTGATAGTGAAAAATCGCTATCAAAACAAGAGCAAACCACCCCCCCGCAACACCCCTGGCCTGCCACCCTGCCCGAACAAGTGCGCGCCGTGGCCGCCGTGCTGGCCCACACCCCCGCGCCCCTCACCCTGGCCGCCATCGAGCTGCGCTTCAAAGGCCGCGGCCCCTGGAAGAAAAGCCTGCCCACCCTGCTGCAAACGCTGGAGGCCCTGGGCCGCGCGCAGGCGGTGGCGACCGGTGGCGAATTGGCGTGGCGGGGGTGATGCGCCGGGGGTGCGCCGGGGGGTGTCTTCTGAGAAAAACATCGAGCACTTCTTCATTTTTGAAGAAAATTCCCGGACACTGAGGTTTTTTCTGCCCCGCACCGCCCCACTGACATGAGCACCGCTGTCGGCTACGCCTGGATTCAGGACGCGCTCCAGGCCCCGGACTTTCTGGGTGCCCACAAGGCGCGGCTGGCGGCTGTGCAAAGCCTGCAGCGGCTGGCCGAAGGGGCGCTGCTGGTGCCTGCCAAGCTGGCGCCCGGCGCACGCTGGCTGGACCACGCGCTCTTTGCCATCAAGCACGAAGGGGTGCGGCTGGACTACCTGACGGCGGCCCTGCGCCAGGTCGGCCAGGAGGAGATGGCGGCGGAATTCCTGCGCACGCCCAACGGTGCCTATGTGCGCAAGCTGTGCCTGCTGTGGGAGGCCGCCCACCAGCGCCCGCTGCCGGCGGTGGAGCGGCAGCCCGTGGCGGCAGCGTATGTGCCCATGTTCGACCCGGCGGCCTACCTGACCGGGGCATCGCGGCGCAATGCGCGTTGGCGGGTGGACTTCAACGGGCTGGGCGATCTGCCGTTTTGCCCGGTGGTGCGCAAGACCGATGCGGTGTTGCAGGGCTTGCAGCACGATGTGCTGGCCCATGCCAAGTTGTTTGCCGCATCCATCGGCGCGCAGATGCTGGAGCGTGCCCTGTCGTGGGCGTATCTGAGCGAGACCGAGGGCTCGTTTGCCATCGAGGGCGAAACGCCCAGCGAGGACAAGGCCCGCCGGTTTGCCGCGCTGCTCAGGCGGGCGCACGACCCGCGCCCCCTGAGCGAGGACTATCTGATCGAGCTGCAGAACGCCACCGTCAGCAACCCGTTCGACAAGGCGGCGCAGTTCCGTACCGAGCAAAACCACCTGCAGGGCAACGCCCTGGGCGCGGCGGGCGTGACCTATGTGCCGCCCGCGCCCGAGCTGTGCGCCGAGCTGATGGAGCAGTTGATGGCGCTGTCTAACCAGCGCCCCGCTGGGCTGGACCCGCTGGCGCATGCTGGGGTGGTGTCGTTCGCGTTTGTCTTTCTGCACCCGTTCATGGATGGCAACGGGCGCCTGTCGCGCTTTCTGATTCACCACTGCCTGGGACAGTCGGGCGGTCTGCCTGCGGGTTTTCTGCTGCCCGTGTCGGTGGCGATGAAAAAGCACGAAGATCAATACTGGCAGGCGCTGACGGCGTTCAGCCGGCCCGCCCGGGAGCTGTGCCAGGTGCTCTGGTCGGGCGATGACCAGTACAGCTACACATGGCAGCCCGGCGAAGACCTGTGGTTGCGCTACATGGATGTCACCGAGGGCGTGGCCTTCACGCTGGCGATGGCCCAGGCTTCGCTGGAGATCCACCTGCGCCAAGAGGTGGAGTTTCTGGGGCTGTTTGACGACGTGGCCCGGCACATCAATGACCGCTACGACCTGCGCGGCACGGACCTGGGCACGCTGATCGTCGCCACCTACCAGAACGGCGGCAAGCTCTCAAGCAACCGGCGCAAGCGCTTTGCCGACCGCGTGCAAGCGCATGTGCTCGACGCCATTGAAGCGGCGGTGGCCCGGCGCATGCAGGGCCAGCCGCTGCCCGGCACAGCAGACGAAGACTGAAAAAAACCTCGATGGAGCATCATGTTCATGATTCAACCTAAATCCGGCAGTTGAACCTAGAAACGGCAGTTGACCGCTTTGTATCCCTTGACAAGCCGCATGAAATCAAGCGTTGACGGCTTCGATGGCGTTCACCTCATGGGTGAGAGCGCTATGCACCTGCCAGCACCGCGCTCGGGGCGCCATGCGGCGTTGCCCCTCCTTGCGGGCAGTAGCCCGCCGCGTCGTCGCGCCTTGCCTGGCACCCCGATCACGGCACCGGCAGGCGCATCCAACTGCCGTTTCTAGGTTGAATCCCCAAAATTCGAGCAACTGCCTGTCACGCATTGAGTTTCCATGCTTTCCAGACTCACCCATCTGGAACTGCTCTGCAGTCACGCGAAGTCTTTGGAAACCCGCATGGGTATTGGGTTTCTTCAGTTTTTCGGTTGGTTCAACTGCCGTTTCCAGGTTCATCGGTCACGTTCGTCCGGAATACCCAGCCTACATCGCCATCATTGACGCGAAGCGCCTCGACTACTACCACCAGCTAGAGCGCGAGCGCATCCACCTGCTGCTGATCGACGAAGCATCCAAGGGCCTGGATGACGTGACGGCAGGACGCACCCAAGATGCGCGCGCAGCACTGACAGCCATCAAAAAACGACGCGCAGCCGCTTGAGTACCGTTGGCAACCGTGAACCAGGCGTGTGGCCGCCATCGTCTGACTCGCCCTGACCAAGAAGCCTCGCTCAAGGCAGCTCAATCTGGGTCAGAGTCCAGCCCTGAACGAGGCAATACGTCGGTGACTGATCCGTAGAACCAGACGTATAACGCAAGGGCAGAAAATTAAAAAAGCCTAAGTGGATCAACCACTTAGGCCATGTTCTGGCGGAGCAGGCGGGATTCGAACCCGCGGTGGGCTATTAACCCACACACGCTTTCCAGGCGTGCGACTTAAACCACTCATCCACCGCTCCGAAGCTCTCGATTCTAGCAGGCAGGGCACGGCGGCGAAGTGCCCCTGTGCCGCGCAAATCTGTGAGCCGCTCAGGAGGCTGCGGGGCGCCCGGCTTGCACCATCTTCATGGCCGAGGCAATGAGGGCCGACACTTCCGTCATGTTGCCGGGCACGATCAGCGTGGTGGTGGCGTCGGATGCCACCTGGCCATAGGCGTCCACCGCCTTTTCGGCCACCTTCAATTGCACGGCCTGTGCGCCACCGGGCTGCTGGATGGCCAGGGCGATGCGCTCGATGGCCTGGGCTGTCGCTTCGGCCACGGCGGTGATCGAGACGGCTTCGCCCTGCGCCTTGTTGATGACGGCCTGCTTCTCCCCTTCAGAGCGGGCGATGAAGGCCTCGCGCTCGCCGGTGGCGATGTTGATCTGCTCCTGGCGCCGGCCTTCGGATGCCGCGATCAGCGCACGCTTCTCGCGTTCGGCGGTGATCTGCTGCTGCATGGCGTGCAGGATTTCCTTCGGGGGCGTCAGGTCCTTGATCTCGTAGCGCAGCACTTTTACGCCCCAGTTCAGCGCGGCCTCGTCGATGGCGGTCACGATCTGGGCGTTGATGATGTCGCGCTCCTCGAATGTCTTGTCCAGCTCCAGCTTGCCGATCACGCTGCGCAGCGAGGTCTGGGCCAACTGGGTCACGGCCATGATGTAGTTGCTCGACCCGTAGCTCGCGCGCATCGGGTCGGTCACCTGGAAGTACAGGATGCCGTCCACCTGCAGTTGCGTGTTGTCGCGCGTGATGCAGATCTGGCTGGGAACGTCGAGCGGGATTTCCTTCAGGTTGTGCTTGTAGGCCACGCGGTCGATGAAGGGCATGAGGAAGTTGAGGCCCGGTGTGAGTGTGCCCGCGTATTTGCCCAGCCGTTCTTTGACCCAGGCGTTCTGCTGTGGAACGACCTTGATCGACTGGGTGATGAAGATGACTGCGATGACGAGCACAACGATGGCGATTTCCAAGTGGGCCTCCCGGGGTGTTAGTAGATGAATGTCGATGCGGTGCGGCCGCCGTCACATGCGGTCCAGCAGCAGGCGGCTGCCCACTACTTCCACGATGCGATGGAGCCCGGGCTGCGCGCTGGCGCCGGGCCGCAGGATGGCGGTCCACAGCGTGCCGCGGTAGCGTACCTGCGCGGTGGCGTCGGGGGCCCAGGCATCCACCTGCACGTGTTCGCCCACGTCTAGGCCGGCGTCGAGCCTGGCGTTGGTGCGGCCCGTGCCCTTGCGGCGCTTGCCGTAGTAGCACAGCAGCACCGCGCCGCCGCCCACGAGCGCGCTGGCGACGATCTGCGCGGGCGGCGGCAGGCCGGCATGGGCCGCGATGGCGCCTGCGGCCAACCCGGCTGCGATCATCAGCAGATAGAAAGTGCCGGTCAGCAGCTCGGCAACGACGGCGCTGCCGGTTGCCAGCCACCACAGGGTCGAATAAGCCATGGCCGCGATGCCCTTCCCCTTTTGAATTTGAATGATGTGCGCCGCATTGTGGAACAAAAGAAACGGGGGGCCAAGCGCGGTCATCGTTATTCCTTACACTTCGCGCCTGTTTCGGTTTTGCCGCCCTGGTGCAGTGTTCGATGCTTGGCGGCACCAATAAAAGCGATGCGTTTTGGCGCAGGGCAAGGCGCAAACCACAGCGATAGCCGTAGCTATCGCGAGGATTTGCAACGCCGCCATGCGTCAAAAGCTGCGGTTTTATGTGCTGCTCAGCGTTGAACACTGCACTAGAACCTGTTCGCGATCTCCTGGAGCCCTGCGCATGAAATTCCGTTTCCCCATCGTCATCATCGACGAAGACTTCCGCTCCGAGAACACGTCGGGGCTGGGCATCCGCGCGCTCGCGCAGGCCATCGAGAGCGAGGGCTTAGAGGTGCTCGGCGTGACCAGCTATGGCGATTTGAGCCAGTTCGCGCAGCAGCAAAGCCGCGCCAGCGCCTTCATCCTGTCGATCGACGACGAGGAGTTCACGCCCGGCCCCGACCTCGACCCCGCGGTGCTGAACCTGCGCACCTTCATCGAGGAGGTGCGGCGCAAGAACCTCGACGTGCCGATCTACGTCTATGGCGAGACCAAGACCTCGCGCCACATCCCCAACGACATCCTGCGCGAGCTGCACGGCTTCATCCACATGTTCGAGGACACGCCGGAGTTCGTGGCGCGCCACATCATCCGCGAGGCCAAGAGCTACCTCGAAGGCGTGCAGCCGCCGTTCTTCAAGGCGCTGCTCGACTATGCGGAGGACGGCTCGTACTCCTGGCACTGCCCCGGCCACTCGGGCGGCGTGGCCTTCCTGAAAAGCCCGGTGGGCCAGATGTTCCACCAGTTCTTCGGCGAGAACATGCTGCGCGCCGATGTCTGCAACGCGGTGGAAGAGCTGGGCCAACTGCTCGACCACACCGGCCCGGTGGCCGAGAGCGAGCGCAATGCCGCGCGCATCTTCAACGCCGACCATTGCTTCTTCGTCACCAACGGCACCAGCACCAGCAACAAGATGGTGTGGCACCACACGGTGGCGTCGGGCGACGTGGTGGTGGTGGACCGCAACTGCCACAAGTCGATCCTGCACGCGATCATCATGACCGGGGCCATCCCCGTGTTCCTGAAGCCCACGCGCAACCACTTCGGCATCATCGGCCCGATTCCCAGGAGCGAGTTCGAGCCCGACACCATCCGCGCCAAGATCGCGGCCAACCCCCTGCTGGCGGGCGTGGACCCGCAGACCGTCAAGCCGCGCGTGCTGACGCTCACGCAGTCCACCTACGACGGCGTGATCTACAACACCGAAACCATCAAGGGCCTGCTCGACGGCTACGTGGACAACCTGCATTTCGACGAGGCCTGGCTGCCGCACGCGGCCTTCCACCCGTTCTACGGCACCTACCACGCCATGGGCAAGAAGCGCGTGCGCCCCAGAAGCTCGGTGGTCTACGCCACCCAGTCCATCCACAAGCTGCTGGCGGGCATCAGCCAGGCCAGCCACGTGCTGGTGCAGGACTCGCAGACCACCAGGCTCGACCGCCCGCTGTTCAACGAAGCCTTCCTGATGCACACCAGCACCAGCCCGCAGTACGCCATCATCGCCAGTTGCGACGTGGCCGCGGCCATGATGGAGCCGCCCGGCGGCACTGCGCTGGTGGAAGAAAGCATCCTGGAGGCGCTGGACTTCCGCCGCGCCATGCGCAAGGTGGAGCAGGAGTTCGGCAAGGACCAATGGTGGTTCAAGGTCTGGGGGCCGGACAAGCTGGTGGAAGAGGGCATCGGCCGGGCCGACAACTGGATCATCCGCGGCAACGGCACCAGCGCCAAGAGCTGGCACGGCTTCGGCAAGCTGGCCGACGGCTTCAACATGCTCGACCCGATCAAGTCCACCATCGTCACGCCGGGGCTGGACATGAACGGCAGGTTCGCCAAGACCGGCATCCCCGCGAGCATCGTCACCAAGTTCCTGGCCGAGCACGGCGTGATCGTGGAGAAGACCGGGCTCTACAGCTTCTTCATCATGTTCACCATCGGCATCACCAAGGGCCGCTGGAACACGCTGCTGACCGCGCTGCAGCAGTTCAAGGACGACTACGACAAAAACCAGCCGATGTGGCGCATCCTGCCGGAGTTCTGCCAGCAGCACAAACGCTACGAGCGCATGGGCCTGGGCGACCTGTGCCAGCACGTGCACGAGATGTACGCCAGGCACGATGTCGCGCGCCTGACCACCGAGATGTACCTGTCCGACCTGACGCCGGCCATGAAGCCCAGCGACGCCTTCGCCCACATCGCGCACCGCAAGACCGAGCGCGTGGAGATCGACCACCTCGAAGGCCGCATCACCACCAGCCTCATCACGCCGTACCCGCCGGGCATCCCGCTGCTGATCCCCGGCGAGGTGTTCAACAAGAAGATCGTGGACTACCTGAGGTTCTCGCGCGAGTTCAATACCCAGTGCCCGGGCTTCGAGACCGACATCCACGGCCTGGTCGAGATCGAGGACGAGATGACCGGCAAGGTGCGCTACTACGCCGACTGCGTGGCGGATGCGAGTTCCGCCGGCAAGCTGGCGGCCAAGAGCCATACATCCGCGCCGCGTGCGGAAGAACTGGTGCAGGTGGGCAGCGACGGCCCCTACGGCCGCACGATCTAGTGCAGTGTTCGATGCTATGCGGCACCAATAAAAGCGATGCGACACAGTGGTCACCATCGCGCTCAAGACGGCGGCATGGCATGCCACCGCGTCGATTGGCCTGCTGTCGGATGCGATGGAGTCTTGCGTCAACCTGGCCGGCGCGATATTCGCGCTGGCTTGAGCCGGCCGGACGGGCGGATACTCCCTGCATGCTTGGCCTGTGGCGCCCATGAATCCTGGGATTTATGACGATACTCCCCCATATTCCACCATCTGATGTGCTGGCTCAGCCCGCCAGCCGGCAGCGGGCCGCGCGTTCGAGGTAGTGCGCCAGCGGCGGCGTCAGCAGGCCCGGCTGCTTGGCCGCGTCGTCCCAGCGCCGCAGGCGCACGGCCTCGGCGGCGTGCGGGCGGTCCATGAAGCCGTGGGCTTGCGCCTCGTCGAAGATGCCGCCTTGCAACACCAGGCTGCGCCTGGAGTCTTCCGACAGGCCGGCCCAGTAGTCCGGGCGCGTGGCGCACAGGTAGCGCTTGGCATCCACATGCCAGCGGATGGCGTCGAGTACGCGCTCGGGGAACAGGCCGCGCAGAAAGGGCAGGGCATGGAACTGGTGCAGGTCGTCCACGCCGCGCAGCGTGGGCGTTTCGCCTTGGTCGTTGAGCATGTGCCCCAGATCGTGCAGCAGCGCGGCGGTAACCAGTTCATCGTCGGCGCCTTCCTGCTCGGCGAGCATGGCGCATTGCAGCGCATGTTCCTGCTGCGTGACCGGCTCGCCGCTGTACTGCGCGGCGCCTTTGTGCGCGAACAGGGCGCTGATGTCGGACAGGTTCGGCGTCATGGTTCAACCTGGAACCGGCAGGTGCATAGCGCTCTCACCCATGAGGTGAACGCCATCGAAGCCATAAAGCGTTGTTGATTTCATGCGGCCTGGCAAGGGATACGAAGCGGTCAACTGCCGTTTCCAGGTTCGAGCGGCCTGCAGGCGGCGGGCCGCGCCACGGCCTGCCGATGGCGGCAATGGGCCGGCGTGCGCCCGCGGCTGTTCATGGCGTGCCCGAACATGGCCTGCCCCGCGTGCATTGGGGCCGTGCCATTGGGGCCGTGCAATGGCGGTGTGCGGCGAGAGCTTTTCTTGACCATGGTGGAATCCTGTTGCGCATGGGGTGGATTGTCTACGGCCTCCGATTTTGCTTGGGCCATGTGTCACATTCGCATCATGCGGTGCCGCCACAGTGCTCCGTTTTTCGACAAAGGGCTTTCATGGCGAACTTCGATCTCGTCGTCGTCGGGGCCGGCATCGTCGGCCTGGCGCATGCCTACACGGCCGCGCGCAAGGGCCTCAAGGTCTGCGTGGTGGAGAAGGATGCTGCCTGCATCGGTGCCTCCATCCGCAACTTCGGCTTCGTTACCGTCACCGGCCAGGGCGCGGGCGACACGTGGCGCCGCGCCCGCCGCACGCGCGACATCTGGGCCGAGGTGGCGCCGCAGGCCGGCATCGCCGTGTTGCACCGCGGGCTGTACCTCACGGCCTACCGGCCCCAGGCGCTCACGGTGCTCGAAGAGTTCATGGCGACGGAAATGGCCGAAGGCTGCGAACTGCTGGGCACCGAAGAGGCCGCGCGGCGCGCGCCCGTGCTGCGGCTAGACGATGCACAGGGCGTGCTCTACAGCCCGCACGAGATGCGCGTGGAATCGCGCACGGCCATCGGCCTGCTGGCCCGATGGCTGGCCGAGGCGCTGGGCGTGGCCTTCCGCTTCGGCGAGGCGGTGCTGGAAGTCGCCACGCCGCGCGTGCGCACGTCGCGCGCCGTGCTGCATGCCGAGCGCGTGGCCGTCTGCACCAACATCGAGATCAACGGCCTGTTTGCCGAGCGCATCGCGCCGCACCACCTGCGCCTGTGCCAACTGCACATGCTGCGCGTGCAGCCGCCCGCGGGCTTTCGCCTGCCGGGCTCGGTCATGGCCGATCTGAGCCTGGTGCGCTACCTCGGCTATAGCCAGCAGCCCGCCGCCGCGGCGCTGCGCACGCAGTTGGAGGCAGAGGAGGGCGAAGCCCTCGCCAACGGCATCCACTTGATCGCGGTGCAGAGCGCCGACGGCTCGCTGGTCGTGGGCGACTCGCACCACTACGGCCCGGTGCTGGAGCCCTTTGCCGAGCAGCGCGTGGACGACCTCATGCTGCGCCACATGCAGCAGGCCCTGAAGCTGCCCGGGTTCACCGTCACCGAGCGCTGGGTGGGCACCTATCCATCGTCTTCCACCACCGACTGCCTGATCGACGCGCCCGACGCCGCCACGCGCCTGGTCATCGTCACCAGCGGCACCGGCGCCAGTACCGCCTTCGGCATCGCCGAGGAAGTGTTCGCCGCCTGGTAGCCGCTTCGCCTACAAGGAACCCATGCGCGACCACCACAAGCTCCAGGCCGTCGTCTTCGACTGGGCCGGCACCATCATCGACTTCGGCTCCTGCGCGCCCATGGGCGCCTTCGTGCGGCTGTTCGCACAGTTCGGCATCGACCTCACCATCGCCGAGGCGCGCGGCCCCATGGGCATGGCCAAATGGGACCACATCCATGCCCTGGGCATGCTGCCGCGCATCGCCGCGCAGTGGCAGGCCCGGCACGGCAAACCCTTCACCGAAGCCGACGTGGACCACCTGTACGAAGTGTTCACGCCCATGAACGCCGCCGTGGTGCCCGACTTCTGCGACTTCATCCCCGGCGCGCTCGACACCGTGCGCGCGCTGCGCGCGCGGGGCCTGAAGATCGGCTCCACCACGGGCTACAACCGGCCCATCATGGAGGTCGTCAGTCCCATCGCCGCGCGGGGCGGCTACATGCCCGACAACCTGGTCTGCGCGGGTGACCTGGCCGAGGGCCGGCCCTCGCCGCTCATGATGTACCGCACCTTCGCCGACATCGGCGTCTGGCCGCCGCATACGGTGGCGAAGGTGGACGACACAGGCGTGGGCCTGCAGGAAGGCATCAACGCCGGCACCTGGGCCGTGGGCCTGGCCGTCAGCGGCAACGCCGCCGGGCTCACGCTGGCCGAATGGCAGGCGCTGGATGCCGCGGCCCGACAGCAGGTGCGCGAGGCCGCCAGCGCCAAACTGCGGGCCGACGGTGCGCACTACGTAATCGACAGCGTGGCCGATCTATGGCCCGTGCTGGAAGACATCGACCGCCGCCTGGCGCTGGGCGAGCGGCCTTGATGCTACTGTATTGATAGCTGCCAGCGCTTATGAATAAAGCGCTGGAGGCCTATTTTGCTTGCAGGAATCAAGCGGCAGCAGGCTCGGCCAGGCCGCCCACCACCTGGCTGAAGCCGCCGTCCACGTAGGTGATCTCGGCGGTCACGCCGCCGGCCAGGTCGCTGAGCAGGAAGGCCGCCACGTTGCCCACGTCCTCGATCGTGATGTTGCGGCGGAGCGGCGCCGCCTCGGCCACCGCGCCCAGGATCTTGCCGAAGCCCTTGATGCCGCTGGCCGCCAGCGTCTTCACCGGCCCGGCGCTGATGCCGTTCACGCGCATGCCCTTGGGGCCCAGGGATTCGGCCAGGTAGCGCACGCTGGCTTCCAGGCTGGCCTTGGCCAGGCCCATGGTGTTGTAGTTGGGCACCACGCGCAGGGCGCCCAGGTAGGTCAGCGTGAGCAGCGCCGATTTGTCGTTGAGGTAGGGCAGGGCGGCCTTGGCCATGGCGGGGAAGCTGTAGGCGCTGATGTCGTGCGCGATCTTGAAGCCCTCGCGCGAAAGACCATCGAGGAAGTCGCCCGCGATCGCCTCGCGCGGCGCGTAGCCGATGCTGTGCACGAAGCCGTCGAACCGCGGCCAGTGCCGCGACAGGTCGTCGAACAGCTTGCCGATCTGCGCGTCGTCGCCCACGTCGCAGTCGAACACCAGCGTGGAGCCGAACTCCGCGGCGAACTCGGTGATGCGGTCCTTGAAGCGCTCGCCCACGTAGCTGAACGCCAGCTCCGCCCCCTGTGCATGGCAGGCGCGGGCGATGCCGTAGGCGATCGAGCGGTTGGAGAGCACGCCCGTGATCAGCAGCTTCTTGCCGGTGAGAAAACCCATATATCCATCTCCGATAAAACGCATGAAAAATCCATCAGAATTGTCGCATGCGGATTTTTCTGGCCTGCCTGCTGCTCACCTGCGCCGTGCCCGCGTGGGCCGCCTACGGGTACGCCATCTGGGGCACGCTCAAGTACCCGCCGGGTTTCGCGCACTTCGCCTATGTGAACCCGGGTGCGCCCAAGGGCGGCGAGCTGCGGCTGGTAAGCAACCTGCGCCAGTCCACCTTCGACAAGTACAACCCCTTCACCATCAAGGGGGCCGCGCCGGCCTACCTGTCGGAGCTGGTGTTCGACTCGCTGCTCGCCGGCGCCCTGGACGAGCCCGGCGCCGGCTATGGCCTGCTGGCCGACAGCGTGGACGTGGCCGCCGACGGCCTTTCGGCCACCTTCCACATTCGCGCCGAGGCGCGCTTTCACAACGGCGACCCGGTGCTGGCCGAGGACGTGCGCTACACCTACGACACGCTCATGGGCCCGCACACGTCGCCGGCCTACAAGACGGTGCTGGAGGATGTGGCGGGGCTCGACGTGGTCGACCCGCGCACAGTGCGCTTTCGCTTCCGCAAGCCCAACCGCGAGCTGCCGCTGACCGTGGGCGGCCTGCCGGTCTTCAGCCACCAGTGGGGCGCGGGCAAGCCATTCGACCAGGTGGTGATGGACATGCCCATCGGCAGCGGGCCGTACAGGATCGGCCCGGTGCGCTTCGGCCGCGACATCACCTACGTGCGCGACCCCCACTACTGGGCGAGCGACCTGAACGTCAAGCGCGGCAGCAACAACTTCGACCGCGTCACGGTCAAGATATACAAGGACAACACCGCGCGGCTCGAAGCCCTGAAGGCCGGCGAGTTCGACCTGATGCGCTTCTTCTCCGCCGGCGACTGGGCGCGGCGCGTCACCGGCAAGCGCTTCGACAGCGGCGAGCTGGTCAAGGGCGAGTTCCGCCACCGCCTGCCCACCGGTTTCCAGAGCTATGTGCTCAACACCCGCCGCCCGCTGCTGCAGGACGTGCGCGTGCGCGAGGCGCTGGGCCTGGCGCTCGACTTCGAGTGGATGAACCGGCAGATGTTCTACAACGCCTACCAGCGCGTGAACGGACTGTTCGGCAACACCGACTGCCAGGCCGAGGGCCTGCCGTCGCCGGCGGAGCTGGCGCTGCTCGCGCCCTGGCGCGGCCAGATTCCCGATGCCGCCTTCGGCCCCATGACCGTGCCGCCGCGCACCGACGGCGACACCTCGCTGCGCGCCAACCTGCGGCGCGCGCGGGCCTTGCTGCAGGAAGCCGGCTGGCAGGTGAAGGACGGCGCGCTGCGCAACGCCCAGGGCCAGCCCATGGTGCTGGAGTACCTCGACAGCAACGAGGGCGGCGCGCGCGTGGTGACGCCCTGGGCGCGCAACCTGGAGAAGCTCGGCATCCAGCTGCGCTTCCGCCCCGTGGACTTCGCGCTCTACCAGCAGCGGCTCGACAAGTTCGACTTCGACATCACCTCGCTGGCCTACGGCGGCACCAACAACCCGGGCCAGGAGTTCGCCGACATGTTTGGCAGCAAGGCCGCGGCCACCGAAGGCTCGGGCAACTTCCCCGGCGTGGCCAGCCCTGCCGTGGACGCGCTGGTCCGCGCCATGACCGGCGCCAGCACGCGCGAGCAACTGCTGCCCGCCTGCCGCGCGCTGGAGCGCGTGATCGCGCACGGCCACTACCTCGTGCCGCAATGGAGCGCGCCCACGCACCGCATGGCCTACAACGCCTGGCGGCTGCAGCAGCCCGCGGGCGACATGCCGCCCTATGCCGGCGGCGAGGACTCGGTGATCGGCACCTGGTGGGCCCGGCCCGCGGTCCCGAAAGACTGAAAGCGCCCGCCATGTCCGCCTACATCCTCAAGCGCATCCTGCTCATGCTGCCCACGCTGCTGGGCGTGCTGCTGCTGACCTTCGTGGTGGTGCAGTTCGTGCCCGGCGGGCCGGTGGAGCAGTACCTGGCCGAAGCCCGTGCACACCCGGGCGGCGGCGGAGCCGAAGGGGGCGGCATGGGCTACCGTGGCGGGCAGGGCGTGGACCCGAAGCGCATCGAGCAGATCAAGGCCCTGTATGGCTTCGACAAGCCCGCGCACGAGCGCTTCTTGCAGATGCTGGGGCAGTTCGCACGCTTCGACCTGGGCACCAGCTTCTTCCAGAACAAGCCCGTGTCGCAGCTCATCTGGGAGAAGCTGCCGGTATCGATCAGCCTGGGGCTGTGGACCTTCTTCATCAGCTACCTGGTGGCCGTGCCCCTGGGCGTGGCCAAGGCCGTGCGCGCGGGCTCGCGCTTCGATTTCGCCACCACGCTGCTGGTGCTGGCGGGCTATGCCATACCGGGCTTCGTGCTGGGCGTGGCGCTGCTGGTCGTCTTCGGCGGGCAACTGCAGTGGTTCCCGCTGCGTGGGCTCACCTCGGCCAACTGGGACGAGCTGGGCTGGGGCGCGCGCATCATGGACTACCTCTGGCACATCGCGCTGCCGGTCACGGCCATGGTGCTGGGCAGCTTCGCGGTGACGGCCATGCTGACCAAGAACGCCTTCCTGGAGGAAATCCGCAAGCAGTACGTGCTGACGGCGCGCGCCAAGGGCCTCAGCGAGCGGCAGGTGCTGTGGAAACACGTGTTCCGCAACGCGCTGATCCCCATCGTCACCGGCTTCCCGTCGGCCTTCGTGGGCGCGTTCTTCACCGGCTCGCTGCTGATCGAAACCCTGTTCTCGCTCGATGGCCTGGGCCTGCTGAGCTACGAGAGCGTGATCCGGCGCGACTACCCCGTGGTGCTGGGCACGCTGTACCTGTTCACGCTGATCGGGCTGGTGACCAAGCTGGTTTCCGATTTGTCATATGTCTGGGTGGACCCGCGTGTCAAGTTCGACTAACCCGCCGGCGCCGCCGGCCAGCCTGTCCCCTGGCCGCCGCGCCTGGCTGCGCTTCAGGCGCAACCGGCTGGGCTACTGGAGTCTGCTGGTCTTCTGCGCGCTGGTGCTCGTGAGTCTGGCGGCGGAGCTGTTCTCCAACGATCGCCCTCTGGTGGTGCGCTACGAAGGGCAGACCTATTTCCCCATGCTGCGCGACTATCCCGAGAAAACCTTCGGCGGCGATTTCGACACGCACGCCGACTACCTCGATCCCTTCATCCGCGAGCGCATCACGCAAAACGGCAACTGGGCGCTCTACACCCTGAACCCCTACGGCCCGAACACGCTCAACTACTTCGCCAGGGAGCCCAACCCGTCGGCGCCCTCGCGCGACAACTGGCTGGGCACCGACGACCGCGGGCGCGACCTGCTGGCGCAACTGCTCTACGGCTTTCGCGTCAGCGTGCTGTTCGCGCTGGTGCTCACCATCACCGGCGTAGCGCTGGGCGTGGCCACGGGCGCGGTGCAGGGCTACTTCGGGGGCAGTATCGACCTGGCGTTCCAGCGCTTCATCGAGATCTGGGGCTCCATGCCCGAGCTGTACCTGCTCATCATCTTCAGCGCCATCTTCGCGCCCAGCGTGGCGCTGCTGCTGGTGCTGCTGAGCCTGTTCGGCTGGATGGGCCTGTCGGACTACGTGCGCGCCGAGTTCCTGCGCAACCGCCAACTCGACTATGTGAAGGCCGCGCGGGCCCTGGGGGTATCCAACTGGCAGATCATCCGCCGCCACATCCTGCCCAACAGCATGACGCCGGTGGTCACCTTTCTGCCGTTCCGCATGAGCGCGGCCATCCTCGCGCTCACCTCGCTCGACTTCCTGGGCCTCGGCGTGCCGCCCGGCACGCCGAGCCTGGGCGAGCTGCTGAGCCAGGGCAAGAACAATATCGACGCCTGGTGGATATCGCTTTCCACCTTCGGCGTGCTGGTGGCCACGCTGCTGCTGCTGACCTTCATGGGCGACGCGCTGCGCGATGCCCTCGACCCGCGGAAGGCGGACCGATGAGCGGAAATTCCCCCGCGCCCGGCACCGGCCCGGCCCCGCTGCTCGACGTGCGCGGCCTGCGCATCGCCTTCGCGGGCGAAGAGGTCGTGCATGGCATCGATTTCTCCCTCGCGCCTGGCGAGAAACTCGCGCTGGTGGGCGAGTCGGGCTCGGGCAAGACGGTCACGGCGCTCAGCCTGCTGCGGCTGGCGCAGGACGCGCAGGTCAGCGGCGCGGCGCGGTTCGCCCAGGGGGCGGGCGGTGCGATCGACCTGCTGACGCTGCCCGAACGCGCTTTGCGCACCGTGCGCGGCGGCGAGATCGCCATGGTGTTCCAGGAGCCGATGACTGCGCTCAACCCGCTCATGCCGGTGGGCCGGCAGATCGCGGAAGTTCTACAGCTAAAACAGGCTCTTTCGCCCGCGGAATCTGCGAAGGAAGCTATCGGATTGCTAGCAGATACCGGCATCGCGGAGCCCGCGCGGCGTGCCGGCGCCTATCCGCACCAGCTCTCGGGCGGCCAGCGCCAGCGCGCCATGATCGCCATGGCCCTGGCCAGCCGCCCCGCGCTGCTGCTGGCCGACGAGCCGACCACCGCGCTCGACGTCACGCTGCGCGCACAGATCCTCGAGCTGCTCTCCGGCCTGCAGCGCAGGACCGGCATGGCCGTGCTGCTCATCACGCACGACCTGCACCTGGTGCGCGGCTTTGCCGACCGCGTGGCGGTGATGGAGCATGGCCGCATCGTGGAGCACGGCCCGGTGGCCGAGGTGTTCGCCCGCCCGCAGCATCCCTATACGCGCAAGCTGCTCGCCAGCACGCCCCGGCGCGACGTGGTGGAGACCGCGCTGCCGCCTGGCGCCACGCCCGCCATCGAGGCGAGCGGCCTGCGCGTGGCCTACCCCGTGCCGGTGCCGGGCCTGCGCGGCTGGCTGCGCAAGGGTGCCTTCGTGGCCGTGCAGGGCGCCAGCCTGCGCCTGCCGCCGGGCCGCACGCTGGGCGTGGTGGGCGAATCGGGGTCGGGCAAATCCACGCTGGCGCAGGCCATCCTGGGTCTGCTGCCGCATGCGGGCGTGCTGCGCATCGCCGGCCAGGGCTGGCAGGGCGGCGGGCTGCGCAACACCCCGGCCAACCAGGCGCTGCGCCGCCGCGTGCAGGTGGTGTTCCAGGACCCGTTCTCGTCCCTCTCGCCGCGCCTGACGGTGGAGGAGATCGTGGAGGAGGGCCTGCGCGTGCACGAGCCGGCGCTCGACGCCGCCGCCCGCCGCCAGCGCGTGCTGGCCGCGCTGGCCGACGTGGGCCTGTCCGACGCGCAGTTCCCCGGCCTGCTGGCCCGCTATCCGCACGAATTCTCGGGCGGCCAGCGCCAGCGCCTGGCCATTGCGCGCGCGCTCATCGTGCGCCCGCAGGCGCTGGTGCTCGACGAACCCACCAGCGCGCTCGACGTGACGATCCAGCAGCAGGTGCTCGCGCTGCTGCAGCGGCTGCAGCGCGAGCGCGGCCTGGCCTACCTGCTCATCACCCACGACGTGGACGTGATCCGCGCCATGGCGCACGAGGTGATGGTGATGAAGGACGGCGCCGTGGTCGAGTCCGGCCCCGCGCTGCAGGTGCTGGACGCTCCTGCGCACCCCTACACCCAGCGGCTGGTGGCCGCCGCCGCGGTGGCGTGACGGCCCGGGCGATGCCGGTCGGCTTGGATTAGCATGCCTCTTTTTGCCGGGAGCGTGGATCCATGTCCCAATGGTGGGTGGTTTGCTTGTGCGCCGAATGGTGCGGCACATGCCGCGAATACCGCGCGGTGTTCCACGCCCTGGCGCGCCAGTACCCGCGCCTGCGGTTCGAATGGCTGGACATAGAGGACGAATCCGACATCGTCGATGAGCTGGACGTGCAGACCTTCCCCACGCTGTTGATCGCCGACGGGGCCCAGGTGCGCTTTCTGGGGCCCCTCACGCCGCCCGCCGAGGTGCTGGCGCGGCTGATCGAGCGCCTGCAGGCCCAGCCCGCGCCGGAGGCGCCGGCGGACGCGCTGGGCCAGCAGATATTCGAGCGGCTGCGGCAGGCGCGGGCCTGATGCCGGCGACGGCGCCCCGTTCTGTTCTTTGCCAAACCTGCCGTTCCACGCTACAATCGGGGTCTTCACGACCAAGCGGGCGGGTACCAACCGCCCGTTTTTTTTGGTCGTTCGTTTTTATTGAACGGGGGGCTTGCGCAAACATGTTTCCATCCCCGCCGGGTTTCGTGCCGGCGCTGGGTGCATCCTTTTTGCGTAAGTCGTATGAGAGCATTTTTGGAGAAGCTGGATCAAGGTGGCGCTGCAGCAGATAGTCGAACAAACCGTGGCCGGGCTGGGCTACGACCTGGTGGAGATCGAGCGCTCCGCCGGGGGGCTGCTGCGCATCACCATCGACATCCCCTGGCAGGGCGCGCAGGCCGCCGAGCAGTTCGTCACCGTGGAGGACTGCGAGAAGGTCACGCGCCAGCTCCAGTTCGCGCTGGAAGTCGATGGCGTGGACTACAAGCGCCTGGAGGTGTCGTCGCCCGGCATCGACCGCCCGCTGCGCCATGCGCGCGACTTCGAGCGCTTCACGGGCGCGGTGATCGACATCACGCTGAAGGAGCCGCTGGGTGTCGCCGTGGCCGATGGCCAGGTGAGAGCCAACCGCAAGAAGTTCCGCGGCACGCTGGAGCGCACGGGCGAGGGCGATGCCGCGGGCTGGCAGATCGTATGGAGCGACGCGCCACCCCCGAAGCCGGGCCAGCGCGTGAGCAAGAAGCGCGAGCCGGCGCCATTGCAGGCGCTCGGCTTTTCGCTAGACGAGTTGCGCGAGGCGCGGCTCGCCCCCATAGTGGATTTCAAGGGGCGCGGCGCCGGCCAGGGCGCCGTGGCGGGGGAATGACCGGAACCGAACGGATGCTGGAGCAGGACGGGTTGGGCACGAATGGCCGGGGCCTGGTCCTCGGATGAATGAGAAACAGGAGAGTCGTGGCATGAATCGCGAATTGTTGATGTTGGTGGAAGCCATTTCGCGCGAGAAGAACGTCGAGCGCGATGTGGTGTTTGGCGCGGTCGAGTCGGCTCTCGCCCAGGCGACGAAGAAGCTCTACGAGGGCGACGTCGACATCCGCGTGGCGATCGACCGCGACACCGGCGACTACGAGACCTTCCGCCGCTGGCACGTGGTGCCCGATGAGGCCGGCCTGCAACTGCCCGACCAGGAAATCCTGCTGTTCGAGGCCAAGGAGCAGATCCCCGACATCGAGGTGGACGAGCACATCGAGGAGCCGGTCGACTCCGTGCCCATCGGCCGCATCGGCGCCATGGCGGCCAAGCAAGTCATCCTGCAGAAGATCCGCGACGCCGAGCGCGAGATGCTGCTCAACGACTTCATGTCGCGTGGCGACAAGATCTTCACCGGCACCGTCAAGCGCATGGACAAGGGCGACATCATCGTCGAGTCCGGCCGCGTGGAAGGCCGCCTGCGCCGCTCCGAGATGATCCCCAAGGAGAACCTGCGCAGCGGCGACCGCGTGCGGGCCATGATCATGGAGGTCGACCTGACGCTGCGCGGCGCGCCGATCATCCTGTCGCGCTCGGCCCCTGAGTTCATGATCGAGCTGTTCCGCCAGGAAGTACCCGAGATCGAGCAGGGCCTGCTCGAGATCAAGAGCTGCGCCCGCGATCCCGGCTCGCGCGCCAAGATCGCCGTGCTCTCGCACGACAAGCGCGTGGATCCGATCGGCACCTGCGTCGGCGTGCGCGGCACGCGCGTGAACGCCGTGACGAACGAACTCGCCGGCGAGCGCGTCGACATCGTGCTGTGGAGCGAGGATCCGGCGCAGTTCGTGATCGGTGCGCTGGCCCCGGCCAACGTGTCCTCCATCGTGGTCGATGAGGAAAAGCACGCCATGGACGTGGTGGTGGACGAGGAGAACCTCGCCATCGCCATCGGCCGCGGCGGCCAGAACGTGCGCCTGGCGTCCGACCTGACGGGCTGGAAGATCAACATCATGGACGCCGCCGAGTCGGCCCAGAAGCAGGCCAGCGAGACCGATGCCAGCCGCAAGCTGTTCATGGAAAAGCTCGACGTGGACGAGGAGATCGCCGACATCCTGATCAACGAAGGCTTCACCAGCCTCGAGGAAGTGGCCTATGTGCCGCTGCAGGAAATGCTCGAAATCGAGAGCTTCGACGAGGACACGGTCAACGAGCTGCGCTCCCGCGCCAAGGATGCGCTGCTGACCATGGAGATCGCGCGCGAGGAAAGCGCGAGCGGGGTATCGCAGGATCTGCGCGACCTGGAAGGGCTCACGCCGGAACTCATCGCCAAGCTGGCGGAGCACGGCATCGACACCCGCGACGACCTGGCCGACCTTGCCATCGACGAACTCACTGAAATCACCGGCCAGACTGCCGATGAAGCCAAGACTCTGATCCTGAAGGCACGCGAGCATTGGTTCGCGGGTCAAGAGTAAAGATCATGGAGGCACGTACCGAATATGTCCAGCACCACCGTAGCCGAGTTCGCAACCGAGCTCAAGAAATCGCCCGACGTCCTGCTTGATCAACTCCGCTCCGCCGGCGTGTCCAAGTCCACCGTCACCGATGCACTGACAGATGCTGACAAGCAGAAGCTCCTGGGCTATCTGCAGGCCAGCCATGGCACCGCGAGCGCTGACCGCAAGAAGATCACGCTGGTGAAGAAGTCCACCAGCGAGATCAAGCAGGCCGACGCCACCGGGCGCGCCCGCACCATCCAGGTGGAAGTGCGCAAGAAGCGTACCTTCATCAAGCGCGAGGACGAGACGGAAGCCTCTGCGGGCGATGATGCCGAGGCGCCTGCCGTGGCGCGGCCCCCCGCTGCGACGGGCGTGCCGTCCCATGACCTCGTGCGCCGCGAGGAAGAGGCGCGCCGCCAGGCGGAGCTGATCCGCCGCCAGGAAGAAGAGCTGGTGGAAAAGCGCCGCGAGCGCGAGGAGCGCGAACGCCGCGAGCGCGAGGCCGAGGAGCGCGCTGCCGCCTATGCCGCGCAGGAAGAGCAGAAGAAGGCGCAGGTAACGGCCCAGCGCGAGGAAGCCACGCGCGAGCAGGCCCTGGAAGCCGCCGAACGCGCTGCGGCGCAGGCCGAGGCCCGCGCCAAGGCCGATGCCGAATCCCAGGCCCGTGCCGCCGAGGAAACCGCCCGCGCAGCCGATCTGGACGAACGCCGCCGCAAGGCCCTGGCCGAGGCCGAGGCCATCCGCGCCATGATGGCCACACCCAAGAAGGTGCTGGTCGCCAAGAAGCCCGAGGAAGCCAAGCCCGCCGCCGCCAAGACTGCTGGCGACACCAAGAAGGGCACGCTGCACAAGCCCCCGGCTGGCACCACTGCGGGGGCCCGTCCCGGCGCCGCCCCGGCACCCGCGGGTGCGGGCAAGGAAATCAAGTCCGCCAAGCTGTCGTCGAGCTGGGCCGGTGATCCGGCCAAAAAGAAGGAAATCAAGACCCGCGGCGACAGCTCCGGCGGCGTCGGGCGCAACAGTTGGCGCGGTGGCCCGCGCGGGCGCCGCGGCAACGACCGCGACCGCGACGAGGTGATGCAGTCCGCCCCGGCGGAGACGCGCGTGATCGAGGTGCACGTGCCCGAGACCATCACCGTGGCCGAGCTGGCCCACAAGATGGCGGTCAAGGCCAGCGAGGTCATCAAGCACCTCATGAAGCTGGGGCAGATGGTCACCATCAACCAGTCGCTGGACCAGGACACGGCCATGATTCTGGTCGAGGAAATGGGCCACAAGGCCATCGTGGCCGCGCTCGACGACCCCGAGGCCTTCACTGACGAGGAAGTGCAGCAGCAACTGGCCGAGGCCAAGTCGCGCGCCCCGGTGGTCACCGTCATGGGCCACGTGGACCACGGCAAGACATCGCTGCTCGACTACATCCGCCGCGCCAAGGTCGCCTCGGGCGAGGCGGGCGGCATCACGCAGCACATCGGTGCTTACCACGTCGATACGCCGCGCGGCACCATCACGTTCCTGGACACGCCGGGCCACGAGGCATTCACCGCCATGCGTGCGCGCGGCGCCCAGGCTACGGACATCGTGATCCTGGTCGTGGCCGCCGACGACGGCGTCATGCCGCAGACCAAGGAAGCCATCAAGCACGCCAAGGCGGCGGGTGTTCCCATCGTCGTGGCGGTCAACAAGATCGACAAACCCGATGCCAACCCAGAGCGCGTGAAGCAGGAGCTGGTGGTCGAAGAGGTGGTGCCGGAGGAATACGGCGGCGAATCGCCGTTCGTGAACGTATCGGCCAAGACCGGCGAGGGCGTCGACACGCTGCTCGAACAGGTGCTGCTGCAGGCCGAGGTGCTGGAGCTGACCGCGCCGGTCGAGGCTGCGGCCAAGGGCCTGGTGATCGAAGCACAGCTCGACAAGGGCCGCGGCCCGGTGGCCACGGTGCTGGTCCAGTCCGGCACGCTCAAGGTGGGCGACGTGGTGCTTGCGGGCCAGACCTATGGCCGCGTGCGCGCCATGATCGACGAGAACGGCCGTCAGACCAAGGATGCGGGCCCCTCCATTCCGGTCGAAATCCAGGGCCTGACCGAAGTGCCGCAGGCCGGCGACGAGTTCATGGTGATGGCCGACGAGCGCCGCGCGCGCGAGATCGCCACCTACCGCGCGGGCAAGTTCCGCAACACGAAGCTGGCCAAGCAGCAGGCCGCCAAGCTGGAGAACATGTTCTCCGACATGACGGCGGGCGAGGTCAAGACCCTGCCCATCATCATCAAGGCCGACGTACAGGGCTCGCAGGAGGCGCTGGCGCAGTCGCTGCTCAAGCTCTCCACCGACGAGGTGCGCGTGCAGGTGGTGTACGCGGGCGTGGGCGGCATCAGCGAAAGCGACATCAACCTGGGCATCGCGTCCAAGGCCATCGTGATCGGTTTCAACGTGCGTGCCGATGCCGGCGCCCGCAAGCTGGCCGAGGGCAACGGCGTGGACATCCACTACTACGACATCATCTACGACGCCGTGGACGAGCTGAAGGCCGCCATGTCGGGCATGCTGGCGCCCGAGCAGCGCGAGGAAGTCATCGGCACCGCCGAGATCCGCACCGTGTTCGTGGCCTCCAAGATCGGCACCGTGGCGGGCAGCTACGTCACCTCGGGCCTGGTGCATCGCGGCGCGCACTTCCGCCTGCTGCGCGACAACGTGGTGGTCTACACGGGCGAGATCGAGTCGCTGCGCCGCCTGAAGGACGACGTGCGCGAGGTCAAGGAAGGCTTCGAGTGCGGCATCAAGCTGAAGAACTACAACGACATCAAGGAAGGCGATCAACTGGAGTTCTTCGACATCAAGGAGATAGCGCGCACGCTGTGACCGCCATGCCCGCGAAGAAATCCGCCACGCCCAACCGCGCCTTCAAGGTGGCCGACCAGATCCAGCGCGATCTGACGGAGCTGATCGCGCGCGAGCTGAAGGATCCGCGCGTGGGCATGGTCACGCTGCAGAGCGTGGAGGTCACGCCCGACTATGCCCACGCCAAGGTGTTCTTCAGCCTGCTCCTGGGCGACCCACAGGAAACGCAGGATGCGCTGAACCAGGCCGCGGGCTTCCTGCGCAGCGGCCTGTTCAAGCGCCTGCACATCCATACCGTGCCCACGCTGCACTTCGTGTTCGACCGCACCACCGAGCGCGCCGCCGACATGAATGCATTGATCGCCAAGGCCGTCTCCTCGCGGGCGAAGGGCGACTAGCCATGCAAGCGCCTCGCACCAGGGTGCAGCGGCGCCCTGTGCATGGGGTACTGCTGCTCGATAAACCGCTGGGCCTGTCCAGCAACGACGCGCTGCAAAAGGCCAAATGGCTGCTGCGCGCCGAGAAGGCCGGCCACACCGGTACGCTGGACCCGCTGGCCAGCGGCGTGTTGCCGCTGTGCTTCGGCGCGGCCACCAAGTTCAGCCAACTGCAGCTCGACGCCGACAAGACCTACGAGGCCACGCTGCGCCTGGGGCAGAAGACCAGCACCGGCGATGCCGAGGGCCAAGTGATCGCCGAGCGGCCCGTGGCCGTCACGCCCGCGCAGGTGGCCGCTGTGCAGCACCAGTTCATGGGCGCCATCCGCCAGATACCGCCGATGTACAGCGCGCTGAAAAAGGACGGCAAGGCGCTGTATGAATACGCCCGTGCCGGTCAGGAGGTGGAACGCCTTGCGCGCGACGTGCAGATCAAGGCATTGAATCTGGCCCTGGCGCCTGATACACCTGCGCAGCAAGCTATCGAAATGATAGTAACCTGCAGCAAGGGCACCTACATCCGCACGCTGGGCGAGGACATCGGCGAGGCCCTGGGCTGCGGTGGCCACCTGACGCGCCTGCGGCGCGTGGCGACCGGGCATTTCCGGGTGGACGGGGCCATCGCGCTCGATGCGCTGGAGGCGCTCGACGAACCCGCGCGCCTGGCACGGCTCTTGCCCGTGGAATCGCTGCTGGCCGACCACATGCCCGTCACGCTGGCGGGCGAGGATGCCGGGCGCTTCCTTTCGGGCGTGCGCCGCCGCGGCGCCTGGGCCGACAGCGGGCGCGTGGCCGTGTTCGGCGCCAGCCCGCGGGCATTGCTGGGCACTGCGCGCGCGAAGGCGGGCGAACTGATACCGGGGCGGCTGTTGAGCCCCATCGAAATCCAACAGATTCTGGAAAACACGCACGGGGCCGCAGCGGTGCCGTGCACCAAGGAAGCACTATGAGTACACAAATTCGCAACATTGCCATCATCGCCCACGTCGACCACGGCAAGACCACCATGGTCGACCAACTGCTGCGCCAGTCCGGCACCTTCGCCGAGCACGAGAAGGTGGTCGACACCGTGATGGACAACAACGCCATCGAGCGCGAGCGCGGCATCACCATCCTGGCCAAGAACTGCGCCGTGAGCTGGCAGGGCACGCACATCAACATCGTCGACACGCCCGGCCACGCCGACTTCGGCGGCGAGGTGGAGCGCGCGCTGTCCATGGTGGACGGCGTGGTGCTGCTGATCGACGCGCAGGAAGGCCCCATGCCCCAGACCCGCTTCGTGACCAAGAAGGCGCTGGCCCTGGGCCTGCGGCCCATCCTGGTGGTCAACAAGGTGGACAAGCCCGGCGCGCGGCCCGACTTCGTGATCAACGCCGCGTTCGACCTGTTCGACAAGCTGGGCGCCACCGACGAGCAGCTCGATTTTCCCGTGGTCTACGCCTCGGGCATCAACGGCTGGAGCTCGCTGGAAGAAGGCAAGCCCGGTGAGCAGTGGGGCCCGGACATGTCGGCCTTGTTCAACACCATCCTCCAGCACGTTCCCGCGCACGCGGGCGATCCGGCGGCGCCGCTGCAACTGCAGATCTCCGCGCTGGACTTCTCCACCTTCGTGGGCCGCATCGGCGTGGGCCGCGTCAACGCCGGCACCGTCAGGCCCAACATGGACGTGCTGGTGATGGAGGGCCCGGATGGCAAATCCACCAAGGGCCGCATCAACCAGGTGCTCACGTTCCAGGGCCTGGAGCGCGTGCAGGTGACCGAGGCCGGCCCCGGCGACATCGTGCTGATCAACGGCATTGCCGACATCGGCATCGGCGTCACCGTCACTGACCCGGCCAACCCCGCGCCGCTGCCCATGCTCAAGGTCGACGAGCCGACCCTGACCATGAACTTCTGCGTCAACACCAGCCCGCTGGCGGGCCGCGAGGGCAAGTTCGTCACCAGCCGCCAGATCTGGGACCGGCTGCAAAAGGAGCTGCAGCACAACGTGGCCCTGCGCGTGAAGGAAACCGACGAGGACGGCATCTTCGAGGTTGCCGGCCGCGGCGAACTGCACCTGACCATCCTGCTGGAAAACATGCGCCGCGAAGGCTACGAGCTGGCCGTCTCCAAGCCGCGCGTGGTGTTCAAGGACGTGGACGGCGTGCGCTACGAGCCCATAGAGCTGGTCACCGCCGACATCGAAGAGCAGCATCAGGGCGGCGTGATGCAGGCGCTGGGCGAGCGCAAGGGCGAACTGGTCAACATGGAGCCGGACGGACGGGGCCGTGTGCGCCTGGAATACCGCATCCCGGCGCGCGGCCTGATCGGCTTCACCAACGAATTCCTGAACCTCACGCGCGGCTCGGGCCTCATCAGCAACATCTTCGACAGCTACGAGCCGCACAAGGGCGACATCGCCGGGCGTAAAAACGGCGTGCTCATCAGCATGGACGACGGCGAGATCTTCACCTACGCCCTGGGCAAGCTCGACGACCGCGGCCGCATGTTCGTGAAGGCCAACGATCCGGTATACGAGGGCATGATCGTCGGCATCCACAGCCGCGACAACGACCTGGTGGTCAACGCCACCCGTACCAAGCAGCTCACCAACTTCCGGGTCAGTGGCAAGGAAGACGCGATCAAGATCACGCCACCCATCGAACTCACGCTCGAATACGGCGTGGAGTTCATCGAGGACGACGAACTGGTCGAGATCACCCCCAAGAGCATCCGCCTGCGCAAGCGCTACCTGAAGGAGCACGAGCGCAAGCGTGCCAGTCGCGACGGGGCTTGAAGCACGTGCCATGCCGCGCCTGACGCAGGCCCGCGCCGTGTGGCTGATGGTGGCCGTCACGCTCATGTGGTCCATTGCCGGCGTGGTCACGCCCCAGCTTGAGGCGGCGCGCAGCTTCGAGGTCACGTTCTGGCGCAGTGCCTGGACGGCGCTCGCGCTGCTCGTCGTGCTGCCGCTCGCTCAGGGCCGCGCGGCTTTTGCCGCGCTGGCGCACGGCGGCGGGGCGCTGTGGCTCTCGGGGCTGTGCTGGGGCGCAATGTTCACGGCCTTCATGGTTGCGCTCACGCGCACCAGCGTGGCCCACGTGCTCGTCACGATGGCGATCGGGCCGCTGATGACGGCGCTGTTTGCCCGCGCCATCATCGGCCACCGCATCGCGGCGCGTACCTGGGGCGCCATCGCGGTCGCCGGCCTGGGCATTGCCTGGATCTACGGCACCCAGCTTGGCAGCGGCAGCTTGGCGGGCACGCTGATCGCGCTGTGCGTGCCGGTGACCACTGCACTCAACTGGACCCTCGTGCAGCATGCTGCGACACGCGGGCGGCAGGTGAGCCTGGCGCCCGCCGTGCTGCTGGGCGCCGTGCTGTCGGCCCTGGCCACGCTGCCGCTCGCCCTGCCGTTGGCTGCGTCGGCGCGCGACATCGCCTGGTTGGCGCTGCTGGGGCTGGTGCAGTTGGCCATTCCCTGCGTGCTGGCGGTGCGTTGCGCCCGCGAGCTGCCGGCCCCCGAGATGGCGCTGCTGGCCCTGCTGGAGGTTATCTTCGGCATCCTGTGGGCCTGGGTCGGCGCCGGGGAGCGGCCCGCGCCCACGGTGCTCGGGGGCGGCGCGCTGGTCGTCGGGGCCCTGGTTTTCAATGCAGTGACAACATCATCCGGAAAAGGAGCAGACAAGTGAGCGAGACGAAGAACACCTACGACACCACTACCACTGCGGCCCCAGCCCCCGAGGTGCTCACCGAGGTGCGGGGCCAAGTGGGCTTCATCACCCTCAACCGCCCCAAGGCGCTGAACGCGCTGTCGCTGGGCATGGTGCGCGGGCTGATGGCCGCGCTGCTGGTCTGGCGCGACGACCCCGCGGTGCTGGCCGTGGCGATTCGCGGCAGCAACAAGGACGGCCCGTTCGGCGCTTTCTGCGCCGGCGGCGACATCCGCTTCCTGCACCGCGCTGGCAGTACCGGCAACCCCGAACTGGAAGACTTCTTCACCGAGGAATACACCCTCAACCACCTGATCCACGCCTACCCCAAGCCCTACGTCGCCTTCATGGACGGCATCGTCATGGGCGGTGGCATGGGCATCAGCCAGGGGGCGGCGCTGCGCATCGTCACCGAGCGCACCAGGATGGCCATGCCCGAGACGGCCATCGGCCTGTTCCCCGACGTGGGCGGCGGCTACTTCCTCAGCCGCTGCCCCGGCCACGTGGGCGAGTGGCTGGCGCTGACGGGCGAAACCATCGGTGCGGGCGACGCCATCGCCTTCGGCCTGGCCGATGCCTATGCGCCGTCGCAGGACCTGCCCGCCCTGTGGCAGGCGCTGGGTGCGCAGCATTTCGCCGACGCGGCTGCGCTGAAGGCCTGGTTTGCTACTAAATATGTAGCTGCTCCCGCAGGTGGTATAAGCGCCAGGGCCGAAATTGACCAATATTTCAGCCTGCCCGGCGTACCCGCCATCGTGGCCGCGCTGGAGCATGCGGAGGGCGACTGGGCGCGCCACACCGCCGCGACGCTGCGCAAGCGCTCGCCGCTGATGCTGCACGTGGTGCTGGAGCAGATCCGCCGCGCGCGCGGCCTGGGCCTGGCCGACGACCTGCGCATGGAGCGCGACATGGTGCGCCACTGCTTCTTCCTGCGCCCCGGCCAGAGCGAGACGGTGGAGGGCATCCGCGCGCTGGCCGTGGACAAGGACTTCAGCCCGCGGTGGAACCCCGCGCGCATCGAGGACGTCGAGCCAGCCCTGGTGCAGGCGTTCTTCGCCAGCCCCTGGCCGGCGTTCGCGCATCCGCTGCGGATGCTGGCAGACTGACCGGCCGCTACAACTGCGCGTACACGGCCTGCGCCAGCCGCAGCAGGTCGCTGCGCGGCAACGGCCCGACCAAGGCGTAGCCGAAGCCCGCATTCACCCAGTAGAAGCCCGGCACCGGGCCTTCGTCGGTGAAGCGGAAGGCGGTTTCGCGCGGCGTGGCGCTGGCGCCGCCCACCGCGCCGATGTAGAGCGTGAGGCGCAGGCCCTGCGCGTTCTGGAACATGAACTGCGCGCGCGCGCCGGCATCGCCCGGCAGCAGCCTGCCGCCTACCAGCGTGTAGCCTTGCGCGTCCAGGTCCGGCACGTGCAGCGGGTGACCCAGGCGCTTGGAGAGCCACTGCACCAAGTGCTCCTGCTGCGCGGCGGGCACTTCGACCGGGTGGCGCACTTCGGGCGCGAAAGCGGCGTGCGCGACCATGGCTTGGTGGGCGAAGGTCGCCACGGGCCGTGCAGCGGGCGCCATGCCGCCGCGCACCAGCCAGCCCGCGCAGAACGCCAGCGCCACGCTGGCCGCCATGCCGCTCCACCGCAGCCATTGCGCCTGCCGCGCGCGCGCGCGGTCGCCGCCGGAAGCCGCCGCATGCAGGGCCGCGGGCACCTCGGCCTGCAGCAGCGGAGCATGCAGGGCGCGCAGCGCATCGCGCTGCGCACGCCATGCGCGCAGCGTCCGCGAGGCCGATGGGTCTTGCGCGATGCGCGCTTCGAGCGCCGCGGCGTGCGCGGGCGGCAGGCGGCCATCGACGAGCGCGTGGAGTTCACCGTCGGCAATGGTGCCGGGATGCGGGGGCGGGGCGGGGGAATCCATGGTGGCTTGTGGCTATTTCAGGCGGCGCAGCGCGGGCCGCGTCGCGGCTTCGGGGCCTGGTGCGCCACCCATCAGCGCGTGCAGGCGGCTGCGGGCGCGCGACAGGCGCGACATCACCGTACCGGCGGGAATGCCGAGGATGCGCGCCACGTCTTCGTAGCGCATGTCCTCCAGCGTCACGAGCAGCAGCACCGCACGCTGGTCTTCGGGCAGGCGCAGCAGGCAGCGCTGCAGGTCGATGGCGTCGTCGCGGCCGGCGTCGGGCGCGGCCAGCATGGGCGCCACGTCGTCGATGTCGACCGGCGTGCCCCGGCGCATGCCCTGGCGCCGCTGGTTCGCGTGCAGGTTGTGCATCACGGTGAACAGCCAGGCGCGCAGGTCGCTGCCGGCCAGCCACAGGCGCCACTTGCTGCAGGCGCGCTCCAGCGTGTCCTGCACCAGGTCGTCGGCAGCCCAGGCGTCGCCGGTCAGCGTCCGGGCGTAGCGGCGCAGGCTGGGGATGTGGTCGGCAACCTTGCCCGTCATGCGCACTGGCGGGTTGTGGCGGTCAGGGGCGCGCGGTATGCCAGACGCTGTTGAAGCCGTCGCCCGTGGCGTCGCCGGCCTTGGCGTCCTTGGACCAGAAGTACAGCGGTTTGCCCTTATAGGCCCACTGTTTCTTGCCGTCGTCGCGCATGACGATGCTGTAGTCGCCGTGCGCGGCATCGGCGTCGCCTGCGGTCAGCGGCGGCCAGATCGCGGCACAGGCGCCGTTGCAGGCCGATTTGCCGCTGCCTGCGGCATCGCGGTCGAAGGTGTAGAGCGTCATGCCGTTGGCGCCGACCAGCATGCCCGCGCTGGTCTGCGCGGGGGCGTTGCCCTGGCCGTAGCTGGCGCAACCGCCCAGGGCGACGGCAAGCGTCAAACAGGCGGTGGCGGTGTGCAGAAGGTGTCGCATGGAAAATCTCCTTCAAGGGATGGGTGGTGTGTGCAGCAATGCCTGCCCCCCATGAACACCGGCGCGGCCCGCTTTATTCCCGCGGGTGCGAAAAATTCAGGGCGCCAGGCGTTCGCGCACCCAGGTTTCGTCCTCGCGCCGGTAGCGCAGCCGGTCGTGCAGCCGGCTCTTGCGACCCTGCCAGAACTCCCAGGCATCAGGCACCAGGCGAAAGCCGCCCCAGTGCGGCGGGCGCGGCGGCTGCAGCATGAACTGCGCGCCGTACCGGGCCGCGTTGGCCACCAGCACGCCGCGCCCGGCGATCACCTGGCTCTGCGGGCTGGCCCAGGCGCCGATGCGCGAATCGAGCGGGCGACTGGCGTAGTAAGCATCGCTTTCCTCGGCGCTGGCCTTCTGCACCAGACCCTCGATGCGCACCACGCGCTCCAGCTCCACCCAGTGGAACTGCAGGGCCGCATAGGGGTTGCCCGCCAGTTCGTGGCCCTTGCGGCTGTCGTAGTTGCTGTACCAGACGATGCCGCGCGGGTCATAGCCCTTGATCAGCACCACGCGGGTGCTGGGCCGCAGGTCGCCGCCCACGGTGGCGAGCGTCATTGCGTTGGGCTCGGGCAGTTCGCCGGCAATGGCTTCGCCCAGCCACTGCTCGAACTGCGCCAGCGGCTCCGCATGCGAGGCGTCCTCGCTGAGTTCGGCGCGCTCGTAGCTCTTGCGCAGGTCGGCGATGGAGGAGGAAAGAGAACTCATGGACATCGATTGTGCGCGGCCCCATCCGCGCTCGTTCAGCCCTTGGCGATGGCGGCGCAGGCCAGGCGCGGGCCCGAATTGCCCGTGGGCTGGGTGGTGAAGTCGTCCGGATCGCGGTGCACGATCAGGCCGCGCCCCACGGCGTCTGCGGCGCCACTGCCCACCACCAGGGTTTTTGACTCGAAATCGACCACGGCCACGCCGCTGGCATCCGCCCGCAGGCTGGGCAGGTCGCCTACATGGTGCGCGGCGCCGTCGTGCCGGCCGTGCGGCTGGCCGCCAGGGTTGAAATGGCCACCTGCGCTCATGCCGTCGCCGCTGGAGCAGTCGCCTTTTTCATGGATGTGGAAGCCGTGCTCGGTGCCCGGCTGCAGACCCCGGATTTCGCCGCGCACGCGCACGGTGTCGCCCGCCTGGGTGAACACCACCGTGCCGCTCACGCTGCTGCCCCGGGTGGGTTCCAGCCGGGCCGTGGCCCTCGGCCCCATGTCATACGATGCGCAGGCGGCCAGCGCAAGGGCGGCGGCAGCGCTTGCCGCCAGGGTAGGGTAACGGGCCATGGTTGCAGTCTCCTAGTCTTGCCGGGTATGGATCGCAGCCCCCACTGTAGGGCCGGCGCGCATCGGTGTAAACCGGGCATTTCAGCGGTCTTCGCCGTGCGCGAGCCGCAGCAGCCGCGCCAGCGCCCGGTCGTGGATGCCCTGGCGGCGCAGCTCCTCGTGGGTGCGGCGGACATATTCGAGCGTGCTGCCGAACGTGCCCCGGGCCTCGGCGAAGATGCGCCGGTATTCGTCCTCGCGCAGCTCGCCTGTATGGCTCGGGCTCTTGCGCGAGAGGGTGAACGCCAGGGCGCGCACCATGCCCTGCGGCGTTTTGCAGGGCAGCCAGCGGGGGTCGTAGATGCCCATCGCCATCTCGCGCTGCCACAGACGGTCGAGCACCCCGCTGCCCTGCGCCTGCGGCACGCGGAATACCAAGCCGCGGCAGCTTCCGCCCGAAAGCATGCCGAACACCAGGCCGGGGCGTTCGGGCGTACCACGGTTGATGCGGCTCCACATCTTGAGCGCGCGGTGCCAGCCGTGGACATGGGCCAAGCGCTGCTCGGCATGGTCGAAATCGGGGCGCCAGATCAGCGAGCCATAGCCGAAGACCCAGAGGTCGCCCGTGCCCCTCCATTCGGTTTTCGTGCGTTCGAGCGACAGTGCCGGATCGCGCGGATGGGCCGCTGGAAAGTGGGTCATGGCTGCGTCTTACAATTTTGGATTGCCCCGCCCGCCACGCCTGAGCAGTGGATGCGGCTTACCTTCTATTTTCACGGAGATTTCCCCTCATGTCCTTCGCCACCGCCAACGACGACGACAGCCACCAGCGCTTCGCCCTCGGGCTCGTCTTCGCCATCGTCCTGCTTGTCGTTTCCACGGTGGTCGGCACGGTGGTGGTTCAGCGCGGCCTCCGCCATGCACCAGCAGTCGCCGGTGCGGCGCAGGCCGCCCCCACGGTGGTGGCGGAAATCGCTTCGGTGCGGGTGGACGATGGCGTGGTGAAGTTCTACTTCGCCACCAACAGTGCCGCAGTGGCCGCCGGCGGCGCTGACGCCCTGGCGGACGTGGTGCGCGGCGTCGCGGCGGGCCGCAAGGTGGCGGTGTCGGGCTTTCACGACGCCACGGGTGACGCGGCGCGCAACGAGGAACTGGCCAAGCAGCGCGCGTTCGCGGTGCGCGACGCGCTGAAGGCCCTGGGCGTAACCGAGGCGGCTATCGAGCTGCGCCGGCCCGAAGTCTCCATCGGCAGCGGCCCCGCCGCCGAGGCGCGGCGCGTGGAAGTGATGCTGCTGCCGAACTGAGCGCGGCGCACGCCAGCCGCACGCAGAAGCCCGGCAGCGCCGGGCTTTTTATTTCGCCATGACTCCGGCCCGGCACTTCGCTGGACTACGCCAAGACTCGATACAGCAGGTTTATCAATAACCCCAAGCGGCCAAGTCAGAGGGAGAGAGAGAGTCTTTTCCAATTCAGGTATGAGCCTGGAGCGACCTGAGATCGGCGACGCGAAGCGAGTCGATCCGTTGTTTGACAGATGC
>NZ_JARGEN010000078.1 GCF_029211125.1 Curvibacter soli
ATCATGTGAAACCTCATCCGAGCATGGCTTACAAGGGGTGACATGGCTTAACTTCGGTGGATTGGGCCTCGACGGCGTGAGGTAGTTGAGCATGACGCCCCCTACTTCGCGCATGTATGCAATGAAGAGTGGCGGACTGTCGCTACTCTCGAAGAAAGGCGCCTCAACCAAAGGGCGGATCGTTTCGCTGTGTTCGATTTCCATAGAACCTCCAAAAGACTGAAAGCACCGCGCTCTCAGTTAGGAGAATTCTTGGCTTCGGGCGGTTTTTTCGGTACCGGATAGAGCGCCCCCCTCACTCCAGCCGATGTGCCCGCGCTGACACCGATCAGCTCGGCGCAACGACGGCTCGCGTCATGGTGTCGCCACGCCGACGACTCCGACAATTTCATGGCTATACATCGTTTACACGGGGTGCAAGATGCAGAAACTGACCAAGTGGGGCAACTCGGTGGGCTGCCGGATACCGTCTGCGCTGATGGAGTCGGCGGGCCTTGCTGCTGGCGATTGGGTGCGCATCCGCTTGAGGGATGACGGAACGATTCAGATCATCCCGAAGAAGTGCATTCCGGCTGACGCGGCAGGTTCTAGCCAAACGCGGGAAGTTCCCGCAGAACAAGAGGCGACGCAGTGGTGATCGCGCCGCCTTTGCCACTTCAAAGCAAGGATTTCGTCCGGCGCTGATCCACCACGCGCAGGTAGCGTTGCAGACTCTGCATCCCTCGATGTTTGGTGACCTGAGCAATTTCGGCCAATGGCATCTGTGCGGAAGCGGCCGAGGTCACGAATCCCGCCCGTGCGGAATGAGAGCTGTATTTACTTTCGTCCAGACCGGCGAGTTTGACGGCATGCTTGACGATCCGACACACGGAGTCGGCGTGCAGCTTGTCATCCCCAATCTGATCGTGCTTGTTGACGCTGCGAAACAGATAGCCGGTGGTGATTCCAGAAAGCTCGCGCCACTTTGCGATGGCCTTGACTGGGCATTTTGATCCTTGAGCATAGGGGATGCTGACAACCAAGCCCTTGCCCGCCTGATCGGTCTTGCTACGCCTCAGAATCAAGTCGATCCCGAGTTCATGCTCGGTGATGTCCTCCACCCGCACATTGATGGCGGAACCTCGCCGCAAAGCTGCGCAGAACATCATCAGCAGTAAAGCCGAGTCTCTGGCTGCTCGCATTGGCTTCTGCCGCTCGACAGCCGCCAGCACGGCAAGCAGATCGTCCCGCACCAGCGGGGCGACGGTGCGCTGCGCCAATCCAACCGTGCGGCCAATGCCTGAGAAAACCCTTTTGACTTGCGGATCATCCAGCGGCGACGGATAGCCGTTTTCCTTGTGCCATTGCCCCACCGACACCATGCGCCGCTGAATGGTGGCCGGGGCTAACTGGCTGGCAACTTTGGTCAGCCAAGCCACCATAACGGCGGGGGAAGCCGGTAATGCGCCGCCCTGCTGCACGAAGTATCGAACATCCTTGGCATTCTCCCTGCGCGTGGAGGCTGCACGGGACGCACGCTCAAAGTCAGCAGCCGTCATTTCCTCCAGCGGCTTGCCGTGATCCGGCGTGGAAGGTGTGTTTTTGTTCATTGGTTCACTCATTTTTTCGGTTGCCGCTGACGCCGACACATATTGAATGTGCCGACGTTAAGCGACGAAAAAAAGCCGCGACGTGCGCGGCTGGTTCGGTTTCTGGCTGGCGGCTGGTTTGCCACAGAAAGTCAGTATTCAGAGATGAATAGCAGCGTGGTAACGCTTCGATCCGCCTCCGTGATGACGAGAACCTTCTCGCCCTCAATCACGTAGCTCGAAATAATCCGCAGTCTGCGTGTCAGCGCGAATTCATTCTCTTTGGCATCCTCTGCCGGTATGTCGCCCCAATCCCCCCGAACATGCCGGTTGAGATAATCACTGGCGTTGATGCCGTGATGCTCCAGGTGGTGCAAGACGGCGGGCGTTGCCACGATCTGCCCCATCGGAAATTTGGCGACGTGACGCACTTCCATAGCATTCATTTTTTCCTCCAATCGGTTTGATTTGCTGAAACCGGGGGCCGGAAATGCAAAAAGCCAAGACACTGGAAATGTCTTGGCTTTGCTTTGGCCTTGCGGCACTCGGTTTCATCGCTCGGCGCGTGTTGCGCACCATCAAGTTATCAGACCAAACCGATTGGGTCGAATTGAAAATAACTTCGCTTGGAACCAATGCGCGGGAGCTTCCTGCCTCACGAGTGCTCTGCGCTGGATATGCCCGTTGCAAATGGTGTATCGTTTCCCGTTCTATTGCATGGCGACGTCAACCAAGAGTCGGGCGCAGCCAGCCCGGCCAGAACTCAGGGAGCACGGATGGCAACTCGGTTTGGCCGTCGAGCCGCAGATGGCTCGTTTGAGTACCACGACAGCAAGGAGTCGCTGGCTGCTTCGGAGCTCCGCGAGAACAGCGATGCCCGTGCAGGCTTGTTTGGGCTGATTGGCCTCTTGGTCGGGGGTGTGCTGACTTATGTTGTGCTGCTCAAGATCGGCATGGACTGGCCCAAATGGTTACGCTTCGGCCTCGTGATCGCGGGTGGGGGCACGTTGGCCTACGTGCTTGCCAAGTTCGCCGACCTCATCTGGAACATTATCTTGACCATCGTGCTGCTGGCCGTACTGTGGGGCATCGGCTCGATGATCTGGAAAGCTGTATGAGCCTGCATCCCACACTCGACCCGCAACTGACGGGCAACGTCGGCCTGTACTACTGCTGCTATCGCCTGTCTCTGATGGGCTGGAACGTCATGCCAACGGCGCGCAATGCGCGTGGCGTGGACATCATCGCCTACAGCCGCGATGCCACACGTTTCGTTGGCGTTCAGGTGAAGGCCCTCAGCAAGCGCACCCCGGTGCCGCTAGGCACGTCGTTGGACAAGGTGATGGGGGACTTCTGGATCATCGTCAACAAGGTGGCTACCGCGCCTTCGGCATACGTCCTCCTGCCTTCCGAGGTCATTGAACGTGCTCACCGTGGCGAGAAGGATGGGCGGGTGTCCTACTGGTTCCAGCCGACAGACTACGAACACGACGCCTTCAAAGAAGCATGGGCGCGTATAGGGCTCGGAGCGTAAGCAATGATGTGGGCACATGGACACGATCCATCGCGCCGAAGCTCTCACCTCACGCGCCTCACGGTAAGACTCTCGGAGTCGTAGTATTCAGACTAAACGATTGCTTTCCCCTTCATTCAACGATCACTGTGGCGACAAGGCTGCAAGTTGCCGTACCATTACACCTACATAAGACTTTTCCCTAAACGGTGGTGGCCTAATGCGGATCGCGCTGAGAACGAGTGGAGGTAGGGGTGAATACGAGGTGGCTGGTAGCCATGAGTCTATTAAGGTTCATGACGTTTTTGACCGGCAAATCGTTCTGGAAATGTTGCCAGGAGTCCGCTTTCCGACGAATAACTTTGTCCGACATACCCAAGGCAAGCCACGAATCAGGCTTCTTGATTCGCACGGAGATTCTCACGCATATCTGATTCTGGCCGCATTGTTGCTCCTCCCAAAGCCCAAGCGAGAGATTGGTGCGACACCAGGCGGAAAGATTCAGATTTACAAGGACAACTTTTCCGTACTTTCCATTCCGTTCGATGTTGTGGAACTGGAAAAGTTAGAAATGGTTGTTTCACCAACTCAAATTATTCTGTCGAACTCATCGTTCGACTCGGTGCGACTAGACGTGATTGAACGCCTACGTATCGTCATGGCCTGCTGGGATGCTGCATCCAAGCAGAACTCTGCACTTGCAAAGGCAATACTAAAGCATAAAGATGCTTTCCATGCCCAAGACGTAAAAGCTGTAATCAGTGCTGCTGAATCGATTCGTTTAGCCACCATTGAGCCCGATGACCCGCTTCGGCACATTACAAAAGACCTCAACCTACCAAATCTGGATGAGTTGATGTGGCTTGGAGTTCATGCTACCGAGACAGAGGAGGCAATGGGACTTGGAGAGGAAAATCTTGAGGAGTTGAAAGAGGCTGCCAGAAACAGAATTAAGGTGTGGCGCCAAGTAGCCCTCCGAGGAGCAGCTGGAGCCAAATTCAGCGTGGACGTACGTGAAGCGTACAACCACACCTGCTTGTTTACCGGCATGAGACTTCCCAAAACTGCGATGACTGGCAGCTCGGGTGTCGATGCAGCTCATATTCTGCCGTGGGCAGAATACAATCTGAACGCAATAAGTAACGGACTTTGCCTAAGTAAGTTATGTCACTGGGCATTCGATGCAGGAATACTGCGCCTAGAATTCGATGCGCCGTCTTCGAAATATGGAATTCATCTGTCGGCAGCGGCCTTGGCTGCCGAATCAGATGGGCTGTTAAGCCTGGATGGGCTTAAAGATGTTCAAGGCGTTGTTTCAAGTTCATTGCTGCCAAAAGACAACGCCAACTGGCCAAATCCCTCATTTCTCAAGGTGTACAACGAGGCGTCGAATTTTTGATCGACCTCAGGGAAGTCGCGAGATTCAAGATATTGCCTAATCCTCAGCGCCAGCCACTCCGCTACAGGCGGAGTGACCGCATTTCCAAGCGCATGATATCTGGCTGAGTCTAGATCATCAGCACTAAGGGTAGTTTGCGCCGGGATCGTCCATCCTTTGGGGAAGGCCATCACCCCTTCGCATTCAGCAGGGATGAGGCGGCGAACCTTACCTATTTTCGGATAGCAAACGTAATTGCGGCTCCAGTCTGTACCCGTGTGCCGTGCCGAAGTCGCATAGAGGCAATAAGCCAGTGCCTGAATTACGGGGCCTTCGCCGCTAGGATCTCCAACGACATCCTGAAATGAGGCCGCAGATTCCTTCCCATGCGATCCGCCCTTCGGATGATGCCCTTTGCCGCATTCGGACTCAAAAAGTATTTCTCCTGGACCTCGCCCGTCTCCACGACATCCGACAACGTAGACCCTCTGCCGTGATTGGGGCACTCCGAAGTGTTTGCTGTTAAAAGTACGCCATCCGACAGAATACCCGAGCTCGGCCAACGTTGAGAGCACGATTCCAAAATCTTTTCCTCCGTGGGAGCTGAGTAAGCCCGCAACGTTTTCGAGAAGAATAACTCGGGGCTTGCCTTCTCCAACCAGTCTAGCAAACTCATAAAACAGTCCGGACTTGCTCCCTCTAAGTCCATCTCTTTTACCCATTCGAGCAAGAGAGAGGTCTTGACACGGGAAGCCTCCGACCCAAACGTCGGATTTTGGGATATTGTCATTTTGTAATTTCGTAATATCAGGATGAAGAGGAACGTTTGGCCAATGCTTTCTCAATAGCGATTGGCAGAATGGTTCAACCTCGCATTGCATTGAGATAGAGAAGCCAGCAGATTCAAAGCCGATGTCAAACCCACCAATACCGGTGAAAAAAGATGCGGCGGAGTAGATCGAACGATCCAGTGGAGTGGCATTCTTCCCACTCACTGCCGACGTGGAGCTATCTGAGTCTTTTGAAGCATATTGTTTGATGCGTTCAATATCGGCAGGCGTAAAGACTCGCCAGTTGTTCCTGTCGCGTTCAACGTCTTTTACTTTTCCGCTGATTAGCCATCGCTTAAGCGTCACTGCGGACACTCCGATGGCCTGAGCGGCTTGGTTGATATTCATAGTTGTATTGGTCTTTGGATTTCAGTGGATTGCAAAGCGACCCATATCAACCCGTATCATGCCACAAAAATGGTCGCCGCAAGCACTTTTTTGCTGTACAGACATACAGCCACGCCGCCCGTAAGGGCATCACGGGACGCCAAGCGCAAGAAGTGCCATGTCTCGGAGCGAGACTGCGGGCGGATCATCAGCCGTACCGTCTCGAACGAGCGTCAACTTTGCATCAGCGTGGTACAGGTGCACGGCTGGAGGCTCCGCACCGGGGAACGTGTCTCCCCAGACTTCTCGCAAGATGCCTTGGAGCCTTGCGTAGTCCGCAACAGAGAGTGGGAGAGCTCCGGCCCAACGGTGGAGTGTTTCCCAAGGAATGGAAACGGAGATGTTGGCTTGCAGTTCGTTCAAGGCCGCAAGCAGTTCATGGGATGGCGAGGTGTTCATGGCTGACTCCTTCTACAGTGATGTCAGCCAAAAAATTGCCTAGATTGACCTGCCCCCTCCCAGCCGTACCAGTTGAATGGAAGTGAGGTCCGTCAACCTGGAGAATGACGGACATGAGGAAGAGTCGATTCACGGAGCAGCAGATCATCGGGTTCTTGAAGCAGGCCGAATCAGGACTGCCGGTCAAGGATGTGTGCCGCCAAGGCGGATTCAGCGAGCCCACGTTTTACAAGTGGCGGGCCAAGTACGGCGGCATGGAGGCCGATGAGGCCCGCCGCCTGAAGGACCTTGAAGTTGAGAACGCCCGTCTCAAGAAGCTGCTGGCCGAGGCACACCTCGATCTGGAGGCCCTCAAGGTCGGTTTTGGGGTAAAGCGCTAGCCCCGCAAGACAAGCGCAAGGCCATCGCCAGGATGCTGGAACACTCCCAGATCTCCGAGCGCCGGGCTTGCTGTCTTGTGGGGCTGTCCCGCGATGCCTGGCGCCATCCGCCGCAACCCGATGCACACACGGTGCGCTTGGGCGAACGGATCCATGCCGTCGCCATGGAGCGCAGGCGCTTTGGGTATCGCCGCGTGCACGACATGCTGCGCACCGAATTCCCCGGCACCAACCACAAGAAGGTGTTCCGGCTCTACCGTGCGCAAGGCTTGGCTGTTCGCAAACGCAACAAGGGCAAAAAGTACCGCGGTGAACGTACGCCACTGGTGGCGGCCACCCGCGTCAATCAAACCTGGAGCCTGGACTTTGTGAGCGATTCGCTGGCCAATGGCCGACGCATCAAGTGCCTGACCATCGCCGATGACTTCACCCATGAATGCATCGACATCGCTGTGGACCTGTCCATGCCTGGCGCATACGTCACCCGCATCCTGGATCAAGCCGCACGATTCAGGGGCTACCCAGAGGCCATCAGAACCGACAACGGCCCAGAGTTCACATGCAGGGCCTTCATGGCATGGATGCAAGCGCGAGGCATTCAGCACATCCTGATCCAGCCTGGCAAACCCACCCAGAACGCCTACATTGAGAGCTTCAATGGCAAGTTCAGGGATGAATGCCTCAACGAGAACTGGTTCGAGTCCCTGGCTCAGGCTCGTGAGGTCATTGCCATCTGGCGTCAGGACTACAACGAGGTGCGACCGCACGGAACGATTGGACGGATACCTCCGGCTGAATTCGCCGCCCAGCACCGCAACGCCAACCCAACAACCACCAACGCAGGATCAGTTAACCTGCAAACCCCTGGACCTCTCTCCAACTGATTGGTATGGCTGGAGGGGGCAGGTCAAGATGACTATCAGTTCACCGGGTTCTTGATCCAATTGCCAATCAGATCGACCGCTTCGCGCTCCATGCCGATGTAGCCATGCCAGTGCAGCGCCTCGCAGACGTTGCCCGTGGGGTTCTCGCCGCCGTTGACCATGATTTCCTTCTTGACCGGGGCGTTCTTCAATCCGCGCAGGATGGCGGGCACCTCGAACGGCTGACAATGGGGACAGGCGTCCTTGGTGTGATGCAATACCAGAACCGGAACCCGGATCGCGGCCAAGTCTTGCTTGGGTACGGCTCCCGGCTTCTTGTAGCTGACCACGCTGGAGGTCAGCACCAGGCCCGCAATGTCAGTTTGCAGGTTGATCGCCGTCGCCGCTGCTGAAATCGTGCCCCGGCTAGTGCCAACAATCCAGACCGGCGCATCGGCCTTGCGTTTCACGAAGTCCAGTACCTTGCGCACATCAGCCATGTGGGTCTCGCTGATGCGGTCGGCGTAATCAAGGTCTTGCGAATCGCTGGGACGGCCGAAGATGGCCACGTTGAAGCCATTGGCGATGAAGAAGGGTTCGGAGCGGACAAGAAAGTTCTGGCCCATGGCCTTGCCGTCCTCGACCTTGCCGAAGCCACCTGCACCGCCGGGAAACAGAAGCACCGTGGCTTTGGCGTTAGGTGCTGGCTCCCAAAACAGCGTCGTAGTCACACCCTCGCGGGTAGGCACCTTGAACAGCGTGCCCTCTGCATGGCAATAGAACGAAACGCAGGATAACGCAAGCGTGACCAGCAGCCTTGTGACTGCGCCCCTCATGGTGCAACCTTTTCAGCCTTGCCGAACTGGATCAGCTTTTCGTTCTTGTCGTCGAATTGCCCCGTGATCGCGCACATGTCCCCGTCTTGGCATGCGCTGAAAATGCGCGATGCCACTTCGGGCTCGCCCGGCAAGGTGTAGCACTTGGACTCCCCCGATACGGAGACTTCAAGGCAGCTATCGGTGCTGCCTGCACGCACCTTGCCAATCAGTCTCCGGGCCTCGCTGGGCGCGCTGGTGCTCGTGGTGGCCTCAGACTTGAACCGGGGATAGGTGGCGTTCGCGGTGACAATCTCGACCGTGCTGAAGGCCGGCATGCCCGCAAAGTGCCACCCGCTTTCAGCCTTGCCCATGCGTCCCGTGCCACGCACCTTGATGGCGACCGGCACGGCAATCTGGCTTTGACCAGACTTGGCAGCTTCTTCGGCTGCGCTTCGCATCACCTGCAAGCGGGTCACGGCTTCGATGGTTTCGCAGGGCATCAGGCTTGCCAGTCTGGATGCCAGTTGCTCCTTGGCCTGCGTCAAGCGGCGAACCTCGGGGTCGGCATTACGGCCACCGGGGAGTTGGCCTTGCGCTGCCCGCACGTCGGCATCAAACAGTGCCTTGTCCAATGCAATCTGCGTCGGCTGTACCTGTGCTTCGAGGTAGGCCCATTCCGAGAAGAGTTTGGCAGCGGCATCCGCACCGCCCTTGATGCTGACGGTGTGGGTGAAAGACACGTCATACAGCTTGCCATCGGCCGCAGCGCCGTCTGCCTTCTTGACGTCGGAGAGTTCAATGACCGGGCATGCGTAGGCCTCGGCCAGGTCCTTCTGGATGTCTGCCGTTTCCGGCTTCGATGAGCAGGCAGTCAAGCCGACGGCACAGGCGAGGACAGCCACGGCACGGGTGACGCTGTTGATCTTCAAATGGGCTGATTCAAACTTTCCGGCGCTATCGGTTTGACATGAGGGGCTGTACTGCATTCTTTGAATTCCTTCCTTGTTGTGAATTGACCCGCGATGTTCAGGATCGAGGTGCACGGGGGCTCGAAACTACGATCTTCGTAGTATCTAGAATACATGACACATACGAATCTCGTAGCCATTTGGGCGCGAGATGGAAAAAGAAAACGAGCAATGGGGCAAGAGGCTCAAGCAGGCACGCGTGGCCGCTGGGCTGTCACAGAAGAGCCTCGGCATCGAAGCAGGCATAGACCAGTTCGTGGCCAGCACGCGGATCAACCGTTACGAGTTGGGCGTTCACAAGCCTGATCTGCTGACGGCGAGGAATCTGGCCAACGTGTTGAGGGTACCTGTCGCCTTCTTCTATGCCGACGAGGACGAGATTGCCGATCTGATCTACCGTTACAGCAAAGCCGAACCCTCCGTGCGGCGGCGGATTCACGCGCTACTGGACAACATCAACGGCCCGTTGTCCGTGTAGTGCCTGTAAGTCGGCAGCAACCTCTTCAATGAGGCCATCCGGCACGCCTTCCACGCTGACCGAGCGCCGCAAGGCAAGAAGTCTCGGGCGCAGGCGGTCATGCTGAGCAAAGCGGGCCAGAAGTGCTCGCCGCATCGTGTCTCGGTAGAGCGCATCGGTCGGCTGACTTCGCCACACCCGCAGCAAAGGCCACGGCCAATCGCGGGGGTGGGCACTGCGCCAACACCTGTCATCCAGTGCAAACGGGTATGGGCTGGCCGGGTGCAGCCATCCGAACTCTGATTGCGGACTGGAAACGGTGATGGACTCGGCGGGATGGAAGTGATGCCCCGCTGGCGAGAACTCTATGCAGCCGTCGAGGTCGAGGCGGTACGTCAGTTGGTGCCAGCCACCACGCAGAAGCCGCAGCCCGACCGACACCCCATCTTTGGCGGTGGTCAAGGTGGTTGAGAGCAGCAAGGGCGGCGGCGGTTGATCTGACCGTGACGGCAAGAGCCAGCTTTCGGCATCAACGGTCAGCCTGCTCAGCGAGCACGGCAGCACCCACCGGGTTGCGTCCTCTGCGTCCAACAAGGTGAAGCGATAGCCCAAGTCTGACAATGCGCCGTCGTCCAGCGCATCGACAGCAGTACCGCGCAGGCACCGCGAGTAGCGTAGCGGCGACATGAAGACTGCCGCAGCCTGCTCGAAGTGCAGAACGATAGCCCCCGCCAGCAGGCTGCGGCCCACCTTGCCGACGATGCCGCCAGACACGCGCCACGGGTCGATCAACTCGATGCGGCGAAGTGACTGGAACAACATGCCGTCAGGCCACATCACCTGACTCCTGAGCGGGCGTGCTATCCGCCTTGCCGTCCTCGCTGGCGGCGGGGGCGTGCGTAGTGGCCTCTGACTGAACAAGGGTGGCTGCATCTTGCAGCGCATCGCCTTGAACATCCTTGGCGACCGCTTCTTGCTCGTTGCTGGTTGCGGTATGCGCCGCCGGTTTCTTGCTGCTGGCCTTGCTCTTGGTCTGCTTGGGCTTCTCGGCAGGCGCTGGGCTGGCTGATGGTTCGCCCGCCTCGGTTGCCGTGGTCTGCTCAGTGGTCTTGTTCTTTCCGGTCTTGGCTGCTGGCTCTGGAAGGTAGATAGGAATGAACGTGTCGAGCTTGATCCGGTTCCAATCGCTGCGAATCTGTTGCTTGAGCCACCAACCGGGATCAAGGGCATGCTCATCGCCTTCGGGCGTGCGCTCGAAAACCACCAGATGCGAATTGCCGGTCGATGGCATCTTGCGGGTTTCCATGATGGCTACCGGGGGCAAGGCTTCGACGGTTTTCACTTTCTGCTTCTTGCCGTACTTGATCCCGAAGTGATCGAGCAGCTTGAAAAGGCTTTCATCGGTGGTGGTATGCGGGCCGTCCTTGGGGTATCCGCACTCCTTGATGGCGACGCGCAACACTGCTTCCAGTGACTTGCCGGCGACGATGGCAACGCAGGCAAGCCCGCAGTCGGTCAGGTTGGCTTGGGTGACGAGTTTGAGAGCCACGTGAAATCTCCTTGGCAAAGCGCCGCCCTCCTTGCTGCGAAATCAGCATGGTTACGTTGTCCGGAAAGCGGCGGGGTTGGGGATGCGCAGCGAACGCTGCTGGTGCCGTCGTCAACTGGCGAGCCAGTTGGCGCGTTTTCAAAAGCTAACCGCCTAGCACAAATGGATCAACGTGCTGGTAACTTCGCCAGACACAAGCTTGGGGCTGTGCTCAATCCGCGGCCCGCCGAAACCGAAGGGAGAGGATCAGTGGATAGTGCTCGCGACAAACGCACTGGCGACATCATCGACGCAGAGCAGCTTTGGGATTTGGAAGTCGTGGACAAGGAAGCCTACGAGTGCCCCGGATGCGGCATTCAGGTCTTCCCGGCCTCGTACCGGAAGAACATCAACAAGAAGCGCCCGTACTTCACGCCGATGGATAACAAGCACATTCAGCCGTGCGGTATCGATGGCGTGGAAAAGCTGGTCAAGAAGGCGAAGAGCGAGAAGGTCGGTACGCCCGAAGGTTTCCCCGTGCCTTTCCCGAATCGCCTTCGTTTCGATGAAGAGCGCCCGGTGACGGCTGGCGGGGATGCGCCCGGAGCTGGTGAAGGGGCGGGCCGCACGCGAACCCGCGCCAACGGCGAGCGCGGTGCGGCGTATCACGGCCACACGGTCAAGAGCATCCGGCCGGTTTGCCGTGTCTTCATGGACTTCCCCAACGACCGGGCACAGTTGCCGCTGGAAATTCCGGGCTGTCCCGGCACGACCTATGCGGGTGTGTTTCGTGGTCTTGGTTTCTTCGGGATCGAAGCGCAACAACCTCCAACGCGATTGTTCTGCGCTGCACTGCGTTGGGGCTCCGCAGTCGAGACGGAAGCCTATATCGAGTGGGCCTTGGATGCCGGCGAGTGGCCGAAGGGCGAGAAGCGGCCTACACGGTTCTACAAGGTTCGCGTGATGTGGGCTGAGTGGACCGACAGGCAGCGCAACACCCTGCGGGAGGAAATCGAGATCGCCAAGGACGCGGTGAAGGGCAAGGCCGGTCAGCCGGAGAAGGCGTGGCTGTTCTTCGTCGGCACTCAAGACGCCGAGGACGCGACCTTGTTCACTGTGAACCGCTACCCCTTCATCTGCTGCCGCGTGGGCGAGATGATCTGGCCGCGCCGTTGACCGGAAGCAACAGCACAAAGGACTTCCATTCACCGGCGAACTCTTGCTATACTCCAAGGCTGCACCGAACGAGGTTCGAGGCAACGCCGATGTAGCTCAGTTGGTGGGAGTGTCAGGATTTCTGTGTGCAAGGCGGTTGAATGTTAGCTGAGGTTTAACGGTTGTTGGATTTCTGGTCTTTTTCAAACAGGCCCCTGCCAGGCCACCGGAGGCACCCCCCGGTTGCGCATGTACTCATGCACTAACCCATCGGCGCTTGCTCCGATTTGGC
>NZ_JARGEN010000079.1 GCF_029211125.1 Curvibacter soli
TCGTTGCTCTCAGACTACTTGCGTCAGGAACTCAGAAGTCCATCGCTCTCCATGGCTTTTGCGTAAGTCCTATTCGATACATTCAAGGGCATTAATCTCAAAAAATATGATTGATAGGTGACAAAAAACCACCCAATCAAACCAGTCCGCTCAGGTTTCGCGAGGCCTCCAGCACGGGTTTGACCCAGCGCTCGTTATAGCGCTGGCTCGGCATGGTGAGCGTCACGGCACCAGCCAGGCTGCCATCGGCGTGGAATACCGGCGCCGAGATGCCCGCAAGCTCCGCCGTGCGGTCGCCAATGATGGCGCAATAGCCCTGGGCGCGGATGGCGGCGTACAGCAGGCGCTCTTGCGCGCTGGCGCCGGGCACTGGCGTGTCTGAGCATGCCAGCAGCACGCGCGCGCCGGCGCCGCGGTCGTGGGGCAGCAGGTCGCCCGCGCGCACATGGTCGCGCACCGCATGCGGCGAATCCACGCGGTACAGGCACAGCCGCGCCCATTGCGCGCCCGGGCCCTGCTGGCGTACATGGTAGGCGGCGCTCTCCTGCGTGGTGGCCGCCAACTGGCGCAGCACGGGCAGCACCACGCGGTCGAGCGCGAACGAGGCCGCGTACACGCCATGCAGGCGCGCCACCTCGGCGCCCAGCGTGTAGCGGCCATCTTCCTGCTTCTGCACCAGGCGCGCATGTTCCAGCGAAGCCAGCAGGCGCAGTGCCGTGCTCTTGTAGAGCTGGGTGCGGGCGACCAGCTCCACCAGGCTCAGTGCGTTGTCACCCGCGCGGAAAGCGGCCAGCAACGTCAGCGCGCGGTCCACTGCGGCGGCGCCACCGGGGGCGGCGTGCTGGTCGGCGAGGGATTCGGTACGGGCTTTGCGTGGCATGGCTTTTCTATTTCTCCCAGGTTCTGCTCCAAGTGTGCTGTCTTGACAGCGGCTTGGCAAACGGCGAGTATTTCAATAGAAAGAATAGCATTCTGTCTTATGAAACAACGAAATGACATTGCCGTCGCTGACGTGCTCATCAGCGAGGTCGGCCCGCGCGATGGCCTGCAGTCGGTCAAGGCCACCATGCCCACCGCCGACAAGCTGCGCTGGCTCGACGCTCTGCATGCTGCAGGCCTGCGCGAAATCGAGGTCGGCTCCTTCGTGCCTGCACGGCTTCTGCCGCAGATGGCCGACGCGGCTGATCTAGTGCGCCATGCGCGCATGCTGCCCGGCCTGACCGTCATGGCGCTGGTGCCCAACTTGCGCGGCGCCCAGGCGGCGCTCGATGCCGGCGTGCACAAGATCACCATCCCCGTCTCGGCCAGTGCCGCGCATTCACTGGCCAACGTGCGCAAGACGCGCGAGGAAATGGTCGAAGAGGTACGCGCCATCGTCCAACTGCGCGATGCAACCGCCCCCGGCGTGGCGGTCGAGGCGGGCGTCTCCACCGCTTTCGGCTGTACTCTGCAGGGCCTGGTATCCGAAGACGAGGTGGTGCGCCTGGCCGCTGCGCTGGCCAAGGCCGGCGTGAACGAGGTCGGCCTCTCCGACACTACCGGCATGGCCAACCCGGCGCAGGTGCGGCGGCTGTTCCAGCGCGTAATGGACGAAATCGGCGACAAGACCGGCGCCGCCCACATGCACAACACACGCGGCCTGGGCTTGGCCAACTGCCTCGCCGCCTATGACGTGGGCGTGCGCACCTTTGACGCCTCGCTGGGCGGCCTGGGCGGCTGCCCCTACGCACCGGGCGCCTCGGGCAACGTGGTCACCGAAGACCTGGTGTTCATGTTCGAAGCCATGGGCATTGCCACGGGTGTCGACATGGGCAGGCTGATCGCCGCGCGCGGGCCGCTGCAGGCCGGCCTGCCGGGCGAAACCATCTATGGCATGACGCCCGAAGCCGGGTTGCCCAAGGGTTTCATTTCCCGCACACGGGAGGCCGCCCATGTCTGACGAGGCCGCGCAGCCCCTGCCGCTCGAAGGCGTCCGCGTCGTCGAATTCACGCACATGGTCATGGGCCCCACCTGCGGCATGGTGCTGGCCGACCTGGGCGCCGAGGTGATCAAGGTCGAGCCCATCGGTGGCGACGCCACCCGCAGGCTGCTCGGCTCGGGCGCGGGCTTCTTCCCGCTGTTCAACCGCAACAAGAAGAGCATTGCGCTCGACTTGAAGCAGCCCGAGGGCGTGGCGGCGGCGCTGCGCATGGTCGCCACCGCCGACGTGGTGAGCGAGAACTTCAAGGCTGGTGTGATGGAAAAACTGGGCCTGGGCTACGAGCGCCTGCGCCAGCTTCACCCGCGCCTGGTATATGTGCGCCACAAGGGTTTCCTGCCCGGCCCGTACGAGCACCGCACGGCACTCGACGAAGTGGTGCAGATGATGGGTGGCCTGGCCTACATGACAGGCCGCCCCGGCGACCCGCTGCGTGCGGGTGCCAGCGTCAACGACATCATGGGTGGAATGTTCGGTGCCATCGGCGCCATGGCCGCGCTGGCCCAGCGCGAGAAGACTGGACAGGGCGCCGAGGTGCAGTCGGCGCTGTTCGAGAACAACGTCTTCCTCGTTGCCCAGCACATGATGCAGTTCGCCGCCACCGGCAAGCCCGCCGCGCCCATGCCCGCGCGCATCTCGGCCTGGGCCGTGTACGACGTGTTCACGGTGAAAGGCGGCGAGCAGATATTCCTGGCCGTGGTCAGCGACAAGCAATGGGTCGTTTTCTGCAATGCCTTCGGCCTCGATGATCTGCTGGCCGACCCGCGCCTGGCCACCAATAACGACCGCGTGCAGGCTCGCACATGGATGATGCCATTGCTGCGCACCCACCTTTCACGCTACAGCACCCAGGAACTGGCCCGTGGATTCGAGGCGCAGGGCCTGCCGTTCGCGCCCATCACCCAGCCCGAGCACCTGTTCGACGACCCGCACCTGAACGCCACCGGCGGCCTGGCCCCGGTTCGCATGAACGATGGCAGCACCGCGAAGGTGCCGCTGGTGCCCCTCACGCTGGACGGCCGCCGCCCTGGCATCCGCCTGCAACCCCCGCGCGTGGGCGAGCACACCACTGCGCTGCTGCGCGAGGTCGGCTACAGCGACGCCGAAATCGCGGCGCTGCACGAAAACCACGTCACCGAAGGAGACTGAACCTAGAAACGGCAGTTGACCGCTTTGCATCCCTTGCCAGGCCGCATGAAATCGAGCGTTGCCGGCTTCGATGACGTTCACCTCGTGGGTGAGAGCGCTATGCACCTGCCAGCACCGCGCTCGGCGCGCCATGCGGCGTTGCTCCTCCTTGCGGGCAGCAAGCCCGCCGCGTCGTCGCGTCTTGCCTGGCACCCCGATCACGGCACTGGCAGGCGCATCCAACTGCCGTTTCCAGGTTGAACCAGGGCGCTACAGGCGCGCCAGCGCGGCGCGCAGCTCGTCGGCGCCCAGTACTTCCGACAGCACTTCGGGCGCGCGCCCCGGCGCGTACAGCACGTACACCGGCACGCCGCTGCGTCCCAGGCCGCGCAGCGCGGCGGTGATGGCCGCATCGCGGCGCGTCCAGTCCGCACGCAGCAGGGCCACGTTGCGGCCGCGCAGATCGGCCAGCACCTGCGCGTCGGCCAGCGTGGTCTTCTTGTTGTATTGGCAGGTCACGCACCAGGCGGCGGTGAAATCGACGAACACCGGCTGCCCTGCCGCCGTGAGCTGGCCCACGCGCTGCGCCGACCAAGGCTGCCATGCGCCATCTGCCTGGGCACCGGCCACGGCTGCGGTTTGCACAATGTTTTGGCCGATAGCGCCCGCCAATAAAGCGAAGACAGCTATCGAAATAGTAGCGATCACGATGCGCGTACGCCCGCGCAGCGTCAGCGCCCACACCACGGCCGAGAGCGCCACCAGCAGCGCCAGCAGCGCGCCCGCGCCGTCGATGCCGCTTTGCTGCCCCAGCACCCAGGTGAGCCAGGCCACGGTGGCGAACATGGGGAAGGCCATGAGCCTGCGGAACGTGTCCATCCACACGCCGGGCCGCGGCAGCAGGCGTGCCGCCGCCGGCACCAGCGCCACGGCCAGGTACGGCAGCGCCAGCCCCAGGCCGATGGCGGCGAACACCAGCAGCGCCTGCGCCGCCGGCAGCCCCACGGCCAGGCCCAGCGAGGCGCCCATGAACGGCGCGGTGCAGGGCGACGCGATGGCCACCGCCAGCACGCCCGACAGCAGCGCGTCGGCCACCGGGTGGCGCGCCTGCGCCGCCGCCAGCCGCGCGGGCAGCAGGCTGCCGAACGCGAACACGCCAGCGAGGTTCAGCCCGATCAGCGTGAACAGCGCCGCCAGCGCCGCCACCACGGCGGGCGACTGCAACTGGAAACCCCAGCCGAGCTGCTCGCCCGCCACGCGCAGCGCCAGCATCAGCGCGCCGAGCGCCAGGAACGACAGCACCACGCCCGCCGTGTAGGCCAGTCCGGCAACGCGCCGCGCGCGCCGGTCGGCGGCATGGCGCGTCAGGCCCAGCACCTTGATCGCCAGCACCGGCAGCACGCAGGGCATGAGGTTGAGGATCAGCCCGCCGAGCAGCGCCCCCGCCAGCGTGGCCCAGAGCGTGGCGGCGCCCAGCGCGTCGGCGGGCCGGGCGGGCGCGGCATCGGCGGCATTGGCCCGCAGCGCCGCCGC
>NZ_JARGEN010000008.1 GCF_029211125.1 Curvibacter soli
AATCCAACAACCGTTAAACCTCAGCTAACATTCAACCGCCTTGCACACAGAAATCCTGACACTCCCGCTTGCGGGGGCGCAATCCACGATGCCCGCACCGTAATCGGTGAATCCTCCTGCGGCAACTTCATCGGTAGCGCCCGGCGCCAAGGCCACTCACAAGCAGGCGGCGGCAAGCAGCCATCACAAGGTGGCCAAGAAGAAATCGATAAAGACCAAGAAGACCACCTCATGAGAATGAGTCGGCGTTATCGACGAGAATCGATACGCGCCGGCGGATTCCTTCTGCGGCCTTTTGGAATGAGAAGACTTGGTATGGCTGGCACGATGCGGAAGCAACGCTCTTTGGTGGTTCATGCGCGCACTGCGGTGCTGGCCGCTCTGCTGCCACTCGTTTTTGCAACAGGCCATGCGCAGGAAGGTCCGCAGACAAATCTGCCGCGGGTACCGCTGGCGGCGGGCATGTACCAGATCGACGCACAAGTCGCACTCACCCCGGCGCAACGACAGATCGGGCTGATGAACCGTCCGGAGATGCCTCCGCAGGAGGGCATGCTGTTCGTGTTCGAAGAGCCTGCAACGCAGTGCTTCTGGATGAAGAACACGCTGCTGCCGTTGACCGCCGCTTTCGTGGCGGACGATGGCACCATCGTGAACCTTGCCGACATGAAGCCGCAGACCCTGGACTCGCATTGTTCCGGAAAACCCGTGCGCTTTGTGCTGGAAATGCACCAGGGGTGGTTCGCCAAAAAAGGGATCAAGGCCGGTTTCAGGCTGACAGGCAAACCCTTCCAGGCAGGAGCCCGCTGACCTGGCGATATCCACGGGCTTGCGCCCAAAAAGAAGAGCCGGCGCAAGCCGGCTCTTCTTTTTGGGAATCTGCAAATCAGCCGAAATTGGACTGCGCGAACGTCCAGTTCACCAGCTTGTCCAGGAAGGTCTCCACGAACTTGGGCCGCAGGTTGCGGTAGTCGATGTAGTAGGCATGCTCCCACACGTCCACCGTCAGGAGCGCCTTGTCGCCAGTGGTGAGCGGCGTGCCCGCGGCCCCGGTGTTGACGATGTCGACGCTGCCATCGGGCTTTTTCACCAGCCAGGTCCAGCCCGAGCCGAAATTGCCCACTGCGGACTTCACGAACGCTTCCTTGAACGCTGTGAAGCTTCCCCACTTGGCTTGGATGGCCTCGGCCAGCTTGCCCGAGGGCTCGCCGCCGCCATTGGGCGCCATGCAGTTCCAGAAGAACGTGTGGTTCCAGATCTGGGCGGCGTTGTTGTAGATGCCGCCCGACGACTTCTTCACGATCTCCTCCAGCGGAAGGCTCTCGAATTCCGTGTCCTTTTGGAGATTATTGAGATTCACCACATACGCCTTGTGGTGCTTGCCATGGTGGTATTCCAGGGTCTCCTGGGAATAATGCGGTGCAAGCGCATCGATGGGATAAGGCAAGGGAGGCAGGGTGTGTTCCATGGTGGGTTCCTCGTAGGTCGTTGTTGGAAAATCCGCACTGATTGTAGAAACTAAAACAAGAGCCGTTCGGTGGCGATCAGATCAACCTCTCCATCGACAAGGGCCGCACGCACCATCTGGCCCGGGTCTACGTTTCGGGCGCTGGTGATGGAGCGTCCTTGCGCATCGGACAGCAAGGCATAGCCGCGCCGCAAGATCGCACGAGGATCCAGCGCCGCCCAGCGGTGCTGCATGTTTTCCAGTGCCGGACGCCGACGTTCCATGTCCCGCGAAAAGGCCACGGGCAAGCGGGCGCGTTGCTGCTCGAACATCATTCTGGCCTGGGCCACCGCGTTGCGTGTCACATGATGCAACCGCTGGCCTTGCGCCTGCAATGCCAGAGCATGCCGCCCCGCCACTGCCGAAGGCCGCCCCAAATGCGCAGCCATGCCATCGAGCCGCAATGCCTGACCATCCAATTGCCGCAGCACGGCGGACTCCATGCGGTTCGCAGCCAGCAGGGTTGCATTCCACCAGGTAGCGCGGGGTTCAGCGGCCAGTTCGGCAGCCGCGGTCGGCGTGGGCGCGCGCAGGTCGGCCACGAAATCGGCAATCGTGAAGTCGGTTTCATGCCCCACGCCGGTTACCACGGGTACGGGGCTGGCCGCAATCGCGCGGGCCAGTCCTTCGTCGTTGAAAGCCCATAGATCTTCCAGCGAGCCACCCCCCCGGACCAGCAAGACGATGTCCACGTTCGCCGTCGATGGATGCCCCGGGCCGAATGCCCCCAGAGCCTGCGCCAGTTGCGCTGCCGCATTCGCGCCCTGCACCGGCGCCGGGACCACGGTCACCGGAATGTGCGGCACGCGGCGGTGCAACGCGGTGGCGACGTCGCGCAATGCGGCGGCGCCCAGGGAAGTCACCACGCCAATGGCACGCGGCGCCCGGGGCAATGCGCGCTTGCGGACATTGTCGAACAGCCCCTCGGCTTCCAGCCGCGCCTTGAGCTGCAGGAACCGCTCGAACAGGACCCCTTGCCCGACGCGCGAGACGCTTTCGACGACAAGCTGCAAATCCCCGCGCGGGGCGTAGACGTCGAGGCGTCCGCGGACTTCCACATGGTCTCCGTCGCGGAGCGAGAAATCGAGCAATTGCGATGCCCGCCGGAACATGGCGCAACGCAATTGGCCCTGGGAATCCTTGAGTGTGAAGTAGCAGTGGCCGCTGGCTGCGCGCGAAAACGCGGAAATCTCGCCGGAAACCGCAACGGGGTTGAACCGGGCTGCAACAGTGTCCGCAATGGCGCGGCATAACGCGCCGACTTCCCAGGAACGGGGTGGAAATTCAGCAGTTCGGGCGTCCAACATTAGCGTTCATGCGCGTTTCCGGCGCTTTCCAAGGGAAGAAGTCCACAGGACGGGCCTTCGGCATACCGCAACACCCAGGCCGGGCCGCTGGCCGTCAGCCACCCCCAGCAGCGATAAGTCAATGATTTGAATACCTTCATGCATCCGTTGTACCGTGGCATGGCTTGCGGTAGACGCACCTGGATGCGGGGGCAAAGGCGAGGCGCTTGGTTTCCCACAAAGTTATCCACACGCTGCGGCCTCCAAGGGCTGAATTGCACGGCCGCACGCGAAAGCGGACAAACAAGTGGGCCATAATCACACGCGAATTCCTTGCTGCGCGGAGAACCGTCAATTGTTTTCGATCATACAGGCCGCAGGATGGCCGATCTGGCCCCTTATCGCATGTTCCGTCCTGGCTCTGGCCTTGATTTTCGAACGCTTCCTGGCCCTGAGAACCTCGCGGGTTGCCCCACCCAAGCTCTTGAACGAAGCGCTGACTGTGTCGGCCAACAACCTCCCGACGCCCGATGTTGTCACGCAGTTGGAGCAGAACTCCGCACTCGGCGAAATTCTCGCCAGCGGGCTCCGGGCGCTGAATGCCAATCCCCGATGCAGCGAAAGCGAACTGAAAGCCACAATGGAAGGTGCTGGCAGGGCTGTCGGACATCGACTGGAAAAGTATCTGGGCGCGCTGGCTACCATTGCATCTGCGGCGCCGCTGCTGGGATTGCTGGGAACCGTGATCGGCATGATCGAAATTTTCGGCGCACAGACAGGCGGCGGCGTATCGTCGGGCAACCCCGCGCAGCTCGCGCAGGGGATATCAATTGCGCTCTACAACACTGCGTTCGGACTCATCGTGGCGATTCCTGCACTCATTTTCTGGCGGTACTTCCGCGGCCGCGTGGATAGCTATCTGCTGGGAATGGAACTGGCCTCGGAGCGGTTCGCCCGGCATCTCGCACGGTTCCGGCGCGGCAACTGAAGCGGGCACAGGGCCATGAACTTCCGCTCGCGCTCCAGGGATGAACCCGAAATCAACCTCATCCCGTTCATCGACGTGCTGCTGGTGATCCTAATCTTCCTGATGTTGTCGACCACCTACAGCAAGTTCACCGAACTCCAGCTCAAGCTCCCCCTGGCCGATGCGGAGCAGCAACGCGACCGTCCGCGCGAGATCGTCGTCACCGTCACGACGGACGGAAAGTACGCGATCAACAAGACTGCGGTTTCCGGCAACGCAGTGGACACGCTTGGCCGCGCCTTGCTCGCCGCCGCAGGCGATGGCCGGGACACCGCCGTCGTCGTCATCAGCGCAGATGCCAACGCCACGCACCAGTCCGTCGTCACGGTCATGGAGGCCGCGCGCCGCACCGGCTTGGCTCAGATCACCTTTGCCACCCAGGCCCCCGCGCAGGCGGGCCAACACTGACCCCCGATGCCGCTGGCTGCACGGCGCACGCTGCGGGCGACACTTACTGAAAGCTGGTTATCCCGCAGTACCTTGACCTGGCTGTTGTGGCCCGCTTCACTGCTGTATGGGGCTGCGGTGCATGTGCGGCACTGGCTGTATGCCTGCGGTGCCATAGCTGTCTACCGGGCGCCAGTGCCTGTCGTCGTCGTGGGCAACGTGGCAGTGGGCGGCGTGGGCAAAACGCCTGTCGTGATCGAGATCGTTCGGCATCTGCGCGCCCGAGGCTTCCGCCCTGGCGTGCTGTCGCGTGGATACGGGCGGCGCACCGGCCCCGGCAGCGCGGCAGTATGTGCGGTGACGGCCGCCAGCGACCCTGCCGAGGCAGGTGATGAGCCGGCCATGATCCACCGGGCCACGGGCGCCCCCGTATTCGTTGCGTCTGCGCGCTCCCGGGCCGCAAGCGCCCTTCTGGCGACCCACGCAGACACGGACGTGCTCGTCTGCGATGACGGCCTGCAGCACTATGCGCTCGCGCGCGATGTCGAAGTGTGCGTATTCGACGACCGGGGCATCGGCAACGGCTTCCAGTTGCCCGCAGGCCTGCTGCGCGAGGCATGGCCGCGGACCCCGCCGCCCGGGGTGCGCATGCTTGTCCTGCACACCGGCAATTCGCCGGCTTTCGCCGGCTTCCGGGCGTACCGGACGATTGCGCAGCATGCCTGCGATGCGCACGGAACCGTAGTGCCGTTCGACGTGCTGCGCGCGGCACCGCTCTGCGCCGTAGCCGGCATTGGCCAGCCGCAGATTTTTTTCGATGCGCTGCGCAGCCAGGGGCTGCGCCTGGAACGGGTGGAGGCCCTGCCCGACCATGCGGACTTTTCCATCTGGACCAACCCCTGCGGCACCAACCGCAGGCTCGTCTGCACGGAAAAGGATGCCGTCAAGCTCTGGCGCACCCATCCCCAGGCGCTTGCGGTGCCCCTGCACGTGCGCCTAGACGATGCGTTCTGGGATGCATTCGACCAGGCGCTGCAGGAAGCCTCGTTATCATCAGGCCCAGCCCTTGAAATCCCGCATCGCGAACCGTAAATCCCATGGACAGCAAACTGCTCGAACTGCTCGTGTGCCCCGTCACCAAAGGCCCGCTGACATATGACCGCGACAGGCAGGAACTGGTCTCTCGCAGCGCCCGGCTGGCTTACCCCGTGCGCGATGGCATTCCGGTCATGCTGGAAAACGAGGCCCGTACCCTGACCGACGAAGAACTGGGGCTGTAGCTCCTGGAATCTACCCCCCATGGCATACACGGTCGTCATCCCCGCCCGCATGGCATCCACGCGCCTGCCGGACAAGCCATTGGCCGACATCCACGGCCTGCCGATGATCGTCAGGGTTGCGCAGCAGGCCCACAAGAGCCAGGCCATGCGAACCGTCGTGGCCGCGGATGACGAAAAGATCGTGAATGCCTGCCGCATGCATGGCGTCGAAGCCATCATGACCAGGCCGGACCACCCCTCGGGCAGCGACCGCCTGGCCGAAGCCAGCCAGATCCTGAAGCTGGCCGACGATGCCATCGTCGTCAACGTCCAGGGGGACGAGCCCCTGATCGACCCGGCGCTGATCGACGCCGTAGCAGCGCTGCTGCAGGCATCCGCGCATGCAGACATGGGGACAGCCGCACATCCCATTGCGACGCCGGAGGAGTTCGACAACCCCAATGTCGTCAAAGTGATACTCAGTCACGACGGCTGTGCCCAGTACTTCAGCCGCGCCGCGATTCCGCACGCGCGCGGACAGCAGGGAACTACTTGGTGGCGGCAGGCTGGCGCCGCCCAACTCCACGCTCCGCTGCGGCACGTGGGCATCTACAGCTACCGCGCAGCCTTCCTGCGGCGCTTTCCGACGCTGCCGGTGGCGCCAACGGAAGCCACAGAGTCGCTGGAGCAATTGCGTGCACTGTGGCATGGCTGCCGGATTGGGGTACACGTCGCCCCTGGCGCGCCAAGCCCGGGGGTCGACACGCCGGAGGACCTGGAACGCGTGCGGGCCCTCTGGCGGGCGTTATGAACGTCTTGAAGCCACATTTGCAAACCACCATCTGGACGCTCCTGCGCGCGGGCAACACCCAGAGCGAGATCGAGCGCCGCACCGGCGTTTCCCGCCACACCATCCGAGCCTGGGCCAAGCGCTTTGAGGCCCAAGGCGATCCGCCGCCCCAGCCGCCCGACGATGCAAACTGCCCCAGGGTGGCCACCGACCCGCCCGCCCCTGTGGCCAGCCATACTGCTCCACCCCGGCCACTGGCTTCACTGCCGGTGGTCGCCCCGATCGCCATATCCCTGTGCGAACCCCACCGCGCCTTCATCGAAGCGCAGCTTCGCCTGGGCCGCAACACCACCGCCATCTACCAGGAACTGGTCGACGCCCACGGTTTTGCCGGGCACTACAACTGCGGCAAGCGTTTCGTGGCCCGCATCCGTGTACGCGAGAACCTGAGCAGTTCGACCGCCTGAGCTTGCTGCCCGGCGAAGAGATGCAAGTCGATTACGGCGAAGGCACGCCCACCCGCGTGCCCGGCTCGGAGCGCTGGCTGCAGGCCCCGCCTGTTCGTGGCTACGCTGCGCTACAGCCGCCACAGCTTTCGCCGCGTGGTCTGGAACTCGGGCCAGCAGGTCTGGGCCGGGCAGACCACGCTGCACTTGACGCCGATGCATGCCGCTGCGGAGGAGCAGGTGGACGCAAGCCAGCAGCGATTAGAATCAGCGCAGTCGGAGCGTAGCGCAGTCTGGTAGCGCATCTGCTTTGGGAGCAGAGGGTCGCGAGTTCGAATCCCGCCGCTCCGACCATTTTCTGTTGCATGGGTGCCCTTGACCGGTAAAGCGGTCGATTGAGGGAGAGTTTGAATTTTCGTGTGCAAGGCGCTGAGACTTTCCCGCGGTGGCGGGCGGCGCTTGCGACGAACCGACCGACGCGGTGGGAAAGTCGAAGTTCAATCTGGCGTCACTTCTTCCCTTGCTTCGCCGGCTGTCTCCGCATCATGTGCGAGCGGAGTCCATGGCTACAGTAGGCAAAAACGGCAGACAGCTCTTGAAGCGCCTAAAATTGCTTCCAACTAGGTTTGTATCTGCCCAACTTCCACGCGACTGGAGCCCTGCTTGAACAATCAATGGTTTTCCAAAATTGCCGTATGGCTTGTGATCGCCATGGTGCTGTTCACGGTCTTCAAGCAGTTTGACTCCCGGGCGGTTGCCGGTGCGGGCTATGTGGGCTATTCCGACTTCCTGGAGGAAGTACGCGGCAACCGCATCAAGTCCGCCACCATCCAGGAAGGGCAGGGCGGTACCGAGATCGTCGCGACGACCACTGACGACCGCAAGATCCGCACGACTGCCACCTATCTGGACCGCGGGCTGGTCGGTGATCTCATCAACAACAACGTCAAGTTCGATGTCAAGCCCCGTGAAGAGGGGTCGCTTCTCATGACCCTGCTCGTGAGCTGGGGGCCGATGCTGCTGCTCATCGGCGTATGGGTCTACTTCATGCGGCAGATGCAGGGCGGCGGCAAGGGTGGGGCGTTCAGCTTTGGCAAGAGCAAGGCCCGCATGCTAGACGAGAACAACAACCAGGTCACGTTCGCCGATGTCGCGGGCTGCGACGAGGCCAAGGAAGAAGTCAAGGAAGTCGTCGATTTCCTCAAGGACCCGCAGAAATTCCAGAAGTTGGGTGGCCGCATCCCGCGCGGCCTGTTGCTGGTGGGCCCTCCGGGTACGGGCAAGACCTTGCTTGCCAAGTCGATTGCTGGTGAAGCCAAGGTGCCGTTCTTCAGCATTTCGGGCTCCGATTTCGTGGAGATGTTTGTCGGCGTTGGCGCTGCCCGCGTGCGTGACATGTTCGAGAACGCCAAGAAAAATGCGCCTTGCATCATCTTCATCGACGAAATCGATGCGGTCGGGCGCCAGCGCGGTGCAGGGCTGGGCGGCGGCAATGACGAGCGCGAGCAGACACTCAACCAGATGCTGGTGGAAATGGATGGCTTCGAGACCAACCTCGGAGTCATCGTCGTGGCGGCCACCAACCGGCCCGACATCCTGGATGCCGCATTGCTGCGCCCGGGCCGCTTCGATCGGCAGGTGTACGTCACGCTGCCCGACATCCGGGGCCGTGAGCAGATCCTCAACGTACATATGCGCAAGATTCCCGTGGCCCAGGATGTCAATGCCGGCATCATCGCGCGTGGCACGCCTGGCATGTCGGGTGCCGATCTCGCCAACCTCTGCAACGAAGCGGCCTTGATGGCCGCCCGCCGCAATGCGCGCACGGTCGAGATGCAGGACTTCGAACGTGCCAAGGACAAGATCATCATGGGGCCGGAACGCAAGTCCATGGTCATGCCCGAGGAGGAGCGCCGCAACACGGCCTACCATGAATCGGGCCATGCATTGATCGGCAAGCTGCTGCCCAAGTGCGATCCGGTGCACAAGGTCACCATCATTCCGCGCGGCCGCGCCCTGGGCGTGACCATGAGCCTGCCGGCGCAGGACCGCTACAGCTACGACCGCGAGTACATGCTCAACCAGATCAGCATGCTGTTCGGCGGCCGCATCGCGGAAGAGGTGTTCATGAACCAGATGACCACCGGCGCCAGCAACGATTTCGAGCGCGCGACGCAGATCGCCCGCGACATGGTCATGCGCTACGGCATGACGGAATCGCTCGGCCCCATGGTCTATGCCGAGAACGAGGGCGAGGTGTTCCTGGGCCGATCCGTCACCAAGACCACCAACATGAGCGAGCAGACCATGCAGAAGGTCGATGCCGAGGTGCGCCGCATCATCGACCAGCAGTATGCCCTGGCGCGCAAGCTGATCGAGGACAACTCCGACAAGATGCACGCGATGGCCAAGGCCCTGCTCGAATGGGAAACCATCGACAGCGAGCAGCTCGACGACATCATGGCCGGCAAGGAGCCACGCCCGCCCAAGGACTGGACGCCACGCACCCCGCCGTCGGGCGGCGGCAGCAGTGGCGGCACGCCTGCCGTGGCACCGGATCCCGCGCCCACCGCTGCCTGATACTGCTGTGAAGGCGGTAACCAAAAACGGGGCGCAATGCCCCGTTTTTTCCATATGCGATGTGTTGAGTGCCTGAAGCCATGCACTGGCAGGCCGCGCGCTTTTCCATCGACCTGTCCCGTCCGCAGGTCATGGGTATCGTCAACGTCACGCCCGACTCCTTCTCGGACGGCGGCACGCATGCGACCGCTGGCGCGGCCCTGCGCCATTGCGAGCAACTCTTGCGGGACGGGGCGGCCATCCTCGACATTGGCGGGGAGTCCACGCGCCCCGGTAGCCCGGCGGTGCCATTGGCGGACGAACTGGCCCGCGTGCTGCCCGTGGTGCGCGAAGCCGTGAGACTGGGCGTGCCCATCTCCGTGGATACCTACAAGCCCGAGGTGATGCGCGCCGTGCTGGACGCGGGCGCGGACATCGTCAACGACATCTGGGCCTTGCGCCGTCCTGGCGCGGTGGAGGCCGTGCGCGCGCACGCCACCTGCGGCCTGTGCGTGATGCACATGCACCGCGACCCGCAGACCATGCAGGCGCTGCCCATGCATGGCGATGCGGTTCCCCAGGTGCGCAGCTTCCTCATCCAGATCGCCGACGCCCTGGAGGCACAGGGCATCGCGCACGAGCGCATCGTGCTCGACGCGGGCATCGGCTTCGGCAAGACCGTGGAACAGAATTTCGCCCTGCTTGCGCGCCAGGACGAGCTGGCATGCGGCTACCCCTGGCTGGCCGGCTGGTCGCGCAAGTCGTCCCTGGGTGCGGTGACAGGGCTTGGTGTCGGGGAGCGCCAGGCGCCGAGCGTAGTCGCCGCAGTACTGGCGGTGGACAGGGGCGCGCGCATCGTGCGCGTGCACGACGTGAAGGAAACGGTCGCAGGGCTTGCCGTATGGCAGGCCGTGGCGCAGGAAGAAGAGAAGGCGCCCACAGCGGCTGCCATGCAACAAGGAGAACGGCCATGAGCCGCAGTTATTTTGGAACGGACGGCATCCGCGGCACCGTGGGCCAGCCGCCGATCACCCCGGACTTCGTGCTCAAGCTGGCCCATGCCGTGGGCCGCGTGCTGCGCCGCACGCAGGAGCGGCCCACGGCGCTGATCGGCAAGGACACGCGCATTTCCGGCTACATGCTCGAAAGCGCGCTGGAGTCGGGGTTCAACTCGGCGGGCGTCGATGTCGTGCTGCTGGGGCCGCTGCCCACGCCGGGCGTGGCCTACCTGACCCGGACCCAGCGTGCCAGCCTGGGCGTGGTCATCAGCGCCAGCCACAACCCCTATGCGGACAACGGCATCAAGTTCTTCAGCGCCCAGGGCACCAAGCTGCCCGATGCGTGGGAGCAGGATGTGGAGGCGGCCCTGGAGCAGCCGCCCGTCTGGGCCGATTCGTCCGCGCTGGGCAAGGCCCGCCGCCTCGACGACGCGGCGGGCCGCTACATCGAGTTCTGCAAGAGCACCTTCGCGCACGACCTCACGCTGCGCGGCCTGAAGATCGTCGTCGATGCGGCGCACGGTGCGGCCTACCATATCGCACCCAAGGTGTTCCATGAACTCGGCGCGGAGGTCGTGGCCATCGGCTGCGCTCCCGATGGTCTCAACATCAACCAGGGCGTGGGCGCCACCCATCCCGAGGCGCTGGTGCGGGCCGTGGGCGAGCACCAGGCCGACTTCGGCATTGCCCTCGACGGCGACGCCGACCGCCTGCAGATGGTGGACGCCGCGGGCCGGCTCTACAACGGCGACGAACTGCTGTTCCTGATCGTGCAGGACCGCCTGGTGCGCGCCGAACCTGTCCAGGGCGTGGTCGGCACGCTCATGACCAACATGGCCGTCGAGCTGGCCTTGCAGGCGCGGGGCATCGACTTCGTGCGCGCCAGGGTGGGCGACCGCTATGTGCTCGAAGAGCTGGAGCGCCGCAACTGGCTGCTCGGCGGCGAAGGCTCGGGCCACCTGCTGGTGCGCGACAAGCAGACCACGGGCGACGGGCTGGTCAGCGCGCTGCAGGTTTTGCAAGCCTGCGTACGCGGCGGCAAGACGCTGGCCGAACTGCTCGCGGGCCTGGCGCTGTTCCCGCAGACGCTCACCAACGTGCGGCTGCGGCTGGGCCAGGACTGGGCTGCCAACGCCCGCCTGCGCGAGGAAACCCGCCAGGTCGAGCGTGAACTGGGCAAGGCCGGGCGCGTGCTGATCCGCGCCAGCGGCACGGAGCCGCTGCTGCGCGTCATGGTCGAGGCCGAGGACGCGCAACGCGCCCGTGCCTGCGCCGAGCGGCTGGCCCTCGCGGCCCAGGAGTCCTGAATCATGGATACAGTGGAAACACCCCTGGTCATCGATGTGCGCGACGTGCGCTACGGCGACCCCGCGGATGCGGCGGCGCTGGTCGAACTGCTCGATGCCTATGCGCGCGACCCCATGGGCGGCGGCGAGCCATTGTCGGCCTATGCTCGGGAGCACCTTGCCGCTGAACTGTCACGCAGACCCAGCGCTTTCAGCGTCATCGCATGGGTGCGGCGGGATGGCGAAGAGCATGCGGCGGGCCTCGTCAACTGCTTGGAAGGCTTCTCCACCTTCGCGTGCCGTCCCCTGGTGAATGTGCACGACGTGGCGGTGCGGTCCGAGTACCGCGGCCTTGGCATCGCCCGGCGCATGCTCGCGCGCGTCGAGGCGCTGGCCCGCGCGCGCGGTGCGTGCAAGCTCACGCTGGAGGTGCTGTCCGGCAACGGCAGCGCCATTGCCCTGTACCGGCGTGCCGGCTTTGCCGACTATGCGATCGACCTGCAGGCGGGGACGGCCCGCTTCATGCAGAAGTGGCTCGATCCACGCGATGCCTGAGCTGCGCGGCCTGGCGCTGTGCTGCCGCGCGTGCGCCAGAAAGGCCTCGCACGATGGCGCGGTCTTCCGTGTCCGACGTGATGTCCGGCACGAACGACTGGTCGATCTTGAGCTTGTAGATGTGAAAGCGCTTGAGATGGCTCAGCGACGAGTAGCCCATCCAGCAGCCGCCGGGCCAGCGCCACCAGCAGCGCGTCGCCGATGCGGTGGCCCAGGGAGTCGTTGACGTTCTTGAAATGCTCCGGGTCGAGGAACACCACCGCCAGCGGCGTCTGGTTGCGCCGGGCGATATGCAGCTTCCATACCAGCACGCCGCTCGGCGCCAGGCACAGGACGCCGACGAAGGCCGCGGCTGCACAGGCATCGCGGCAGGTATCGAAGGGGTGGGGTACGGCCACGGGCGGGATTGCAGGCAGGAACATGCCGTTGGCAGTCCTCCGGCCGGGGTGTCATGCAGTCGTCACCGGTACGACACGGCGTCGTCACGCACGTTCTCCACACTGCCGCCATTGTTGTTCCTGGATGGAGTTCACCCGATGACGACCTCGCTGCCCTCGCTGTTCCCGCCCCCGTCCCGCACTGCCGCGCCCTCACGCGGCGCGGCGTCCGGCGCCACGGCTGCCGCAGGCATCACGGTCGGCTGGGCGCGGCACCAGGACGAGGTGCGCCAGGCCCAGCGCCTGCGCCACACGGTCTTCGCCGCCGAAATGGGTGCGCGGCTCGACACGCGCATCCCGGGGCACGACATCGACCTGTTCGACGACTACTGCGAGCACCTGCTGGTGCGCGACGAGGCGTCGGGCGAGGTCATCGGCACCTACCGCGTCCTCACGCCCGTGCAGGCCCAGCGCGTCGGCAGCACCTACAGCGACACCGAGTTCGACCTGACCCGCCTGCGCAGCCTGCGCGCCCGCATGGTGGAGCTGGGCCGCAGTTGCGTGCACCCCGACCACCGCCACGGCGGCGTGGTGCTGGCGCTCTGGGGCGCGCTGGCCGACTTCATGGTTCGCAATCGGCTCGACACCATGATCGGCTGCGCCAGCATCCCCATGCTGCACAACGGCATGGTGAGCGGCGACGCAGCGGCCAGCATCTGGCACCAGATCCGCCAGACCCACCTGGCGCCTATCGAATACCACGTGCTGCCGCGTCTGCCGTTGCCGGTGGACCAACTCGACGGCAGCCTGGACGTGGAGCCGCCCGCGCTCATCAAGGGCTACCTGCGCCTGGGTGCGCGCGTGCTGGGCGCCCCGGCCTGGGACCCGGACTTCAATACCGCCGACCTGCCCATGATGATGCGCATCGCCGACCTGCCGCCGCGCTACCGGCGCCACTTCCTCGGCACCGCGTAGAATCCGGACTCCTTGGGGCATCGTCATGAACTGTCATGTGACTTTCGCGTGACGGTGTGCTACTGTCGTCCATCTCTATTTCAGAACGCTCCGTGAATCGCGGCCCCACGCCACCAGTATCTTTTGACATCCCCGCCACCGCGGCGGCGACGCCTGCGGACGATGTGCCGCCCACCGCCGAGGCCCTGCATGGCCCGTACACCGCGCCTTCGCGCCCGCACCCCGCAGCCACGCCGCCCGACGCGCCCACGGCCATCGCCTTCCTCGACCGCGACCGCAGCATCCTGGCCTTCAACGAGCGCGTGTTCGACTGGGCCCTGCGCGACGACGTGCCCCTGCTGGAGCGCCTGCGCTACCTGTGCATCGTCTCCTCCAACCTCGACGAGTTTTTCGAGGTGCGCGCCGCCGCCCACCTGACTGCCGCGCGCAGCCAGGAAACCAAGGGTTTCTACACCGTGCAGACCTTCGAGGCCGTGGCCGCCCATGCGCACGACCTCGTGGCACGCCAGTACGCGCTCTACAACGAAGCCCTCATGCCCGCCTTCACGCGCCAGGGCATCCACGTCCTTTCGCACGGCGAGCGCAACCCGCAGCAGCGCCAATGGGTGAGCGACTATTTCGAGCGCGAGGTGCGCCCGCTGCTCATGCCCGTCGGGCTGGACCCGGCGCACCCGTTCCCGCAGGTGGCCAACAAATCGCTCAACTTCATCGTCCGCCTCAAGGGCAGCGACGCTTTCGGGCGCGAGAACGAGATCGCCATCGTCAAGGTGCCGCGCGTGCTGCCGCGCCTGATCCGCCTGCCGGCCAAGGTGGCGCCCGAGGGCAAGACCTTCGTCAGCCTCTCCAGCATCGTGCGGGCGCAACTCGCCGGGCTGTTCCCGGGGCGCGAGGTGACCGAGTTCTCGCAGTTCCGCGTCACCCGCCATTCCGACCTCGCGGTGGACGAGGAAGACGTGCGCAACCTGCGCACCGCGCTGCGCCAGGGCCTGGAGCACCGCAACTACGGCATGGCGGTGCGGCTGGAGGTGTCCTCGGGCTGCTCGCAGTTCCTGCTCGATTTCCTGCAGCGCCAGTTCGAACTGCCCGCCGCCGCCACCTACCGCGTGCAGGGCCCGGTGAACCTGGTGCGGCTGGCCCAGTTGGTGGACCTGGTGAACGACCCGGCCCTCATGTTCCCCGCCTGGCGCCCGGTCATGCCGCGCCAGTTGCAGGCGGGCCTGCCGCTGATGCAGCAAATGCGCGAGCGCGACATCCTCATCCACCAGCCATTCGAGAGCTTCGACGGCGTGCTGGCCTTTCTGCGCGAAGCCGCGCGCGACCCGCAGGTGCTGGCCATCAAGCAGACCATCTACCGCACCGGCTCCGACCCCGAGATGCTCAACCTGCTGCGCGAAGCGGTGCGCAACGGCAAGGAGGTGACGGCAGTGGTCGAGCTGAAGGCCCGCTTCGACGAAGAGGCCAACATCAACTGGGCCGAGGCGCTCGAATCCATCGGCGCGCAGGTGGTCTACGGCGTGGTGGGGCTCAAGACCCATGCCAAGATGCTGCTCGCCACGCGCCGCGAAGGCCAGCGCCTGCGCCGCTACGGCCATCTTTCCACCGGTAACTACAACCCGCGCACCGCGCGCCTGTATACCGACCTGAGCATGCTCACCGCCGACGAGCAGCTCACCGCCGACATGGACGACGTGTTCCGCCACCTCGCCAGCCAGAGCCGGCTGCCCCGGCTGCGCCGCGTGTGGCTGGCGCCGTTCCATCTGCACAAGCGCCTGATCGAGAAGATCGACCAGGCGGGCCTGGCCGCCGCGCGCGGCGAGGGCGGGCGCATCGTCGCCAAGATGAACGCGCTGACCGACGACGCCCTCATGCGCGCCCTGGTGCGCGCGGGCCAGCGCGGCGCGAAGATCGACCTCATCGTGCGCGGCGCCTGCATGCTGCCCGCGCAACTGCCCGGCGTGACCGACAACATACGCGTGCGCTCCATCGTCGGGCGGTTCCTGGAGCATTCGCGCGTCTTCTACTTCCGCTGCGGCGCGGAGGAGCACCTGTACCTCTCCAGCGCCGACTGGATGAACCGCAACATGCTGCGCCGCGTGGAGCTGGCCTGGCCCGTGACCGACCCGGCGCTGCGCCAGCACATCATCGACGAGTGCCTCGTGGCCTACCTGGGGGACGACCGCGACGCCTGGGTGCTGGGCCCCGACGGCACCTACGCCCGCACCAACCCGCCGGGGCGCGGGCGCGGCGCGCAGGATGCACTCATGGCCCGCTACCGCCAGCCTGGTCCGGCCGTGCTGATGGTCTGACGCCAGCCGATGCCCACGATCATGGATCTGATTCTCTGGCGCCATGCCGAAGCCGAGGACGCAGCCGAGGGCGGCGACGACCTGCAGCGCCCGCTGACGGCGCGCGGCGAAAAACAGGCCGCACGCATGGCCGCGTGGCTGGACCGCCAACTGCCCGAGGGGCTGCGCGTGATCGCCAGCCCCGCCCGGCGCACCGAGCAGACCGCGCTGGCGCTGGGCCGCAAATACAAGCTGCGCGCCGAACTGCTGCCCGGCGGCGGGCCGCAGGACCTGCTGGACCTGGTGCAGTGGCCGCGCGCGCGCGGCGCCATCCTGGTCATCGGCCACCAGCCCATGCTGGGCCAGACCGCGGCCCTGCTGCTGGGCATGCAGACGCCCGAATGCGCGGTGCGCAAAGGGGCCGTCTGGTGGCTGCGCCAGCGCCAACGCAACGAGGACATACAGACCCTGCTGGTCGCGGTGCAGTCGCCCGATCTGCTTTGATCGCTATAAAAAATGTAGCTGCTGCCGCAATAAACCTAGAAACGGCAGTTGGATGCGCCTGCCGGTGCCGTGATCGGGGTGCCAGGCAAGGCGCGACGACGCGGCGGGCTTGCTGCCCGCAAGGAGGAGCAACGCCGCATGGCGCGCCGAGCGCGGTGCTGGCAGGTGCATGGCGCTCTCACCCACGAGGTGAACGCCATTGAAGCCGTCAACGCTTGATTTCATGCGGCTTGTCAAGGGATACGAAGCGGTCAACTGCCGTTTCTAGGATAAATTCAAGCGCTGATGCCTGATTACTGTAAATCAGGCATCAGCCCAACGCGGCGCAGCGCTGCCCAGCGCCGTCGCCGGGAGGTCCCAGCGCATCGCCGCGCCGTCGAGCGCCAGCGGTGGCAGCAAGCGCCGCGCCGGCCCCCAGGGCGTGGCCTCCAGGCCCGGCGCCAGGTCGTCCGCCTCCTCGGGGCGCAATGCATTCGCCAGGCCCTCGGCACCGGGCGGCATGCTGGCCAGCAGCGCGGCGGTGCGCGCCAGCGACGCGCGCCACTGGCTACCCTGGCCGGTCTCCAGCCGCCGCTGCAGGCCGCGCACCGCGGCCATGGCCAGCAGGTAGCCCGCAGCCTGGTCCAGTGCCTGCACCGGCAGCGGCGTTGGGCGGTCGCGCCGCCCCAGGCGCATGCCGGCCTCGGCGATGCCCGTGCTCATCTGCACGATGCTGTCGAAGCCGCGCCGCCCCTGCCACGGGCCGCTCCAGCCGTAGGCGTCCAGGCACACGTCCACCAGGCCGCGGCAGATGCGCTGGCGCTGCGCCGCCCCCAGCCCCAGGCGCTCCAGCGCGTCGGGGCGCAGGCCGTGCACGAACACGTCGGCTTCACCCAGCAGGCGTTCGAACGCGGCGCGGCCCGCGGCGTCTTTCAGGTCGAGCCGGGCGCAGCGCTTGCCCAGCGTGACCTCGGGCGCCAGACCGGGCTCTTCCCAGCCCGGCGGGTCGATGCGCAGCACCTGCGCGCCGAAGCCGGCCAGGCAGCGCGTGGCCACCGGCCCGGCCAGGATGCGCGTGGCGTCCAGCACGCGGATGCCGGCCAGCGGGCGCTCCGGCGTGGGCGCCCAGGCGAGCGCCGGGCCGCTGCCGGTGGCGGCGCTGTGCAGCAGGGGTTCGACCGCCACGGCCTGGCCTTGCGGGTGGAGTGCCCAATCGGCCTGCGGGCGCATCGCGCCCGCGCAGCCGCCGCGTGCCAGCACGGTGGTTTCCAGCTCGTCCATGTTCCAGCCGGCCACCGCCTGTGCCAGCGCGTCCTTGTCCGCCGGCGCGCCCAGTACGGCGAGTGCCGCCGCGCGGTGGTGCGCGGCGTTGGTATGCAGGCGTATCCAGCCGTCGCGCGCCGCGTAGTCGCCGGCCACGGGGTCCCAGGCCGGCGGCAGGCTCCAGCCCTGCGGGCGCAGCGAGGTGGCGAACCAGAACGAGGCCAGCCGCCGGTCCACGCGCACGGCGGGCCGCTGGCCGCCGCGCGCGGCCACGAGCGATGCCAGGGCCAGCCCCGCGCCAGCCATGGCGGCGGCGGCGAAGTCGCTGACCGCGAAGACGGAGGGCAGGGCGCCGTCGCCGGTGAAGGCCGTGTGGGCGAGGTCGCTGGCAGGGCCGCCGGCGGCGGACCAGATCGCGCGCAGGTAGTGGTGCAGGGGGGTGTCGTGCATGGGTGGAGCTTGGCGGGGCTGTCCGAGGGTAAAGCGTGTACGGGCGGCTGCGCAAGATGGGTGTGTTCGGGCGGGTGGATTATTCCTGGAAACAGCAGTTGACCGCTTTGCATCCCTTGCCAGGCCGCAGGCAATCGAGCGTTGACGGCTTCGATGGCGTTCGCCTCGTGGGTGAGAGCGCCATGCACCTGCCGGCACCGCCCTCGGCGCGCCATGCGGCGTTGCTCCTCCTTGCGGGCAGCAAGCCCGCCGCGTCGTCGCGTCTTGCCTGGCACGCCGATCGCGGCACCGGCAGGCGCATCCAGCTGCCGTTTCCAGGATTATCGATACTACCTGGGAGTATGTGCCTCCACCGCTTTATTTTCCTGCGGTGGCAGGTGGTATGCAGGGGAGTATTCTGTTTTTTGCCTGTTGTTGGTTTTGTTGCGGCTGGCCGGGCGCACATCCCGGCCAGCCACATGCAAAGCACGGCAGGGTGGCAAACAGGCGCACGGCCCCCAAGCCCCTCAAGGCAGGTCGAGCGCCAGGCTCCACGGCGACTTCTGCCACGCCACCGCTTCCTCGGCCAGCAGATGGGCCGACTGCGGAAACGCCGCCGCCCAGCCGGCACGCGCGGCGAAGGTGAACACCGCGCCGCGCCGCGCCAGCGCGCTGCCCGCCATGTCCGGGTCGCGCCGCGCGTGGCACAGCGCCAGCGCCAGCCGCAGACACAGGAGCTGGGTGACGAACTGCAGGTTGTCGAGGTCGGCGTCGAGCTTGCGCACCTTGCCGCGCTGGCCCAGCACCAGCGTGCTCAGCAGGTGCAGCTCGGGCTGGGCGAAGCCCGCCGCGTCGGTGTTGTCGAGGATGTAGGCGCCGTGGCGCGGATAGCCGTCGTGCGAGATGCGGCAGCCGATTTCGTGCAGCCGCGCGGCCCAATCGAGCTTGCGCGCAGCGCGCTCGCTGCCCGCGGGCGCGACCTGCTCGAACAGTTGGTTGGCCACGCGCGCCACGCGCTCGGCCTGTGGCGCGTCGACGGCGAAGCGCTGCATCAGCGCGCGCACCGTGGCCGCGCGCAGGTCGGTGGTCGGCAGTTCGCGCTCCAGCAGGTCGTACAGCACGCCTTGGCGCAGCGCGCCCTGGGCCACCTGCATGCGCTCGATGTCCAGCACGTCGAACACCGCGCGCAGCACGCTGACGCCGCCGCCGATGACGGGGCGGCGGTCGTCCTTCAGGCCCTCCAGGCGCACCTTGTCGGCGCTCTGGGCGCGCAGCAGCCGGGCCTGCAGCCGCTCCAGCGCGGCGCGCGTGATGGTGCCCGCGGGCGCATCGCCCAGCGCAGCCAGGATGTCGCCCACCGCGCCCACGGTGCCCGAGGCGCCGTAGGCCACGTCCCAGGCGCCGCGCGGGTAGGACTCCAGCGCTTCTTCGAGCACCGCGCGGGCCGCCACTTCGGCGCCGCGGAAGGCCTGCGTGGTGAATTGCCCGTCTGCGAAGTAGCGCGACGACCACGACACGCTGCCCACGCGGTACGAGGCCACGGCGCTGGCGGCGTAGCCCTGGCCCAGCACGACCTCGGTGGAGCGCCCGCCGATGTCCACCACCAGCCGCCGTTCGTCCGATTGGGGCAGCAGCCGCGCCACGCCCTGGTAGATCAGGCGCGCTTCCTCCGCGCCCGCGATCACGTCGATGGGAAAGCCCAGCAGGGCGTTGCCGCGCCGGATGAAGTCGTCGCGGTTGCGCGCCTCGCGCAGTGTCTGCGTGGCCACGGCGCGCACCTGATCGCGCCGGAAGCCGGCCAGCCGCTCGGCGAAGCGGGCCAGGCAGTCCCAGCCGCGCTGCAGCGCCTCGGGCGTGAGGTTGCGCTCCTCGTCGAGGCCGTTGCCCTGGCGCACGGTTTCCTTGAGGTATTCGACGCGCTGGATCTGTCCGTGTTCGAAGCGCCCGATTTCGAGGCGAAAGCTGTTGGAGCCGAGGTCGACGGCGGCGAGGAGGGTTCCGTTTTGCATGGTGGGGCCAGGGAGGGGCCTGGAGACAGGCGCGGGAGAACAGCCCGCATGGTAAACCCGCGCATCAGCCCACGATGCGGCCATCGGTGGCCAGCATGCCCTGGGTGACGCCGGTGGCGCTGCGCTGGCCGCCGGCGTAGTCGATGACGAAGCCGCCCAGGTCCATGGTCGCGCGGCGCTGAAACGCCGCGAGCGCCGTGGCGCGCGTGGGCGCCGCGTCCAGCCCGGCCAGTACCTGGGCCGCGTAGCGCGCCGCGATGTAGCCGGCCAGGCCGAGCGTCGAGGGGGGCTCGTCGAACAGGAGCGCCAGCGCCGCGCGGTAGCGCCGCACCACCGGCACGCCCGCGGTGAGCATCGGGACTGCCTGCGTGGCGATGACCGACACGCCGCGCGCCGCGATGCCCGACTGCGCCAGCACCTGCAGGTTCACGTCGGCCAGCGCCACCAGGTAGCGCCACAGGTTCTGCGCCCGCAGGCCGCGGATCAGCTCAATCATCTCGGGCGTGCCACCGACGAACAGCAGCATGGCGGGCGCCGTGGACGGCAGGTCGCGGCCCAGCGTGGCGAGCGAGCCGCCCGCGGCGGGCACGAATTCCTGCGTCTTCAGGCCCAGGCTGGCGGTGGCCTGGGCGATTTCTGCGCGCGCGTCGGCCTGGGTCTGCGCGTCGGCGTAGATGACGCCGAGTTCGCTCACCCCCACGACCGAGAGCGTGCGGATCGCGTAGGCGATCTGCGCCTGCCGGCCCGCGAAGATGGGGAAGGTGGTGTCGCCCACATCCGCCGCCGAATACTGCAGCCAGGGCGCGACCTGCGCCAGCGTGGCCGCGCGCTCGCCAGGGGGCTTGTCGCGCTGCAGCTCCAGGAGGCCCTGGGCCACCGAGTTGCCCACGCAGCCGCACAGCGCCACGCATGTGGCGTCCTCGTTCGCGGCCTGCCAGGCGTTGCGCAGGCTGGCCGGCGTGCCATCGATTTCGATGACCTGGTGGCGCACCGGTCTGCCACGCAGGCCACCGCGGGCGTTCAGTTCCTGCCAGGCGGTGCGCGAGCCGACCAGGAAGTCGCGGCTCACGTCCTGCTGGGCCCGCGACAGGTCGGCGATCTGGATGATGGTGGGCGGCGCTGCCGCGGCGCCGCTCTGCGGGCTCTGGGCTGCCGCGGGCAGCAGTGCCGCCGCCGCTGTGCCTGCGCCCCATTGCAGCCAGTGGCGGCGGCGCAGGTGCGGGACGGGAAGGGGAGGGTGGGAAAATGGTTCTTGGCGGTCGTTGGTGGGCATGGCGCGAAAAGGAAAAAAGCCAGCTGCCAGCCTAAGGCGCGCCGGTGACAAGTCCATGAACGGCCCGCGCACGCGCCGCAGCGTGGAATAAGACCGTCATGAACCCGTCATGACGGCGGCCTACGATGCCCATCGACACAGTTTGTGCAACCCTTGAAAGGTGTATTCCATGAAGAATTCGATGATCCGCATCCTGGCCGTGACGGTCGCATCCGCCGCAGGCTTTTCCGCCGCATGGGCGCAGCAGGAAGCCACGGGCGCTGGCGCCACCTTCCCGGCGCCGCTGTATGCCAAGTGGGCCTCCGAATACAACAAGGCCACCGGCATCAAGATCAACTACCAGTCCGTGGGCTCCGGCGCCGGCATCAAGCAGATCCAGGCCAAGACGGTGGACTTCGGCGCCTCCGACGCCCCGTTGAAGGACGAAGAACTCAAGGCCAAGGGCCTGGTGCAGTTCCCCGCCGTCATCGGCGGCATCGTGCCCGTGGTCAACATCAAGGGTATTGCCTCCGGCCAGCTCAAGCTCACCGGCCAGGTGCTGGGCGACATCTACCTCGGCAAGATCACCAACTGGAACGACCCCGCCATCAAGGCCCTGAACCCGACCCTGAGCCTGCCTGACGCGCTGATTGCCGTGGTGCGCCGCGCCGACGGTTCGGGCACGACCTTCGGTTTCACCAACTACCTCTCCAAGGTCAACGCCGAGTGGAAGGCCAAGGTCGGCGAAGGCACGGCAGTGAACTGGCCCACGGGTGCGGGCGGCAAGGGCAATGAAGGCGTTTCGGCCTTCGTGAACCGCCTGCCGGATTCGATTGGCTACGTGGAATACGCCTACGCCAAGCAGAGCAAGATGACCTACGCGCAGCTCCAGAATGCCAACGGCAACTTTGCTGCGCCGGAAGACGACAGCTTCAAGGCCGCCGCTGCCGGCGCCAAGTGGAACGAGAGCTTCTACCAGATCCTGACCAACCAGCCCGGCATCAATGCATGGCCGATCACCTCGGCGACCTTCATCATGATGCACAAGACCCAGGACAAGCCCCAGCAGGCTGCCACGGTGCTGAAGTTCTTCGAATGGGCCTACAAGCATGGCGACAAGATCGCCGCCGACCTCGACTACGTTCCCATGCCCGACAGCGTGAAGGACATCATCTACAAGTCGTGGGATGACATCAAGGACGCGTCCGGCAAGCCGATCGCTTATAAGTAAGCAGCGCCGCTTTCGCGACGCCCTTATCCCGCACTTTCACTACAGCGCGAGCCCGCCAACGTGTCAACTACACTGCCGGTCAGCCGGAAGACCCCGCCGAAGGTGGCGGGGTCTTTCGGCGCGACCAAGACCATGCCTCCCTCACCCAAGCCCCAGTTGTCCGGTGTGCTGGCCGACCGCGTGTTCGGCTGGCTCGCGCGTGGCGCTGCCTTGCTGACGCTCGCCTTGCTGGTGGCCATCCTGCTCTCGCTGGTCGTCGGGGCATGGCCTGCCATCTCGAAGTACGGCCTGAGCTTCCTCACGCGCAGTGTGTGGGACCCGGTGCAGGAGGACTTCGGCGGTCTGGTGATGATCTACGGCACGCTGGTCACCTCGGTCATCGCGCTGTTGATCGCGGTGCCGGTGAGCTTCGGCATCGCGCTGTTCCTGACCGAACTGTCGCCGGCCTGGTTCAAGCGCCCGCTGGGCACGGCCATCGAGTTGCTGGCGGCGGTGCCCTCCATCGTCTATGGCATGTGGGGGCTGATGGTGTTCGGCCCCATCCTCGCCACCTACGTGCAGCAGCCGCTGCAAAAGCTGTTCCACGGCGTGCCCTACCTGGGTGCGCTGGTGTCGGGCCCGCCCGTGGGTATCGGCATCCTTTCGGCGGGCATCATCCTGGCCATCATGGTCATTCCGTTCATCGCCTCGGTGATGCGCGACGTGTTCGAGGTCACGCCCCCCATGCTCAAGGAGTCGGCCTATGCCCTGGGCTCCACCACCTGGGAGGTGGTCTGGAGCGTCGTGCTGCCCTATACCAAGTCCGGCGTGGTCGGCGGCATCATGCTGGGCCTGGGCCGCGCCCTGGGCGAGACCATGGCCGTCACCTTCGTCATCGGCAACATGAACCAGCTCGATTCCCTGTCGCTGTTCGAAGCCGCCAACAGCATCACCTCGGCGCTGGCCAACGAGTTCGCCGAGGCTGGTCCGGGCCTGCACCAGGCTTCGCTGATCTACCTGGGGCTGGTGCTGTTCTTCATTACTTTCGTCGTGCTGTCGCTGTCCAAGCTGCTGCTGGCCCGGTTGAAGAAGAATGAGGGTTCGCTCGCATGAACCGCACCACGACCACCACTCCTCCCCCCGGTAGTACCGCGCAGCGCCGCATCGCCGCTGCCAAGCTGGCCGAGGTGCGCGCCACGCGCTACGCCAGCCGCAAGCGTGTGAACCAAGTGGCCCTTACGCTCTCGCTGGCGGCCATGGCCTTTGGTGTCTTCTGGCTCATCTGGATTCTCTGGGAGACGCTGTACCTGGGTCTGGGCGGACTCAGTACGACGCTGTTCACCGCCAGTACGCCGCCGCCCAACGAGGTTGGCGGCCTGGCCAACGCCATCTTCGGCTCGTTCGTGATGGTGCTGCTGGCCACCTTCATCGGCACGCCCATCGGCATCATGGCCGGCGTGTACCTGGCCGAATACGACACGCGCGGCTGGCTGGCCGTGACCACGCGTTTTGTCAACGACATCCTGCTGTCGGCGCCCTCCATCGTGATCGGTCTGTTCGTCTACGCCGTCGTGGTCGCGCGCTTCAAGAGCTTCTCGGGCTGGGCCGGGGTGATCGCACTGGCGCTGATCGTCATCCCGGTGGTCGTCCGCACCACCGAGAACATGCTGGTGCTGGTTCCCTCCAGCCTGCGCGAGGCGGCCTACGCGCTGGGCACGCCGAAGTGGAAGGTCATCATCCTCATCACGCTGCGGGCGGCCCGCGCGGGCGTCATCACCGGGGTGTTGCTGGCCGTGGCCCGCATCGCGGGCGAGACGGCACCACTGCTCTTCACCGCGCTCAGCAACCAGTTCTGGACCGCCGACCTTGGCAAGCCCATGGCGAGCCTGCCGGTGACCATCTTCAAATTCGCCATGAGCCCCTATGAGAACTGGCAGCGACTGGCCTGGGCCGGCGTGTTCCTGATCACGGTGGCGGTGCTCGGCCTCAACATCCTGGCGCGGGTCATGACCCGCCAAAAATAGCAGTAAGGACAATTCTCCATGCCAGTTGCCACGCCGCAGCGCGCCAAAATTGCCGTCAAGGACCTGAACTTCTACTACGGCAAGTTCCATGCCCTCAAAAACATCAACCTCGACATTCCCGAGCACAAGGTGACGGCCTTCATCGGTCCTTCGGGCTGCGGCAAGTCGACGCTGCTGCGCACCTTCAACCGCATGTTCGAGCTGTACCCCGAGCAGCACGCCGAGGGATCCATCGAGATCGACGGCGAGAACCTGCTTACGTCCAAGCAGGACGTGGCGCTGATCCGCGCCAAGGTGGGCATGGTGTTCCAGAAGCCCACGCCGTTCCCGATGTCGATCTACGACAACATCGCCTTTGGCGTGAAGCTGTTCGAGAGCCTTTCCGCCTCCGACATGGACGAGCGCGTGGAGTGGGCGCTGCGCAAGGCCGCACTCTGGAACGAGGTCAAGGACAAGCTGCCGCAGAGCGGCTCCGGCCTCTCGGGAGGACAGCAGCAGCGCCTGTGCATCGCGCGCGGCATCGCCATCAAGCCCGAGGTGCTGCTGCTCGACGAGCCCTGCTCGGCGCTGGACCCGATCTCCACCGCCAAGGTGGAGGAGCTGATCGCCGAGCTGAAGACGGACTACACCGTGGTCATCGTGACCCACAACATGCAGCAGGCCGCACGCTGCAGCGACTACACGGCCTACATGTACCTGGGCGACCTGATGGAGTTCGGCGAGACGGAACAAATGTTCTTCAAGCCGCAGCGCAAAGAGACGGAAGACTACATTACGGGCCGCTTCGGCTGATACAGGAGACGGACAGCATGCCCGACAAACACCTTTCCACCCAGTTCGACAGCGAACTCAACACCGTCTCCTCGCGCGTGATGGAGATGGGCGGCCTCGTCGAATCGCAGATCCGCCAGGCCATCTACGCGCTGTCGCAGTTCAGCTTGGAGGTGGCCGACCAGGTCACCGAGACCGAGCAGCGGGTCAACGCGATGGAGATCGACATCGACCGCGAGCTGTCCTCCATCATCGCGCGCCGCCAGCCCACGGCGCGCGACCTGCGCTTGCTGATCGCCATCTCCAAGACCACCGCCAACCTGGAGCGGGTGGGCGACGAGGCCAACAAGATCGCGCGCATGGTCAAGTCCATCATCGAGCGCGGCGAGATCCGCGGCCTGCCCTCGTCGGACCTGCGCGTGGCCGCCGACCTGGCATCGAGCCTGATGCGCCGCGCGCTCGACGCCTTCGCCCGCCTCGACGTGTCGGCCGCCGTGGCCATCCTGAAGGAGGACGACCTGATCGACCGCGAGTTCGACGGTTTCGTGCGCAAGCTCGTCACCTACATGATGGAAGACCCGCGCACCATCTCCGCGAGCCTGGACCTGCTGTTTCTGGCCAAGGCGATCGAGCGCATCGGCGACCACGCCAAGAACATCGCCGAGTTCATCATCTACATCGTCAAGGGTGCGGATGTGCGCCACACCTCCATGGATGAGATCGAATCGGCGGTGCGTTGAAGCCCATGCCCGCCACCTGCAGGAAATGAAGCGCATCCCCACCGTCCTGATCGTCGAAGACGAACCGGCCATCGCTGAGCTGGTGTCGGTCAACTTGCGCCACAACGGCTTCCAGCCCATCTGGGCGGAGAACGGTGAGTCGGCCCAGCGCGAGCTCGACGCCGTGCTGCCCGACGTGATCCTGCTCGACTGGATGCTGCCGGGCCAGAGCGGCCTGTCGCTGGCGCGCAAGTGGCGCGCCGACCCGCGCACCAAGCCCGTGCCCATCCTCATGCTGACCGCGCGCGGCGACGAACCCGACAAGGTGGCGGGCCTGGACGCGGGCGCGGACGACTACATCACCAAGCCGTTCTCCACCCAGGAGCTGCTCGCGCGCATCCGCGCCGTGCTGCGCCGCCGCGCGCCGGAGCAGGTGAGCGACAGCGTGGCCATCGGCGAGCTGCTGCTCGACGCGGCCACGCACCGCGTGTCGTGGCAGGGCCAGCCGCTGAAGATCGGCCCCACGGAATTCAAGCTGCTGCACTACTTCATGAAGCACCCCGAGCGCGTGCACAGCCGCCCGCAACTGCTCGACAAGGTGTGGGGCGACCACGTGTTCATCGAAGAGCGCACGGTGGATGTGCACGTCAAGCGCCTGCGCGAAGCCCTCGGTCAGGCCGGCGCCATGATCGAGACGGTGCGTGGCGCGGGCTACCGGCTGGCCGCATCGTCCGCCCTGCTGCGTGCCTGAGCCTGCCCGCAGGCCCGCCAGGGCGGAGGGTTGCCGATAATGGGAGCCTTGGCCGCGCGCATCCTCGCCTTCCTGCTTTGCATGTGCGTCGGTGCCGTACTCGGCGCCGCGCTGGGCCGCGTCTGGGAGGCCTGCGCAGGCGCCGCCGCGGGGGCTGCGCTATGGTTCGTCTGGGACACCCTGTGCGCCCTGCGCGTGCTGCTGTGGCTGCGCCAGGGCGCGGATCCCGCGCAGGCGCCATCGCTGCGCGGCGCCTGGGGCGAGGCGGCGGACCGCATGCGCAGCCAGATGCGCCGTTGCATCCAGCAGATCGACGAAAGCCGGGGCCGGCTGGAGGAATTCCTCTCGGCCCTGCAGGCCTCGCCCAGTGGCGTGGTGCTGCTCGACAGCGAAAACCGCATCGAATGGTGCAACCACACGGCAGTTGAGCACTTCGGCTTCGACGCCGGGCGCGATGTACTGCAGCCCATCGGCAACCTGCTGCGCGACCCGGTGTTCACGGCCTACCAGGCGGCGCGCGATTTCCGGCACGACGTGGTGCTGACCGGCCCCGCCAGTACCGCGGGCCGCACGGTGCGCCTGTCGGTGCAGCTCCACTCCTACGGCCAGGGCCGCAAGCTGCTGCTGTCGCGCGACGTGACGGCGCTGGAGCAGGTCGAGGCCATGCGGCGCGACTTCGTGGCCAACGTGTCGCATGAGATCCGCACCCCGCTCACCGTGCTCATGGGCTTCATCGAGACGCTGCAGACGCTGCCGCTCGATACCGGCGAGCGCACGCGCTACCTCGCACTCATGGCGCAGCAGGCCAGCCGCATGCAGACCGTGGTGAGCGACCTGCTCACGCTCTCGCGCCTGGAAGGCAGCCCGCTGCCCGGCGTTGCCGAATGGACGCCGGTGCGCCACCTGCTGCAGCGCTGCGAGGAAGAGGCCCGCGCGCTCTCTGCCCTGCTGGGGCGCGACGCGGCCAGGCATCAGTCCATCACCTTCCCCAGCGCCGAGGCGCTGCAGGCGGCGGGCGAGATCGCCGGCGCGCAGGGGGAACTGCAAAGCGCGCTTTCCAACCTCGTGAACAACGCGGTGCGCTACACGCCCGCGGGCGGCGCCATCGACGTGCGCTGGGCCCGCCTGCCCGACGGGTGCGCCGAATTCTCCGTGCACGACACCGGCCCCGGCATCGCGCCCGAGCACATCCCGCGTCTGACCGAGCGCTTCTACCGCGTGGACCGCAGCCGCTCGCGCGAAACCGGCGGCACGGGCCTGGGCCTGGCCATCGTCAAGCACGTGGTGCAGCGCCACGGCGCGGCGCTGCGCATCGAAAGCACGCCGGGCGCAGGCTCGACCTTCGCGGTCGTGTTCCCCGCCGCGCGACTGCGTGGCTTGTGAGTGTTTCAGGCCTCCAGCGCCCGCCGATCAAGCGCTATAAGCTATGCTATTGATAGCGAAAAGATCACCTTCGCACCGTGTGTGCCACCATGGCCGTGAACACCATGGCGGTCAGCGCCAGCGCCGCCGCCGCGGCGGCCCAGAACGCCGACGGGCTCTGCCATGCCGGGCCGCCGTAGGCCAGCACGAAGCCGCCCCGGAGTCCTATGCCCCAGAGCAGCACGCAGTACACGGCCAGCGGCAGGGCCGTGACGCGCCAGCAGCGCAGCACGAACACGCACAGCGTCTGCACCGCATCGGCCAGGTGGTAGAGCGCCACCCAGGACAGCAGACCGGCTGCCGCCGCCGCCACCGCCGGCTGGCTGGTGTACACGTCGGCGATCGCCCTGCGTGCTATGAAAAGCAGAGCTGCAAACGCAAGCGCCATCAGCGCGGAGAGCCTGAAACCCAGTGCAACCGCATGCCGTGCGCGCACCGGCTCGCCGCTGCCGAGCCAGAAGCTCGCGCGCGCGCTGGTGGCGATGGCGATGGACAGCGGCACCATGTAGAGCACGGCGGCCGCGTTGGACGCGATCTGGTGCGCGGCGGATGCCATCGTGCCCTGGCGTGCGATGAAGAGCGCCATCAACGTGAACGCAGTCACCTCCACCATCACTGACAGCCCGCCCGGCACGCCCAGGCGCAGGAACTGCCCCATCGCCGCACGGCTGGGCCGCTCCGGCCGTCGCCACAGGCGGTAGGGCGCATAGAACGGCTGGCGCCGCAGCAGCCACAGGGCCACCAGCGCCACGGCGAGGTTGTCCGCCACCGTGGCCCAGGCGCAGCCGGCGACGCCCTGTGGTGCCAGCCCCAGTCCGCCGAACGTGAACCAGATGGAGAGCGGCACCTTCACCGCCACCGAGCCCAACTGCAGCCAGGTGACGAGCTGGGGCTTGCCCAGCGCCTGGTTCAGCGTGGCGTAGAGCCGGAACAGCAGCGCGGGTGCGAACGCCAGCGCCAGGATGGACAGGTAGCGCGCCACGTCGCCCTGTAGCGCTGCGGGCACGCCGCTCCAGCGCAGCAGCGGGCCTGGATGCAGCAGCGCCGCGCAGCCCAGCGCGATGAGCGCGCCGCACAGGTACAGCGCCTGCCGCACCGAGCGGCCCAGCGCCGCCTGTTGCCCGCTGCCGTGCATCTCGGCCCACACCGGCAGCAGCGCCTGCACCACGCCCATGAGCGCCACGTAGACGCTGATGAAGATGGCCGAGCCCACCGAGAGCGCGGCCAGCGCCTCGCCCGCATAGCGGCCCGCGACGATGGTGTCGGTCACGCCGAATGCCATCACCGCGAGCTGGCCCGCCAGCACGGTGCCCGCGTGGCGGGCGATGGTGCGCAGCTCCGTCACGGGCCGCGGCGCTGGAACACGAACACGCGGTCATCGCGGTCGGTGGGGCGCTGCACGCTCGCGCGCTGCACCCACTGCTGCGTGTCCCCCGCCTGCGCCAGCGTGGGCAGCGCGGCTCCATCCACCAGCAGCCAGGGGCACGACGGCGCCTGCCCGGCCTGCACCGGCACCAGCGTCAGCCCGCCGTGGTAGCGGAAGGCCGCCGTCTGGCCGAGGTCGAAGCCCCAGGTATGGACGCAGGCCGGCTGGCCGGTCACGGCCACCACGTTGCGCACCTGCGGCGCGTAGCTGCGCGCGAAGTCGAGCAGCGGCAGCCAGATGGTCATCAGCAGCAGCCAGCACAGCGCGGTGCCACCCGCGGGCAGCACCAGGCTCTTCCAGAGGGCGGCGCGGTGCCGCCCGGTGCGCCACCACACCAGCGCGCACCAGACCAGCGTGGCGGCCAGCGCGGCGAGAAAACCGGGCCACGAGAACGTGGGCGTGAAGTCCGGCGCCAGCCGGGCCACGTTGGCGGCAGGCTTGGCTGGAAACCCCGTCTCCATCGAGATCCAGATCACCCAGATCGCAATCGCGCAAACGGTGAAGAACAGCAGCGTGAACCAGTCGATCAGCGCGGCCAGGTTGCGGCTCAGCGTGGGCAGGGCGAATGCCGCCAGCGCGGCCAGCGCCGGCAGCCCCTGCATCAGCGCGCGGTCGCGCGGCAGGGTGAGCAGCGTGGCCGCCAGCGTCACCGCCGCGAAGCCGAGCGGCAGCACCAGATGGCGCGGCAATTCGCGGCTGAAGACCTGGCGGCGCCAGCGCCAGAGCGTGAGCAGCCCCAGCGGCCAGGCGGGCCAGGTGAACCACAGCAACAGGCGCCCCAGGCTCTGCCATTGCATGCCGCCATTGGCGTCCGGCATGGCGATGCGCCAGCCCCACAGGCCCAGCGCCGCGCCCAGCGCGGCCACCGCCGCCGTGCAGGCGGCGATGGCCGCCGCCCAGCGCAGGCCGCGCCGCCGCGCCCGCGGCTCCTGCTGCGGCTCCAGCGCGTGCAGCAGCGCCCCGCCCATGCCGAACAGCGCGGCCAGCGTGGGCGCGCCGCTCAGCGCCAGGCCGGCCTGGCCCGCCAGCAGCGCGATGGCCGGCATCCAGGTGCGGTAAGGCGTGGCGGCGAACGCGAAGAACATCAGCGTGGTGCAACTGAGCTGCGCCAGGTAGGCCGTTCCCTCGTGGCTTAGCTGCGCGAGCCCCAGGCAGGCGATCAGCGCCAGCAGGCCACCGTCGGCCACGGCGCGCGCGTAGTCGGCAGGCAGGGCTTCGCCGCCGAAGGCGAAGGCCACGGGCTGCGCTTCGGGCCGGCGCGCCAGGTAATAGACGCTGTACCAGGTGGCCGCGAGCGTCAGGGCCAGCAGCGCCATGAATGGCAGGCGGGCCGCAAGATCGGGGGGAATCCACGGCGGCGCGATCCGCAGTGCCCAGGCGCCGAGCCAGTACGGCAGCGGGCCCGTGGTGTCGGGGGGCAGGCCGGCGAGGGTGGGATGCAGCCAGCCGGACCGCCCGGCTGCCAGCTCGGCCATGTAGCCGAAGGCCGTCACGTCGTCGTTGCGCCAGGGGCTGCGGCCCACGAAGCCGGGCACGATGTAGACCACGCAGAACAGCAGCAGGGCCCAGCGCGGCAGGCGGCGCACGGCGTCCTGGGAAACGATGGCGGGGGTGGGCTGGTTCACGCGGTCTATCGGTCGGTGGGCGGGCCGGCGGGGCCGCAGGCAAGGAAGGGCAAGGCGCGCGGCGCGGCGAAGAAGCAAAAGGGCAGCGCGGTGACCCGGGCTGCCCTTGTCTCGTCCTGCCGTGGAGGCAGCAGGGAGAAGGCTACTTCGCTGCCGCGGTCTTGCCGAAGCGGTTGCGGAATTTCTCGACGCGCCCGCCCATGTTGTCCACGGATTTCTGTGTGCCGGTATAGAAGGGGTGCGATTCGCTGGAGGTGTCCAGCTTGAACAGCGGCAGCTCGCGGCCGTCGTCGGCCTTGGCCGTTTCCTTGGTGGGTACGCAGGAGCGGGTCACGAACTTGAAGCCGTTGGAGAGGTCCACGAAAAGCACTTCGCGGTAGTTGGGGTGAATGCCTTCTTTCATGGCGGTTTCCTTCAATGTCTGCTGCGAGAGCCACCGATGCACCCATTGCACGGCACTTTTCGCGGGAAAGCCTTTGATTATCGCATGAACGGGGCCGGCTTCAACCGCCGCGGCGCATCATGTCGAAGAAGTCCACGTTGGTCTTGGTGGCCTTCATGTTCTTGATCATCAGCTCCATGGACTCGATCTCGTCCATGTTGTACATGAACTGGCGCAGGATGCGGGTTTTCTGCAGAATCTCGGGCGCCAGCAGCAGCTCTTCGCGGCGCGTGCCGCTCTTGTTGAGCTCGATGGCGGGGAACACGCGCTTTTCGTACAGGCGGCGGTTCAGGTGGATTTCGCAGTTGCCCGTGCCCTTGAATTCTTCAAAGATCACTTCGTCCATGCGGCTGCCGGTATCGACCAGCGCGGTGGCGATGATGGTGAGCGAGCCGCCTTCCTCCACCTTGCGCGCGGCGCCGAAGAAGCGCTTGGGGCGCTGCAGCGCGTTGGAATCGACGCCGCCCGACAGCACCTTGCCCGACGACGGCACCACGTTGTTGTAGGCGCGCGCCAGGCGGGTGATGGAGTCGAGCATGATCACCACGTCTTTTTTGAGCTCGACCAGGCGCTTGGCGCGCTCGATCACCATCTCGGCCACGTGCACGTGGCGCGCGGCGGGCTCGTCGAAGGTGGAGGCGATCACCTCGCCCTTGATCGAGCGCTGCATCTCGGTCACTTCCTCGGGCCGCTCGTCCACCAGCAGCACCATCAGGTGCACGTCGGGGTGGTTGGCGGTGATGGCGTGGGCGATGTTCTGCATCATCACCGTCTTGCCGCTCTTGGGCGGCGCCACGATCAGCGCGCGCTGGCCGCGCCCGATGGGGGCGATGATGTCGATGATGCGCCCGGTGATGTTCTCCTCGGTCTTGACGTCGCGCTCCAGCCGCATCTGCTCCTTGGGGAACAGCGGCGTGAGGTTCTCGAACATCACCTTGTGCTTGTTCTGCTCGGGCGGGCCGTCGTTGACCTTGTCGAGCTTGGTCAGCGCGAAATAGCGCTCGCCGTCCTTGGGCGTGCGCACCTCGCCCTCGATCATGTCGCCCGTGTGCAGGTTGAAGCGCCGCACCTGGCTGGGGCTGATGTAGATGTCGTCGGTGCTGGCGGTGAAGCTGGTGTCGGGGCTGCGCAGGAAGCCGAAGCCGTCGGGCAGGATTTCGAGCACGCCGTCGGCGAACACCTGCTCCCCGGCCTTGGCGCGCTTCTTGATGATGGCGAACATCAGCTCCTGCTTGCGCATGCGGCCCGTGTTCTCGATTTCAAGCTCTTCGGCCTGTTTCAGGACTTCAGACACGTGCAGTGCCTTGAGTTCGTTTAAGTGCATGGAGTTACTCCTTCGCGGAGTGCTGAAAAGATGGGAATGGCGGGGGAGGCGGGTGCGGAACACGCTGTTCAATGACAGGCGCCGCTTGGATTCGAGACCGGTGCGCCTGTGCCGTGCGCGCCGATGTGCGGGGATTATGACAGGAAAAGGGGGGGGGGGAAGGCAAGGCTTTGCGCAACCTTGCCGCCGTCGCCGTGCGCCCGGGCTTTGCATGGGGCCCCGGGCGCAGGCGGTGCCGGCGCATGCGGCTCAGGCGGCTCAGGCGGCGATCTGCTGGTCGATGAAGGCGGTGAGCTGCGCCTTGTTCATGGCACCCACCTTGGTGGCGGCCAATTGGCCGTTCTTGAACAGCATCAGCGTGGGGATGCCGCGAATGCCGAACTTGGCCGGCACGTCGCGGTTCTCGTCCACGTTGAGCTTGGCGATCTGCAGCTTGCCTTCGTAGCCCGCCGCCACCTCGTCGAGGATGGGGGCGATCATGCGGCAGGGGCCGCACCATTCGGCCCAGTAGTCCACGAGCACCGGCCGGTCGGCCTGCAGCACGTCGGCCTCGAAGCTGGAATCGGAGATGTGTTTGATCAGTTCGCTGGACATGGCAATTTCCTCGGTATGGATGGAGATGCAGCTACAGTTGGCGGCATTGTGACAGAAACCAAGCCTTCCCACCGGCCTCGGCTGCTATGGACCCCATAGCGAAAACCCATGGCGCCGACGGGCCCGCGCACCCGGCGCAGCGGCGTTGGTGCGGCACGCGGGACGGCATCGTGCCGCGCATCGCGCAGGCGCTGGCGGCCCGGGGCATCCACGCTGCGCATGCCGTCGTGCTGCTGCCCTATACCCAGCTCATGCCCGCGGCGCGGCACTGGTGGGCGCTGGCGCGGCCCGACGGCTTCGCGCCGCGCTTCGAGACCACGCTCAACTGGGCCCGCCGCCTCGGCGCATTCACGCCCGCGGGCAGCGACCTGGCGTTCGACGCCGCGCGCGACCTGCTCACCGCCCAGTCCCTGCTGGAGCAGGCCGGCCTGCAGTCCATGCGCCACGTGCTGGCCGCGCCGCTGGCCGAGGCCGCGCAGCAACTGGGCCGCCGCGTGGCCGCCATCGCGCCCCATGAACGCGCCGCCTGGGCCGTGCAGGCCCGCGCTGCCGTGGCGCTGGGGCTGGATGCGCAGGCGCTGGCCTACGAGGCGGCCCTGGCGCGCATCGCGCTCGAATGGGCGCTGGCTTCGGGCTATGCCACCGACGTGCTGTTCGACGCCTGCGCGCGCGATGTGCAGGCCGGCGGCGCGGCCTTCCTCGCGGTGCTGCGCGGCGTGCATGCCGAGCCGCTCGCGCAGGCGCTGCAGGCGCTCTGGGGCGAATGCGCCATCGCGCTGCCGCTGGCCGACGCGGCCCTGGGCGCCGATGCCGCCGCGTGGCGGCTGCCCGCCCTGCACGCCGCGCAGGACGCCGAGGACGAAGCCCAGCGCGCCGCCGCCTGCGTGCTGCGCCACGTGGCCGCGGGCCGCGCGCCGGTGGCGCTGGCGGCCACCGACCGCGCCCTCACGCGGCGCATCCGCGCCATGCTCGACGCGAGCGGCGTCGCGCTGCGCGACGAGAGCGGCTGGAAGGTATCGACCACGCGTGCCGCCGCCCACGTGATGCTGGCCCTGCGCGCGGCCGCGCGCCATGCCAGCGGCGACGCGGTGCTCGACTGGCTGAAGAACGCCCCCGCCTGGCGCGACGGCCCCGCGCTCGACGCGCTGGAGCGCACGCTGCGCCGCTACGGCGTGCGCGACTGGGCCGGCTGGCGCTCGCAGCCCGTGCGCGACGGCGCCGCCGCGCTGGCCGCGCAGGCCGATGCGCAGCGCGCGACCTTGCAGGGCGCGCGCCCGCTGGCCGCGTGGCTGGCGCAACTGCGCGCGGTGCTGCAGGCCACCGGCCAGTGGCCGCTGCTGCGCGGCGACGTGGCCGGCCAGTCGCTGCTGCAGGCCCTGCCGCTCGACGAGGAGGCGCAGGCCGCCTTCGCGCTTCAGCTCGAAGGCTCGCCCTGGGCCGCGCGCCGCATCGATCTGGCCGAGTTCACCGCCTGGGTCAACGGCACGCTGGAAGCCGCCAGCTTCGTGCCGGAATACCCGGCGCAGGAACAGGTGGCCATCCTGCCGCTGGGCCAGATGATCGGCAGGCCCTTCGCCGCCGCCGTGCTGCCCGGCTGCGACGAGCGGCGCCTGCCCGCCGCGCCCGAGCCGCCCGGCGCCTGGACCGCAGCGCAGCGCGCGGCGCTGGGCCTGCCCGACCGCGCCGCGCTGCAGGCCGAGGCCCGCGCCGCCTGGTGCCATGCGCTGCAGACGCCGCACTGCGACGTGCTCTGGCGCGGCGCCGACGACGGCGGCGAGGCGCTGCTGCCCAGCCCGCTGGTGCAGGAGCTGCAGTTGCGCGCCGACGCCGCGGCCCTGCCGCCGCCCGACGATCCGCGCGGCCTGCGCGCCGTGCCCGCCGCGCCCACGCTGCCGCCCGGGCCCGACGGCAGCGCCCTGGTGCCCGCGCGGCTGTCGGCCAGCGCGTACGAAGACCTGCGCCGCTGCCCCTACCGCTTCTTCGCGCTGCGCATGCTGGGGCTGGCCGAGGCCGAAGAGCTGGACGCCGCCGTGGACAAGCGCGACTTCGGCCTCTGGCTGCACGCCGTGCTGCGCATCTTCCACGAGGGGTGCCGCGGCGCGGGGGAGGGCGGGGGCCTGGCGCCCGATGCCGCCGCGCTCGACGGCGCCGCCGAGCGCGCCACCGCGCAGGCCGGCCTCTCGCCCGAGGAGTTTTTGCCCTTCGCCGCCGCGTGGCCGCGCGTGCGCGACGGCTACCTGGACTGGCTCGCGCGGCGCGCCGCCGACCCATCGGCCCCGCGCTTCGACGTGGCCGAGGCCTGGCGCGAGCAGCCGCTGGGGCCGCTCACGCTCGTGGGCCAGATCGACCGCGTCGACCGCCTGCCGGGTGGCGAGGCCGTGCTGATCGACTACAAGACCGAAAGCCCCGAGCGCACCCGCGAGCGCGTGCGCGACCCGCTGGAGGACACGCAGCTTGCCTTCTACGCCGCGCTGCTGCCCGACGACACGCTGCAGGCGCAGTACCTCAACGTGGGCGAGCGCGGCGGCACGGCGGCCTTCGCCCAGCCCGGCGTGCTGGCGGCGCGCGACGCGCTGGTGGAGGGCATGCTGGGCGACATGGCGCGCATCGCCGGCGGCGCGCCGCTGCGGGCGCTGGGCGAGGGCGCAGTGTGCGAATACTGCGCGGCGCGCGGGCTCTGCCGCAAGGATTTCTGGCTGGAGAGCGCAGGTTATTCTTGATACTCCTAGGGAGTATGTGCCTGTCTCGCTTTATTATTCTGCGCTGGCGGATGGCATGTGGGGGAGTATATGTTTCCGGGTGCCTCCCCCGCCGGCTTCGTCAGCGCGGCGCCAGCCGGATCGCGCCGTCGAGCCGGATCACCTCGCCGTTGAGCATGTCGTTCTCGATGATCTGCCGCACCAGCTTGGCGTAGTCCTGCGGGGTGCCGAGCCGCGACGGAAAGGGCACGCTGGCGGCCAGCGCGTCCTGCACCTCCTGCGGCATGCCGAACAGCATGGGGGTGCCGAAGATGCCGGGCGCGATGGTCATGTTGCGGATGCCGATCTTCGCCAGGTCGCGCGCGATGGGCAGCGTCATGCCAACCACGCCGCCCTTGGACGCGCTGTAGGCCGCCTGGCCGATCTGCCCGTCGTAGGCGGCCACCGATGCGGTGGAGACCAGCACCCCGCGCTCGCCCGTGGCGGCCTCGGGCTCGTTGCGCGCCATGGCCTCGGCGGCCAGGCGGATCATGTTGAACGTGCCGATCAGGTTGACCGTGACCGTCTTGGCAAACAGCGCCAGCGCGTGGGCGCCGTTCTTGCCCACGGTCTTCTCGGCTGGCGCGATGCCCGCGCAGTTCACCAGGCCCATGAGCTTGCCCTGGGCGGTGGCGGCGGCCACGGCGGCCTGGCCGTCGGCCTCCTGGCTCACGTCGCAGCGCACGAACACGCCGCCGATGTCCGCGGCCACGGCCCGGCCCTTGTCTTCCTGCATGTCGGCGATGACGACCTTGCCGCCGTTGGCCGCCAGCATGCGCGCCGTGCCTTCGCCCAGGCCCGATGCGCCGCCCGTGACGATGAAAACCTTGCCTGCGATGTCCATGAGATGGTCTCCTTGGGGGTAGTTGCGTTGACGTGAACGTCAATTATCCTGGAACCGGCAGTTGGATGCGCCTGCCGGTGCCGTGTCGGGGTGCCGGGCAAGGCTGAGCGCTGCGGCTCCAACAGCACCTGCGCCCTGCAAGGGCGACGACGCGGCGGGCTTGCCGCCCGCAAGGAGAAGCAACGCCGCATGGCGCGCCGAGCGCGGTGCGGGCAGGTGCATGGCGCTCTCGCCCACGAGGCGAACCCCATCGAAGCCGGCAACGCTCGATTTCCTGCGGCCTGGAAAGGGATGCGAAGCGGTCAACTGCCGTTTCCAGGATCATCGCGTCTGCTGCTGGCGGTTTGTGCTTTTCTGCTGGCGGCCTGCGGCAGCGCTGCGCAGGTGCCGCCGTGGCCGTGAACGGGTTCTTGAGGGGGCGGGCCCCTGCTGGCAGACAAAAAAAGGCCCGGCACTGTGGGCCGGGCTTCAAGGGGCCCCGCCGGGGCGCGCTGGGCGCCTGGCGGGTCCGAGGAGACTCGGGTATGCGCTCAGCGCTTCTTGGGCGCGGCGGTCTTGGCGGCGGTGGCAGCCGTGGCGGCCACGGCGTTGAAGTTGGCCTCGGCCACGTCGGTGGCCTGCTTCACCGCCTTATGCACGGAATCGAAGGCGTTGTTGGCCGCCGACACGGCGCTCTTGAACACGGCGACCGCCGTTTCGGAGCCCGCGGGTGCGTTCTTGGCGACATTGTCCACCAGACTGACGAGCGCCTTCTGCGTGTCGGCGGCCTTGGATTCGATGGCCTTGCCGAATTCGGTGCCAGTGCCCGAAGCGATCTCATACAGGTGGCGGCTGTAGGCGGCGCTCTTTTCGGCCAGGGGCTGCAGCAGGCTGGCCTGCAGCGCGAGCAGTTCCTGCACGTCCTTCACGCCGAACAGGGCCTGGGTTTGCGACGCCGCATCGGCCAGGGCCGCGCGGGATGCGGTGAGATTGAGCTCCACGAGCTTCTCGATCCCTTCGAATGCCTTGTTGGTCAGGTCGAAGAGGGTGTCGGCATTGGCTTTTTGCGATGCCAGCAGTTGTTCGGGGGTCATGGACATGAAATTGCTCCTGCAAGTTGAAATGAAAGCGGCGGAAAGAAGGCGGTTGGCCCATCCATCTGTGCTGCGCGCTTTTGTTGCGGTGCAGCATGCGGAAAGTATAGAGTCGCGCCACGCCATTGCAAGCCGTTTTTGTTGCGTTGCAGCATATTAGAGGCGGATTCCTAGACCGGCACGCCCTGGTTGCGGGCGCCGCGCGCATCGGCTGGCAGAATGGCCGCCACCATGAGCGATGACGAGACACCCTCCGCCGCCGCGCGCCCGCGGCCCGTGCCGCGCAGCGGCTTCCGCGTTTTCCGCGCCATACCGACGCGCTGGATGGACAACGATGTCTACGGCCACGTCAACAACGTCGTCTACTACAGTTGGTTCGACACGGCGGTGAACGCCTGGCTGATCGGGCAGGGCGCGCTGGACCTCCACCGGGGCGGCACCATCGGCCTGGTGGTCGAGACACAGTGCCACTACTTCGCGCCGCTGGCGTTCCCGCAGACGGTAGAGGCGGGCATCCGCGTGGGGCGCGTCGGCGCGTCGAGCGTGCGCTACGAGATCGGCCTGTTCGCCGAGGGCGAGGCCGCGAGCGCCGCGCACGGGCATTTCGTGCATGTCTACGTGGACCGCGACACCCGCCGCCCCGTGGCCCTGCCGCAGCGCCTGCGGGACGCGCTGGCCGGGCTGGCGGCCTGACACCGGTTCATCGCGGGGACTTTGCCGGCGGGCGCGGGCCGTCCGCGCGGCCTGATGACACAATGGCTGCCAGCCCCGAGCCACCGCACTGGCGGACGCAGCATGATGGAGACACGGCAGGCCGGGCGCGCCCTTTCGACCATGATCATCAACAGCCTTCTCGACACCGACCTCTACAAGTTCACCATGATGCAGGTGGTGCTGCACCAGTTTCCGGGGGCGCATGCCGAGTACCGCTTTCGCTGCCGCACGCCGGGCGTGGACCTCGCGGTGCACGCCAACGAGATCCGCGAGGAGGTGCGCCACCTGTGCCGCCTGCATTTCCACGAAGCGGAACTGGCCTACCTGCGCGCGATGCGCTTCGTGAAGAGCGATTTCGTGGATTTCCTCGGCCTGTTCCACCTCGACGAGAAGAACATCTCCATCCGGCCGCTGCCCGGCGGCGAGCTGGAGATCGCGATCGCGGGGCCTTGGCTGCACACCATCCTGTTCGAGATTCCGGTGCTCACCATCGTCAACGAGGTGTACTTCCGCAACACCCGGAAGTCGCCCGACTACGCCGAGGGCCGGCGCCGGCTGGAGGCCAAGATCGCCGAGCTGCGCGGCCCCGGCCTGCACACCCTCAAGATCGCCGACTACGGCACCCGCAGGCGCTTCAGCCGCGACTGGCAGGAAGAGGTGCTGCGCACGCTGGCGGCGGGGCTGGGCGCCGGCGCCGCTGGCCAGTTGGCGGGCACCAGCAACGTGCTGTTCGCCATGAAGCTCGGCCTCACGCCGCTGGGCACCATGGCGCACGAATACCTGCAGGCCTGCCAGGCGCTCGGGCCCCGGCTGCGCGACAGCCAGGTGTTCGGCTTCGAATCGTGGGCCAGGGAGTACCGCGGCGACCTGGGCATCGCGCTGTCGGACGTGTACGGCATCAGCGCCTTCCTGCGCGACTTCGACCTGTATTTCTGCAAGCTCTTCGACGGCGCGCGCCATGACAGCGGCGACCCGTTCACCTGGGGCGAGCGCGTCATCGCGCACTACCGCGCCAACCGCGTCGATCCACTGACCAAGACCTTGATCTTCAGCGACGCGCTGACCGTGCCGCGCACCATCGAGCTGTTCCAGCGCTTCCGTGGCCGCTGCCAGCTCGCGTTCGGCATCGGCACCAACCTGACCAACGATCTGGGCTATGAGCCGCTGCAGATCGTCATCAAGATGGTGCGCTGCAACGGCCAGCCCGTGGCCAAGCTGTCGGACACGCCGGCCAAGAACATGTGCGACGACGAGAAGTACGTGGCCTACCTGCGCCAGGTGTTCGACATTCCGTCCATCCCATGAGCGCTGCCACGCTGCCGCTGCCCTGGGGCATTCCGTTCGCGGGCATGCTGCTGTCGATCGCGCTGCTGCCGCTCCTGGCCCCCGTGTTCTGGCACCACCACTTCGGCAAGGTGGCCGCGGGCTGGGCGCTGCTGTTCCTGCTGCCGTTCGCCGCCATCCACGGCCCGGGCGCGGCGGCGGCGGGCTTCGCGCACGCGCTGGTGGGCGAGTACATGCCGTTCATCCTGCTGCTGACGGCGCTCTACACCGTGGCAGGGGGCATCTTCATCCGCGGCAACCTGCACGGCAGCCCGGCGCGCAATACCGCCATGCTGGCCATCGGCGCTGCGCTGGCGAGCCTGATGGGCACCACGGGCGCGTCCATGCTCATGCTGCGCCCGCTGATCCGCGCCAACGACAACCGTGCCCATTGCGCGCACGTCATGGTGTTTTTCATCTTCATCGTCGCCAACGCGGGCGGCTCGCTCACGCCGCTGGGCGACCCGCCGCTGTTCCTGGGCTTTCTGAAAGGCGTGGATTTCTTCTGGACCCTGCGCCACATCTTTCCCGGAACGCTGTTCCTCGTGGGCGTGCTGCTGGCGCTGTTCTTCGCCATCGACGCCTGGCACTACCGCCGCGAAGGCGTGCTGCCGCAGGACCCCACGCCCGATGCGCCGCGACTGGGCTTCGACGGCGCGGCCAACTTCTGGCTGCTGGGCGCCATCGTGGCGCTGGTGCTGCTCAGCGGGTTCTGGCGGTCGCCCGTGGTGTTCCACATCGCGGGCGCGGAGGTCGGCCTGCCGGGCCTGGTGCGCGATGCGGGCCTGCTCGCCGTCACCCTGGCGTCGCTGCGCATCACCCCGGCTGGCGTGCATGCGGACAACCAGTTTTCCTGGGGGCCGATGCAGGAGGTGGCCAAGCTGTTCGCCGGCATCTTCCTGACCATCATCCCCGTGATCGCCATGCTGCGCGCGGGGGTGGACGGGCCGTTCGGCGCCATCGTGTCCGCCGTCACGCGGCCCGACGGCCAGCCCGACCCGGCCATGTACTTCTGGGCCGCGGGCGCGTTGAGCTCGTTGCTCGACAACGCGCCGACCTACCTCGTCTTCTTCAACACCGCTGGCGGCGACCCGCACACGCTCATGACCACGCTCGCCCCCACGCTGACGGCCATCTCGGCGGGCGCTGTGTTCATGGGCGCCAACACCTATATCGGCAACGCGCCCAACATGATGGTCAAGGCCGTCGCCGAGGACTGCGGCATCCGCATGCCGGGCTTCTTCGGCTACATGGCCTGGTCGGGCTGCGTGCTGGTCCCGCTGTTCATCGCCATGACCTTCATCTGGTTTCGTTGAAGCACCATGAGCCCTCCCAAGATCCTCATCACCCGCGCCGTCTTCCCCGAGGTCGTCGAACGCCTGGCGCGGCATTTCGACGTGGAGTCCAACCAGGACGATGCCGAATGGAGCCCCGCCGAGCTGGCCGCCCGCCTGCAAGGCAAGGCCGGCGTCCTGACCACCGGCAGCGTGCGCATCGACGCCGCACTGCTGGCTGCCTGCCCGGACCTGCGCATCTGCGCCAACATGGCCGTGGGCTACAACAACTTCGACCTGCCGGCCATGACCGCCCGCGGCGTGCAGGCCACCAACACGCCCGACGTGCTGACCGAGACCACGGCGGACTTCGGCTTCGCGCTGCTCATGGCGGCCGCCCGGCGCATCACCGAGAGCGAGCATTACCTGCGCGCGGGCCGGTGGAAGCGCTGGCGCTACGACATGTTCGCGGGCGCCGAGGTGCATGGCAGCACGCTGGGCATCCTGGGCATGGGCCGCATCGGCCAGGGCATCGCCCGGCGCGGCGCGCACGGCTTCGGCATGGACGTGGTCTACCACAACCGCTCGCGTCTGGCGCCCGCGCTGGAGGCCGAATGCAAGGCCCGCTACGTGGACAAGGACGAGCTGCTGCGCACGGCGGACCACCTGATGCTGGTGCTACCCTACACGCCCGGGTCGCGCCACGCCATCGGTGCTGCCGAGATCGCGCGGATGAAGCCCGGCGCCACGCTCGTCAACATCGCGCGCGGCGGCATCGTGGACGACGCTGCGCTGGCCGTCGCGCTGCGCGAGCGCCGCATCGCCGCCGCCGGGCTGGACGTGTTCGAGGGCGAGCCGCAGGTCAACCCTGCGCTGCTGGCCTGCGAGAACGTGGTCCTCACGCCCCACATTGCCAGCGCCACGGTCGCCACGCGCCGCGCCATGGCCCAACTGGCGGCGGACAACCTGATCGCGTTTTTTGAACAGAATCGGGCTCTGACGCCCGTGAATCAAGTGGTTGTAGCTACGAAATAAGTAGCAAAAAAGGAGTGGCGCGTGGAGTTCTGGGGCTTGGTGGCGCTGTTGGCGCTGAATCTGTTGCTGCTGGTGGCCTTGCTGCTGCGCCGCCCGCCGCCCGATGGCCGGGCCGAGTGGCTGGCGCAGGTCGCGGCCTCGGGCGAGCGCGTGGAGCGCGAACTGCGGCGCGAGATCGCCGATTCCGCCCGCGCCGGCAGGCAGGAGCTGGCGCAGGCCTTCGCCACCTTCCAGCAGGCCGTGGTGCAGCAGAGCGGCGAGGCCACGCGCACGCAGAACACGCAGCTCGACGCCTTCGCCCAGCAGCTCACGCTGCTGCAGCGCACGCTCTCCGATACCCTGACGCTGCAGTTGCAGTCGCTCAGCGAGGCCAACGCGCGCCGCATGGCCGAGGTCCGCGCCACGCTGGAGACGCAGCTCGCGCAGTTGCAGGCCGGCAACGCGGCCAAGCTCGAGGAGATGCGCCGCACGGTCGATGAAAAGCTGCACGCCACGCTGGAGGCGCGCCTGGGCGAGAGCTTCAAGCAGGTGGCCGACCGGCTGGAGCAGGTGCACAAGGGCCTGGGCGAGATGCAGACGCTGGCCCAGGGCGTGGGCGACCTCAAGCACCTGCTGACCAACGTGAAGACGCGCGGCATGTTCGGCGAAGCCCAGCTCGGTGCGCTGCTGGAACAGGTGTTCGCGCCCGACCAGTACGCCGCCCAGGTGGTGACGCGCCCGGCCTCGCGCAACGCGGTGGACTTCGCCATCCGCATGCCGGGGCGCTCGGACGATGGCACGCCGCTGTGGCTGCCCATCGACGCCAAGTTCCCCAACGAGGACTACGAGCGCTTGCTCGACGCCCAGCACCGCGCCGACGCCGCCGACGCCGATGCGGCGGCCAGGGCGCTGGAGGCGCGCATCCGCCTGGAGGCGCGCTCCATCGGCGACAAGTACATCGAGCCGCCGCACACCACCGACTTCGCCATCCTGTTTTTGCCGACCGAGGGGCTGTATGCCGAGGTGCTGCGGCGCCCCGGGCTGGTGGAGGCGCTGCAGCGCGAGTACCGCATCGTCCTGGCCGGGCCGACCACGCTGATGGCCATGCTCAACTCGCTGCAGATGGGCTTTCGCACGCTGGCGCTCGAAAAGCGCTCCAGCGAGGTGTGGCAGGTACTGGGCGCGGTGAAGACCGAGTTCGGCAAGTTCGGCGACGTGCTGGGCCGCGTGCGCGCGCAGACGCAGACCGTGCTCAACACGCTGGAGCAGGCGCAGACCCGCACCAACGTGATGAACCGCGCGCTGCGGCAGGTCGAGGCGCTGCCCGAGCAGCAGGCCCTGGGGCTGCTGCCGGGAGCCGAGGACGCCAGCGCGCCCTGAGTTCGCCGTCATCCTTTTGTGATAGCAGGTGACAGCCGCAGGGGAAATGCGTTAGATTGCGCAAACTCTGGGGGGCTGGACATGGCGATTTCCTGTCGGTGGCCGCATGCGCGCCTTGCCGCCGCATTGATGCTGGGTTGTGCCGGCTGCGCGCTGGCGCATGCGCAGGACGGACTGCCGCAGCGCGCGGCGATACTGCTGGGTCAGGGCCAGGCCGCCGAGGCCTTCCGGTTGCTGGACGCCGAAGAGCCCCGCCAGGCCGGCGACCCGGCATTCGACGCCGCCATGGGCGCCGCCGCCTACGCGGCAGGCCAGTACGTGCGGTCCATACTGGCCTGGGAGCGCGTCGTGGCGGTGCAGCCCGACGACGTGGAGGCGCAGTTGGGCCTGGCCCGCGCATTGTTCGCCGTGGGCGACAAGCAGGGCGCGCTGCGCATCTCCGACCAGGTACGCGCGCAGGGCGTGCCGGTGGATGCGGCGCTGAGCATCGACCAGTTCCTCTACACCTACGACCGTTCGGAGCGCTCGGGCTGGTCATCGGTCAAGGGCTATATCGAGGCAACGGTGGGGCACGACTCCAACGTCAACGCCGGCCCTTCGAACGCGCAGCTCGTCTCGCCCGTGCCGGGCACGCCGGCCTGGACGCTGGCGCCCTCGGCGCTCAAGACATCGTCGGCCTTCGCCTCGGCCTTCGCCTGGGTGGGCGGGCGCTACGTGATCGACCCGCGCTGGTCTCTCGTCGGGCGCGCGAGCGGCACGGTGCGCGGGTACGAATCGCATGCCGACATGTTCGACAGCAGCGAGGCCGACCTGGCCGCGGGCGTCTCGTTCCGCGGCACGGAGCGCCAGGAGTTCACGCTCACCGGGCAGTCGTCGTACTACGCGCTGGACCACACGAAGCTGCGCGGCATCACCGGACTGGTGGGGGAGTGGACCTACCGGCTCGACGGCTTCCGGCAGTGGAGCAGCTTCGTGCAGTGGCTGCGTCTGCGCTATCCCACGCAGCCGCTGCGCGACGTGCGCCGCACGGTGGTCGGCACCTCGTATGCGCAGGTGTTCCGCGACGGCAGCATCGCCTACGGCGGCATCTACGGCGGCCGGGAAGCCCCGCGCGCCGACGACGTGGAATACCTGGGGCACCATCTGTTCGGCATCCGCCTGGGCGGGCAGTACGCCATCAACAACCGGTGGGCGGTGTTCGTCAACCTCGACCACGAGCGCCGCCGCTTCGGCGCCGACGACCCGTTCTTCGCACTGACGCGGCGCGACCGGCAGACCAACCTCGGCATCGGCCTGTCGTGGGTGCCGGCGCCCGCGTGGCGGATCACGCCGCAGGTGATGCTGACGCGCAGCGCCTCCAACCTGCCCATCAACGACTATGACCGCTCGGTGGTGTCCGTCACCGCGCGGCGCGAATTCTGATGCCCGGGCCGCGGCAGAGGCAGGAGACCGTATGAAGAGCGAATTTCCCTATCCACGCCTGGCCCTTGCGATGGCCATGGTGGCAGCCTACCCGATCTACGGGCACGCGGCGGCGGGGCTGGTGCAGTTCAGCGCCGGCGACGTGCAACTGCGCCGCGGCGACAGCACCATGCCTGCCGCCAAGGGCGGCGACGTCGAGAGCGGCGACGTGGTATCCACGGGCGCGGCGGGGCGCGCGCAGATCCGCTTTTCCGACGGCGGACTGGTGGCGCTCTATCCCGACACGCAGTTCGTCGTCGCGCGCTATGCCGACCGCGGCGACCCGGCGCAGGACAGCTTCCTCGTCAACCTGGTGCGCGGGGGCATGCGGGCGATCACCGGGCTGATCGGCAAGCGCGACGCGCGCAACTACCGCGTGACCACGCCCACGGCCACCATCGGCATCCGCGGCTCGGCCTTCCGAGTGGTGCTGAGTGCCGACGGGCAGGTGCTGGTGGCGGGCGAGCAGGACGAGATCGAGGTCTGCACGCGCGCGGGCTGCATCAGCCTGAAGGTGGGCGAGTCGGCCATCGTGGCCGCCGAGGACGAGCTGCCCCGGCGCACCAACACGCGCGCCGGCCTGCCGCTGCCGCCGCTGATGCAGAGCCCCGCCGCGGCGGGCAACCAGATCGATACGCAAGGGCACAGTGTCAGCGTGCAGATCGTGCCCGAACAGCCGCCGCCGGCCCCGCCGCCGCCGATCGAGCCGGTGCCGGCTCCGCCGCCGCCCGTGGTTTCCCCGCCACCGCCCGTGGTTTCCCCGCCACCGCCCGTGGTTTCCCCGCCACCGCCCGTGGTTTCCCCGCCCCCGCCCGCGCCCAAGCCGCCGCCCGCGCCGCCGTACATGCCGCCACCCACTTACACGCCGCCGCCGTGGTACCCGTCGCCATCACCCCCGTATCCGTCGCCACCGCCGACGGGCTGGCCCCCTTCCCCTTCCCCTTCCCCTTCCCCGTCGCCACCGCCGACGGGCTGGCCCCCTTCCCCGTAGCCATGACTGGGCCGGGGCCCCGCTGCCCGCAGCGCGCGGCTACAGCGCGTAGAACGCCTGGATGCGGCTCCAGGCTTCATGCGGGTTGTCGGTATAGCTGAAGAGTTTCAGATCGGCGGCGGAGACCATGCCCTCCTCGACCAGCACGTCGAAGTCGATGAGCCGCTTCCAGTAGTCCACGCCGAACAGCACGATGGGCACCGGACGCGCCTTGCCGGTCTGCACCAGCGTCAGCACCTCGAACAGCTCGTCGAGCGTGCCGAAGCCGCCCGGGAACGCCACCAGCGCCTTGGCGCGCATCATGAAATGCATCTTGCGCAGCGCGAAATAGTGGAACTTGAAGCTCAGCGAAGGCGAGATGAAGCGATTGCCGCTCTGCTCGTGCGGCAGCGCGATGCTCAGCCCCACGTTGGGCGCGCCGGCTTCGTGGGCGCCTCGGTTGGCGGCCTCCATGATGCCGGGGCCGCCGCCGGTGCAGATGGTGATGCGCTCCTGCGCTGGGCGCTTCTGGCTGTCGGCGGCCACCAGGTAGGCGAACTGGCGCGCCAGCTCGTAGTAGCGTGAATTGCGGTTGGCCAGACGCGCGTGGGCGATGCGTGCGGCGTCGCCGCTGGCCTCGGCCTCGGCCAGCACGGCGCGCGTCTCCTCCGGCGGGCGCATGCGCGCGCTGCCGTAGACCACCACGGTGTTCTCGATGCCCTGGGCGGCCTGTCCCAGGTCCGGCTTGAGCAGTTCGAGCTGGAAGCGGATGCCGCGCGTTTCGCGGCGCAGCAGGAATTCGGGGTCGGCGAAGGCGAGGCGGTAGGCGTCGGCGGTCAGCGGGTTGCCGTTGTTGGCGTGGGCCTGCAACTCGGCCCAGGCATCGGCCAGGCGGCTTTCATTGAGTTCGGTGTTCGATTCCATGGTGCGATTGTCGGGGCAAAAACCGGGCCAGCCCGTCGGCGGCGCATGCGCCGCCGGTGGCACGCAACTATGGACACAAGTTGCACGCCATGCATGCGTTGCTAAGCCCGTCGCGTCCTGGGCGCCTCGTGGGATGGCTTGGGCAAATGGGCTGCCGCGATCACCATGTGGTCTGCCAGCGTTTCGTACAGCGGACGGCTGATCATGCGCGACACTAGGCTCGCGAGCATTGCGCTGGCCATCAGGCTGAGCACCATCGAGTGCCCGTCGATCATCTCCATCACGATGATGAAGGCCGTCAGTGGCGCCTGGGTCACGGCGGCCAGGAAGCCCGCCATGCCCATGGCGATCAGGGCGGACCCGAGCGCCGGTTCGGTGAGCTGCGCGATGCCGTCGCCGATGCCCGCGCCGATCGACAGCGACGGAGCGAAGATGCCGCCCGGCACGCCGCACCAGGCGGTGAGCCAGGTCGCGATGAACTTGAGCAGCGTATAGAGCGGCGTGAGTTCGTCATGGCCGGCCAGCATCTGCTTGACGGCTTCGGAGCCGGCGCCGAAGGTGGCACCGCCCGATGCCAGGCCGATCAAGGCGACCAGCAATCCACCGATGGCCGCGAATCGCACCGGCCAGCGGGCGCGGCACCGGTTCAGGCGCTGCGGCGAGCCGGTCAGCGACGCGACCATGAGGCGCGCGAAAAGCCCGCCGGCCATGCCGCACGCGAGGGCCACCAGCAGGCCGGGGCCCAGCAGATTCCAGCCGGGCGGCGGCACGCGGATGATGCCGAAATAACTCAGGTTGCCGAAGGCCGAGACGGCCACCAGGCCAGCCAGCACGATGGCGGTGATGATCACGCCGCTGGCACGCGCCTCCAGCCGCCCCGACAGCTCTTCGATCGCAAACACCACGCCCGCCAGTGGGGCGTTGAACGCCGCCGCGATGCCCGCCGCGCCGCCCGCGATGAGCAGCGCGCGCGTGTCGATCGTGCTGTCTGGCGACAGCCAGCGCCGTGCATGCTGCATGACCCCGGCCGCCACCTGCACGGAAGGCCCCTCGCGGCCGATCGACAGCCCGGCCGCGAAGCCGGCCACGCCGAGCCCGATCTTGGCGACGGTGAGCCTGAGCGACGCGAACAGGCCGCGCCGTTCGGCTGGCACCGCGGGGTCGAGCGCGGCCTTGGTCTGCGGAATGCCGGAGCCGCCTGCGCCTGGGAACCAGCGGCGCGTGGCCCAGACGATGCCGGCGGTCATGGCTGGCGTCCACAGAAGCAGAGCCCAGGGCGCCGCGTGGTGCAGCCGCTCGAACAGACTGAACGCCCATTCGGTCGCGATCGTGAAGCCGACCACGAAAAGGCCGGCCGTCACCGCGTAGCCCAGCACGATCGTCCGGTCGAGCCAGGGCCGCCAGTTGGAAAGCTCGGAACGTAGGTTTCCGATGAAGTCTGGTTCGTGGTTCATTGGCAGTCATTTTGGCAGTTGCGCTTGCTTTCTTCGGCCTGCTGCGGCTTGCGCTGCCAGGCCGCTGCGCATGCGAAGGCAGGCATGTCGCGGGACAAGGCAAGGCAAGGTTAGACTTGGTGTCCAAGGGTGTTCGCTTCGCAGGGTGCGGGTCGGGCAGGTTCAGCGATGGTCGGGCCGCCACGCGAATCAGCCGCGACCATGCCCAACACGCCCCAGCACCTTCTTGAAGTCATCGCCTCGGCCCTTTTCGCGGTAGCGCTGGCCCACACCTTCGCCGCCAGGCTGTTCGAGCGGCTAGCCCATCGCTATCCGCGTCACGCCGGCGCCTTCCATCTGCTCGGCGAGGTCGAGGTCGTCTTCGGCTTCTGGGCCATCGTCCTCGTGCTTGTGATGGCCCTTGTCACAGGCGGTGGCTCTGCCCTGGACTATGCCGAGTCCCGCAACTACACCGAGCCGTTGTTCGTCTTCGTGGTCATGGTGATCGCGGCGTCGCGACCGGTTCTGCGCGCCGTGATGTCGACGGTCCATGCGATCGCCCGCGTGGCGCCCGTGCGCACGCCGCTCGCCACCGCCTGGCTCGGCCTGGCCGCGGTGCCGCTGCTCGGCTCGCTCATCACCGAGCCCGCCGCGATGACCATCGCCGCCCTGATGCTCGCCCCGCAGATATTCCGTGCGCAGGTGCCCGAAGGCATGAAGTATCTGGCGCTGGGGGTCCTGTTCGTCAACGTTTCGATCGGGGGCACGCTCACCTCGTATGCCGCGCCGCCAGTGCTGATGGTCGCGACCACGTGGCGGTGGGACAGCGCCTTCATGTTCGCCGCTTTCGGCTGGAAGGCTGCACTGGCAGTGCTGGTGAATGCATCCGTCGCCACCTTCGTGCTGCGCCGCCATCTGCGTCCAGCGCCGCCCGGCAATGACGACGTGCCGGCCCGGGCGCGCGTTCCGCTGTCGGTGGTCGTGGTGCACCTGGGCCTGCTGGCGGGCGTGGTGATGTTCGCCCACCACCCCGTCGTGTTCCTCGGCCTGTTCCTGATGTTTCTCGGCTTTGCCCAAGCCTACGAGCGTCACCAGAGTCCGCTCATCATCAAGGAAGCATTGCTGGTCGGTTTCTTCCTGGCTGGCCTGGTCGTGCTGGGCGGCATGCAGCAATGGTGGCTGCAACCCATTGTCTCTGGCCTGGCGCCAGTCGCGCTGTTCCTCGGCGCGCTCGGCCTCACCGCCATCACCGACAACGCGGCGCTGACCTACCTCGGCTCGCTGATCGCCAGCATCTCCGACGAATCGAAGTACATGCTGGTCGCGGGCGCCGTGGCTGGCGGCGGACTGACCGTGATTGCCAACGCACCCAATCCTGCGGGGGTGGCTCTGCTCAAGCGCGGCTTCGCCGACCAGACGATCGGCGCGGGGGGGCTGCTGCTCGGAGCCTTGGGGCCGACGGTTGTCGCGGCGGCAGCGTTCATGCTCCTATGATGAACGGGAGTGAGATAAATGAAGAGAGGGAGGCGCGATAAATCGGGATTTTCGGGGCTGTGACGG
>NZ_JARGEN010000080.1 GCF_029211125.1 Curvibacter soli
CGCGCAGGCCGGGCGCTGGCGCGGCGCCGCCGCCACCGGCCACAGCGACCCGCGCGCCGGGGATGCCGTGGCCGCGCATGCCGAGCCCGCCTGGGGCCTGGCCGCGCGCGGCGCGATGGTGGAGGCCGGCGCGCCCGCCTTCGCGTTCCGCCTGCATGCGAAGCACGAACTCTGGACCGACAGCGCCGCCGACCTCTACGCCCAGGCGGTGGCCGCGCAGTGGAACGCCGACACCGCCATCGACTGGAGCGATGCGCCCCCACTGCCCGCCGCGGTGGAGGACGCCATCGTCCAGGTCATGACCTACATGGTCGAGAACGAGAACGCCGCGCTGCTGGTGCCCGCGCGCTTCCTGGGCCAGCTGCACCCGCACTTCCGCGAACTGCAGGCCGCGCTGGCGATCCAGGTGGCCGACGAGGCGCGGCACATCGACGTATTCACGCGCCGCATCCGCCGCCACGGGCGCGAGCCGGCGCTGTCCACGGCGGGCGGGCAGGCGTCGCTGAAAAGCCTGCTCGACGAGCCGGATTTCTCCGTCGCGGGCTTCCTGCTCTCGGTACTGGGCGAAGGCACCTTCGTGAACCTGCTGCAGTTCCTGCAAACCGAGGCGCCCGACCCGCTGACGCGCCAGATCGCCCGCCTGGCCGCGCGTGACGAGGCGCGCCACGTCGCCTTGGGCATGTCGCACCTGCTGTACCGGCTGGAGCGCGAGCCCGACTTCCGCCACCGCCTGGCGCAGGCCGTGGAGCAGCGCCACGATGCGCTGGCCGGCACCGCGGGCCTGAACGAGGAGGTGTTCGACGCGCTCGTGCTCATCGCCGCCGGCAGCCTCGCGCCCGCCAATGTGGCGCGCGGCTATGCGCGGGTGCAGCAGCTCATGCGCGACATGGCCGACGGCCGGTACGCAAAGCTGGTGCGCCTGGGCTTCCCGCGCGCGCAGGCCGAGCAACTCGCGGCGCTGCACACGCGCAATTTCATGTAGTTCAGCGCAGCGCCTGCACCTGCGCCTGCGCCTGCACCTGGATCTCCGGCGCGTCCCAGCCCAGCTCGCCCATGTGCCACAGCCGCGCGGCGCTCAGGTTGTTGGCGGGCGAAGGGTCGGTGCCCAGGTCGGCGGCACGGTGGCGCACAGCGATGCGGTTGACCGGCGTGACCTGGTGCGGCGCATCCGGCGTGACCCACTCGACGGCCAGCAGGCGCGTGTCCTGGCCCGGCACGGGCGGCCACTTCGGCGCGCCTGGCGCCAGGGGCCTCGAAGCGGGTGGAAAGCAGGCGCTGGTGGCCGGCCATGTCGGCGGGCAGCAGCAGCCTGACGGGCGCGGTGCCGGCGCGCTCGGCCAGATCCACCGTGGTGGTGGCATCGAAGCTGCGTCAGCCGGCGGCGGGCACGGCCAGTGCACCGCCCACGCCCAGCACGGGCAGGGAGGATGCGGCACGAAGGAAGCTGCGACGGCACATGGGGTGCTTCTGGAGAAATCTTGTGCTGCGGATAATAGCCCCCGCACTGCCGCCCCCCTGCGGCCAGTGGGAAAAGTCATATGCCCTCCCCATCCTCTCTGACACCGCGCCTCACCTCCCTCTCGCACGGCGGCGGCTGCGGCTGCAAGATCGCGCCTGGCGTCCTCAGCGACCTGCTGGCCCGCAGCAGCCTGCCGCCGCAGTTCTTCCCCGACCTGCTGGTGGGCACCGAAACCGCCGACGATGCAGCCGTCTACCGCATCAACGCGCGCCAGGCCATCGTCGCTACCACCGACTTCTTCATGCCGATCGTGGACGACCCGTACGACTTCGGACGCATCGCCGCCACCAATGCGCTGTCGGACATCTACGCCATGGGCGGCCAGCCGCTGCTGGCGCTGGCCATCGTGGGCATGCCGATCAACGTGCTGCCGCACGACGTGATCGCGCGCATCCTCGCAGGCGGCGAGTCGGTCTGCCGCGAGGCTGGCATTCCGCTGGCGGGCGGGCATTCCATCGACTCGGTGGAGCCGATCTACGGCCTCGTGGGCATCGGCATCGTCGATCCGGCGCGACTCAAGCGCAACTCCGGCGCCCAGGCGGGTGACGTGCTGATCCTGGGCAAGCCGCTGGGCGTGGGCATTCTCTCTGCCGCGCTGAAGAAAGACCTGCTCGACGCCGCCGGCTACGCCGCCATGGTGGCCGCCACCACGCAGCTCAACCGGCCCGGCACCGAACTGGCCCAGCTCGACGCCGTGCATGCCCTGACTGACGTGACCGGCTTCGGTCTGCTGGGCCACACGCTGGAGCTGGCGCGGGGCGCGGGCCTGGCGGCGCGCATCGACTCCGCGCACCTGCGCCTGCTGCCGGGCGTGCGGGCGTTCGCCGAGCAGGGCATCGCCACCGGTGCATCGGGCCGCAACTGGGCGTCCTATGGCGCCAGCGTGCGCTTGCCAGCCGATTGCGACGCCGCCACGCAAGCCATATTGACCGACCCGCAGACCTCCGGCGGTCTGATGGTGGCCTGCGCGCCCGAGGCGGCGGCGCAGGTGCTGGCGCTGTTCGCGCGCCACGGTTTCGCCGACGCGGCGCCAATCGGCCACATGCAAGCCGGCCCGACGCAGGTCGCCGTGGTCTGATGCGTTCCTCCATCCAGGCCGGCGTGGCCGACCGTCACGCCTTCGATGCCCTCATCGACACCCGTTCGCCCGCCGAATTCGCGCTCGACCGCATTCCCGGCGCCATCAACCTGCCCGTGCTCGACAACGACGAGCGTGCCACCGTCGGCACGCTGTACGTGCAGCACAGCGCCTTCGAGGCCCGGCGCATGGGCGCGGGCCTGGTGGCCGCCAACCTGGCGCGCCACCTGGCTGGCTACCTGGCCGACAAGCCGCGCGGCTGGCGGCCCTTCGTCTACTGCTGGCGCGGCGGCCTGCGCAGCGGCACCATGGTGTACTGGCTGCGCCAGGTGGGCTGGGACGCCTGCCAGCTCCAGGGCGGCTACAAGCAGTGGCGCGCCCACGTCATTGAGCGCATCGCCACGCTGTCACCACAACTGGCGCTGCGCGTGGTGGCCGGCGCCACGGGCAGCGCCAAGACCCGCGTGCTGCAAGCCATGGCCCGCCACGGCGCGCAGGTGCTGGACCTGGAAGCCTGCGCCAGCCACAAGGGTTCGGTGCTGGGCAACCTGCCGGGCGTGCCGCAGCCTTCGCAGAAAGGTTTCGAGACCCGCATCGTGGAAGCCCTCGAAACCTTCGACCTGCGCCGCCCGGTGTTCATCGAGGCCGAAAGCCGCAAGATCGGCGCGCTGGCCGTGCCGCTGCCACTGCTGGAGCGGCTGCGCGCCAGCCCCTGCGTCGAGATCATGGCTCCGCCCGCCGAGCGGCTGGCCTACCTGCTGCGCGACTACGCCTACCTGGGCGACGACCCTGCCGCGCTGGAGGCCGCCATCACCAAGCTGCACGAACTGCACAGCCGTGAGACCATGGACCGCTGGCAAGGCTGGGCACGCGCGAGCCACCTGCGCCCGCTTTTCGAAGAGCTGATGCTGCAGCACTACGACCCGCTCTACACGCGCTCGCAGCGCAGCCACTTCTTCGCCTGGGAACAGCGCCAATCCGTTACGGCACAGGCGTTGGATGACATGGGCATCGAAACGCTGGCCCAGCGCATTCTTGCGCAGGTTGAGCAGCCTCTTTTGCTATCTATTTAGTAGCTACAAGCCCAGGTAGAACAAGCGCTTCAGGCACTTTTCATTCAAATTTCGCAAACACCTCGTCCAGCCGGTCGATCAGCTGCTGCTTCTGCGTCGCATCCCCAAAGCTGCCCTCGAAACTGTTGCGCGCCAGCTGGTAAGCCTGTGTTGCGCCCAGCCCGGTGGCGGCGAAGGTCTGGGTGAAGTTTTCGTTGATGTAGCCGCCAAAATAGGCCGGGTCGTCGGAATTGACCGTGGCAACCAGGCCTGCTTCCAGCAGGCGGCCCAGGTTGTGGTGCTGGAGGTCGGGGAACACGCAGAGCTTCTGGTTCGACAGCGGGCACACGGTGAGGGGAATGCGGTCACGGGCCAGTCTTTGCATCAGCGCGGCGTCGCGCACCGACTGCACGCCGTGGTCGATGCGCTCGACCTTGAGCACATCGAGCGCGCTCCACACGTAGGCCGGTGGCCCTTCCTCGCCCGCGTGCGCCACCAGGTGCAGGCCCAGTGCGCGGCAGCGCGCGAACACGCGAGCGAACTTCTCGGGCGGGTGGCCGACCTCGCTGCTGTCCAGGCCCACGCCGATGATCTTGTCGAGGAACGGCTGGGCCTGCTCCAGCGTCTGGAACGCGTCCTCCTCGCTCAAATGGCGCAGGAAGCACAGGATCAGCGCGGCGCTCACGCCCAACTGCTTTTGCGCATCCGCGCAGGCGCGGTGCAGGCCGTCGATCACCGTCGCCATGTCCACGCCGCGTGCGGTGTGGGTCTGCGGGTCGAAGAAGATCTCGGCGCGCGCCACATTGTCGGCGGCAGCCTTGCGCAGATAGGCCCAGGCCATGTCGTAGAAGTCCTGCGCGGTGATGAGCACGCTGGCGCCCGCGTAGTAGATGTCGAGGAAGCTCTGCAGGTTGGTGAAGGCGTAGGCGCGGCGCAGTTCCTCCACGCCGGCGTAGGGAATGGCGATGCCGTTGCGCTGGCTCAGGGCGAAGATGAGTTCGGGTTCGAGCGAGCCCTCGATATGGATGTGCAACTCGGCCTTGGGCATGGCTGCCAGCAGTGCGGGCAGGCGGTCGGCGGCGATGGGCCGAAAGGTGTTTGTCATTTCAACAGACTCCAAAGGTGATGCCGGCCATGCGCAGGTGGCGGCGGTAGGCGGAAGAGGCGCGGTCCGCCGCAGTGTGCAGTTCGGCGTGCAGGTCCAGCGGCAGGCGCTTCGGAAGCTGCGACTCCAGCACCGGCTGGTCCTGCGTGAAGATGGTGTGCTGGAAGGCGCGCAGCTTCTCGTCGGGCGTGTCGAAGTCGGCCACGGCCAGGCGGAACCAGACGCGGCTGCTCTCGGGCGTGACGGGGCAGATGTAGAGCGCGATGGATTCGCGCCAGCCGTCGATGGCGACGCTGGCCGCGTCCGGCACCTTGGTCAGCACCGCCGCATAGGGCGCGGTGACTTCGTAGGTGTATTCGACCTGCGCGGGCGCGGTGGAATGCAGGTTGGACTGCGGCTGCCAGGCCTTGCAACCCGTGGCCAGCAGGCCCGTGGGCGTGGGTTGTACCGCGTAGCTTTCGATGGCGGCGGCATCGCGCGCGCCGAGCCAGCCCTCGTGCACGAAGCCGAAGTGCGCCATGTCCAGGAAGTTCTCCACGATGCGCGGCGCGCTGGCCGCCACGTCGTAGGGCCCGCAGTTGAGCTTGCGCAGGCGCGCGTCGCCCTCCGCCGCGAAGGCGGGCAGCGCGGGGCCACCTTCGGCCTGCGCGTCTAGCCGCACCCAGACCAGGCCATGCGCCTCGCGCGCCGCATGGGTCTGCGCGCAGTGGCCCGCGGGCGGCGCGAAGGCCGGCAGCGCGGGCACGTGCTCGCAATGGCCCGAGGGCCCGAAGCGCCAGCCGTGGTAGGGGCATTCGAGCTGGCCGTCCCGCACCCGCCCGAGCGAGAGTCGCGCGCCGCGGTGGGGGCAGCGGTCGGCCCAGGCATGCACGGCGCCCGTGTCGTCGCGCCAGAGCGCCAGGTCGGTGTCCAGCAGCCGCGCGGCCACGGGGGTCTGCGCCACGTCGGCGCTTAGGGCGGCAGGGTGCCAGTGCTGATGTTCGATCATCGTGAGGAATTCAGGGGGGGGGAGCCAATGCAAAGAGCCGCCCACGGGCGGCTCTTTGCGCTGGGGGCGCCCCCTGTCGGGGCGCCCCTGGGGCGGGCCGCCGGCTTACTTCTTGTCGCCGCCGGGCACCTTGCCTTCCACGCCCTTGACGTAGAAGTTCACGCCGCCCAGGAACTGGTCGTCCGCCACGGCGTCCTTGGCCAGCACCACCTTGCCGGCGTTGTCGGCGATGGGGCCCTTCCAGATCGCGAAGGTGCCTTCCTTCAGGCCCTTCTTGATCTCATCGACCTTGGCCTTGGTTTCGGCCGGCACGTCCTCGGCGATGGAGACGAGGTCGATCGCGCCTTCCTTCACGCCCCACCAGCTCGGCGTGTTGGCCCAGGTGCCTTCGAGCACGTCCTTGGTGGCCTTGATGTAGTACGGGCCCCAGTTGATGATGGAGGAAGCCAGGTGGGCCTTGGGGCCGTAGGCGGTCATGTCGCTATCCCAGCCGAAGGCGCGCTTGCCCTTCTCCTCGGCGGTCTTGAGCACGGCGGGCGAGTCGGTGTTCTGGAACAGGATGTCCGCGCCGCCGTTGATCAGGGCCGTGGCGGCCTCGGTTTCCTTGGGCGGGCTGAACCATTCGTTGACCCAGACCACCTTGGTCTTGATCTTCGGGTTGACCGACTGCGCGCCGAGCGTGAAGCTGTTGATGTTGCGGATCACCTCGGGGATCGGCACCGAGCCCACCACGCCGAGCGTGTTGCTCTTGGTCATCGCGCCCGCGATCACGCCGGCCATGTAGGCGCCTTCATAGGTGCGGCTGTCGTAGGTGCGCAGGTTGGCCGCCGTCTTGTAGCCGGTGGCGTGCTCGAACTTCACGTCGGGGAAGTCGGCGGCGACCTTGAGCATGGGCTCCATGTAGCCGAAGGTGGTGCCGAACACCAGCTTGTTGCCCTGCTGGGCCATGTCGCGCAGCACGCGCTCGGCGTCGGCGCCCTCGGGCACGCTCTCGACGAAGCTGGTGGCGATCTTGTCGCCGTATTCCTTCTCCAGCGCCTTGCGGGCCGTGTCGTGCGCATAGGTCCAGCCGCCGTCGCCCACCGGGCCGACGTAGGCGAAGGCGATCTTCAGCGGCTCGGGCTTGGGCGCGGCAGCGGCAGGAGCCGGGGCCGGTGCGGGCGCGGGTGCCGGTGCGGGCTCTTCCTTGCCACAGCCCACGAGGGCGGCGGCGGCCACGGCGGAAAGTGCGGCCACCTTGAGCAACGAGCGTTTGTGCAGATCAGTCATGTCGGATCCTTCTAAAAAGAGTAGTGAGACAGGGGGGGCAAGAGTGATTATGGAACGGCCAGGTTTCGCCGCCGGTCCGCCCCAAGGCGAAACGCGGCCGCATGCGCCAGCGAAGCGCAGGGCACGCCTGTGCATGGGGGCAGGGAGCGACGCGCAGTGCGCGACCGTGGGGGCCAAAGGTTCATGAGCCGGGATAAAACGGTTTACCGATCGAGGCTGGCATGTTCACGCGAATCCACGCTGGATTGCGCGAGATCAAGGCCAGCACCACGATGGTGGCCACATAGGGCAGCATGCTGAGTATCTGGCTCGGCACGTTCACGCCCACGCCCTGCAGGTGGAACTGCAGCATGGTCACGCCGCCGAACAGGTAGGCACCCAGCAGCACCCGCGCGGGCCGCCAGGTGGCGAAGGTGGTGAGCGCCAGCGCGATCCAGCCGCGCCCGGCCACCATGCCCTCCACCCACAGCGGCGTGTAGGCGGTGGAGATGTAGGCCCCGGCCAACCCGCAGAGCGCGCCGCCGGCCATCACGGCGGCCAGCCGGATGCGCCGCACCGGGTAGCCCAGCGCGTGCGCCGACTCGGGCGACTCGCCCACCGAGCGCAGCACCAGCCCGGCGCGCGTGCGGTACAGGAACCAGACCAGCCCCGCCGCCAGCACGATGGCGACGTAGACCATGGGATGCTGGCGAAACAGCGCCGGCCCGACGAGCGGGATGTCACCCAGCACGGGAATGGCGAAGCGCGGCCGCTCCGGCAGCTTGGCCTGCACGTAGCCGATGCCCGCGAAAGCCGAGAAGCCCACGCCGAACAGGCTGAGCGCCAGCCCCGTGGCGTACTGATTGGTGCCCAGCCAGATCACCAGCACACCGAAGATGGCCGCCAGCAGCGCGCCCGCGCCCATGCCGGCCAGAAAGCCCAGCCAGTCGCTGCCCGTGTGCACCACGGTGGCGAAGCCCGCGATGGCCGCGCAGAGCATCATGCCCTCGGCACCCAGGTTGACGATGCCGGCCTTCTCGTTGACGAGCAGGCCCAGCGCCGCGATGGCCAGCACCGTGCCCGCGTTGAGCGTGGCGGCCAGCAGCAATGCGTAGGATTCCATCAGCGGCTCCCTCCCCTGGCGATGCGCACGCGGTACGCGATCAGCGTGTCGCAGGCCAGCAGCGTGAACAGCAGCAGGCCCTGGAACACGCCCGTGAGCGACTTGGGCAGCCCCAGGCGCGACTGCGCCAACTCGCCGCCGATGTAGAACATGCTCATGAGAATGGCCGACAGCACCATGCCCACCGGGTGCAGCCGCCCGACGAAGGCCACGATGATGGCCGCGAAGCCGTAGCCCATGGGCACGTAGGGCGTGAGCTGGCCCAGCGGCCCGGTCACCTCCAACGCGCCGGCCAGCCCCGCCGCACCGCCCGAGACGAGCAGCGCGCACCACAGCGCGGCGCGGCTGGAGAAGCCCGCGTAGCGCGCCGCCGCCGGCGCCAGCCCGCCCACCTGCTGCGCGAAGCCCGCGCGCGTGCGAAACAGGAACACCCACAGCGCCGCCACGCCGAGCAGCGCCAGGACGAGCCCGACGTTCACGCGCGAGCCTTTCATCAGGCGCGGTATCTGCGTCACCGCGTCGAAGGTCTTGGTCTGCGGGAAGTTGTAGCCCAGCGGGTCCTTCCACGGCCCGTAGACCAGGTAGCCCAGCACCAGCGTGCCCACGTAGACCAGCATCAGGCTCACGAGGATCTCGCTGGCATTGAAGCGGTCGCGCAGCAGCGCCACGATGCCGGCCCACGCCATGCCGCCCGCCACGCCTGCGAGCAGCACGGCGGGGATGATCCACGGCCCCGTGGTCTTGTCGGCCAGCAGCGCCACGCCGCTGGCCGCCACCGCGCCGATGACGAACTGGCCCTCGGCGCCGATGTTCCACACATTGGAGCGGAAGCACACCGCCAGTCCCAGCGCGATCAGCAGCAGCGGCGTGGCCTTGACCATCAGTTCGCCGATGGCGTAGGTGTTCTTGACCGGCTCCCAGAAGAACACCTGCAGCCCGCGCACCGGATCCTTGCCGAGCGCCGCGAACAGCGCCACGCCGATCAGCACCGTGACCAGCAGCGCCAGCAGCGGCGAGCCGTAGCTCCAGAAGCGCGATGCCTGCGCACGGGGTTCCAGCTTGAGCCTCATGGCGCCCCCACGCTTGTCACTTCGTGTACCGCGCCGTCCCCCGAGGCAGCGGCTTGCCTGGGGCGGCCCGGCGCGGCGCTCATGCCGCCACCCCCTTCGGCATTCCACAGCCCGCTCATCCATTGGCCGATCTGCTCGACCGTGGCGTCGGCCCGATCCACCGAGGGCGAGAGCTGGCCCTTGGCGATTACATGCAGGCGGTCGCAGACCTCGAACAGCTCGTCGATCTCCTCGCTGACCACCAGCACGGCGCAGCCCGCGTCGCGCAGCGCCAGGATTTCGCCGCGTATCTGCGCCGCCGCGCCCACGTCCACGCCCCAGGTGGGCTGCGAGACGAGCAGCAGCTTGGGGTTGGCGTCGATCTCGCGTCCGACGATGAACTTCTGCAGGTTGCCGCCCGACAGCGAGCGGGCCGCCGCCCACGGCCCGCCGGCCTTGACGCCAAAGCGGGCGATGATGTCCGCGGCCTGCGCCTCGAGCCGCCGCATGCGCAGCCAGCCGCCCCGCCCGACCGCGTCGGTGCGCGTAAGCAGCAGGTTGTGCGCCAGGCTCATCGTGGGCACGGCGCCGCGGCCCAGCCGCTCCTCCGGCACGAAGTGCAGGCCCAGCGCGCGCCGCCGCCCCGGCGGATAGCGCCCCGCGGGCAGTTCCGCGATCTGCACCATGGCGGGCTCGGCGCGCGTGTCCTCGCCCGACAGGGCGTGGAGCAGCTCCTTTTGCCCGTTGCCCGACACGCCCGCGATGCCCACCACCTCGCCCGCGCGCACGGCCAGCGACACGCCCGACAGGTCCACGCCGAACTGGTCCTGCCGCGCCAGCGCCAGGCCCTGCACGCGCAGCACGGCGGGACCCACGGTCGAGGCGCGGTGCTCCAGCGCGGCGGGCTCGGCGCCGATCATCAGGCGCGAGAGCGACGCGTTCGACTCCTCGCGCGGATCGCATACGCCCGTCACCTTGCCGCCGCGCAGCACCGTGCAGGCGCTGCACAGCGCGCGGATCTCGTGCAGCTTGTGGCTGATGTAGAGGATGCTGCAGCCCTCGGCGGCGAGCTTGCGCAGCACCACGAACAGCTTCTCGACCGCCTGCGGCGTGAGCACCGAGGTGGGCTCGTCGAGGATCAGCAGCCGGGGGTTGGTGAGCAGCGCGCGGATGATCTCCACGCGCTGCATCTCGCCCACGGAGAGGGTGTGCACCGGGCGCGCGGGGTCGATGTCCAGACCGTACTCGGAGGCGGTGGCGACGATGCGGCGCGTCACCTCGGCCAGCCGGGTGCTCTTGTCCAGGCCCAGCCACACGTTCTCGGCCACGGTCAGCGTGTCGAACAGGCTGAAGTGCTGGAACACCATGCTGATGCCCAGGGCCCGCGCCTCCTGCGGGTTGCGCAGGTTCACCTGGCGGTTGTCCAACAGCATCTCGCCCTCGTCGGGCTTGACCGAGGCGTAGATGATCTTCATCAGCGTGGACTTGCCCGCGCCGTTCTCGCCCAGCACGGCATGGATCTCCCCGGGCATGACGGTCAGCGATACGCCGCTGTTGGCCACCACGGCAGGGTAGCGCTTGGTGATGCCCAGCAGTTGCAGCCGAGGTGCGGTGGGAGGTGCGTTCATGCGGGGCGTTTCATGAATGAAATATGGCTCTAGCGCTTTGTTTACCTGCGGTGGCAGCTATTCTTTTCGTAGCGAAGCGGCCACCGACTTGACCCGCTCGCGCAGCCAGATCACGGCGGCCGAAGTGTGCGTGCGCTCGTGCCAGAGCTGGTAGTACATGAGGCGCGGAAACTCCACCGGCGGCACGAGGATGGCCAGCGGCAGTTGCTCGACGAAGCGCTCGCAGTACTGGCGGCCCGTGGTCAGCACCAGCAGGCTGGACGCCACCATGGCCGGGATGAGCCCGAAATGCGCGCAGCGCGCTGCGATGTTGCGCTGCAGGCCGACGCTGCCCAGGTAATCGTCGATCACGCCGCGCGCGCCGGGGTGCGTGGGTGTGGGGGCGATGTGCTCGGCGTCCAGCCACGCGGCCCGGTCCCAGCCGCGCTTGACCGCCGGATGATCGGCGCGCACCAGGCACACCACCTCGTCGCCGAAGAGCCGGCCCATGTGCAGGTCGTCGGGCGGCGCGGGCCAGTTGCCGATCACCACGTCGACGTCGCCCTGCGCTAGCTGGGCGTGGTAGTGCGCGTCGGGCGAGAGCGGCAGGATCTCGATGCGCGCAAGCGGCGCCTGGGTCTTGATCTGCGCCACGAGCTGCGGCAGGAACAGCGGGTCCAGGTAGTCGCTGGCGGCGATGCGGAAGGTATTGGCGGCGGTGCGCGGGTCGAAGCCGCGCGCGTCGGTGAACAGCACCTCGGCGGCGCGCAGGATGCTGGCCGCAGGCTCCACCATGCGCAGGCCCGCGTCCGTGGGAACCATGCCCGAGCCCGAGCGCACCAGCAGCGGGTCGTCGGCCAGGTCGCGCAGGCGCTTGAGCGCGGCGGACACGGCGGGCTGGTGCATGCCCAGCCGCACGGCTGCCCTCGATACGCTGCGTTCAGTCAACACGGTATGCAAGACCCTTATGAGATGGAGGTCGATCTTGTCGAAAAGGACTTGGTCTCTCATAGCGGTGCAAGCATTCTCGTCATATGCGCCGGCTTATGCCGGCATTGCCGCGGGCGCCTACCCTCAAGGCGCGACGACTCCGTATCGACACGACTCCCATGGAACACCGACCCCTTCGCTTCATCCGCCGAGGCAAGCGCATTGCGCTGGGCAATGTACCACCCGACCGCACGCTGCTGGAGGTGCTGCGCGAGGACCTGGGGCTCACCGGAACCAAGGAAGGCTGCGGCGAAGGCGACTGCGGCGCCTGCACCGTGGTGCTGGGCGAACCCGATGTGGACCATGGCGGCAACGCAATCAAATACCGTGCCATCAACAGCTGCATCCGGCTGGCGCACTCCATCGACGGCATGGCGCTGTGGACCGTGGAAGACCTGGCCGAGGACGACGGCACCCTGCATCCCGCGCAGGAAGCCATGGTGCAGTGCCACGGCAGCCAGTGCGGCTTCTGCACGCCCGGCTTCGTGATGAGCCTGTTCGGCATGTACCAGAACTACATCGCCCCCACGCTCGGCACTGGCGTGTCCTCGCCGCCCCCCGGAGGAGCTGGCGCGCCTTGGGGCGGCCCGGCGGCGCGCCGCGTCTGCAAAGGCGAGGCAATCACCCGCACGGTGGCGCAGGAGGATTTGTCGGGCAACCTGTGCCGCTGCACCGGCTACCGCCCCATCTTGGACGCCGCGCAGCGCATGGCCACCCTGCCCCCGGTGCGCGTGGACGAGGCCGATCTGCTACAAAAATTGAAGCTACTCGCGCAGGAAGTACGGGCGCTGGAGGCCAATTTGGCTTATATCGCGCCCGACAGCGTGGCTGCCCTGCTGGCCGCCCGCGCCGCCCACCCCGACGCGCAGGTGGTGGCCGGCGGCACCGACGTGGGCCTGTGGGTGACCAAGCAGCACCGGCAGTTCGCCCGTGTGCTCGACGTGACCCGCGCCGCCGAGCTGCGGCGCATCGAAACGTCGGCCACCACCATCGCCATCGGTGCCGCCGTGCCGTTGGCCGACGCCTACGCCGCGCTGGAGGCCGACCGCCCCGTGCTGCACCGCTTCGCCATGCGCTTCGCCGGCCTGCCGGTGCGCAACTCGGGCACGCTGGGCGGCAACGTGGCCAACGGCTCGCCGATCGGCGACTCCATGCCGCTGCTGATCGCGCTGGGCGCGCAGGTGGTGCTGGCCAGCGCCGCGCACGGCGAGCGCACGCTGGCGCTGGAGGACTTCTACCTCGGCTACCGCAAGACCGCGCTGGCCGCCGACGAATTGCTGGTGCGCATCCTGGTGCCGCGCCATTCCCCCGGCGAAGCGCTCAAGGCATACAAGATCAGCAAGCGGCAGGACGACGATATCTCTGCCGTCTGCCTCGCCATCAACCTCCACATCGACAACGGCGTGGTACGCGCCGCCCGCATCGGCGCGGGCGGCGTGGCCGCGACGCCCGCGCGCGCCCGCCAGACCGAGGCCGCGCTCGCCGGCCAGCCCTGGAGCGAGGCCACCGCGCAGCAGGCCGCGCAGGCGCTGCAAGCGGAGTTTCGGCCCATCAGCGACATGCGCGCCAGCGGCGCATATCGCCGCGCGCTGCTCGCAGCCCTGCTGCGCCGCTTCTGGCTCGAAACGCAGGGCGTGCCCGATGCGAGCCTCGAAACGCTGACCGCGACGGAGACCGCATGAACGCGCGCGACACGCAAGCCGACGCTGCGCCGGTGCCTGCCCGCGATAGCCATGATGCTGCGCCGGTGCCTGCCCGCGCAGCGGGCCAGCCGCACCCGCACGAAAGCGCGCGCGCCCAGGTGGCCGGCGCGGCCCACTACGTGGACGACATTCCCGAGATCAAGGGCACGCTGTACGCCGCGCCGATCCTCTCCACCGTGGCGCACGGCAGGCTGCGCGGCGTGGACGCCGCCGCCGCCCAGGCCATGCCCGGCGTGCGCGGCGTGCTGCTGAGCGCCGACGTGCCGGGCGACAAAATGCTGGCCGCCTTCGCGCACGACGAGCCGGTGTTCGCCATCGACACGGTGCAGCACGTGGGCCAGGTGGTCGGCGTGGTGGTGGCCGACACGGTGATGCAGGCCCGCCGCGCCGCGCGCCGGGTGGTGCTGGACATCGAGCCGCTCCCCGCCATCCTCACGCTGCAGGACGCGCTGGCCGCGCAGAGCTACGTGCTGCCGCCCGTGTTCGTGCGGCGCGGCGACGCGCAGCGGGCGCTCGCCAACGCGCCGCACCGGCTGCAGGGCGCGTTCGAGGTCGGCGGACAGGAGCACTTCTACCTCGAAGGCCAGATCGCCTACGCGCTGCCGCTGGAGCAGCGCCAGTGGTGGATCTACTCCAGCACCCAGCACCCCGGCGAGGTGCAGCACTGGGTGGCGCATGCGCTGGGCATCGAGAACAACGCCGTGCGCGTGGAGTGCCGCCGCATGGGCGGCGGCTTCGGCGGCAAGGAAACCCAGGCCGGCCACCTGGCCGTGTGGGCCGCCGTGGCCGCGCACAGGCTGGGCCGCCCGGTCAAGCTGCGGCTGGACCGCGACGACGACTTCATGGTCACCGGCAAGCGCCACCCGTTCGCCTACGAATACACCGTGGGCTACGACGATACGGGCCGCATCCAGGGCCTGCAGCTCATGCTGGCAGCCAACTGCGGCTTTTCCGCCGACCTGTCGGGCCCGGTGGCCGACCGCGCGGTGTTCCACAGCGACAACGCCTACTTCCTCGAAGACGTGGAGATCGCCAGCTACCGCTGCAAGACGAACACGCAGAGCCATACCGCCTACCGCGGCTTCGGCGGCCCGCAGGGCGTGATCGTGATCGAGGCCATCATGGGCGACATCGCCCGCGCGCTGGGCATCGACGCGCTGGACGTGCGCATGGTCAACCTGTACGGCACGCACGAGCGCAACGTCACCCACTACCAGATGACGGTGGAGGACAACATCCTCCAGCCATTGCTATCAACTTTGGAGCATTCAGCGCAGTACCGGAGACGGCAGGCAGCCATCGCGGCCTGGAACGCGCAAACCCCCGTGCTCAAGCGCGGGCTGGCGCTCACGCCGGTGAAGTTCGGCATCAGCTTCACCGCCACGCTGTTCAACCAGGCCGGCGCGCTGGTGCACGTGTACACCGACGGCAGCGTGCAGGCGAACCATGGCGGCACTGAAATGGGGCAGGGCCTGAACACCAAAGTGGCGCAGATCGTGGCCGACGAACTCGGCGTGCCGTTCGCCCGCGTGCGCGTGACCGCCAGCGACACCGGCAAGGTGCCCAACGCCAGCGCCACGGCAGCCAGCAGCGGCACCGACCTCAATGGCCGCGCGGCACAGTTCGCCGCCCGCAACGTGCGCGATAACCTCGCGGGCTTCGTCGCCGGGCTCGACAACTGCGGCGCGGGCGCGGTGCGCTTCGAGGGCGGGCAAGTCGTCTCGCCCACGGCCACGCGCCACTTCGACGACGTGGTGGGCATGGCCTACGCCAACCGCATCCAGCTCTGGAGCGACGGCTTCTACCGCACGCCCAAGATCCACTACGACAAGGCCACGCTCACCGGCCGCCCGTTCTACTACTTCGCCTACGGCGCGGCCTGCACCGAGGTGGTCATCGACACGCTGACCGGCGAAAGCCGTGTCCTGAAGGTGGACATCCTCCACGACGTGGGCCGCAGCATCAACCCGGCCATCGACGTGGGCCAGATCGAGGGCGGCTTCATCCAGGGTATGGGCTGGCTGACCACCGAACAACTGGTGTGGAACGACAAGGGCGTGCTCCCCACGCACGCGCCCAGCACCTACAAGATACCGGCCACGGGCGACACGCCAGCGCATTTCAAGGTGGACCTGTGGCCCGCGCCCAACCGCGAGGACAACGTCTACGGCAGCAAGGCCGTGGGCGAACCGCCGTTCATGCTGGCGATCAGCGTGTTCGAGGCCTTGCGCAATGCCGTGGCGGCGGCGCGCGGCGACGGGCAGGCGCCGCTCCAGGCTCCGGCCACGGCCGAAAACGTGCTGCGTGCGCTGGGGACGCTGATCAACTAGTCCGGTGTTCGATGCTTGGCGGCACAAATAAAAGCGATGCGTCTTGGCGCAGGGCAAGGCGCAAACCACAGCGACACCTGCGCGTGCCGACCCGGTCTTTGTTGCCCTTGCCCTCTCGGATAACAATTTCGCGCCGCGCAAACTCCACATCCTTGACGCGCAGGCGCAACGCCTCCAGCAAGCGCATACCCGTGCCATACAGCAACTGCGCAATCAACCCGGTGTGCCCTGCATGTGCAACAGCAAAGTGCGCACCTCGGTGGCCGTCAGAACCACCGGCAGGCGGCTGGGCGTTTTGGCCTGCACCACATCGTCCAGCCAGAGCAAATCCACACAGAGAGCATCTGCTTGTACAAATACAAAATCGCCGCCTTGGCCTGGTTCTGGGTCGATGCAGACACCTGGCGCTGCACCGCCAGATGCGTCAAAAAAGCCTCCGCCTCCGCCACGCCCATCTCTTGCGGATGCCGCTTGCCGTGAAACAGGATAAAGCGCCGCGCCCAATCGACATAAGCCGTCTCGGTGCGAATGCTGTAATGGCGCGTGCGCAGATGATCACGCAAACGATCCAACAGTTTGGGCGCTGGGGCGCCGCCCGGAACGGCAGACGCGGTGGGTGCAGCACGATCGGGAGACGATGTCATCCGGAAAATTTTAGGTTTGCCTAAACGACAGCATCTCGGTAGTGTTCTTATGTACCAATGGATACATCTTGTTTTGGCAGACCAACTGGCTTGCGGTGGCTGTCGTCTAATTCTAGTTAGGTCCAATTTTTATCAACCAAGAGGGAGCACATATGGCAAGCTACGTTCAAAACACACTCATCAAGGACGAAAAAATCATCTACGAAGGGAAAACCAGCATTTGGTCACTAATCCCTCTATTTGTTGTTGGATTAATTTTTCTTCCATTTTTAGGCCTTGGATTGCTTTTCTGGATTGCAGCCGTCATTCGATATGCCACAACAGAATTAGCATTTACGAATAAACGCGTTATCGCGAAATTTTGATTTATTAGAAGAAGCACTATCGAACTTAATCTAACAAAAGTCGAAAGCCTCCAAGTAAATCAAGGTATCCTTGGAAGGATTTTTAACTTTGGCACACTTGTTATTTCTGGTGCTGGTAATCCACAAGCACCAATTCCTGGAATTTCCGACCCAATGACTTTCCGTCGTTCATTCATGGAATATCAAGACAAGGTGCAAGCAGCCTAACATTTCATCGCAGCCGACCGCCTTCGGCGTCGGCTGAACTCAGGGCGTTAGCCTGCTTTCTCTGGCATATTCAAAACCATGCAATATCCAGCGGCATTCACCTTCGCAAGCAGAGTTTCCCGCCGGGTGTTGGGCTTCGTACCGGGCTTCGCCAGTTTGCAGTCTTTTTGGCCTCCAGCGCCTGTCCTGCTTGCGTCTGCGGCACTTTTTTTGGTAGCGACGTGCGCTTGCATGGCATGTCTGCTCTGGCCGCTGGGTCTATAGCCCGCCGGTCAAGCCGACCCGCCTACGGCGGGCCGCTTACCTTATTCGTTAGGCATCTCAAAATGCACCTTCCCGCATCCATCCGCACCGTGGCTAACATCCATGGACAGCAGCCATCCCCGATTCCAGACGGACCGGGGGTATATGCATTCTGGTGGGTTGCTGAAAAGGCTATTCTGCTAGCCTCAAACCGCACTTTAGTACTCAAGGGACCCAACAAGGTTCGAGTAAACGTCGAGTATCGAGACTGGTGGCCAGCAGAACTAACCTATCCATGTCTTTATGTTGGAAAGACGACCAATCTTCGGAAAAGATTTGGATTACACATAAAACGCAAGAGTGAAGGACGTTTGCATGCCGCCCATCCAGAGCATCACAAGGCAGAGCCGAATACAACCTCTTGCCAACTTCGATGGGGTATTGAACACATCTTTCCCGACGAACCTAATCCACTCCAACTGATATCCAGATCAGTGGGCTTTTCTTGGCGAAATGACTTCGGAGACAACGCGATCGCGGAGCGATTCTTCGCAGAAGATCGACTTGTCGGAACCTGGCGTCCGTGGTTCAACATCGACTCCGAGCGCTGAGATGCCTAACCCTCGCTCAACCGGACCCACTACGGCAGGGCACCACCTTGGCCCGGTCGGCGGTACGCGGCACATTTTCGCCAGCCCGGGTCAAGGCGCCCTGCCTCCGCAGGCCGCTTAGCTCGAACGTTAGGCAGCGTAGATACCACTTCCTCTGCTCTTCGACCGAAATGCAACACTTCACCTGGTCGCCCAAAGAGAAGCAACTCGCCCGCAAGGTATTCGAGCGTGCAGCCGCGGCCGAAGAACAAGAGCTACTCGAACGCTTCAAGACAAAGGCTGTTGGACTGAAGAACCTGGAAGACTTATGGGCGCTTCAGTTCGCAATTCGAGAGTCGGAGCGCGAGTATCAACAGAAATATGACTACCGCTACTCTCAACTCATTGTCGTCTTTGCCCGCCTTGTACGAGAAGAGCGAATCTCGATGGACGATCTTCGTGGCCTCAGCGAGGATAAGCTAAAGTGCGTCGAGGGCTTGGCAGCCCTGTGAAGCGCCAGCCGCAGGCGAGGTAAATGCGTCATGCACACAGCACGCCCAGCGCTGCCTAACCCCTCGTTCAAGCGGAGCGCCAACGGCAGGCCACCAGCGCCCGGCCGGTGGTACGCGGTACATTTTCACCGTCCGGGCGCTGGCGTCTCACCGTCAGCGCCCGGTTACCTCGAACGTTAGCCTACTTTCTCTGGCATATTCAAAACCATGCAATATCCAGCGGCATTCACCTTCGCAAGCAGTGTTCCGCCAGGTGTTTGGCTTCGTGCCGGGCTTCGCCAGTTTGCAGTCTTTTTGGCCTACAGCGCCCGTCCTGCTTGCGTCTACAGCTATTTTTTTGGTAGCGCCGTGCGCTTGCATGGCATGCCTGCTTTGGCCGCTGGGTCTAAACCGCCGGTCAAGCCGACCCGCCTTCGGCGGGCGGCTTACCTTCTCCATTGGGCGTCGCAACAACAAGCCATCGCGCATGTTTAGCCTCTTCACTCCACCGCCGCACGAACACCCCGTCCTCGGGACGATGCATTGGCGCAGCGGTCACTGGAGGACGGCGGTCGCTTTGGTAGGAGGCGATCCAACACCTCTGATCCTCGCGGGATCGAGGAAGAAGCCCGATGACGCAGCCATCTCCGAAGCGCTCGCACTACCCGAACTGCTTGTAAAGCACAGACAACAGATCGCGTCTGCGCTTTTTGAGCACTTCGAACCATATGACGATGCTCACACCGACAGAAGGTTGATCGATGAAGACGGCGAGTTACCGGGAATCCGTAACCCCAGGGACGCGCTCGAAGAATCAGAACTGGTAGCCGTCCTTGTGAAACCACTTGACGGGGTGATGACGGTTGAATTCTGCTTCACCACCACCTGGGACCGCGAACACACGCTGGGAGCGCGGTTCCAGCGAGGGGAGTGGCTCGAACTATGCGGAAGCACGCTCGTGCCGTGAGAGCGACGCCTAACCCCTCGCTCAAGCCAAGCGCCAACGGCAGGCCACCAGGGCCCGGTCGGCGGTACGCGGTACATTTTCGCCAACCGGGCCCTGGCGTCCTGCCGTCGTCGCCCGCTTAGCGTTGAACACTGCACTACGCTGCGCTGTGCGCGACCACGCAGTTGCGCCCGCGCCGCTTGGCCGCGTCGCAGGCCATGTCGGCGGCGTGCAGCGCTTCGTCACCGCCCAGGCTGGCGCCGGCCATGGCGATGCCGATGCTCACGCCCATGCCGTAGCTGTCGGGGCCATAGCGCGGCTCCCACGCCGCCACCGCGCGGCGCAGGCACTCGGCCATGTCCTGCGCGCGCTCCAGCGGGCAGGCCGGCAGCAGCATGGCGAACTCGTCGCCGCCCAGGCGCGCGACGGTATCGCCCTGCCGCGCCTCGGCTTCCAGCAGGCGGGCCAGGTGGCGCAGCGCATCGTCGCCGGCTGCGTGCCCCGCGCTGTCGTTCAGTACCTTGAAGTGGTCCAGGTCCACGAACAGCACCGCCGCATCGCCCGCCCCCAGCGCCTGTTGCAGCCGCCGCATGAATTCGTGCCGATTGACGAGCTGCGTCAGGCTGTCGTGCGCCGCGGCCCACGACAGCTTGCGCTTGGCTTCGCGGGCGGCGGTGACGTCCTCCAGTATCCAGATCGTGCCGGCCCCGGCGTCGGCAGCATCGATGCCGCGGCCCAGCAGGTGGGCCCAGAATTCGCTGCCGTCCTTGCGCCGCAACAGCACCTCGCCGTCAAAGTAGCCGTGGATGGCGAAGTCGGCACGCACGCGGGCGTGCAGGAGGGCGCGGGCCTGGGCCGACGGATGGAGCGCGCGCACCGGCTGGCCGCGCAGCTCGCCCGCGCCGTAGCCGAACATGTGGCAGGCGTGCTGGCCGACGATGTGCAGGCGGCCGCGGCGCACCACGGCGATGCCGACCGAGGCACTGTGCAGGATGGCCTGAAGCTGCCCGGCCATGGCCTGCTGCGCGCGGTGTGCGCTGGCCAGTTCGTGCGCCACGCGGCGCAGCACCTGCGCCAGCGCGCCGACCTCGCCGCGCGCATGCGGCCAGCCGGCATCCTCTGCGGCGGGTTCGCCATCCAGCAGCGCCGCGGCGCGGCGGCTCAGTTGCGTGACGGGCCACGCCATCCAGAAGACCAGGGCGCCCGCCGCCGCCGCGCACAGCCCCGTGGCGGCGGCCGCCTGCCAGGCGCTGCGCGGGCCGCCCTGCAGCGGGCGCAGGGCCTGCTGCGCGCCGCCGACGCGCGCCACCACCCACTGCGCCGCGGGCATGCCCGCCATGCCGACCACGTAGCCGGCGGCCACGCGGGCGCTGCCTGCGCCGGCCATCAGGGCGCCGTCGCGCAGCCACTGCGCATAGGCGGGGCCGACGCCGGGCTCGTCGCGCACCTGGCCCATGATGCGCGCGGGGTCCGGGTGCGACAGGATGGTGCCGTCGCGCGTGTAGACCATGAGCCTGGAGTCGCCCCCCCCGAGCAGCGCCATCGACGAGGGCAGCAGCCCCTGCGACTGCAGCCGCAGCCCGCCGCCGACCACGCCCATCACGCGTCCGTCGCCGTCGAGCATGGGCACGGTGAACAACACCGTGGGCTCGCGCGAGGCGTCGGCCAGCGGCTCGGAGATGCCGGGCTTGCCCTGCACCAGGGTGCGCAACAGGTAGTCGCGCTGCGCCGCGCTCAGCTCGGCGGCGGGCAGGAACCTGCCGCGCAGCATGTTGAGCCGCACCAGGCCGTCGGCGCGGGCGACGAGGATGGAGTCGAAGAACTGCGCTGCCGTGGGCTGGTAGAGCAGCAGGTATTCGAGCGGCGACGACGAATCGAGCATTTCCGCCGTGATGCCCGCGGCGAGCGAGCGCAGCACCTTCTGGCTCTGCTCGACCTTGCTTGCCAGCAGGCCCGCGACGACCTCCGCCTCGCCGGCCTGCTGGCGCACCAGCCGTTCCATGGCGTCGCGCCGGTTTTCGCGCGCGGCAAGATAGGTGGAGGCCGCGCCCGCGGCCAGCACGCACAGCATGGCCGCGAGTGCGGCGCGCAACGCCAGCGTGCCGCCGAACGCCGGCAGCCGCCAGCGCCGCCGCCGGGCGCCTGCCGCTTCTCGTGCCGGGGTGTCCATGGATCGCCGCCGCCTGCCATGCTGGTGCCTGTGAGCCGAAGCAGCGCGGGGCGCACGGCCCCGCGGCGCCGCCGTCGGAGCCTGTGGCCCACTATACGCAGCACCCAGGGCGCGGGCGCCTGGGTGGAACCCGGTGCGGGCTTCTACCGAGAAGCCGCGTCAGCCGCCCGCCACCGCGCGCAGGGCGGCAGGCTGCGGCAGGTCGAGCACACTGCCCGAGCCGGCGATGAGCCCCAGTTCGCGCAGGTTGCGCAGCACGCGCGAGAAGGTCTCGGGCGCGATGCCGAGTTGCGCGGCGATCAGGCGCTTGCGCTGGTGCAGGGTGACGCGCCAGGTGCCGTCCTTCTCATGCTCGGCATGGCGCAGCAGCCATTGAGCGCAGCGGGCACCGGCATCCTGCGCCAGCCGGCTCAACGCCAGTTCGGTCTGCTGGCGCTGGGACAGCGCCATGTCGTGCAGCAGGGTGCGCACGGGCGGCGGCAGAGCCGCGCAGGCGCTGCGGAATTCATCTAGCGGCATGCGGCGCAGCCGCACCTCGGTCTCGGCCACCATGTCGACCAGGCTGGGCAGGCCGAGCACTGCGGCGGAGGCGTCGAGCCAGGTCGGCCCTTCCACCACACCAAATTGGTGCCGCATCTGTCCGTCCTCGCACACACCGAACACCACCCGGCCGCTCTCCAGGTGCGTGGCCGTCTTGGCCGACACCATCCTGCCGCGCAGCAAAGCCCCCGCGGCGAGGAAATCGCATTCGGCTGGCAGGTTGAAAGAGGCTGAGGGCAGCATGCGGCCTACTGTGCCAACAGCGCCATATGTCCATCTTGAGAAAAATCAATAAAAACAATGCCGCTTTGGTTGGTGCGGCGCAACAACCCGCCTCTCGCCGCCGCCCGCACCCTCCTACAATTTGTGACAACCGTTTGTCAGTGCCTTTCCCACGGTTTTCGGCATGGCTCTTGCTTGTATACACATGGCGATGTTGATCGTATACATGCCCTTTTATCAATCGGTCGTACCCACTCTTTGCAGGAGAATCCATGAAGAAAACTATGACTGCCCTGTGCGCCGGCTTGCTGTGCGCCATGGGTGCCCACGCCCAGAGCACAGTCACGCTGTCAGGCACGGTGGATGCCTACGTAGTAGTCAGTCATGTTGAAACGCGAGGATAAATGCGAGTGAGCTTACGCCTGGCATCCTGGGTAGA
>NZ_JARGEN010000081.1 GCF_029211125.1 Curvibacter soli
ATCCAACAACCGTTAAACCTCAGCTAACATTCAACCGCCTTGCACACAGAAATCCTGACACTCCCCCGCTGGTTTCATCAGGCTCATCGGCAAGGAGTTCCGACCAGCACTCGGATGTCAATGTGCTCCACCATGACTCGGGCTTTTCAAGTGCGAGACCATCCGAAGGCAAGTAGAACGCAGGCATCGAGCGCTCGAATGCCGTAGATACCTGGCAAGTCTGTTCTACGTGGGCAAGGAAGCCAGAGAGGGCTTCTCTTGTCGCATCAGTAGCCTGGTCGGCGAGTCTCCTTACCCCCGTCCTGAAACCATCCGCCAACTCGTCGGCAATCTTGTCCTGTATGCGCATTTGGAATTTTGCGGATACGCTTCCATCTTGCATCGGTGGAAAGCCGCAAGCGAGTGCCAGGGCCGACCCAGGCAGTAGTTCCTTGCTGTCCTTGTTGATCGAGTAGATACGGGATAGCAAGCGCCACGCAGCAATCCGAAGCCCCTCGCTGGGGTCCACTTCGTCGACAGCCATTGCCGCCCGCTTGACCATTGCCCTTGAATCATCGAGGAAATCGCCGCTTATCCCAGCATCACCGAGGCTCTTGTCGACCAGATCCTGGACAAAGCCGTCATCCCACCACTCTTCGAACGTCGCATGACCGGTATTGCTTGAGGCGCTGATGCCGAACTCGTCGGTCGTGGATGCCACTGACCTACTGCTATGCTGCCCCGGGGGGAGCAAGGCCACGAAACTGGCCGAGTTTGGGTCATTCCGGATATGCAGGAGATGGTTCTCGTCGCATTCCCCGGAATCCCCTATCCCAGGGTTTGCCTGCACCGCCGGGAGAACCAGCAATACAGGTATTTTCTTGGCTGCGCCATGCGAGTCGATTTCGATCCGTATGCCACCATCGACGGCCAGTGCATCGAACACCTGTTCCAGGATCTCCCGTGGAGGGCCGTGGAAAATAAACCTGGATTCAAGCTTGTCGCCTGATTGGCCAGTCACAGATCCCTGGACCTTTTCCTGGACATGTTTCGCCAGGATTTCTACGAGTCTATTCATTCTTTCTTGTCCAAGGACTGGTTGCCTGAGGGGAACGGTGGTAGCAAGAGCATTCCGCTTTCTGCATCCGGGCTATCGAGTACGAGTCCGAGCATCCGGAGTTGCATGCCCAGGTCGTTCCTTGCGATGTCATGCCTATCAATGACGACACCATAGGCTGCTAGATGCTGTTCGAGGCGATGGATCGATCGAGGTCCCCCCATGCCTGCCAGTGAGCAATGGACCAAGGCAAGAATCGATACAGGTCCAAGCGCAACTATCCACGGGCTCGATGGGCTGCTTCCCCTTTTCTTGAGTACGTAGCCTTGGTCATACCCCCTAACGTTCATGGTGCAGCTTCCCCCACCCCCGCTAATGAAAGAGACTATGGGCAGGCAGGCAGC
>NZ_JARGEN010000082.1 GCF_029211125.1 Curvibacter soli
GTGGCCGCTGGGGCGACGTTCATGCCCGCCATGACGGCCAGCGCAGGGTCTTGGACGCATGCAGGCAGGCAATCCGGGCGACGAAATTCAGAAAATCCAATGAGGCGCGGATTCGTTAGGGGGTGGTCACGGATTCAGGCTATTGATAATGAAATCGGTCATGGCGCGCTCATCTGCATGGTTAGGCGCCATTTTACACGTAAGTTGTTGATTTACAAAGAGAAATCAAGAAAAAATGTGGTTGAACTCACGGATTCAGGTGATCGCAAGCAGCCACGAGCGAAAAATCATGTAAAACCTCATCCGAGCATGGCTTACAAGGGGTGACATGGCTTAACTTCGGTGGATTGGGCCGTGACCGGAGCGCGGAAGAGCTGTGGGCTCAGTGCGGCGTGTGTACTACCGTCGACAAACCGCCGCCTGCATCATGCGGGCCCATGATGGCAACGCTGGCCTCCACCCATTTGCGTACCCGCTCGGCATCGCCGATGCGGCTCAGCCTGCCTGCGGAATCCAGGAACACCATGATGAGCTTGCGGCCCGCGATACTGGCCTGCATCACGAGGCATTGGCCGGCCTCGGAGATATAGCCGGTCTTCTGCAAGCCGATGTCCCACAACGGGTTCTTCACCAGGCGATTGGTGTTGTTGTACTGCAGCATGCGGTGTCCGACCGCGACCTCATAGCCCGGCGAGGTGGTCAACTCGCGCAACAGCGGGTTCTGGTGCGCGGCGTTCACGAGCACGGCCAGATCGCGCGCGCTCGACTGGTTGTGGCTGGAGAGGCCCGTGGGCTCCACATAGTGCGTGTCAGCCATGCCCAGCATCTGGGCCTTGGCGTTCATCAGGCCGACGAACACATCCAGGCCGCCCGGGTAGGTTCGGCCCAACGCATGCGCCGCCCGGTTTTCGCTGGACATGAGCGCCAGATGCAGCAACTCGCCGCGACTCAGTACGGTGCCTACCGCCAAGCGCGAACTGCTGCCCTTTTCGGTATCGACGTCGTCCTGGGTGATGGTGATGGACTCCTCCATCGGAAGCTGCGCTTCGGACACGATCACGCCCGTCATGAGCTTGGTGAGCGACGCGATGGGCAGCACAGCCTGCTCGTTCTTGCTCAGCAGCACCTCGTGCGTGTCCTGGTCGAGCACATAGGCCACGCTGGACTTGAGATCGAGCGGATCATTGGTGGAATGCAGGCCGGCAAGCTGCCCGAACGAAGGCTTGGGAGGTACGTAGGCCGCACGGACCACGGCACCACGCTTGGCGACGACGCGCTGCTTCGCAACCGCGCGCCTAGCCGATGCGGAAGCGCTCGTCTGCTGCTTCTTGACTACCACCTTCTTACGCTCTGCCGCATGCACGCCCGGCAGTGCAAGCGTGAAAACCAGTACCGTCATCGCAACGGTCTGTAAAAAACGGAACAAAGCCAAGCCTCGATGACGCGCCATTACTACATCTCCAATGAGCAGTGCCGAGTACGCAGTGTATAGAAATACAAAAAGTCGCGCAAGATCAATTACTTGCACGACTTTTCTCGAAACTTACTGCGATTATAAATGCACGCACTATCCTTGTGCGGCGATACGCTCGGCTTTACTTTGTAACTTGTTCAGGGCGCTCAGGTACGCCTTGGCCGATGCGACGACGATGTCGGGGTCCGCTCCTACGCCGTTGACCACGCGCCCATTGCTTTGTAGGCGCACCGTCACCTCCCCCTGGCTTTCGGTGGAGCCGCTGATGGCGTTCACCGAATACAGCACCATTTCGGCGCCGCTCTTCACATGCGATTCGATGGCCTTGAGCGATGCATCAACCGGGCCGTTGCCATCGGATTCGCCATGCACCTCGCGGTCCGCAACGGTGAACACTACCCGTGCCTGTGGGCGCTCCCCGGTTTCGCTGTGCTGCGCGAGCGAGATGAAGCCATAGGTGTCGGCGCCGTCCACGGCTTTTTCGCTGTGAACCAGCGCCAGGATGTCCTCGTCGAATATCTCGCTCTTGCGATCCGCCAACTCCTTGAAGCGCGCGAACGCGGCGTTGACCTCGCCCTCGCTCTCCAGGCTCACGCCCAGCTCCTGCAGTCGCTGCTTGAAGGCGTTGCGGCCGCTGAGCTTGCCAAGCACGATCTTGTTGGCCGCCCAGCCCACGTCCTCGGCACGCATGATCTCGTAGGTGTCGCGCGCCTTCAGCACGCCGTCCTGGTGAATGCCGCTGGCATGCGCAAATGCATTGGCACCCACCACAGCCTTGTTGGGCTGCACGACAAAGCCTGTGGTCTGGCTCACCATGCGGCTCGCGGCCAAGATGTGCCTGGTGTCGATGCCCACGTCCAGCCCATAGTAATCGCGGCGCGTCTTGACCGCCATGACCACTTCTTCGAGCGAGCAGTTGCCCGCGCGCTCGCCCAGGCCATTGATGGTGCACTCCACCTGGCGGGCACCGCCGATCTTCACACCCGCGAGCGAATTGGCCACGGCCATGCCCAGGTCGTTATGGCAGTGCACCGACCAGATGGCCTTGTCACTGTTGGGCACCCGTTCGCGCAGGTTCTTGATGAAGTTGCCATACAGCTCGGGAACGGCATAACCCACGGTATCGGGCACGTTGATGGTGGTGGCGCCCTCGGCAATCACGGCCTCGATCACACGGCACAGAAAATCCGGGTCACTGCGGGAACCATCTTCCGCGCTGAACTCGATGTCGCCGATCAGGTTGCGCGCGAAACGCACCGCCTGAATTGCCTGCTCCAGCACCTGCTCGGGCGTCATGCGCAGCTTCTTCTCCATGTGTAGCGGCGAAGTGGCGATGAACGTATGGATGCGTGCGCTGCTGGCGCCCTTGAGCGCCTCGGCAGCACGCGCGATGTCGCGGTCATTGGCGCGCGACAGGCCGCAGATGGTGGAGTCCTTGATGGCGTTGGCGATGGTCTGCACCGCCTCGAAGTCGCCATTGGAACTCGCCGGGAAGCCCGCCTCGATCACGTCGACCCTGAGCCGCTCCAACTGGCGCGCGATGCGCAGCTTCTCGTCGCGGGTCATGGAGGCACCGGGCGACTGTTCACCGTCGCGCAAGGTGGTGTCGAAAATAATAAGTTTGTCTGTCATGGGGAACTCCTTTTGGGCTTCTGATGTGTCGTGGCGCGCGCTATTGTCGCGGCTCACGCAGTGGCTGCCGGGGCAGATGCTGCCGCGGACTCTTCCGCCGCGCGCTCCATGCCCGAGAGAATGGCCTTGAGCGACGCGGCGACGATATTGGCGTCGATGCCCACGCCGAACAGCGTGCGCTGCCCGACGCGCAACTCCATATAGGCCACGGCCCGTGCATCCGCGCCCGCGCCGATCGCGTGCTCGTGGTAATCGAGCACTCGCAGGTCCGCGCCTATCGCGGCATTCAGGCCGTTCACGAACGCATCGATCGGGCCGGCGCCTGCCGCATCGATCCGGTGCGCACGCCCTTGCATGGCAATGTCTGCCACCACGCGCACGGGCCCGCCGCGCTGCTGCTCTTCCACGCGGTAACGCGGCGCAGGAGTGGCGCATGTACGATATTGCGACTCGAACAGCGCGAACAGGTCGCGCGCCGTCAGTTCCTTGCCCTCGACATCCATCACGCGCTGCACGGCCTGGCTGAACTCGATCTGCAACCGACGCGGCAGTTCCAGCCCGTATTCGCTTTCAAGCAGGTAGGCCACGCCGCCTTTGCCCGACTGGCTGTTGACGCGGATCACCGCCTCGTAGCTGCGGCCCAGGTCCTTGGGATCCAGCGGCAAGTAGGGCATGTCCCACATGTCGTCTTCGCGGCGCGCAGCAAACGCCTTCTTGATCGCGTCCTGGTGGGAACCGGAGAACGATGTATAGACCAAGTCGCCCGCATACGGATGGCGCGGATGCACGGGCAGTTGGTTGCAGTGCTCCACGATGCGGCGGATCTCGTCGATGTCGGAAAAGTCCAGGCCCGGCGCGACGCCCTGCGTGTAGAGGTTGAGCGCCACGTTCACCAGGTCGAGGTTACCCGTGCGCTCGCCGTTGCCGAACAGACAGCCTTCGAGGCGGTCGGCGCCGGCCATGAGCGCGAACTCGCCCGCGGCGGTGCCCGTGCCGCGGTCGTTGTGCGGGTGCACCGACAGGACAATGCTGTCGCGCCGCGCCAGGTTGCGGTGCATCCACTCGATCATGTCGGCGAAGATGTTGGGCGTCGAATGCTCGACGGTGGAGGGCAGGTTGACGATGCATTTTTCCTGCGGCGTGGGCTGCCATACGCCGGTCACCGCATCCACCACGCGCTTGGAAAACGCCAGGTCGGTGCCCGAGAACATCTCGGGCGAATACTGGAAAGTCCACCGTGTGCCCGGCTGCTGCGCGGCAAGTTCCTGGAACAGGCGCGCATGCGTGGTGGCGAGATCGACGATGCCGTTCTCATCAAGCCCCAGCACGACTTTGCGCATAACAGGCGCCACGGCATTGTAGAGGTGCACGATCACGCGCTTGGCTCCGTGCATCGCATCGAAGGTGCGGCGGATCAGGGGCTCGCGCGCCTGGGACAGTACCTGCACCGTCACGTCGTTGGGAATCAGATCCTCGTCGATGAGCTTGCGAACGAAGTCGTATTCGGTCTGCGACGCCGAGGGAAAGCCGACCTCGATCTCCTTGAAGCCAATCTTCACGAGCATCTTGAACATGCGCAGCTTGCGCTCGATGTCCATGGGCTCGATGAGCGCCTGGTTGCCATCGCGCAGGTCTGTGCTCAGCCAGACCGGGGCCTGAGCGATGACGGCATCGGGCCAGGTGCGGTCGCGCAGACCGACGGGTGCGAATGCGCGGTACTTGCGGACGGGATCTTTCAACATGCTGGGTCCTCTGGAAGTTCAGGTTGACCAGCGACCCCCTAAAAGAAAACGGCCCGTCGCTGGTGGCTGACGGGCCGTCGAGAAGGATATGCGTGCGCTACCAACTCCGCCCGTCGGACGTTAGCAGTAGAGCCAGCGAAATCTTTTGCATAAGTTTCGAATGTAGCACAAATAGGCGCCACGGCGACTCTCAGTCTTGTCCAACGAGGTATGAGCCTGGAGCCGGGCTCGTGATTCCACTGAGCAATGAGCCTGGCG
>NZ_JARGEN010000083.1 GCF_029211125.1 Curvibacter soli
GGTGGCAATGCAACTCTGTCTGCAACTTGTGGGCCAATTATCCTATCGATTCATGGTGACTGACTAGTAGGCTCCATGAAGAACGCCGGCGACGCTGGGCGCAAGACCGTCGTCAACAGCGGGGGCATGACCACTTCCTGGTTCGGCTTCAAGGGCTCGGAAGACCTGGGCGGCGGCCTCAAGGCCAATTTCGCGCTGACATCGTTCATCCAGGCCGACGACGGCACCCAGGGCCGCTTCCCGGGCGACACCTTCTTCTCGCGCGACGCCAACGTCAGCCTCTCGGGCGACTTTGGCGCCGTGCTGCTGGGCCGCTGGATGGCGCCCAACTTCCTGCCGTCCGTTATCGGCAACCCGCTGGGCGACTCATTCACCTTCTCTCCGCTGATCCTGCACATGAACGTGCCGCTGTTCAACGGCACGGGCTGACGTTCCATGACCCCCGCCGACACGGGCTGGAGCAACCAGATCGTGTACTCCACGCCAGACATCGGCGGCTTCAAGGCCAACCTGCAGTACCAGTTCGGCGAACAGGCTGGCCAGACCAGCAAGAACAACGTGGGCGTCAACTTCTTCTATTTTGGCGGCCCGCTGACCCTGACCGGTTTTTATGAAAACGCCGACATCACCAACCCAGTGAATACGCTGCTGGCCAACAACCAGAAATACTGGATGCTGCTGGGCGCCTACGACTTCGGCATGGTCAAGCCCTACCTGAGCTATGGCGAAAAGAAGATCGACGACACCGTCTCCACCAAGGGCAAGACCTACCAGGTGGGCGCCTCGGCACCGCTGGGCAATGGCAAGCTGATCGCCGAGTGGGTGAAGACCGACTGGTCCACCCCCGACGTGAACCGCAAGACCTTCACCCTGGGCTACGACTACAACCTGTCCAAGCGCACCGACGTGTACGCGATGTTCATGAACGACAAGATCACGAACCAGAACACCGGCAACAGCTTCGGCATCGGCATCCGTCACAAGTTCTGAGCGGCGCAAGGCCTGCCTTTCGCTCCGGCCCCCGCGCACTGCGCGCCCTTCTTGCGAGGGGCATGCGAGGCGCGGGGGCTTTTTCCATCACGCCGGCAAAAGCAGCGGCGGCCCGCTCTGTCAATGCGCTGTCACGCACCCGCCGTACCTTCGTACCTCCATACCTTCCCAGACAGACAAATTCCACGCCATGGACAGGCTCGTACCGCCGGACGACACGTCCGCCCTCATTGCCGCGCTGTGCCCTGCCATGCAAGGCTCCGGCCCGCTGGCGCGCCTGATGTCCGAAGGCGCGCTGTACTGCGTGTTCCAGCCGCTGGCGGACCTGCGCGAAGGCGCCGTGTTCGCCCACGAAGCCCTGATCCGCGGCCCCGAGAACACCCCGTTCCATACCCCCGGCGTATTGCTCGCCATGGCGCGCAGCGAGCAGATGCTGGCCGACTTCGAGCTGTTCTGCATCTTCACCGCCCTGGTGCAATGGGGAAAAAGCGACCAGCCGGGCCGGCTGTTCGTCAACACCAGCGCCAACGCTCTGGTGCAGATCACGACGCGCCAGCGCGAGGCAGGTACGTTCGGCGACCTGCTGCGCGCTTTCGGCATGCTGCCGCGCAAGCTGGTGCTGGAGCTGACCGAGCACGAACGCGCCGACGACCTGGCGCAGTTCCGCGACGCGATCAACGCCGTGCATGCATCGGGCGCGATGCTGGCGCTCGACGACTTCGGCGACGGCCATTCCAGCCTGAAGCTGTGGGCCGAGGTGAAGCCCAACTTCGTCAAGATCGACCGCTACTTCATCCATGCCATCAGCGAGCAAGGCGAGAGCCTGCAGATGGTGCAGGCCATCCAGCGCATCGCCGACGTGTTCGGCACCACGCTGGTGGCCGAGGGCATCGAGACGCGCGATGACCTGCGCGTGCTGCGCGACCTGGATATCGGCTACGGCCAGGGCTTCCTGCTGGGTCGCCCTGGACGCGAGCCGAGCATGCGCATCGAGGCGCCCGCGCTGGCGGTCATCCAGGACCGGCGCGTGGCCGTGCTGCCGCAACTGCCGCACAACGCGCGCCCCGACGTGCTGCGCAGCCTCTCGGTGATCCAGGCGCCCTGCGTGGGCCTGACGACCACCAACAACGAACTGGCCGCGCTGCTGCACCAGCACCCCACGCTGCACGCCGTTGCCGTGGTGGACAAGGACCGGCCCGTGGCGCTGATCAACCGACAGCAGTTCATGAACCACTACACCGTCATGTACTTCCGCGAAGTGCATGGCAAGAAGCCCTGCATCGCCTATGCCAACCACGCGCCGCGTCTGGTCGAGCTGGACTACGACGTGGACGAGCTGGTGGGCATCCTGACCTCGCAGGACCAGCGCTACCTGAGCGACGGCTTCATCGTCACCGACAACGGGCGCTACGTGGGCCTGGGCACGGGCGACCAGCTCGTGCGCGCGGTGACCGAGGCGCGCATCGAGGCCGCGCGCCACGCCAACCCGCTGACCTTCCTGCCCGGCAACATCCCGATCAGCATCCACATCGAGCGCCTGCTGGCCAACGGCTCGGAATTCGTTGCCTGCTACGCCGACCTGAACAACTTCAAGCCCTTCAACGACCAGTACGGCTACTGGCGCGGCGACGAGATGATCCGCCTGATGGCGCGGCTGGCCCTGGCCCACTGCGACGCGCGACGCGACTTCGTCGGCCACGTGGGCGGCGACGACTTCGTCATCCTGTTCCAGAGCAACGACTGGCAGCGGCGCTGCGAAGCCATGGTGTGCGAATTCGCGCAGCAGGCGCAGGAGCTGTTCGACGAAACGGCGCGGCAAGCCGGCGGCATCCAGGCCGAGGACCGGCATGGCGTGGTGCGCTTCTTCCCGTGTACCACCGTCTCCATCGGCGCGGTGCGCATACACCGGGGCCAGTACCGCAGCGCCGAGGAAGTGGCCAACGAAGCCGCGCTGGCCAAGCACGCGGCCAAGCAGAGCCAGAGCGGCCTGTTCGTGCGCGAAGACGCAGCCGGCACCGCCGACCTGACGCTCCAGCCCGGCGAAGCGCTATTGAAAGCATAGCTGCAAGCGCTTGCATATCAAGCGCTGGAGGCCGATTTTGCTTCAACCTGGAAACGGCAGTTGACCGCTTTGTATCCCTTGCCAGGCCGCATGAAATCGAGCGTTGACGGCTTCGATGGGGTTCACCTCGTGGGTGAGAGCGCTATGCACCTGCCAGCACCGCGCTCGGGGTGCCATGCGGCGTTGCTCCTCCTTGCGGGCACCAAGCCCGCCGCGTCGTCGCGTCTTGCCTGGCACCCCGATCACGGCACCGGCAGGCGCATCCAACTGCCGTTTCCAGGTTCAACCCAGAAACCTGCCGCGCCGCGCCTGCGCGAGCTGCAGCGCCAGTGCGTTGTGGCGCTCCACCAGCGGCTCCACCTCCAGGGTGGCGAGCCGCCCTTCGCGCACCACCACGCGGCCGTTGACGATGGTGTACGCCGCCTGCGGGCTGGCGCACAGCAGCAGTGCGCCCACGGGGTCATGCACGGCGCCGCCCGCAAAGGCCAGCGTGCGCAGGTCGAACAACGCCAGGTCGGCGCACATGCCAGGCGCGAGGTGGCCGATGTCGGCACGGCCCAGCACCTGGGTGCCGCCGCGCGTGGCGGTGAAGCGCATGCCGATTTCGGCAGCGGCCTCGATGCTGTCGTCTAGTGCGGTGTTCAACGCTAAGCAGCACATAAAACCGCGCCTTTTGACGCATGGCGGCGTTGCAAATCCTCGCGATAGCTACGGCTATCGCTGTGGTTTGCGCCTTGCCCTGCGCCAAAACGCATCGCTTTTATTGATGCCGCCAAGCATCGAACACTGCACCAGCCGCACGCCGTTGGGGTAGATGTAGAGGTGGTCGCTGCTGGTGGTGCAGCCCGAGAGCAGCAGCTCGGCCATCGCCACCTGGGTGGAGACGCGCACCATCTCGGGCGTGAGGCCGGCCCAGACCGGGTACAGCCCCTGCAGCCAGGCGAACAGCTCGGCGTCCTGCACGCCAGGTACGGCGCGCGTGAGCGACTGGTACATGTGGTGGTGCGTGTTGACCAGCCCCGGCACGACGAGGTGGCCGCGCGCGTCGATCACCGCGTCGGCGGCCTGCGGCAGTTCGGCGGCGGGGCCGATGGCCTCGACGCGGTGGCCGCGGATGAAGATGGAGGCGCCGCGCAGTTCGCGCCGCTCGCCATCCATGGTGGCAACGCACTGCGCATCGCGGAGCAGCAGCGTGGCCATGGCCCGGGCTATTCGACCTTCGCGCCGGCCTGGAACCAGCGCCCCAGCAAGGCGCGCTCGTCGTCGGTGATGCCGGTCGCGTTGTTGAGCGGCATGGCCTTCATGACCACGGCCTGCTGGTACAGCGCCTGGGCGTGCTGCTTGACGGCCTCGGGGTTGTCCAAGCGCACGTTCTTCATCTGCATGGCCGGGCCGTGGCACATGTAGCAGCGCGTTTCGAGCACCTTCTGCACCTGGATATAGGAAACGGCTGCAGCGCCCGTATTTACTGCGGTAGCAGCTACTGAATTAATAGCATAAGGCGTGGGCCTGAGCCACGCGACCAGCCCCGCGATGACGGCCACGCCCACCAGCGCATACGGCCACGGATGGCGGTTGCGCCCCAGCTTGTAGCCGTGCCGCAGCACGAAGAACTGGCGGATGGCCGCACCCGCGAACATCATGAGGACGAGGATCAGCCAGTTGTGCGGACTGCCGTAGGTAAAGCCATAGTGGTTGCTCAGCATGGCGAACACCACGGGCAGCGTGAAGTAGGTGTTGTGCACGCTGCGCTGCTTGCCGCGCCAGCCGTGAACCGGGTCCACGGGCTGGCCGGCCTTGATGGCGGCCACGACCTTGCGCTGGCCCGGGATGATCCAGAACAGCACGTTGGCGCTCATGCTGGTGGCGATCATCGCGCCCATGAGCAGGAAGGCCGCGCGGCCCGCGAACCAGTGACAGGCCAGCCAGGCGGCCACGCAGACCAGCACCAGCACGAGCGCGCCGACGATGGCGTCGCCATTCTTCCGGCGCCCGAAGATCTGGCAGATGCCGTCGTAGAGCATCCAGAACACGATGAGGAACGACAGCGCCACGCCAACCGCCGCGCCCGGCGACCAGTCCATGAGCGACTTGTCCACCAGATAGGTGCCTGCGTTCCAGAGGTAGGAGACGGTGAACAGCGCGAAGCCCGACAGCCAGGTGCTGTAGCTTTCCCAGAAGAACCAGTGCAGGTGCGGCGGCAGTTGCGGCGGCGACACCGCGTACTTCACCGGATGGTAGAAGCCGCCGCCGTGCACGGCCCACAGCTCGCCGGTGGCGCCATCCTTGCGCAGTTGCTCGTCCACCGGCGGCGTGAGGCTGTTGTCGAGGAAGACGAAGTAGAACGAGGAGCCGACCCAGGCGATGGCGGTGATGACGTGCAGCCAGCGCAGCAGCAGGTTGGCCCAGTCGAGGAGGTAGCTTTCCATGGGGGTGTTCTTGTTGAACTCTCTACCTGCTCACCACCGCGGGCGCTCTGAGCAGCACGGGCCGCGAACCTGGATGTGAACCCTGCTCCGCTGCGGCCTGGGCGCAGAGTGTATACAACACGACTTACGCAAAACGGGTTCAGGCAAGACGCCTGCCCTTTGGACGCAATGGCTGGTGCATCCCTCTGTTTGCGCAAGCCCTGTCAAAACACTACCGCGCCGCCGATGCCGACATGGACTGCAATAACTGTGCCGCCGCAGCCACGGCGATCACCTCGGGCTCCTTGCCCGCGATGCCGGGCACGCCGATGGGGCAGGTCACGTGCGCCATCTCGGCGGGCCCGAAGCCGCGCGCCTCCAGCCGGTGGCGGAAGGCGGCCCACTTGGTCTGGCTGCCGATCAGGCCGACGTAGGGCAGGTCGCCGCGCTCGCGCTGGCGGCGCAGGCAGGCGGCCACGATGTCCAGGTCCTCGGCGTGGCTGAAGCTCATGACGACCACGCGCGAGCCCGGCGCCAGCAGGGGCACGGCGGCGTGCACGGGTTCGGAATGCTCGCAGGCCGCATGCACCGCCACGCCGGGCGGGAAGATGCCTGCGCGGCTGTCGATCCAGGTCAGAGCCACGGGCAGCGTGTCGAGCAGCCCCGCCAGTGCGACGCCCACGTGGCCGCCGCCGAACAGCGCCACGGGCGGGTGCTGTGCCGCCAGCCGCGCGCGCAGGGCCGGCGCGTCGGCGGCGCGCACGGGCGTAAAGCGCAGGTGCACCACGCCGCCGCAGCACTGGCCCAGGCTGGGGCCGAGGGGGTAGCGGCGCACTTCGGCGGCGACGGCGCCGCCGGCCAGCAGGGCGCGGGCCTGGGCCTCGGCCTGGTATTCGAGCTGGCCGCCGCCGATGGTGCCCGCCGCGCCGCGCCCGAACACCGCCATCCACGCGCCCGCGCCACGCGGGGCCGAGCCCTGCGTGGCGTCCACCGACACCAGCACGGCGCGTTCGCCGGCCAGCCGATCCAGAAAGCGGTCCAGTATGCTCATGGGGCTGGCATCCCGCGTGCCGGCAGGAGGACCACGCCGCCATGACGCTCCGCACACCGACGAGCCCGCCCGCTCCCCCGCACCGCCGGCACGCGACGGCCTTGGCCGTCGCCGGTTTTCCTGCGGCCTTGGCCGTCCCCGGTTTTCCTGCGGCCTTGGCCGCCGCCGTTTTGCTCGCAGCCCTGCTGGCGGGCTGCTCCATGCCGCCGCCACAGCAGCAGCCCGCGCCACCGGCCGTTCAGCCGCCGGGCGTGGCGGGGCCGGTGCCGGGCAGCCGGGGTTCGGCGCGCATCTCCGCCGCGCCCACGCCGCGCGCCTACAGGCAGGACGCGGCCACGCATCTCTACGGCCTGAACGCACAGCGCATCTACAAGGGCAAGCTGCCGCCGCTGCTCTACGCCGTCGGCACGCTGCAGGTCTCGATCAACCAGCGCGGCCAGGTCACGAAGCTGGAGTGGATGCGCGCGCCGCGCCACGCGCCCGAAGTGGTGGCCGAGATCGAGCGCACCGTGCGCGCCGCCGCACCCTTCCCCGCGCCGGCGCGCATGGAGCGCGTGGTCTACACCGACACGTGGCTGTGGGACAAGAGCGGGACGTTCCAACTCGATACCCTCACCGAAGGGCAGCAATAGCGGGCGGCTCAGGAGCCGCGGTAGGTGGAATAGCTCCACGGACTCACCAGCAGCGGCACGTGGTAGTGCTGCGCGGGATCGGCCACGCCGAAGTCCAGACTGACTTCGCCGAGGAAGTTGGGCTCGGGCAGCGCCACGCCGCGTGCACGGAAGTAGCCCGCCACGTCGAAGCTCAGGCGGTAGCGGCCGCGGCGCAAGGCGCCGTCGGCATACAGCGGTGCGTCGGGGCGGCCGTCGCGGTTGAGCGCGAAGCGCCTGACCAGCGCGGCGCTCCCGTCATCGTCCACCGCATACAGCGCGACGGCCATGCCCGTCGCCGGGCAGCCGTGCATGGTGTCCAGTACGTGCGTGCTCAGGCCCATGGGCCACCTCCCTAAAAAAAAACGTGCCATGGCGGCGCCGGCACGGCCAGCCGCCACCCCATGCGGGTTTGTACGCCCCGGCAAAAGTGTATACACTTCGCGCGCCCCGCACACTCACTATCATCGGCCAATGGAATCCTCCACTACCGCTGCCATTGTCGATGCGCTCACGCGGGCCATCGTGGAACACCGTCTCCACCCGGGCACCAAACTCGCCGAGCAGAAGCTGGCCGACCATTTCGGCGTGTCGCGCACGCTGGTGCGCCAGGCGCTGTTCCAGTTGTCGCACAACCGGCTGATCACCATGGAGCCCTCGCGTGGCGCCTTCGTGGCCTCGCCGTCGATCGAGGAGGCGCGGCAGGTGTTCGCCGTGCGCCGCATGCTCGAATCCGAAATGGCCCGCGCCTTCGCGCGCACCGCGCAGCCCGCGCACCTGCGCAGCCTGCGCGAGCACGTGGCGCGCGAAAAGGCCGCCGTGCAGCGCGGCGACGTGAGCGGGCGCACCGAGCTGCTGGGCGACTTCCACGTGCGCATGGCGGAGTTGATGGGCAACGAGGTGCTCGCGCAACTGCTGGGCGATCTGATCTCGCGCTGCGCGCTCATCACGCTGATGTACCAGTCGTCGAGCGCGGCCACGCATTCGCACGAGGAGCACGAGGTGATCGTGCAGGCGCTCGCGCGCGGCGACGGCGAGGCCGCGGCACGGCTCATGCATGAGCACCTGCTGAATGTCGAGGCCAACCTCGCCATCGAGCACAAGACCTTGCCCCCCCAGGATGTATCACTGGCCCTGGCGGCCACCTCTCCATGACGGCTTATTACGATTCCACCCTGCCCTACCCGCGCGACCTGGCCGGCTACGGGCGCAACCCGCCGCAGGCGCAATGGCCCGGCAACGCGCGCGTGGCGGTGCAGTTCGTGCTGAACTACGAGGAAGGCAGCGAGAACGCCACGCTGCACGGCGACGCGGGCTCCGAGCAGTTCCTCTCCGAGATGTTCAACCCGGCCAGCTACCCCGACCGGCACATGAGCATGGAGGGCATCTACGAATACGGCTCCCGCGCGGGCGTGTGGCGCATCCTGCGCGAGTTCGAGCGCCGGCGGCTACCGCTCACGGTGTTCGGCGTCGGCATGGCGCTCGAGCGCACGCCCGAGGTGGCCGCCGCGTTCGTCGAGCTGGGGCACGAGATCGCCTGCCACGGCTGGCGCTGGATCCACTACCAGAGCGTGGACGAGGGCACCGAGCGCGCCCACATGGCCCTGGCGCTCGACGCGATCGAGCGGCTCACCGGCGTGCGCCCCGGTCCGCAGGGCCACATCCATGGCCGCGGCTGGTACACGGGCCGCGACAGCCCGCGCACGCGCCGTCTGGTGGCCGACGACGGGCGTCTGGAATACGACAGCGACTACTACGGCGACGACCTGCCGTTCTGGATGGCAGTGCGCCGCAGCGACGGCAGCGTGGCGCCGCAGCTCATCGTGCCCTACACGCTGGACTGCAACGACATGCGCTTCGCGCTGCCGCAGGGCTATTCGCACGCCGAGCCGTTCTTCCAGTACATGAAGGACAGCTTCGACGCCCTTTACGCCGAGGGCGCCGACAGCCCGAAGATGCTGAGCATCGGCATGCACTGCCGCCTGCTGGGCCGCCCCGGGCGCATCGTGGCGCTGCAGCGCTTCCTGGACTACATCGCGGGCTTCGACCGCGTGTGGGTGTGCCGGCGCATCGACATAGCGCGGCACTGGAAGAATACGCACCCGTTCCCCGGCTTCGCCAAAGACTGACATGACCCTCACGCTCGCCCAGCTCAACACGGCCTCGTTCGCGCAGGCCACCCGCCTGCTCGACGGCGTGTACGAGCATTCGCCTTGGGTCGCCGAGCAGGCGCTGGCGCAGCGCCCCTTCCGCACGCTGGCGCATTTGAAGCACGCGATGGCGCAGGCGGTCGAGCGCGGCGGGCGGGACCAGCAGCTCGCGCTGATCCGCGCCCACCCCGAACTGGCCGGCAAGGCCATGGTCGGCAAGGCGCTCACCGCAGAATCGGCGCACGAGCAGGGCAAGGCGGGCCTGGCCGACTGCACGCCCGCGGAGTTCGCGCGCATCCAGCAGCTCAACGCCGACTACAACGCACGCTTCGGCTTCCCGTTCATCCTGGCCGTGCGCGGGCCGCGTGGCACGGGCCTGACGCGCGCGCAGATCATCGACGCCTTCGCGCGGCGGCAGGACAACCACCCCGACTTCGAGCGCGCCGAGGCGCTGCGCAACATCCACCGCATCGCCGAGATCCGCCTGAACGACAAGTTCGGCATGGAGCCCGCGCTCGGCAACCTCGTGTGGGACTGGCAGGAGCAGTTGGCCGCGCACAGCGACCCGGGCTTCGCCGAGAAAGGCCAGCTCACCGTCACCTACCTGACCGATGCGCACCGCGCCTGCGCCGCGCAGATCGCGCAATGGATGCGCGAGAGCGGCTGCGATGAAGTGGCCATCGACGCCGTAGGCAACGTGGTGGGCCGCTACTGCCCCGCCACGCCGGGGGCGTGCGCCGCAGCGACGGGCCGCCCCGAGCAAGGCACGGCCACCACGGGAGGCAGCGATGGACTCGAAGTGCCGCGCGTGGGGGCGCGCTACCTGCTGACCGGATCGCACTACGACACGGTGCGCAACGGCGGCAAGTACGACGGGCGCCTGGGCATCTTCGTGCCGCTGGCCTGCGTGCGCGAACTGCACCGCGCCGGCCGGCGACTGCCCTTCGGCATCGAGATCGTGGCGTTCGCCGAAGAGGAAGGGCAGCGCTACAAGGCCACCTTCCTGGGCTCGGGCGCGCTGACGGGCGACTTCCACGCCGACTGGCTGGATCAGAAGGATGCCGACGGCATCCCGATGCGCGAGGCCATGCGCCACGCCGGCCTGCGCATCGAGGACATCCCCGCGCTGCGCCGCGATGCGGCCGACTACCTGGGCTTCGTCGAGGTGCACATAGAGCAGGGGCCGGTGCTGAACGAACTGAACCTGCCACTGGGCGTCGTCACCTCGATCAACGGCAGCGTGCGCTACGTGGGCGAAGCCGCCGGCATGGCCAGCCACGCCGGCACCACCCCCATGGACCGCCGCCGCGACGCCGCCGCCGCCGTGGCCGAGTTGCTGCTCTACGTGGAGCGCCGCGCCGCGCAGGACGGCGATTCGGTGGGCACCGTGGGCATGCTGCAGGTGCCCGGCGGCTCCATCAACGTGGTGCCTGGGCACTGCCAGTTCAGCCTGGACCTGCGCGCGCCCACCGACGCGCAGCGCGACGCGCTGGTGGCCGACGTGCAGGCCGCGGCGGCCACCATCGCCGCGCGGCGCGGCGTGCGCTTCAGCCTGGAAGAAACCATGCGCGCCGCCGCCGCGCCCAGCGCGCCGCAGTGGCAATGGCGCTGGGAGCAGGCCGTGGAGGCGCTGGGCGTGCCCGCGCACCGCATGCCCAGCGGCGCGGGCCACGACGCGATGAAGCTGCACGACATCCTGCCGCAGGCCATGCTGTTCGTGCGCGGCGAGAACGCCGGCATCAGCCACAACCCGCTGGAGAGCACCACGAGCGACGACATGCAGCTCGCCGTGGAGGCCTTCCAGCACCTGCTGCAAGGGCTTGCGGCATCCTTCGATTCCCTCTGACCCACGACTTGCGCAAAAGAATGCAGCCTCTGTCGCCCGCACGAGCCCCGGCCGTCCGATGCAGCATATCTGCGCCAAGTCCCATCAACCCTTCTTCATGACCCTCCCGCAAGACTACGCCGCGCTCGACGCCTGGATCGACGCGCACTTCGACGAGCAGGTGCGCTTCCTGCAGGCGCTGGTGCGCGTGCCCACCGACACGCCGCCCGGCAACAACGCGCCGCATGCCGAGCGCACCGCCGAACTGCTGCAGTCCTTCGGCTTCGCCGCCGAGCGCCACCCCGTGCCCGAGGAGGAAGTGCGCGCCTACGGCATGGAGTCGATCACCAACCTGATCGTGCGCCGGCGCTACGGCGAAGGCGGCCGTACCATCGCGCTCAACGCCCACGGCGACGTGGTGCCGCCCGGCGAGGGCTGGGCGCACGACCCGTACGGCGCCGAGATCGTGGACGGCAGGATGTACGGCCGCGCCACGGCGGTGAGCAAGAGCGACTTCTCCACCTTCACCTTCGCGGTGCGCGCGCTGGAGGCGCTGGCCGCACCGCCGCGGCAGGGCGCGGTGGAGTTGCACTTCACCTACGACGAGGAATTCGGCGGCGAACTCGGCCCCGGCTGGCTGCTGAAGAACGGTCTGACGAAGCCCGACCTGATGATCGCCGCGGGCTTCAGCTACGAGGTGGTGACCGCGCATAACGGCTGCCTGCAGATGGAGGTGACGGTGCACGGCAAGATGGCGCACGCCGCCGTGCCGCACACCGGGGTGGACGCGCTGCAGGGCGCGGTGCGCATCCTAGACGCGCTGTACGCGCAGAACGCGCTGTACGAGAGCGTCACCTCGTCGGTGCCCGGCATCACGCACCCGTACCTCAACGTGGGGCGCATCGAGGGCGGCACCAACACCAACGTGGTGCCCGGCAAGGTCGTGCTGCGGCTCGACCGCCGCATGATCCCCGAGGAGAACCCGGTGGAGGTCGAGGCCGCGATCCGCCGCGTGATCGGACAGGCCGCCGCGGAATGCCCCGGCGTCACGGTGGAGATGCGCCGCCTGCTGCTGGCCCGCGCCATGCAGCCGCTGCCCGGCAACGCGCCGCTGGTCGCGGCGATCCAGCAGCACGGCCAGGCGCTGTTCGGCCAACCCATCCCCGCGATGGGCACGCCGCTCTACACCGACGTGCGGCTGTACGCCGAGCACGGCATCCCCGGCGTGATCTACGGCGCGGGCCCGCGCACCGTGCTCGAATCGCACGCCAAGCGCGCCGACGAGCGGCTGGACCTGCAGGACCTGCGCCGCGCCACCCAGGTCATAGCGCGCACGCTGCGCGACCTGCTGGCCTGAGCCTTGCTTGCCAGCGCTATCGATTCAGGAGCTGCCACCGCAATCAAAACAATGGTTTCAAGCAAGAATAGCTCTGAAACCGGCGCAATACCTGCGCAGCCAGCTACTTAAACCATAGCAAACTTGCCTACGCCGCGCGCCACCCAAGCGTAAGCCATCGCCCATCGCGCGCCCACCTGCAGGGCGCCAGCCCATAAGATCCCGAGGAGCTTTTTTCCATGTCCACCGAACTTTCCGCCGCCGAGCAACTGCTGCGCGACGCGGCGCGTGAATACCACCGCTCGCCCAGCCGGGGCAAGATTTCGGTCACGCCGACCAAGCCGCTGTTAAACCAGCGCGACCTGTCGCTGGCCTATTCACCCGGCGTGGCTTATCCGTGCCTGGACATCCAGGCCGACCCCGCGCTGGCGGCCGAATACACCTCGCGCGGCAACCTCGTGGGCGTGGTCACCAACGGCACCGCAGTGCTGGGCCTGGGCGACATCGGCCCGCTGGCCGGCAAGCCGGTAATGGAGGGCAAGGGCTGCCTGTTCAAGAAGTTCGCGGGCGTGGATGTGTTCGACATCGAGTTGGCCGAGCGCGACCCCGACAAGCTGGTGGACATCATCGCCGCGCTGGAACCCACGCTGGGCGGCATCAACCTGGAAGACATCAAGGCGCCCGAGTGCTTCTACATCGAGAAGAAGCTGCGCGAGCGCATGAATATCCCCGTGTTCCACGACGACCAGCACGGCACGGCCATCATCTCCAGCGCCGCGCTGCTCAACGGGCTGGAACTGGTGGGCAAGCAGATCGGCGCGGTGAAGGTCGCCGTCTCCGGCGCCGGCGCGGCGGCCATCGCCTGCGTGGACGTGATGGTGGGCCTGGGCGTCGCGCGCGAGAACGTCTACATGTGCGACTCCAAGGGCGTGATCCACGAAGGCCGCCCCGGCAAGCTCGACGCCTCCAAGCAGCGCTACGTGCAGAACACCGAGGCACGCACGCTGGCCGACGTAGTGCGCGGCGCCGACGTGTTCCTGGGCTGCTCGGCCCCCGACGTGCTGAGCGCCGAGATGGTCAAGACCATGGCCGACAAGCCCATCATCCTGGCGCTGGCCAACCCCGAGCCCGAGATCCGCCCCGAGCTGGCGAAGGCCGTGCGGCCCGACTGCATCATCGCCACGGGCCGCAGCGACTACCCGAACCAGGTCAACAACGTCCTGTGCTTCCCCTACATCTTCCGCGGCGCGCTCGACTGCGGCGCGACCAAGATCACCGAGGAAATGAAGCTCGCCTGCGTGCGCGAGATCGCCGAACTCGCCAAGGCCGAGACCAGCGACGAAGTGGCCGCCGCCTACCCCGGCAAGGAGCTGGCTTTCGGCCCCGACTACCTGATCCCCACGCCGTTCGACGCCCGGCTGATCCTGCGCATCGCGCCCGCCGTGGCCCGCGCCGCCGAGGCGTCGGGCGTGGCCACGCGCCCCATCGCCGACTACGCGGCCTACCGCGAGAGCCTCACCCGCTTCGTCTACCAGACCGGCATGTTCATGCGCCCCGTGTTCAACGCGGCCAAGGCCAGCCTCCAGCGCGTGGCCTACGCCGAGGGCGAGGACGAGCGCGTGCTGCGCGCGGCCCAGTTGGCGGTCGATGACGGCCTGGCCAAGCCCATCCTGATCGGCCGCCCGGCGGTGATCGCCACGCGCATCACCAAGGCCGGGCTGCGCCTGGTGCCCGGCAAGGACATCGAGATCGTCGACCCCGAGGACGACCCGCGCTTCCGCCAGTACTGGGAGGCGTACCACCACCGCATGGGCCGCAGCGGCATCACGCCCGAAGCGGCCAAGGCCGCGGTGCGCCGCTCCAACACGCTGATCGGCTCGCTCATGGTGCAACTGGGCGACGCCGACGCGCTGCTGTGCGGGCTGGTGGGCCGCTACGACCACCACCTGGAGCACATCCGCAACATCATCGGGCTGAAGAAAGGCGCGCCGGGCTTCGCCGCGCTCAACGCGCTGATGCTGGAGCAGCACACGCTGTTCATCGCCGACACCTACGTGAACGAGGAGCCCGATGCCGAGCAACTGGCGGCCATCGCCCAGATGGCCGCCGACGAGGTGCGCCGCTTCGGCCTGCCGCCGAAGGTGGCCTTCCTCTCGCATTCGAACTATGGCTCGTCGGAGCGCCCCTCGGCGCGCAAGATGCGGCTGGCGCGAGACCTGTTCGCGCGGATGGCGCCGGATGTGGAGTGCGACGGCGAGCTGCACGGCGACGCCGCGCTGTCCGAAAGCGTGCGCCAGGCCGCCCTGCCGCAAAGCACGCTGAACGGCGCAGCCAACGTGCTGATCTGCCCCAACCTGGACGCGGCCAACATCCTGTTCAACGTGCTCAAGACCACCAGCGGCCACGGCGTGACCATCGGCCCCATCCTGCTGGGCGCCGCCGCGTCGGCGCACATCCTCACGCCCTCGGCCACGATGCGCCGCGTAGTCAACATGACGGCGCTGGCGGCGGCGAACGCGCAATAACTTGAATGCGCGCCGGACGGCTGCGATAGAGCCATGCGGCACGGGGCGCAACCACGATACTCGATGCATGACGACCGACCATGCACCCCGGTGATCGCCGTCCTTTCCAAGCACCCCGATTGCGCCCCTATAGGGAAGGGGAAAGGACAAGGGCTCCCCGCGCGACCCGGAAAACTGCAACAAGCGCGCAGCCGCGCGCCTCGGGCACCTTTCTTGCTTTGTATACAAACGTCATCGCGTTCGCATTCATTTCGACAGGAGTACCCATGAAAAAGCGTGCCTTTCTGCAATCCGCCGTGTTCCTGGCCGCCGCCTGCGCCTTCACGGCGGCGCAGGCGCAGACCACTTCCATCAAGTTCCAGCTCGACTGGCGTTTCGAGGGCCCTGCGGCCCTGTTCCTGCTGCCCGTCGCCAAGGGCTATTTCAAGGATGCCGGGCTGGACGTGACGGTGGATGCCGGCAACGGCTCGGGCGGCGCGGTGCAGCGCGTGGCCTCGGGCAGCTACGACATGGGCTTTGCCGACCTGGCCGCGCTGATGGAGTTCCAGGCCAACAATCCCGACGCGCCGAACAAGCCGGTGGCGGTGATGATGGTCTACAACAACACGCCCGCCTCCGTGATGGCGCTCAAGAAAAGCGGCATCGCCAAGCCCGCCGACCTGGCCGGCAAGAAGCTCGGCGCGCCAGTGTTCGATGCGGGTCGCCGCGCGTTCCCGATCTTCGCCAAGGCCAACGGCATTGGCGCCGTGCAGTGGACCGCCATGGACCCGCCGCTGCGCGAAACCATGCTCATGCGCGGCGATGTGGACGCCATCACCGGCTTCACCTTCACCTCGCTGCTCAACCTGGAGGCGCGCGGCGCCAAGGCCAGCGACGTGGTGGTACTGCAGTACCCCGACTACGGCGTGAAGCTGTACGGCAACGCGATCATCGCCAGCCCCAAGCTGATCAAGGAAAACCCTGCCGCCGTGAAAGCGTTCCTGCAAGCCTTCACGAAGGGCGCAAAGGACGTGATCGCCAACCCGGGTGCCGCGATCGCCTATGTGAAGGAGCGCGACGGCATCGTCAACACCGACCTCGAAACGCGCCGGCTGAAACTCGCCATCGACACCGTGATCAACAGCCCCGACGCGCGCACCGAGGGCTTCGGCCAGGTGGTGCCGGGGCGCCTGTCGCTGATGGCCTCGCAGGTGTCCGACACGTTCAACACCAAGACCCGCGTGAACCCCGAGACGGTCTGGAACGGCGCGTTCCTGCCGGCCAAGGCCGAGCTGAACATCCTGCCCAGGAAATAAGGCTGCCCCCGCGCAGCATGAGAACCCACCCCTGCCCGCGCCGACGACAGGCAGGTGGGCAGGTTTTTTCGCCACAGGACCGCCATGCAAGCACCCCCCGACCCACCGCCCTACTTCGTGGATTTCCGCGATGTCTGGCTGGCCTACAACGACGAACTGCTGGCGCAGAACCACTTCGCCGTCGAAGGCATCGACCTGCAGGTGCGCGAGGGCGAGTTCATCGCCATCGTCGGCCCCTCGGGCTGCGGCAAGTCCACCTTCATGAAGCTCACCACGGGGCTGAAGATGCCCTCGATGGGCCGGATCCTCATCGATGGCCAGCCCGTCACCGGGCCGCTCAAGATATCGGGCATGGCGTTCCAGTCGCCGTCTCTTCTTCCCTGGCGCACCACGGTGGACAACGTGCTGCTGCCGCTGGAGATCGTCGAGCCCTACCGCTCCAGCTTCAAGCACAAGCGCAAGGAGTACGAGGAGCGCGCCCGCAAGCTGCTGCAGAAGGTGGGCCTGGGCGGCTATGAGGACAAATACCCCTGGCAGCTCTCGGGCGGCATGCAGCAGCGCGCCAGCATTTGCCGCGCGCTGGTCCACGAGCCGAAGATGCTGCTGCTCGACGAGCCGTTCGGCGCGCTCGACGCCTTCACGCGCGAAGAGCTGTGGTGCATCCTGCGCGACCTGTGGACCGAGCAGAAGTTCAACGTCATCCTGGTCACGCACGACCTGCGCGAGAGCGTGTTCCTGGCCGACACCGTGTACGTGATGAGCAAGAGCCCCGGGCGCTTCGTGGTCAAACGCGAAATCGACCTGCCGCGCCCACGCGAGCTGGAAATCACCTATACCAAGGAATTCACCGACATCGTGCTGGAACTGCGCGGCCACATCGGCGCCATGCGCAAGAGTGGCGCGGCCATCCACCAGTGACGAGGCGCAACACACCATGAACAACCAACAACGCAAGCAGGTTGAGCGCTGGTCGCCCTGGATCCTGCTGGTCGCCGTGCTCATCATCTGGCAGATCGTCTGCAGCGCCTTCGAGGTGTCGGAATTCATCTTCCCCAGCCCGTGGCGCATCTGGACCCAACTGGTCGAGTTCAAGTGGGTCATCGCAGGCCATGCATGGCGCACCTTCTGGGTGACCATGGCGGGCTTCGGCATTGCCATCGTGGTGGGGGTGCTGCTGGGCTTCGTGATCGGCTCCTCGCGCCTGGCCTACGCGGCGGTGTACCCGCTGATGACGGCCTTCAACGCATTGCCCAAGGCCGCCTTCGTGCCGATCCTGGTGGTGTGGTTCGGCATCGGCGTGGGGCCGGCCATCCTCACGGCGTTCCTCATCAGCTTCTTTCCCATCATGGTGAACATCGCCACCGGGCTGGCCACGCTGGAGCCCGAGTTGGAGGACGTGCTGCGCGTGCTGGGCGCCAAGCGCTGGGACGTGCTGGTGAAGATCGGCCTGCCGCGCTCGCTGCCCTACTTCTACGGCTCGCTGAAAGTGGCGATCACCCTGGCCTTCGTCGGCACCACGGTGTCGGAGATGACCGCCGCCAACGAGGGCATCGGCTACCTGCTGATTTCCGCCGGCTCGTCGATGCAGATGGGCCTGGCCTTCGCCGGCCTGATGGTGGTGGGCGCGATGGCCATGGTGATGTACGAGCTGTTCAGCCTGGTGGAAAAGCACACCACGGCCTGGGCGCGGAGGGGCTCGCAGGGCGAGTGAAGCCCCCACCGCCTCCGCTTGGCCCTGGCCCTGCCCGGCGGAGCGCGTGGCGTGGCGGTCGCAGCGCCAGCCTGCGTCGTTAGCTATACTTCTTGTAGCTGCCCGCGCTGGTGGAAAAAGCGCTGGCGGCCTATTCGACCATGCGCACACTCTTTGTCGGCCTGGCCCTGTCATCCGCCCTCCTGCTGCTCACGGGCTGCGGCAGCGCGCCGCCCGCGCGCCAGCCGGCCTATTCGCGCCTCACGCCCGACCAGTCGAGCGACATCGCCATCCATGCGCTCGGCCTGGTGGGCACGCCCTACCGCTATGGCGGCAACACGCCGGCGGGCGGCTTCGACTGCAGCGGGCTGATCGGCTACGTGTACAAGAACCGCGCCGGGCTGGCGCCGCCGCGCACCGTGGCGCAGCTCAGCGGCTTCGGCGAACCCGTGGATGCCACCGCGCTGCGCACCGGCGACCTGGTGATTTTTGGCGCGGGCCAGCCCACGCACGCGGGCATCTATGTGGGTGACGGGCGCTTCGTGCATGCGCCTTCCACGGGTGGCGAGGTGCGGCTGGACCGGCTGAACATCGGTTACTGGGCGCGGCAGGCGGTGGCCTTCCGCCGGCCCTGACGCTCCTGAAAATATAGCTGCTTTCGCCCGTATATAAAGCGCTGCGGCCACTTTTTGCTTGGAACTTCAATAGCCCTTGAAGTTCGCCGCCACGCGCTGGTTCAGGTAGTCGCCCGCCGTGATGGCCGGGTACTTCCTGCCCGGGCCCTCGATGACGGCATCGCGGTTGGCCTGGGCGAAGAAGGCGATGCTGTAGCGCGGGCCCATGTAATCGCCGGGCAGCGGGTTCTTCACGCGGTGGAAGTTGCTGGGCAGTTGGTCGTCGCTCCAGCGCATCAGCATGTCGCCGATGTTGCAGGTGATGGCGTCCTCGTCCGGCGGCACGGGCGTCCAGGCCTGGGTCTCCATCTCCTTGCCGGGCAGAACCTCCAGGCCACCCTGGCCCTGGCGCTGGTAGAGCAGCGTGAGGCAGTCGAAGTCGGTGTGCGCGCCGGCGCGCCACAGGTCGATCTGGGTCTGCGCCTCCGGCGCGATGGCGTAGTAGTGCAGCAGGCGCAGCGTGCTCTGGTAGCTGGGCCGGGCCGGGTCGTGCGCGCGGGTGAAAAAGCCGCTGTCGAAACCGAGCTTGAGCGCGAAGCACGAGAGCACGCGCATCGCCACCTGCCAGCTTCGCGCCTCGAAGTCGAGCATGGCGGCTTGAAAGCCCGCAAGCTCGTCTTCCGTGGGCCACAGCCCGTCCATGTGCGGGCGCGTGATCTGGTAGCTCTCCTTCTGATCGGGCGTGCCGGTGGAGGGGCGTACCTGGGCGCGGCTTTCCCAGCCGGCGTTGAGCGCTTTCTTCAGCGGGTACTGCGCCTTCACGGCCTCGGGCAGGGCGAAGAAGCGCTCGGCCATGGCGAACGCGCCGCGCATGCGGGCCAGGTCGATGCCGTGGTTGGCCAACTGGAAGAAGCCGACATCCACCGCCGCGTCCCATAGCTGGTCAGCGATCTCGGCCTTGCGGCGGTCGAAGTCGCCAAGGTCGATGCGGCGCACTTCGCGCGCGGTGGTGACCGAACCCATCGCGCCCATGCGCGATTCCTTGGCGAGTTCGGACAGTTCGTGGGAGGCGGCGGCTGCCTGGGACATGGTGTTCTCCTGAAAAGACGTGCAAGCGTTGTGGCGCAAAGCCCGCGACAGGAAGACGCCAGGAAGAAACAAGCCGGCATGCGAGCAAGCGCCGGGACCGTGTACTGCCTGAAAGCCGCCTGGCGCGCCTCTTGGAAGAGGCGCCGGGCTTCAAGAGCAATTCCCGGCCGGCCGGCGCATGCGGGCATGCACACGGCTGGTGAACGCTTCTACTCTCGGCTTTTTCCCGCGCAAGTTCCGGGCCATGCCGTTTCGCCTGCAACGCGGCGGACGCGCACCATTTTTGTACACAAACAGCTCGCGCATGGTGCGCAATACTGCCTGCGCAGTGGCATGGATCATGCTTAATCCCAGGCGAAGAGTAGAAGCGTTCAGCGGTTCCCCGCCGCCCGGAAATTGCTCTTGAAGCACGCAGCAGGCCATGCATGCGCACCCATGCCTTCCGGGGTGCGGGGGGCCTGTGTCTTCAAGAGTCGGCCGCGCCCCACAGGGCAGCCTGCGCTTTTGGCCTTGCGGCGTGCGGATCGATCCCTCCGGCGCGGCCTGCGGCTCCAGGCTCGCGCCGGCATGCCAACCGTCCGCAATGGAGTGCCCATGTCCCTGCAACGCCGTTCCCTTCTGCGTGCCGCCGCCGGCGCCACCACCTTGCTGGCCGCCACGCCGTTCGTGCGCGCCCAAGGCTCGCTGCACAAGTTCAAGTTCAACCTCGGCTGGAAGGTGGAGGCCACGGCCGCCGGCTTCCTGCTCGCGCAGCAGCGCGGCTACTACAAGGACGCGGGGCTGGACGTGGCCATCGACACCGGCAACGGCTCGGCCGCCGCGATCAGCCTCGTGGGCAGCGGCGCCTACGACTGTGCCAGCGCCGACCTGGCGACGATGATCGAGTTCAACGCCAACAACCCCGCTGCGGCGCTCAAGGCCGTGGCCATCATGTACGACCTGAACCCCAACGCCATCCTGGTGCGCAAGGACGGCCCGATCAGGAAGCCCGCCGACCTGGCCGGCAAGTCCATCCTCGGACAGCCGTTCAACGCCTCGCGCAAGCTGTTTCCGGCCTTCGCCAAGGCGCAGGGCTTCGACCCCTCGGGCGTGAAGTGGGAGAACGTGGCGCCCGACATCGGCGACACGCGCTTCGTCAAGGGCGACTTCGACGCCGCCGCGTACTTCTTCTTCACCGGCCTGCTCAACCTGAAGGCGCGCGGCATGGGGCCGGAGCAAATCACCATGTTCCGCTACTCCGAGTACGGCATGAAGTCCTACGGCAACGGCTTCGTCGCCAACCCCAAAAGCACGGAGGAGCACGCCGACGCGATGAAGGCGTTCGTCAAGGCATCCACGCGCGGCTGGACCGAAGCCATGGCCGATCCCCGGGCCGGCGCCGCCGCCGTGAAGGCGCGCGAGCCACTGGCCAACGAAGACATCGAGTTCGAGCGCCTGAAGCTCATCGCCACCGGCACCATGGACACGCCCGACACGCGCCGCGACGGCTGGGGCGCCGCCACGCCCGCGCGATTGCAGGCCACCATCGACGAGACAGTGGACGCCTTCGGCCTGAAGGGCAAGCCCGCCGTGGCCGACATCTGGACCGACGCCTTCCTGCCCGCGCCCGCCGACCGCAAGCTCAAGGCATGAGCCAGGGAGCGGGCATGTCCATCCCCGTCATCGACCTGGCCGACGCCCTCGCGCCCGGCGGCGCGCGCAGCGCCGCCGTGGCCGCGCAGGTGCGCGCGGCGGGCACGGCCTCGGGCTTCTTCTACGTGCGCAACCACGGCGTGCCTGCCGCGCTGGCAGAGGCGCAGTACGCCCTCGCGCGGCGCTTCTTCGAGCTGCCGCTGGCCGACAAGCAGGCCATCGACCTGCACCGCTCGCCCTCCATGCGCGGCTACGAGGCCATCGGCGCGCAGACGCTCGGCGCCGGCGCGCGGCCCGACCTGAAGGAAAGCTTCTACTGCGGCCTGGAATACGCGCCCGACCACCCCTACGTGCGGCGCGGCTACCACTCCTACGGCAGCAACCAATGGCCCGCCGCGCTGCCGGAGATGGCCGCGCAGTGCGCCGCCTACACCGCCGCGCTGCTCGCGCTGGCGCAGCGGCTCATGCAGCTCATGGCCCTGTCGCTCGACCTGCCCGAAGGCTACTTCGACCACACGCACGGCAACCCCATGGTCACGCTGCGCCTGCTGCGCTACCCGCCGCACCCGCGCGACGCCGACGAGCGCACCTTCGGCGCGGGCGCGCACACCGACTGGGGCGCCATCACCATCCTGGCGCAGGACGCGCTCGGCGGGCTGGAAGTCTGCATGCCCGGCGGCGCCTGGGTGGCGGCGCCGCCGATGGAGGGCAGCTTCGTCGTCAACCTCGGCGACATGATCCCGCGCTGGACCAACGGACGCTACCACTCCAACCCGCACCGCGTGCGCAACCTCCACAGCCACGGCGCGCCGCGCTACTCGATCCCGTTCTTCTACAGCCCCGACTACGAAGCGCGCGTGGAGCCCGTGCCCACCTGCGTGCTGCCGGGCGCGGCGCCGCGCTACGAAGCCTGCACCGTGGGCGAGCACCTGCGCGACATGTACCGCAAGACCTACGGACTCGGAAACGCTGGAGCGGCGATGGCATGAAGCTCTGGTTCAACCTGTTCTGCCGCGACGTGCAGGCGCAGATGCGCTTCTACGCCGACCTGCTCGGCTGGCCCGAGGCCGTGGCGAGCCGCTCGCCGATCTACCGCGCGCTCGCATCGGAGGGCGTGCAGTTCGGCTTCAACGCCCTGCCCGCCTACGCGCTGCTGGGCCTGGCGGAGCGCCAGCCCGCGCCGGACGCGGGGCTGGCACCCGTTACCGCCTACGCGACTTTCATGCTTGATTCGCCCGCCGCGGTGGATGCCGCCACGGTGGGCGCACCGGCATTGGGTGGCGGCGTGGTGAAAGCGCCGTATGCCACCTACTACGGCCAATGGCAGGCCGTGCTGCACGACCCGGAAGGCCACGTATTCCGCGTCAGCGTGCAGCAGTTGCCCGACGGGGCGGCTCCCGCTGCGCCGCCGCGCTGAGAAAGAACGTGCCCAGACCACGGCTGCTCGCTCCTTCACGGTGCGCTGCCCGTGAGGGGCATCTTTAACCCTGGAAACGGCAGTTGGATGCGCCTGCCGGTGCCGTGATCGGGGTGCCAGGCAAGACGCGACGACGCGGCGGGCTCATGCCCGCAAGGAGGAGCAACGCCGCATGGCGCCCCGAGCGCGGTGCTGGCAGGTGCATAGCGCTCTCACCCATGAGGTGAACGCCATCGAAGCCGTGAACGCTCGATTTCATGCGGCCTGGCAAGGGATACAAAGCGGTCAACTGCTGTTTCCAGGTTAACCTACGCACCCGATTGCCAGGTGCGCCAGTACGGCGATGGCTCCGCCCAGCAACACCGCATCGCGCACACCCGGCAAGTACACCGTGGGCCGTGGCGCCCGTCAGCAGGCTGCCCGGCGCCATGCCGCCACGCATCGAGAGCATGAACCGGCACACATGGGCAATGCCGTCCTCGTTTTTGGGCGGGGTACGGTGAAATATCCGGGTCAGCAACAAGATGCGCGCTCCGCATCGCATCGGTGCCTGCAACCGTACCGTACAGCGAGCCGTACATGCCGGCCCCTGCGGATCAGGCACCAAGGAGTGCCCACGCCTTGTCGAGCCGCTTCACGCTCACCGGCTGCGGCGTGCGCAGCTCCTGCGCAAAGAGGCTCACGCGCAGTTCTTCGAGCAGCCAGCGGAACTCCTGCATGCGCTCGTCCACCACGCCCTTGCGCTCGGCCACCAGGCGCCAGTAGCGCTGCTCCTGCAGCCGCAGTTCGGCCAGGCGAGCGGTGTCGCGCGCGGGGTCGGCGCGCAGTTTGTCGAGCCGCAGCACGATCGCCTTCAGGTAGCGCGCGAAGTGCTGCAGCGCGGGCCACGGCGTGGCGGCGATGAAGTTCTTGGGCATCAGCCGCTGCAGTTGCTGCAGCGCGTCGGCGGCGGCGTCGGGCTGGCCCTTGGTGTCCTTGATCTTGCGGGCGGCGGCGGTGTACTCGGTCAGGATGCCGGCGGCCAGGCGGGCGACCTCGCCCGCGATCAGGGTCAGGCGACCGCGGCCATCTTCCACGCGGCGCTTGAACTCTGCTTCGGTGGCGGGGAGCGGCTCCAGCAGAAAGGCGCGCTCCAGCGCCACGTCGATGATCTGCGCGCGCAATTCCTCCTGGCTGCCCAGCGGCATGTAGGCGACGGCCATCTTCTGCAGGTCGGGAATGTTCTTTTCCAAGTACTTCAGCGCGTCCCTGATCTGCAGCGCGAACAGGCGCCGCAGGCCGCCGCGGTGGCGCGCCGCTGCCACATCGGGCTCGTCGAAGACCTCGATGGCCACGGCGTCGCCGCCGTCGATCAGCGCCGGAAAGCCGATCAGCGTCTGCCCGCCCTTGCGGATTTCCATGAGTTCGGGCAGCGCGCCGAAAGTCCAGGCGGTGTAGCGCTGCTCGGCTGCCGCCGATGCGGCATTCGCTCCTGTTTTGATAGCTGCACGCGCTTGTTCTTCCTGCGCCAGGGGCCGATTTTGCTTGGATTCCCCCTGGCCCGGCGCCACCCGCAGACCCGCCAGTGCCTGGAATGCGCCACGCGCCTGTGCGCCGAGTTCGGCCTTCAGTGCGCTCAAGGAACGGCCCGCGCCCAGTTGGCGGCCATGCTCGTCCACCACGCGGATGTGCATGAACAGGTGCGGCTGCAGCATGTCGGGCTTGAAGTCCGTGCGCTTCACGTCGAGCTGCGTGACCTCGCGCACCAGCCGCAGCAACGCGTCGGCCAGCGCACCGTGGCCGAACCGCTCGGGCGCGGCCAGCATGTCAGCCATGCGCGCGGCGCTTTCGGGCAGCGGCACCAGGCGCGCGCGGGGCTTCTGCGGCAGGCTCTTGAGCAGCGCCTGCACCTTGTCCTTCAGCATGCCGGGCACCAGCCATTCGCAGCGCTCTTCGGCAACCTGGTTGAGCACGAACAGCGGCACCGTGACGCTCAGGCCGTCCTTGGCGTCGCCGGGCGCGTGCAGGTAGCTGGCCGCGCAGTCCACGCCGCCCAGCCGCACGGTGCGCGGAAAGGCGCCGGTGGTGATGCCCGCGGCCTCGTGGCGCATCAGTTCGTCGCGCGTGAGCAGCAGCAGGCCGGGCTGCGCGCGGCTGGCCTCGCGCCACCAGTGCTCGAAGCTGCGGCCGCTGGCCACGTCGGCGGGCAGGTGCCGGTCGTAGAAGGCGTAGATCAGCTCGTCGTCCACCAGCACATCCTGGCGGCGCGACTTGTGCTCCAGCTCTTCCACCTGGCGAATCAGCTTGCGGTTGGCAGCCAGGAAGGGCAATTTGGTGTCCCACTCGCCCGCTACCAGCGCCTCGCGGATGAAAATCTCGCGCGCGCCGGGCAGGTCCACGAGGTCGTAGGGCCGGCGGCGGTTGTTGTAGATCACCAGGCCGTAGAGCGTGGCGCGCTCCAGCGCCACCACCGCGGCGGCCTTCTTCTCCCAGTGCGGATCAAGCAGTTGCTTCTTCAGCAGATGGCCGCCTACCTCTTCGAGCCACTGCGGCTCGATGGCGGCGATGCCGCGGCCAAACAGGCGCGTGGTCTCCACCAGTTCGGCGCAGACGATCCAGCGGCCCGGCTTGCGGCGCAGGTGCGCACCGGGGTGGCGGTGGAACTTGATGCCGCGCGCGCCCAGGTACAGGTCTTCATCATCGGGCTTGCAGCCGATGTTGCCCAGCAGGCCAGCGAGCATGGACTTGTGCAGTGCCTCGTAGCCGGCGGGCTGGGTGTTGAGCTTCCACTTCTGCTCGTTCACCACGGTGAGCAGTTGCGAGTGGATGTCGCGCCACTCGCGCAGGCGGCGCACGCTGATGTAGTTATGGCGCAGCAGTTGCTCGTACTGGCGGTTGCTGAGCTTGTGGGTCGGCGCGGCGGGCTCCGGCTCGGATACCGGCGCAGCGACCACACGCTGCGCGATGGGCAGCACCGCCGCCGCGGCCTTTCGCCGCGCCCCTCCTCCGTGCCGCGCATCCATTTCGCGTCGCGTCGTGGCAATGTGGGGGCCGTGCTCGCCGCCGCGCGCGTCGTGCAGCCACTGCCACAGCGTGAGGTAGCCGCTGAACTCGCTCTTCTCGTCGTCGAACTTGGCGTGGGCCTGGTCGGCCTGGGCCTGCGCCTCCAGCGGGCGGTCGCGCACGTCCTGCACGCTGAGCGCGCTGGCGATCACCAGCACCTCGGCCAGCGCGCCGCGCTCGCGCGCCTCCACGATCATGCGGCCCACGCGCGGGTCCAGCGGCAGGCGCGCCAGCTCCGCGCCCATGGGCGTGAGTTCGTTGGCATCGTCCACCGCGCCGAGTTCGTTGAGCAGTTGGTAGCCGTCGGCGACGGCGCGGCCCGAAGGCGGATCGATGAACGGGAACTGCGCCACGTCGCCCAGGTGCAGCGACTTCATGCGCAGGATCACGCCGGCGAGCGACGAGCGCAGGATTTCGGGGTCGGTAAAGCGCGGACGGGCGTTGAAATCGTCCTCGCCGTAGAGCCGGATGCAGATGCCGTCGGCCACGCGCCCGCAGCGTCCGGCGCGCTGGTTGGCCGCCGCCTGGCTCACGGGCTCGACCAGCAACTGCTCCACCTTGCTACGGTAACTGTAGCGCTTCACGCGCGCCGTTCCTGCGTCGATGACGTATCGGATGCCTGGAACGGTGAGTGACGTCTCGGCCACGTTGGTCGCCAGCACGATGCGCCTGCCGGTGTGGCCGTCGAAGATGCGGTCCTGCTCGGCCTGCGACAGCCGGGCGAACAGCGGCAGCACTTCGGCGCTGCGCAATACCGGCTGGTGCGCCAGGTGGCCGCGCAGGTGGTCGGCGGCCTCGCGGATCTCGCGCTCGCCGGGCAGGAACACCAGGATGTCGCCCGCCTGGCGCGGATCCTGCCAGAGCTCGTCCACCGCGTCGGCGATGGCCTCGTTGAGCCCATAGTCGCGCGCCTCCTCGAACGGGCGGTAACGCTGCTCCACCGGGTAGGTGCGGCCCGAGACATAGATGACCGGTGCCGGGCCCTTGGCCGATTCGAAATGCCTGGCGAACCGCTCTGCGTCGATGGTCGCCGACGTCACGATCACCTTCAAATCGGGCCGGCGCGGCAATATCTCGCGCAGATAGCCGAGCAGGAAGTCGATGTTCAGGCTGCGCTCGTGCGCCTCGTCGATGATGAGGGTGTCGTAGGCTTGCAGCAGCGGGTCGGTCTGCGTCTCGGCCAGCAGGATGCCGTCGGTCATGAGCTTGACCGAGGCATCCTTCGACAGCCGGTCCTGGAACCGCACCTTGTAGCCCACCACCGCGCCAAGCGGCGTCTGAAGCTCCTCGGCGATGCGCTTGGCGACCGAGCTGGCGGCGATGCGGCGCGGCTGCGTGTGGCCGATCAGGCGGCCCCGCTCGCCGGGCCGCGCGTTGAGCCTGCCGCGCCCCATGGCGAGCGCGATCTTGGGCAACTGGGTGGTCTTGCCCGAGCCGGTTTCGCCGCAGACGATGATGACCTGGTGGGCGGCCATGGCGGCGGCGATTTCGTCGCGCCGTGCCGATACGGGCAGCAATTGGGGGAACGTGATTTGCAGAGGATGGGCCAGGACGGGAGCGGACAAGGGCTTACTTGGTAGAGAATCCGCAATTATCCCAGCCCCGCTGGCCCACCCCACACTGCTTTGCCCGCCGCTCTCCGCGACGCACCACGCGCATGTCCGCCGTATTCAACTTCACCTTCGTGCCCTGGTTCCGCTCGGTCGCGCCCTACATCCACAAGTTCCGCAACCAGACCTTCGTGCTCGGCGTCTGCGGCGAGGCCATCGCCGCCGGCAAGCTGCAGGCGCTGGCACAGGACATTGCACTGGTGCAGAGCATGGGCGTGCGCATCGTGCTCGTCCACGGCTTTCGCCCGCAGGTCAACGAGCAGTTGCGCGCCAAGGGGCACGAGGCGCGCTATTCGCACGGCATGCGCATCACCGACGAGGTGGCGCTCGACTGCGCGCAGGAGGCCGCGGGCCAGCTGCGCTACGAGATCGAGGCGGCCTTCAGCATGGGCCTGCCCAACACGCCCATGGCCGGCGCCACGGTGCGCGTGATCTCGGGCAACTTCCTCACCGCGCGACCCGTTGGCATCGTGGATGGGGTGGACTTCCAGCACTCCGGGCTGGTACGCAAGGTGGACGCGGGGGGCATCAAGCGCACGCTGGACATGGGCGCGCTGGTGCTGCTCTCGCCCTTCGGCTTCTCGCCCACGGGCGAAGCCTTCAACCTGACCATGGAAGAAGTGGCCACCAGCGTGGCCATTGCGCTGAAGGCCGACAAGCTGGTATTCGTGACCGAGATCTCCGGCATCCGCTTGCGCCCCGGCGAGCCCGAGGGCGACGACAACCCCGTCGATACCGAACTGCCCCTGGAAGCCGCCGAGGCGCTGCTGCGCCAGTCGCCCGCGCCGCAGCAGCCGAGCGACACGGCGTTCTACCTCCAGCACTGCGTGAAAGCCTGCAAGGCCGGCGTGGAGCGCAGCCACATCGTGCCCTTCGCGGTGGATGGCTCGCTGCTGCTGGAGTTCTACGTGCACGACGGCATCGGCACCATGGTGGTCGATGAAAAACTCGAAAACCTGCGCGAGGCCACGGCCGACGACGTGGGCGGCATCTTGCAGCTCATCGAGCCGTTCGAGCGCGACGGCACGCTGGTCAAGAGGAGCCGCACCGAGATCGAGAGCGACATCGGCAACTACACCATCATCGAGCACGACGGCGTGATCTTCGGCTGCGCCGCCTTCCACCCCCACCCCGAGGCGCACACCGCCGAGATGGCCGCGCTCACCGTCTCGCCGCTGTCGCAGGGCCAGGGCGACGGCGAGAAGCTCCTCAAGCGCATCGAGCAGCGCGCGCGGTCGCAGGGCTTCGACAGCATCTTCGTGCTCACCACGCGCACCATGCACTGGTTCCTCAAGCGCGGCTTCGAGCCCGTGCCGCCCGAGTGGCTGCCGCAGGCGCGGCTGCGCAAGTACAACTGGGACCGCAAGAGCCAGGTGCTGGTCAAGAAGCTCGCATAAGACTGCATTTCAGCTACCTTTTTGATAGCATACTGCGCAGATTTACAAAGCGCTGGAGGCTGTTTTTATATGTAAACCTACGCCAGCAGCGCCTGCTCGTCCACGGCATCGATCTGCCACGGCTCCAGGAACTGCTGCGCGTATTCCAGGTACACACCGCAGCGCACGAACACATCGAACAGGTCCGCGTCGATGTGCCCGCCGTGCTTGAACTTGCGCATGATGCCCAGGGCGCACGAAAGCGTCATGCCGGACTTGTAGGGCCGATCCACGGCGGTCAGTGCCTCGAAAATGTCGGCGATACCCATCATGCGGGCTTGCCATGACATCTGCTCGCGCGTCAGGCCCCTGGGGTAGCCCTTGCCGTCCATGCGCTCGTGGTGGCCGCCCGCGTACTCGGGCACGTTGCGCAGGTGGCTGGGCCAGGGGAGTTGCTCCAGCATCTTGATGGTGGCGACGATATGGTGGTTGATGATTTCGCGCTCGCGCTGGGTCAGCGTGCCGGCGCGGATGCTGAGGTTTTCCAGCTCGTCATCCGTCAGGAAAGGCTGCTCGGCGCCGTCCGGGCCGCGCCAGCGGTGACGCTGGGCGATGTCGCGCACGCGATCCAGTTGCGCGTCGGCCATCGACTCGGCGCCCAGGTTCACCATGCGCAGGAAGTCGCGGTCGCGCTCGATGGCGTGCAGCACGGTCTGCATCTCCTGCTCGGCGGCGGCCTCGGCCCGCGCGTCAGCCACGGGCCGCAGTGCGAGCTGGCGGCGCAGCGCGGCGATCTCGGCATCGCGCCGGAGTACCTCGAAGCGGGTGTCGATCAGGCCGATGCGGTCGTAGAGGGTCTGCAGCTTGGTGGCCTTGTCCACCACGTGCACGGGCGTGGTGATCTTGCCGCAGTCGTGCAGCAGGCCGGCGATCTTGAGCTCGTAGCGGTCGCGCCCGCTCATGCGGAAGTCCGACAGCGGCCCCTGGTCCGTGGCGTCGGCGGCCTCGGCCAGCAGCATCGTGAGCACCGGCACGCGCTGGCAGTGCCCGCCGGTGTAGGGCGACTTCTCGTCGATGGCGAGGTTGATGAGGCTGATGAAGGACTCGAACAGGACTTCGAGCTGCTCGATGAGCTGGCGGTTGCTGATGGCTATGGCGGCCTGCGACGCCAGCGACTCGGCCAGCCGCTGGTCGGAGGTGGAGAACTCCACGGCGGCGGCTCCGCCCTTCTCCGCTGCGCCGGGCGGCTGCGCGTTGATGAGCTGCAGCACGCCGATGCAGGTGCCTTCATGGTTCTTCATCGGCACGGTCAGGAACGAACGCGAGCGGTAGCCCGTGCGCGCATCGAAGGCGCGCGTGCCCGAGAAATCGAACGCCTCGTGCTGGTAGGCGTCGGCGATGTTGATGGTGCGATCGTGAATGACCGCGTAGGCCGCCACCAGGCTGTCGTTGGGTGCGCCGTCGGAGCGGTAGAGCGGCAGCGGGGCGAAGGGCACCGGCCCTGCCTGCGCGCCGCCGAGCGCCAGGCCCAGCGAATCGGTATGCATGATCTCGAAGCGCAGCGCCTGCGCGTCGTCCGTCACGCGGTAGAGCGTGCCGCCGTCGGCGCGGGTAATGCGCATGGCGGCCAGCAGGATGGATTCGAGCAGGCGGCCCGTGTCACGCTCGCGCGACAGCGCAATGCCGATCTGGTGGAGTTGCTCCAGGCGGTCCAGCAATCCGTCTGCCGCGTGCGCGGTCGTGTCCATGGGCTCCTCCAGCGTCCCCGCATGTCAGAAACCGCGATGCTACCCGCAGCCGGCCCGCGGATTCAGAATCTGTTCACCCCGCGCGGGCGAGCGCGTGGCCGCGCGCAAACCGCGCCGCGCGCGCCTGCCGTGCCAGCAGAGCCAGAAACACGACGGCGAAGACGGCGAAACAGACGAACGACCAGTTGGCGATGGAGCCGCCGAGGAAGGTCCAGTCCACCTTCGCGCAATCGCCGCCGCCCTTGAAGATCATCGGAATGGCCCGCTGCAACGGGAAGGTTTCGATCATGCCGTAGAAGTCGCGCCCGCACGACACGACTTCGGGCGGGTACCACTGCAACCAGCTCTGGCGCGCGGCCACGAAACCGCCAAAGCCCGCCGCCAGCAGCGCCAGGAAGCTGCCCAGCAGGCACGCCGCACGCGTGCCAAAAGCACTGGCGACGCCCGTGAACAAGGCCACCAGCACTAACGCATAGCGCTGCACGATGCACATGGGGCAAGGCTCCAGGCCCACCACATGCTGCAGGTACAGGCCGAACGCCAGCATGGCCACGCAGGCGGCGCAGACCAGCGCCAGGATGCGCCGGGGCGCCGTATCGAACCAGTTCAGCAACAACACGCAACTATCCAAGATGATGAATGGTGCCGCTTGTCGGAATCGAACTGACGACCTACCGCTTACAAGGCGGGTGCTCTACCAACTGAGCTAAAGCGGCAATCAGGTTATTTTAGCGGCGCCCCGCGTGGCTACGGCCCTATTTGATGCGCTTGAGCGAAGGCCGTGGGCCGCCGACCGGCGAAGGCGGGCGCGGGGGGTCGCCGTCCTCGGCGGCTGCCGTATCGGATGTGACGAGCTGCACGACGCGGGGCTCCTCGGCGACGGAAGATGCGCCACCCTGGGCTCCCGCACGCGGGGGCGCCTCCTGCGCGCCGCTGGGCGCGGCGGTGGGGAAAGCCATGCCCTGGCCGTTCTCGCGCGCATAGATGGCCACGACACGGTTCACGGGCACGATGATTTCACGCGCCGTGCCGGCGAACCGCGCCCTGAACTCGATGAACTCGTTGCCGAGTTTGAGCGCGCTCGTGGCGTCGAAGCTGATGTTGAGGACGATCTCACCATCCTTCACATATTCGCGCGGCACCTGCACGGTGTCGTCCGCGAGTACCGCGACGTAGGGCGTGAAGCCATTGTCGGTGCACCATTCGTACAGGGCGCGTATCAGGTACGGCCGTGTCGACGGAGATTCGAGCGCATTCATGGGAGGAACTACCGCGCCGGGCGCTTACTTGCGCATCACCTTCTCGGACGGCGTGAGCGCCTCGATGTAGGCCGGGCGCGAGAAGATGCGCTCGGCGTACTTGAGCAGGGGCGCGGCGTTCTTGCTCAGTTCGATGCTGTAGTAGTCCAGGCGCCAGAGCAGCGGCGCGATGGCCACGTCGAGCATGGAGAAGTTCTCGCCGAGCATGTACTTGTTCTTCAGGAATATGGGCGCCAGTTGCGTCAGGCGGTCGCGGATGTGCGAGCGTGCTTTCTCCAGCGCCTTTTCGTTGCCCTTGGTTGCACGGTTCTCGAGCGTACTGACGTGCACGAACAGCTCCTTCTCGAAGTTCAGCAGGAACAAGCGCACGCGGGCGCGGTCCACCGGGTCGCCAGGCATGAGTTGCGGGTGCGGGAAGCGCTCGTCGATGTACTCGTTGATGATGTTCGACTCGTACAGGATCAGGTCGCGCTCGACCAGAATGGGCACTTGGCCGTAGGGGTTCATCACGCTGATGTCTTCGGGCTTGTTGTAGAGGTCGACGTCGCGGATCTCGAAATCCATGCCCTTTTCGAACAGCACAAACCGGCAACGGTGGGAAAAGGGGCAAGTCGTTCCTGAATAAAGCACCATCATGGCGGGAGGCTCCTAAAAAATCAAAAAGAGTGGGCGCGGTTTGCACGCCCACTCTGCAGTTGGTCCGCGCCCGTGGGCGCGGCGATGCGGCGAGGTAGATGGGGACTACTTCACGTCTTTCCAATAAGCAGCGTTCAACCGCCAGGCAATGCCCGTGAACAGGCCGAGGAAGATCAGCACCCAGACCCCCACGCGCACGCGGATGTTCTGCGCCGGCTCGCCCATCCACTGCAAGTAGTTCACAAGATCGCCAATGGTTTGATCAAACTGCAGGGGCGTCATGGAGCCAGGGGCGACTTGCTCCCAGCCCTTGAAAACCTGGGTCGTTTGGCCGTGGCTTTCATGCGCCTCGAAAACCGGACGGCGATCACCTTGCAGCTCCCACAGCACATGGGGCATGCCCACGTTCTGAAAAAGCAGATTGTTCCAGCCGGTGGCCTTGGTTTCGTCACGGTAGAACGTGCGCAGGAACGTGTAAAGGTAGTCAGCACCCGTGCCGCCGGCACCTGCACGCGAGCGGGCGATCACGGTCAGGTCGGGCGGGTTGGCACCGAACCATTCCTTGACCTGCTTGGGATCGATGGACGCCTTCATGGTTTCACCGACCTTATCAGTGGTGAACAGAAGGTTGTCCTTGATCTGCTGCTCGGTCAGGCCAATGTCGCGCAGGCGGTTGAAGCGCATGAACGCGGCCGAGTGGCAGCTCAGGCAATAGTTCACAAACACCTTGGCGCCATTTTGCAGCGAGGCCAGGTCGTTGGTCTTGTTGGGTGCCTTGTCCCAGGCAATGGTGTTGGCACCGGCGGCATGCACGGCACCAGCCGCCAGGCCCAGCGCGGCTACCAATGTAAGGATGAGTTTCTTCATTGTTGCTATTACCTCCAGGGCTCAATGCGCAGTGAAGTTGACACGGTCAGGCACTGGCCTGGTTGCGCCAATGCGGCTCCACCATGGCATCAGCAGGAAGAAACCGAAATAGAACAGCGTGCCGACCTGCGAAACGCGCTCACCCACAGGCGATGGCGGCTGCACGCCCAGGTAACCCAGAATCAGAAAATTGATCACGAAGATGCCATACAGGTACTTGTGCCAGCCTGGACGATACCGGATGGACTTCACTGCACAGTTGTCCAGCCATGGCAGGAAGAACAGGATGATCACGGCACCACCCATCACCACCACGCCCCAGAACTTGGCGTCGATCGACAGCATGAGCAGTACCGCCACCGCCGCGGCAATGACAATGCCACCCTTGAGGAACCCGGGCAGACGGGCCTTGACCACGCCGAGGAAGGCCCCCAACAGCACGCAGGCGATCAGTGCATACATCATCTCGCTGGTGATGGCACGCAGCATGGAATAAAACGGCGTGAAGTACCAGACAGGCGCAATGTGCAGCGGCGTCACCAGCGGGTCGGCCGGAATGAAGTTGTTGTATTCGAGGAAATAGCCGCCGGCCTCGGGCGCGAAGAAGATGATGGCGCTGAACACCATCAGGAACATGCTGACGCCGAAGATGTCATGCACCGTGTAGTACGGATGGAACGGTATGCCGTCCAGCGGATGGCCATGCGCATCCTTGGGCGCCTTGGGACCCTTGATCTCCACGCCATCGGGGTTGTTGGACCCCACCTCGTGCAGCGCGATGATGTGCGCCACCACCAGACCCAGCAGCACCAACGGCACGGCGATCACATGGAAGCTGAAGAAGCGGTTCAGCGTGGCATCGCTCACCACGTAGTCGCCGCGGATCAGCAGCGCCAGGTCCGGGCCGATGAAAGGAATGGCCGAGAACAGATTCACGATCACCTGCGCGCCCCAGTAGCTCATCTGGCCCCAGGGCAGCAGGTAGCCCATGAAGGCCTCGGCCATCAGGCACAGGAAGATCGCACAGCCGAAGATCCAGACCAGCTCGCGCGGCTTGCGGTAGCTGCCGTAGAGCAGCCCGCGGAACATGTGCAAGTACACCACGATGAAGAACGCCGAGGCGCCCGTGGAGTGCATGTAGCGGATCAGCCAGCCCCAGGGCACGTCGCGCATGATGTACTCGACCGACGCGAAGGCCAGGGTGGCATCGGGCTTGTAGTGCATCACGAGGAAGATGCCGGTGACGATCTGCAGCACCAGCACCAGCAGCGCCAGCGAGCCGAACACGTACCAGAAGTTGAAGTTCTTCGGCGCGTAGTACTCGCTCATGTGCTCCTTGTAGAGCTTGGAGAGCGGAAAGCGGTTGTCAACCCAGTTGAGCAGCTTGGCGCTCACGGGGGCGTTGGGAGAGATGTCCTTGTATTCAGCCATGTCTTGTCTCGCTCAAGCCTGCTTGTCTTCGCCGATCCGCAGGCGCGTATCGGACACGTACATATGGGGCGGCACCGGCAGGTTGTCCGGTGCGGGCTTGTTCTTGAACACGCGACCCGCCATGTCGAAGGTGGAGCCATGGCAGGGGCAGAGGAAGCCGCCCTGCCAGTCGGCGGGCAGTGACGGCTGCGGGCCGGGCTGGAACTTGTCGGTCGGCGAGCAGCCCAGATGCGTGCAGATGCCCACCACCACGAGCACCTCAGGCTTGATGGAACGGCCTTCGTTGCGCGCATATTCGGGCGTGAACTCGTCGGGATGGCGTTCGGACTTGGGATCGGCCAACTGGCCGTCGAGCTTGGGCAACTCGGCGAGTTGCTCGGGCGTGCGCTTGATGATCCACACGGGCTTGCCGCGCCATTCGACCGTCATCTTCTCGCCGGGCCTGAGCGAGGAGATGTCCACCTCGACCGGCATGCCGGCGGCCTTGGCTTTTTCCGACGGCTGAAAGCTGCTGATGAAGGGCACAGCCGTGAAGCCGGCGCCCACAGCGCCCGCACAGCCCGACGCGATCAGCCATGTTCTCTTGCTGGGGTCGATACGCTGCGTACCAGCGGAGGTATCACTCATGTGGGGGTCCTCTTCCTCTAACTAAGTCTCTTTGTGCGTTCGGGTCAATAGACGATTGTAGCGGAGGGACTATTCATGGCTCAATGCCGTGCAAGCCCTCTTGCGCCAAAGCAATACCGGTGAAAATAAACGCCACGCACCACTTTCCGAAAAGAGAAAACCACATGGGCATGCTCCAGGAATTCAAGGAATTCGCAGTCAAAGGCAACGTCATCGACCTGGCCATCGGGGTCATCATCGGTGGAGCCTTCGGCAAAATCGTCGACTCGGTCGTCAGCGACCTCATCATGCCGGTGGTCGGCATGGTGTTCGGCAAGCTGGATTTCTCCAACCTCTTCGTCGTGCTGGGCGAAGCCCCCGCAGGCGTGCCCCACACGCTCGACGCACTGCGCAAGGCCGGTGTACCTGTGTTCGCCTACGGCAACTTCATCACGGTGGCGGTCAACTTCCTGATCCTGGCCTTCATCATCTTCATCATGGTCAAGCAAATCAACCGCCTCAAGCGCCAAGCGCCCGCAGCGCCGCAAGCCCCTGCCGCACCTGCCGAAGACATCGTGCTGCTGCGCGAGATCCGCGACAGCCTCAGGAAGCAGTGAAGGCCGCGACCTTCAGGCCGGGTTGTCGATGTCGATGAACTGGTGCGCCAGCCCCAGCCGGTCGGCCATGTGCGCGGCCACGGCGGGCGCGCCATAGCGCTCGGTTGCATGGTGGCCCGCCGCGATGAAGGCCACGCCCGTCTCGCGCGCGTAGTGGGCCTGAGGCTCGGATATCTCGCCCGTGATGAACGCATCCGCGCCCGCAGCGATGGCGGCTTCGAAATAGCCCTGTGCGCCGCCTGTGCACCATGCTACCTTATTAATAGCTTTCAGCGCAGTATCTATAAGCGCTACAGGCCTTTTTAATACATATTCCACATGCTGCGCCAGCGCCCTGGCGCCGGCGAACGCGCTACCGTCCGGGCGACTGCCGATGAAGCCCAGCGACTGATCGCCGAAACGCGCCTCGGTCGCCAGCCCCAGTTGCAGCCCGAGCTGGGCGTTGTTGCCCAGCACCGGGTGAGAATCGAGCGGCAGGTGGTAGGCGTAGAGGTTGATGTCGTGCGCCAGCAGCAGTTGCAGACGCTGCTTCATCCAGCCCGTCACGCAGCCGCTCTGGCCGCGCCAGAACAGGCCATGGTGGACGAAGATGGCGTCGGCCTCGTGGTGGATGGCAGCCTCGATCAGCGCCCGGCTGGCGGTCACGCCCGAGATGATGCGCGCGACGCGCTCCCGCCCCTCGACCTGCAGTCCATTGGGGCCGTAGTCCTTGAAGCGCGCGGGCTCCAGCAGATCGTCGAAGGCGGCGAGCAGTTCCTGGCGGGTGGTCATGTGCGCATTGTCTCAGCCGGCAGCGCCAACGGGCGTCACAAGTCAGTCATGTTGGGCCATCAAAATCCAGAAACCACACCACAATCATGGAATTAATATGGCCTCAATAGATAACGAGCAAATTCATCAATTGTAGGACTTACGCAAAAGCCATGGAGAGCGATGGACTTCTGAGTTCCTGACGCAAGTAGTCTGAGAGCAACGAA
>NZ_JARGEN010000084.1 GCF_029211125.1 Curvibacter soli
CAGGCTTGCCCACTGCGTGTGGCCGCCAACCCCCTCGCCGGGGGCGATACCGGCGGCCCGGCAAAGGCGGTTCCGCGGTATCCCTGGCCTCGGGTGCGCCGGTTTCATCGGCTGCGGGTGGTGCGAAGCGCGGTGGAGCAACTGACATGACCGACATCCTGAACCAGATCGTCGCCGTCAAGCGCGAGGAAGTTGCGGCGGCGCGCAAGAAGGTGCCGCTCCACGCCATCCGCGCCGACGCCGAAAGCCGCGTGCTCACGCGCGACTTCGTGGGTGCGCTGCGCGCCAAGGTGGCCGCCGGCCAGGCGGCGGTGATCGCCGAGATCAAGAAGGCCAGCCCCAGCAAGGGTGTGCTGCGCGAGGACTTCATCCCCGCCGATATCGCCCAGAGCTACGCCGAGGGCGACGGCACGACCAGCGCAGCCTGCCTGTCAGTGCTGACCGACCGCCAGTTCTTCCAGGGCCAGGTGGACTACCTCAAGCAGGCCCGCGCCTCGTGCGGTCTGCCGGTGCTGCGCAAGGACTTCGTGATTGATCCGTACCAGGTCTACGAAGCCCGGGCCATCGGCGCCGACTGCATCTTGCTGATCGCCGCCTGCCTCGATGACGCGCAGATGGCCGACCTGGAAGCCGTGGCCCTGGGCCTGGACATGGCCGTGCTGGTGGAGGCGCACGACCGCGCCGAGCTGGACCGCGCGCTGCGCCTGAAGACTCCGCTGGTAGGTATCAACAACCGCAACCTGCGCACCTTCGAGGTCACGCTCGACACCACGCTGGGCATGCGGGCCGACGTGCCCGCCGACCGGCTGCTGGTGACCGAATCGGGCATCCTCCAGCGCGATGACGTGCGCCGCATGCGCGAGGCCGGCGTGCATGCCTTCCTGGTCGGCGAGGCGTTCATGCGCGCGCCCGAGCCGGGGGTGGCGCTGGCCCAACTGTTCGGCTGACCGCCATGGCTGCCGACCGGCTGACGAGCTGCGACCCCGCCGACTGGTCCGTGGCGCCGGGCTGGCAGCCGCTGGCGGAGGATTTCTTCACCAGCGCCGAGGGCATCCGCCTGCTCGACTTCCTGCACGACCGGCTGCAGGCCGGCGCCGTCATCTTCCCGCCGCAGCCGCTGCGTGCGCTGGAACTCACGCCGCCCGACAAGGTGCGCGTGGTGATCCTCGGGCAGGACCCGTACCACGGCCGCGGCCAGGCCGAGGGGCTGGCGTTCTCGGTCGCGCCGGGCGTGCCGCTGCCGCCTTCGCTGCGCAACATCTTCCAGGAGCTGCAGCGCGACCTGGGCACGCCGCCGCCGGCGTTCCCCAGCCCCGGCGGCAGCCTGGTGAAGTGGGCCAGGAACGGCGTGCTGCTGCTCAACACCTGCCTGACGGTGGAGGATGGCCGCCCCGCCAGCCATGCCGGCAAAGGCTGGGAGGTACTGACCGATGCGGTGATCCGCCATGTGTCGCAGGGCGAGCGCCCGGTGGTGTTCATGCTCTGGGGCGCGCACGCGCAGGGCAAGCGCGCGCTCATCGATGGCCGGCGCCATCTGGTGCTTGTCGCCAACCATCCATCGCCGCTGTCGGCGCTGCGCCCGCCGATCCCCTTTATCGGCTGCGGACATTTCGGCCAGGCGCGTACCTGGCGCGCGCGGACCGATGGCGCTATCGATTCAGGAGCTGCCAGCGCAGGTAAATAAAGCGCTGAAGCCTGATTTGGCCGTGGGTCAGCGTGTGCTGGTGGGCATGTTGCCCACGTAGTCGCGGCGGATGTTGATGGTGCTCTGGCGACCCAGCGCGTCGAAGTTGCTCGCCAGCCAGCGCTTGGCCGAGGACTGGCCCATCTCGAACAGGCGCTCGATCATGGCCGTGTCGGTCGAGAGCTTGCCGGACGCGGGCATGTCTTCCATCGCCGCTCCGCCGTCGATGCGGTGCAGGTACAGCCGCTTGTATGAATCGCCATCCTGCAGCCGGCCATCGTCGATGAGGCGGTTGATGAAGTCGATGTCGCGCATCTGCGCCAGCAGGCTCGCGTTGAACGTCAGCTCGTTGATGCGGTCCATGATCTCCTGCGGCGTCTGCGGTGTCTGCGCGCGCTGCAGCGGGTTGATCTGCACGAGCACGATATCGCGCGCCTCGCAGGCGTTGATCAGCGGCACCAGCGGCGGGTTGGCCGAGAAGCCGCCGTCCCAGTAGGCCTCGCCGTCGATCTCGACGGCCTGGAAGATGTTCGGCAGGCAGGTCGAGGCCATCACCGCCTGCAGCGTCAGGCGCTTGCCGCTGAAGATGTCGGCGCGTCCCGTGCGCACGTGGGTCGCGGAGACGAAGACCCGGGGGCTGGCCAGGCGCGCCAGCGCGGCGAAGTCGATCTGCTCGTCTAGCAGCTTGCGCAGGGGGTTGATGTCCAGCGGGTTGGCTTGGTAGGGCGAAATCCAGCGGCTCATCGCGTTGCCCAGGATCTGGCCGCCCAGGTGTTCGGCGTGCCAGTTGCCCAGCAACAGCCGCACCACGCCCTGCGTCAGCGCTCCCAGTCCGCCGATGCCGGTGACGCCGCGCCACAGCCGTGCCAGCGAGGCGCGGGCCAGCTCGCGCGGGTCGTCGCTTGCAAAGTCCTTCTGCGCGACTTGGGCATAGCCGTTGGCCAGCGCCACCGCGTTGACAGCGCCGGCGCTGGCACCGCTGATGCCGTCGATCCGGATGCGATTGTCCAGCAGCAGCGTATCGAGGACGCCCCAGGTGAAGGCGCCGTGGGAGCCGCCGCCCTGCAGCGCCAGGTTGATGCTGCGCACGGCAGGCTGCGTATCCTGCGTATCCTGCGCATCGGTAGGGGTATTGGGATCCGGGACGGGGTTGTTCATGGGGGCTGTTCACGCTGTCCGTCGAACGCAGGTGTGGCGACATTGCCGGGCTGCATCCAGCGGTCCGCATCTGCGGCTCCCTAACGATACAGGGTTAGGCGCCCGATTGCCTGGGGGAGCCATCGGCCTGCGCGGGATGATGATTCCATGGCCATGAAGTTGTGCTATATTTCGAGATTCGCCGGAGGGGTGCCCGAGTGGCTAAAGGGGGCAGACTGTAAATCTGTTGGCTTACGCCTACGCTGGTTCGAATCCAGCCTCCTCCACCAGCGAGAACGAGTGCGAGTGCGGACGAAATTGAAGGGTCTTCGGGCTCTGAAATCGCGCTTCGCGAGCCTGTCGCCGGGCTTTCGATGCGGGAGTAGTTCAATGGTAGAACCCTAGCCTTCCAAGCTAATGACGCGGGTTCGATTCCCGTCTCCCGCTCCAAGTGTTCTCGGCCGGCGATGGTTTTTGGCGGGGTCCGTGCATCGCGCGGGCTTCAGTTGCCCTTGTGGCTCAGTGGTAGAGCACTCCCTTGGTAAGGGAGAGGTCGCGGGTCCGATTCCCGCCAAGGGCACCAGGTTGCGGCGCGTCCGGTGGGTTGCGTCCATTTCTGCTGTGTAGTTGTAGATTTTTTTCGGAGTCGAAAAAATGGCAAAAGGCAAATTTGAACGAACGAAGCCGCACGTGAACGTGGGCACGATTGGCCACGTG
>NZ_JARGEN010000085.1 GCF_029211125.1 Curvibacter soli
ACACGTACTACGCGCCATTCACGTCAGTAACGTGCCGCAATGTGCAGCGGGGAAAGCGGTACAAGGAATTCCCCGGAATGAACTTCGGCTTTATGCACTACGGCGACATAGATCGCTTGATTGATCGCGTGCGTTTGATCAACAGGAACGAGGTGCGCCGCACCTGGGGCGTGGGCATACGCGCCCTGCGGGCCGATATCGCCGGCGGAGTGATGCGATGAATACCCGTACAGAGAGCGCAGACCCCGCTGCCGCAGCCCAGCCGCGCCTACCACAGCCAGCGCGCCGCGTCTGCGACCTGCTGCGCCTGCTGGCCGGCCACGAGCTGCTGGGCTTGCCGCCCGGCGACATTGCAAAGGGCCTTGGCGTGAACCCTTCGTGGGTATCCGTCACCCTGCCGGCGCTCGAAGCGGAAACCGGCTTTGTCGAGCGCGTTCCAGGCGCCAACCGCTGGCGCCTGGGCGTGCCGCTGGTGCGCATTGCCACCACGGTGGCCGCCAACCTGAACACAGCGCGGCGGCAGATCGACGAGATCAGCTCCCGCTATTCCACCCCCCTTTAACCCCACTACCTGCAAAAGCATTCCATGGCACGCAAACCCAACCCCGCACCGCAAAGCAAAGAACCCATCTTCC
>NZ_JARGEN010000086.1 GCF_029211125.1 Curvibacter soli
CCTACCAGGCGCTGGGCCAGAACGCGCCGCGCGCCAGCGATGCCGTTGCGCTGCTGATGGCGTGGCCCGCATCCGCGCCAGGCAGGGTGCCCGCATGATGCGCCTGCACGCTGAATACCGCGCAGTGTGGGATCTGCTGTTCGATTGCGGCTGTCCCTACACTACAGCGCAGTTGGCGCAGCGCCTGGGCGTTGACACTGCGCGCATGGTGCAGGTCGTAAGCAACCTCAAGCGCCGCCGACTGATTGCCGAAGTGCCGCCTGCGCCCGGCACCTGGGCCGCGCGCTATGAGGTCAACGGCTTGTGCGTGGCGCCGCAGGGCGCCGCGCTGGCCGAGCTGCAAGCAAATTTCAGGATGCGCTGACATGACCGCCAATCACGTTGCCGCGATTCATGTGCTCAAAAGCAAGCTGCGCTTGAGCGACGACGACTACCGCGCATTGCTCAATGGGCTCACGGGCAAGACCAGCAGCCTGGACCTGACTGCCGCCGAGCGCCAGGGCGTGCGCGATCACATGCAGCGCTTGGCCGAGCGCGCGGGCATTGCCACGGCGACGCGGCGTCGGCCTTTGACGCAAGAGCAGTTCGATGCCGTGCGCAAGAAGGCCAGCCCGCGCGAGCGCAAGGTGTGGGCGCTGTGGCACCAACTGCACCGCGACGGCTTGGTCAACAACCCTAGCCGCGCCGCGTTGGATGCCTGGGTGGAGCGCACTGTGCACGTGACGGCGCTGCGCTTTTGCACCACCGCTCAGTTGGACACCTGCATCGAAGCCCTGAAGGCCTGGCAGACCAGAGGAGACCACCATGCTTGAGATGTTCTATCGCCTGGATCTGGCCGAGCTCACGGCCGAGCAGCTCGCACCACTTGAAGCGCTGATGACGCCGTCCTGGTCGGATACCTGGCGCGACCTGGCCACCAGCCACTATCTCACGCTGCTGTCCGCACCTGAATCAGAGGCCGCCGATACGGCGTCGATCGCTAGGATGGCCGTGGCGCTCACCATGGGCGTGGCCCAGGACCTGGGCGGCACGCAGCCGTATATTCCAGTGGGCGCTGGCATGATGAGCAGCGCCCGTACGCGCCGCGTGATCGAGATGCGCGCAGCCGGCCTGCCGTACAAAGACGTGGCCGACGCCTGCGGCATCACCGCCAGCCGCGTGCGCAACATTGAGCGCGCCTGGCGACGTGAGCAGATAGCACTGCGCCAGGGTTCTCTGGCGCTGGGATAGATCGCTACTCGCCGCCCCCTCCATAGGCCCCGATCGCCACCGCGACGGGGCTTTTTTGTTGGCGAATATGTGGAGTGCAGCATTTAAGGAAGACGCAGGGTGCGCGCGAGAGTAGCGCCAATGCCTTCTGCGAACACCCACCGTAGCGCTGTAGCCATCGCCGCCTGCACCTTCGCCGTGCAGGCGGCGGTATCGGCAGATGGACTCATGCGCCGGGTGCAGTACTTACCAGCCGGTGAGTTTCGCAGCGCAGACACGCGCCCTGAAGACGTTCCGGCGTGGCGCATCGACGCCGCCAGCGCTGCTCGTGTCATCGAGCGCTTCAACGCACGCATTGCGCGCAAGCCGCTCGTCATTGACTACGAACACCAGACCCTTCACAAGGAAAAAAACGGCCAGCCCGCGCCCGCCGCAGGGTGGGCGAAGTCCATGGAGTGGGTGGAAGGCGAGGGCCTGTTCGGCATGGTCGAGATGACGCCACGCGCGGCTGCCGACATAGACGGCAAGGAGTACCTCTACTTCAGCCCGGTCTTTTCCTACTCGAAGACGGACGGCACGGTGCTCGAAATCCTCATGGGCGCGCTCACCAATGACCCCGGCATCCAAGGGATGCAGCCACTTTCTCTCATGGCCGCCGCAACGGCAGCCTTCCTTCCGTCCCTCGACCTCCCACAGGAGCTATCCGTGAATCCATTGCTCAAGGCCTTGCTGGCCGCCCTCGGCTTGCCCGAGACCACCACTGAAGAAGAGGCCACTGCCGCGCTGAAGGCCCTCGGCCCGCTGCAGCCTCTGCAGGCCCGCGCCAGCGTGGCCACAGCCGCCTGCACTGCGCTGCAGTTGCCCGCCGACGCCACGGCAGAAGCTGTCACCGCAGCTTGCACCGGCCTGCGCAAGGCAGCCCCCGCCACGCCTGACCCTGCAAAGTACGTTCCCATCGAAACGGTCACCACCTTGCAGGTGCAGATTGCCGCGCTCACTGCACGCCAGAACGAGGCCGATGTGGACGCGCTCGTCAAACCAGCGCTGGCCGATGGTCGCCTGCTGCCTGCCATGGAGAGCTGGGCGCGTGACCTCGGCAAGAAGGATATGGCTGCGCTCACCGCCTTCTTGGACAAGGCGCAGCCGATCGCCGCGCTGACCGGCACCCAGACCGGCGGCCTGCCGCCCAGCGGTACCGCCAAGGGCGACGCGCAGTTGTCGGCCGCCGAGCTGGCAGTGTGTACGGCCATGGGCTTGACGCCCGAGCAATACAAGGCAGGCGCCGTAGCTGCGGCTGCTGCCGTTTGAACCACCAACTATCGGAGCCACAGCAATGGCAGCACTCACACAAGACCGCAACACGCTGCGCCGCGATGGCGTACAGATCGAGCCTCCCGTAGCTGGCGGCGTCCGCATCTTCACGGGTGCATTGGTGGCTATCAATGCCGCCGGCCTGGCTGTGCCCGGCAGTACGTCAACAACGCTCGTAGGTGCGGGTTGCGCGTTGGCTCCGGCCGACAACACCCTGGGCGCCGCAGGCGCGCTGCGCGTGCGCGTTGACCGGCGTCCTGCGCACTTCGCCAACAGTGCCTCTGCTGATGCGATCACGCTGGCAGACATCGGCAATGACTGCTTCATCGTCGACGACCAGACCGTCGCCAAGACCAACGGTGCCAACACCCGCAGCCGCGCGGGCAAGGTGTTCGACGTGGATGCCTATGGCGTCTGGGTCGATTTCCGCTGAAAGCGCAACTGCAACGGAGTTTCAACCCATGCAAATCAATCACAGCAACCTCTCCATCCTCAACCAAGCGTTCAGCGGCGCATTCAAGGGCGCGTTGGCGCAGGCCACTCCCATGTGGAGCCAGGCCGCAACGCTGGTGCCCAGCACCACCAGCGAAACCAAGTATGGCTGGCTGGGCCAGATCACCAAGTTCCGGGAGTGGATCGGCGAGCGTCAGATCCAGAACCTGGTGCTGCACGATTACGCCATCAAGAACAAGACGTTCGAGAACACCGTTGCAGTGGGCCGCGAGGAGATCGAGGACGATCAGTATGGCGTCTACACGCCCGTGATCCAGCAGTTGGGCCAGGACGCGGCGCTGCACCCAGACGAGCTGGTGTTCAGCCTGCTCAATGCGGGATTCACCACGCCTTGCTACGACGGCCAGTACTTCTTCGACACCGACCACCCTGTTGGCGCCCCCGGCAGCCAAGTCAGCGTGAGCAACTTTCAGGGCGGAACGGGCACGGCCTGGTTCCTGCTGGACACCAGCAAGGTCATCAAGCCGGTGCTCTATCAGAAGCGCCGCGACTACGCCTTCACCGCCAAGACCAATCTGACCGACGAAAACGTCTTCAACCGCAATGAGTTCGTCTGGGGCGCAGACGGGCGCGGCAATGCGGGTCTGGGCCTGTGGCAGCTTGCCTACGCCTCCAAGGATGATCTCACTGTGCAGAGCTACGCCGACGCGCGCGCTGCCCATCAGAGCCTGCGCGGTGACAACGGCAAACCCTTGGTCATCCAGAGCAAGGAGTTGTGGGTGCCGCCCAACCTGGAGCAGCAAGCGCTGGAGGTGGTGCAAGCCGAGCGTCTGGCCAACGGCGCTACCAACGTGATGCGCAACCTGTCCAAGGTTGTTGTGTGCCCCTGGCTGGCCGCCTGACCGCAACTCTTTTTCAAGGACTGCAAGACATGGCAACCCAAAAGACCACCACCAAGACCGCCGCGACGTCGGCCACCAAAGCTGTCAAGACCGATGGCGGCACACGCCAGATGCTCCAGGTCATCTCCAAGCGCGACGGATTTCGCCGCGCCGGCCGCGAATGGCATGGCACCACCGAGGTGCCGCTCGATGAGCTCACCGAAGAGCAGTTCGAGCAACTGCAGACCGAGCCCATGCTGGTGACGACGCTGCTCGATGTGCCGGCCGACCAGGTGGACGAGCTGTCCGCTGCTGGCACCGCAGCAGGCGGTGCAACCGGAACCTGACTCCCAAAGCGAAGGGCATTGACCCGCACGCAGCGCTCCCAACGCGTGCGGCGAGCCCAGGGGGGCTCCACCGCCAACCTCATGCCGGGGCTGGATAACGGGAATGGTTTGGTTGAGCCCCGGCAACTTTGAACACCTTCACCATGCCCTACATCACCACCGCCGAACTTGCCGAGCGCCCAGGCGCGCGTGAGATCGCCCAGACCGCAAGCCTGCCGCACCAGATGGTGCGTGATGATGCGCTCATGGACGCCACGCTGCGCGGCCTGGACCGCAGCACGTGGACGCCCGAGCAGGTCGCTGTCGCAGATGCAGCATTGGCGCGTGTGCAGGACGCCGTAGCAGAGGCCGGTGCAGTGATTGATGGCTACTTGGTGCAGCGCGGCTACACGCTGCCGCTGGTACTGCCTGCCGGCAGTACGGGCCGCAGTATGGTCACCGTATGGGCGCGCTCGATCACGCGGTACTTCCTGAACAAGGATCGCATGACCGACGAGTCCAAGGACCCGGTGGCGCGCGACTACCGCGATGCGCTCAAGCTGTTGGGCCTGCTGGCCGCGGGAAAATTCAGCCTGGGCGCCGACGATCCAGCGGCCACGGCCAATACCAGCGCAACCGATGTGCGCTTTGAGAGCGCGCCGCTGGTCTTCGGGCGCGCGCAGATGCGTACGTTCCGCTGAAGGCTGCACCCATGGATCTGAAACCCATCCTGCAGCAGCTGCGCGACCAGCTCGTCGACTTGCAACTGCGCGAGATCGAGGAGGCAGCCGGACTGGACGCCGCCATGCGATCCAGCCGAGCCACGCCGTCCATTTACCTGCTGCCGCTGTCCGAGCGCGGCCAGAGATTGGATCACACGGGTGTCCCCGACCAGATCGAGTACCGCCTTTTCGGTGTTCTCCAGGTAGTGGACGTGATGAGCCCCGAGGGTACCGTTGGCGTGGTCGATCTCGCCTGCCTGCGCCGTCGCGTCAAGCAGGCACTGATCGGCTTCGTGGCTGACGCTTCCATGGGCGACCCCGTGTTGTTTGTCGGTGGCGAGCTCGTGGAGTTCGAGGGCAATGGCCGCCTCTGGTGGTCCGACGAATTTGGATTTTCTGGCTACTACGACAGGAGCAACCCGTGAGCACACGCAATGCCAAAACAATCCCGCCCGAGCAGGTGGCGGACCAGACCGAGGCGCCGGCCGCTACCACCACCCGTGACATGGCCACTGCCGTGGTTCGCGCCCAAGCGATCGCCGCGCCAGCCGACTCCAACCGAGGCCAGGGCGGCATCTACACCGTAAAGGACGGCAAGCGCGTCCTCGTTGAAGCAACCCAGTCCCAAGCTACCAAGGAGCAAGCATGAGCACCCCGAAGTTCATCAAGAAGATGGCCGTTCTGATCGCCATCGAGGCCACTGTCGGCACCATCGTAGTACCAGTGGCTGCGGACGCCATTGAGGTGTCCGACGTCACGCTCACGCCCATTGAGGGCGATGAGGTGGATCAGGGCGTCATCCGGCCTTACTTCGGCGCGTCCGAGACCACTATGGTCACGCTGTACCGCAAGATCGCGTTCAGCGTGGGCCTTGCGGGCGTGGGCACTGTGGGCGACCTGCCTGGCTGGGCCACACTCATGCGCGCCTGCGCTGCCAGTGTGACAAACACCCCTGCGCCCGACGTGAATGCGGGCACAGTCTTCGCCCCAGTAACGGACGGAATTGAGAGCGTGACTGTCTATGCCGTGGTGGACAAGCAGCTCTACAAGATGGCCGGCGCACGCGGCAACGTCAAGGCAACGGTGGATGCCAAGCAGATTCCGAAGTGGCAGTACGAGTTCACCGGCTCATTCCTGCCCGTGGAAGAAGTGGCAGCCATGCCCGTCGTGAACTACAGCAAGTTCCAACGGCCGCTGGGCGTGAACAAGCTCAACACCACGCTGGAGCTAGACGGCTACCAGGCGGCGTGCAGCAGTTTCCAGTTCGACTTCGGCAACCAGGTCGTCAAGCAGGACCTGATGAATGTTGACACCACGGAGATCACCGGCCGTGCCTCCACTGGAAGCGTCACGTTCCGCAACACGTCTGTGGCCACCAAGAACTGGATCGAAATGGCACGTACCAGCGCCAAGGTGCCAATGACCCTCAAGCACGGCCAAGGCGCCACCAATACGGTGTCCATCACCGCGCCGTATGCACAGATCGGCAAGCCCACGTTCAGTGACCAGGATGGCATCCAAATGATCGCCGTACCGCTGCGCTTTATTCCCAGCGATTCCGGCAACGACGAGTGGGCGATCGCGGCCTAATGGCCGTGGTGTCGCCGCGGGCCTCCAGGCCGGGCGCCCCATAAGCCCGACCTCACCAACCTGGCAACCACCAATCTGGAGAGTCTTTCATGGCCGTTGTTCTCGCATCCGTCGCCTTCTGGGCGCCCGTTACCTACCGCCTCATTGGAGACGACGGCAAGCCCGAAGTCATCGAGGGCCGTGCCCGTTACAAGCGCCTCAAGACGTCAGAGCGCAAGGCGTTGGACCGCAGCATTCGCGCCAACAACCTCATGCCGGACGTGCGCGCCGCCATCCGCAAGCGCCTGGATGCCGACGACTGCAACTTCACCGCCAAAGAGCGCGCAGAGGTCCAAGCCGACCTGGCGGCCGAGCCGATCACCGATGAGCAATTCCTGCAAGCGGTGCTGGTGGACTGGGACTTCAAAGACAAAACTGGCGCGGCGATCGCGTATACGCCTGCTGCGAAAGCAGAACTGTGCGAAGACTGGGACGGCTTCGAAGCCGCATTGGTACGGGGCTACACCGACGCCCAGGAAGCCGTGCTCAAGCCGCAGGAGACGGAAAAAAACTCCGTGGCGCCGTCCGGCACTGGTTCCTGAGCCGCCGGCACGAGCGCCAGAACACCGAGGAGGAAGACGCAGAGCTACGTGCCCAGTGGGGCCTCCTCGGCGTTGATCCAGACAAGGCGCGCGCTGCGGCCACGCAAGGCGCTCACGAGGAACCTGAGCCAGAACAGTACGAGCTTGCACCTGAGCTTTGGCCGGCGTGGGAGTGTTTTGTGAGTTGCTGGAACCAGTGGCGCGTGGTGACAGGGCCGTGGGGCTTCTATTACGACGGAATCGACCACACCAGCCTGGCTAGCACGATGGACCTGCTTGGTGTGAAGAAATCAAAGCAGCGCAGCGTGTTCATGCACGTGCGCATTCTGGAAAGCGAAGCCAAGCCGCTACGCAATGAACGGGAATAGAGCCATTCGCCCATGAGCGCTGATCTGACACTCGGACTCAAGCTGCAGGCTGACGCCTCGCAGTACAAGGCGGAGCTCGCCAGCGCGGGGCAGACGCACTCTACCTTCGTCGCCCAGGTTCAAGGCGGTGGCACCGCGGCGACGGCCTCCCTACAAGGCACCACCACGGCGGCGCAGGCCATGAGCCGCGCGATCGACGCGGGCAACAAGGCCCACGCGGCGGGCGCCATCTCGGCCGCGCAGCATGCCGCCGCCATGCGCATGCTGCCCGCGCAGATCACCGACGTGGTCACCAGCATGGCCAGCGGCATGCCGGTGTGGATGGTTGCCATCCAGCAAGGCGGCCAGATCAAAGACTCGTTCGGAGGCGCAGGCAATGCACTGCGCGCCATGCTTGGCGCGATCACGCCCACGGTGGCGGGCATTGGCCTGCTGGCAGGGGCGGCGGGCTTGGCAACGGCTGCCTACTACCAGGGCAGCAAAGAGCAGGACGCGTTCACCAGATCCATCATCACCACGGGCAATGCCTCGGGCGTCACAGTCGGTCAGTTGCGCGATTACGCTCGGGCCATAGACGACGTGGTCGGCACCCAGGCCCAGGCCGCTGAAGGCTTGGCCGCATTTGTCCAGGCGGGGGTGCGCGGCGGTGACCAACTCAAACAGTACACGCAGACGGCCATTGAATGGGAGCGCGCCACCGGCCAGGCTGTGAGCAAGACGGCGCAACAGTTCGCCGCACTGCAGAAAGACCCGCTGACGGCAGTTCTCAAGCTCAATGAGGGCACCAACTTCCTGACGCAGAGCGTCTACGACCAGATCAATGCGCTGGATGGCCAGGGAAAAACCATCGAAGCCTCCAAAGTGGCGATGGACGCTCTGGATGCTGCCATGCGCGAGCGCAGCAAGGGCATCGAAGGCAGCTTGGGGTACATCGAGCGCGCATGGCGCGGCATCACCGTGTCGGCGAAGGAAGCATGGGATGCCATGCTCAATATTGGGCGAGCCAACACCGATCAGCAAAATCTTGATCAGCTCCGCCAGAACCTCGATCGCCTGGAAGAACGCAATGCTTCCTTGGGAATCAAACCAGGAAAACAAACGCAAGACCTACGTGAGCAGGTCAAAGCGCTGGAAGACAAGATCGCTGCCGAGAACGCGTCGGCTGATGCGACGGCCCTCGGTAACGCTCAATTACAAGCCAGGATCGAATGGGACAAGGCGGGGGAGAGGTTTCTCAGCAAGCAAGCCCGCATGGAGGATGAGCTCGCCAAGGCACGAGTGGCGGGTGCTGCAGCGGGTGCCTCAACCGCAGAGATAGAGCAGCGGCTGGCCGCCATCCGCGAGAAGTACAAGCAATCCCAGGGATCGGGCGGCATCAAGGTCTCCGACTCCGAGTTGGACAACTTGCAAGGGCAGTTGCAGGCGGCCAGGCTGTACCACGAGCAGCTCGTCACTCTTGGCGCTAGCGCGTCAGAGCTGAATGCGGGTGAGCGAGAGTCGCTCCATATTGGCGCACAGCTTGAACGGGTCACCGACGCCAAGACGGCTGCCAGGTTGCGCGAGAAGCAAGCCATTGCCAACGCGCTGGGTGTGCAACTGCGCAGCAACGACGGCCTGGAGAAGTCTCTCAAGACGCACCAGGCCCTCATCGACACCACGGCGCGTGATGCCGATGTCATCGACCAGCGCGCAAAGGCGCAAGAAGCGGCCAACACGGTCTTCGGTAAAGGGCGCATGGCCATCGAGCAGATGACGCTGGCCGAGCTGGAGAAGCAAATGGCCCAGGCCCAGGGCAGCGATCGCTTCGACCCCAAATACATCGCCTCTTTGGAACTCAAGATTGCCGCGCAGAAACGCTACGTGGCTGCATTGCAGGGGGCGGACTACAAGGCCGCCGAACAGCACGTGAACGAACTGCTGCGTGGCGCTCAAGAGCTGGCCAAAGCCTATGAAGACGAGCAGGCCCTATCCGGGCTCACCACCCTGGAGCGTGAAAAGATCGTGGCGCTGCGCCAGGTCGAGCTCAAGTATTCCAAGGAGCTCGCTTCCATTGATGCGCTCGCGCTGTCGGATGTCGAGAAGCAGGCTTTACGGGAGGAGGCCTTGCGCGCCCAGCGCATCGAGAGCGCCGCCGCCGTGGCCAAGGTCGAACAGCAATACATGGCTCGCACATCCGACGAGATCAACCGCAGCCTGACCGATGCGCTCATGCGGGGATTTGAAAGCGGCAAGGGTTTCGCGGAGAACCTCGCGGACACCGTCCAGAACATGTTTAACACCATGGTGTTGCGCCCGGTGATCAGCGCCATCATGACTCCCGTGTCACTGGTGATCAATGGCATCGTGCAGCAAGGGCTGAACGCGGTAGGTATGGGAGGCGGCGGCAGTGGCGGTGGCGCCATGGACTTGGTCAACACCGGCATGAGCATCTGGCGCGGCTTCTCTGGCGGCATGGCCGCGTCTATGGGCAGCATGGTCACCAACTTCGGCTCCATGTTCGGCAGCCAGGCCGCCACCCAGTTCGGCATGGGCATGCAGGGCATGTACATCGCGCCAGGAATGATGGGGCCAGGTGTTTCCACCGCAGCCGGTGCTGCTGGCGCTGGCGCTGCAAGCCTGATGGGCTGGGGTGCCGGCATCGCCGGAGGCGTCTTCGGCGGTCGCATGATTTCAGGCGGCTATTCCGTGCTCGGCAGCGGCAACGGCGTGGTAAATGGCGGTTCCGCCATTGGTGCGCTGCTCGGTGGCCCCGTCGGTGCGCTGCTCGGCGGCCTGGCCGGCGGCGTGGTCAACCGGCTCTTCGGCCGCAAGCTCAAAGACTCTGGAATTGAAGGCGACTTCGGCGGTGAGTCTGGCTTCGATGGCCGTCTCTTCGAGTTCTACAAGGGCGGTCTCTTCCGGTCGAACAAGACGAAATACAAGGACCTCGACGAAGAGACAAGCGCTGCATTTGCCGACACCTTCAACGCCATGCGCTCGGGCGCACGCGAGATGGCGGGTGTGCTGGGGCTTGGCGCCGAGGCCATCGACAGCTTCACCGCTCACATCAAGATCAGCCTGAAGGGCCTGAGCCCCGAGGAAGCGGACAAGCTCATCAAGGAGGAGATGGACAAGATCGCCATCTCCCTGGCCAGCACGGTGCTCGGCACCGAGGAATACGCCCGCGCCAATGAAACAGCGCTGGATACGCTCACGCGCCTGTCCGGCAGTCTGGTGGGCGTGAACTCGGTCTTCGAGAACCTCGGCTATACGCTGTATGCGTCCAGCCTCGCCGGGGCAGATATGGCCAGCCAGTTGATGGACCTTTTCGCAGGGCCGGATGGCTTCAACAACGCCACGGGCACGTTCTTCCAGAACTTCTTTTCCAAGGACGAGCAGCGCGAAGCCATGCGCCGAACCATGCAGACCCAACTGGACACGCTGGCCATGGATCTGCAACTGCCCGACATCAATGCCGCCAACGCCAGAGAGCAGTTCCGAGCGCTCGCTCAAGCGCAGGACCGCAGCACCGAAGAAGGCCGTGCCGCTTGGGCGATGCTGATGCAGCTATCCGGCGCGTTCGCCTCCATCACCACTACCGCCGAAGACGCGGCTGCGGCAGAGAAGGAGCGCCAACGCGCGCAAGAGGATGAGCGCAAACGCGCGCAAGAGGAGAGCCAACGCGCGTATGAGGAGCGCTTGCGCGCCGAGGCGGATGCCCGCAAGGCTGCTACGGATGCGGCGTGGCAGGCAATGCAGCGCTCCATCGCTGCCGCCCGTGACGTGGTGCAAGCCGAGATCGCATTGCGTGAAGAACGCATTGCCGCGGCGCGTGCGGTGGTGGACATCACACGCGACCAGGCACGAGAACTGCGCGGCCAGGTGTCCAGTGTCGCGTCCATGACCGCAGCCCAGGCCAGCGCCTGGATTGACAACGCCCTTACAGCGGCGCGTACCACGGGCTACCTGCCTGATGCCCAAGGTCTTGGCCAGGCGATCACGGACGCGCGTTCCGGCATGGGTACGCAAGCCTATGCAAACCGTCTGGACTACGAGGCCGCACAGCTCATCCTTGCAAACAAGCTGGACGCGATCGGCAACGTGGGGGATGCCCAGCTCACGACCGACGAGCAGTTGCTGGAGCAGGCCAAGAAGGAGGTGGACCGTCTTGACATGCTCATCAAGTCAGGGCGCGATGCGCTGGACGCGGCACGCGGCAATACCGTGGCGGTGCAAGACGTGGAGTCCGCAGTGCGCGAGTTCTATGACCGGATGTTCAATGAGAAGAGTGATGCGCCTGGGTCAGCCGGTGGTGGCTCCGGTGGTGGTGCTGGGGGCGGCGGTTCTGGCGGCGGTGTGGAGATCGTCGCAGGGCCGGGGCCAGTGGGCGGTGGCAAGACGATAAGTCCTGGTGATCGCACGGCCGACGGAGGATATTACCGCGAGGTGTACCTAGGCGTCTGGAGTTCCTGGCGAGCTACTACCGGAGAGGAAACTGCGTTGTTGAATACAGTTGATCGATGGATGGACAAGTGGCGCGGAACTGGTGACGTCGCAGGAATGCTCAACGACGCCAAAGCCTCGGGCTATACCCTGTCGGACCTGGCCACCGTAGGCGGTTGGTCCTACAAGGATCTATTGGAGCGCGCGGCAGCCGAAGGCATCCCACGATTTGCTGCAGGCGGGACACACCTCGGTGGGCTGCGTCTAGTCGGTGAAGAAGGGCCAGAGCTAGAAGTAACTGGTACTGCGCGCATCTACAACGCACGACAGACCCAGCAGCTGCTGGATGGCCTGCAAGCGGGTGGCGGCGACAACACCGCCGTGGTCGGCGCGATCGATGGTCTGCGCGCCATGCTCTATGAGGCCCTGCGCTCCATCTACATCACCAGCAGCGACAGCGAAAAGCTGCTGCGCCGCCTGGAGGCCATGGGCTTCAAACAACGCGTTGAGGAGCCTGCATGACTAACGGCTACACACAGGGCATGGGGTTCGTGCCGCCAATGTCCGTTACGCTGGACAACATAGTCACCAACGTAGCGGCGAGCAATCTGCCCTCCTACAACGCTGCCACCAACTATGCCCTCAATGCCGAGATCATCGACGCGCAGCGCGTGATATGGCGCTCGATGCTCGATGGCAACCTGGGCAACGACCCGGCCACAACAACAGGAAAGTGGCAGCGCATCGGCGTGGAAAACCGCCTGCGCATGTTCGATGGCAGCCTGAAGTCCATCACCGAAAACCCGGATCTGATCGAAGTGACAATCACCACCGGGCGGGTTGTCACCGACGTGCAGCTCATGGGCGTGGAGGCCGACTCCGTGCAGGTACTCATGCATCACCAAGTGCATGGAATGCTGTACGACAGTGAGGAGCGCTCCATGCTGCGCCCCTCTGGTAACTCGCACTGGGGCTACTTCCACGTGCCGCTGGAGCGGCTCACCAAGCTGCACCTGTGGCCGCTGCCCGCATACACGGGGGGCACGGTCACCATCCGCATCATCCGACCCGCAGGCGTGGCTCGCTGCGGCGAGGTGATTCTGGGCCGCTCGATCTGGCTGGGCAACACCTACTGGCGTCCGGCCTTGGGCTTCGACGACTGGAGCCTAAAAAAGAAGGACGAGTGGGGCAGCTGGCAGGTACGCGAGGGCGACTTCAGCGAGCGCATGAAGCTGCAGGTGCTCGTGGAAGGTACTGAATACGGGCGCGTACGCGACCTGGTTGTGCCGTTTCGGGCAAAGCCCGTGCTGTGGATCGGTGCGCGCGGCATCGACGGCCTGACCACGCTGGGCTACATCACCAGTTTCGAGCTGGTTCCCTTCGCGCATGGCAAATCCGATTGTTCAATGACCATAGAAGGAGTGGAGCAGTGAGCTTTACACCACCACCTGGGGCGCCACCAGCAGCGGCACCCATACCGAGCCGGCGTCAGGACGACCAGGGCACGTTTGACCTGAAGACGGACGTGTACCTGACATGGACGGAAAGCCTGCGCAACTGGCTCGCCGGCTTCGTGAGCTGGATCGGCGACTTCATCACGGAGGTGACTGCCGTACAGGGCCAAGTCAGTAGCGCCGCTGCCACTGCGGTGATTGCTGCTGACAAGGCGCTTGCTTCAGCGCACTTCAAGGGCGTGTGGAGTGCCCTGAGCGGGCCGTTGATAGCGCCTGCGTCGGTGTCACATGATGGAGTTATCTGGCTGCTTAACGCAGACGTGCCTGACGTGACTGCTGTGGTCCCCGGTGTCTCCAGCGTTTGGACTTCTTCGCTTGCTGATGCAGTCCTGCAAACGAAGACGCTTGGCAATGTGGACCTAAATATTGCCATCACTTCCGGCTTCTACAGCTTCGGCACGCCTACGAATGGACCTGCTGGCGTCGCCGATTCGCAGCTCATCGTCTCTCGCGGCGGCGACACAGCAACGCAGATCATCGTTGACAAGGCGACGGGTGCAGTGTTCGTGCGCGGAGCCTCAGACCTTACTAGTGCACCAGCATGGTCCGCTTGGCGCCGCGTTGCGATGCACAACGAGGTCGTGGTGCCTG
>NZ_JARGEN010000087.1 GCF_029211125.1 Curvibacter soli
CTATAGTCATTGGCTCAGCGGGCGGTGCCTGAACGCGTGATCAGGGCTGGAAGCTGAGGAGGCCCAAGGAATTGTTGCCGAAGCCGTAGAAGGCGGTATATAATTCGAGGCTGCGCTGAGTTTTTGCTGGATTCGCGATCTAAGATCGACTGCGGTCTGGCGGGGCAAGGCAAAGCCCCTTGGGCTTGATGGGAAATAAAAAATCCTGTTATAATTTAAGGCTCGACAGATCGCTGTCGGGTTTGCAGGCAAAAGAGATTGTTGCCTGCGCGTTCATTAAAAATATACAGCCGATAAGCGTGGGTGTTTGAAGGCGAAAGCCAAGTTCTTCGGAACTCAAACACTCATGAGAATAGAAGTGAAGTTCACTTCAATTCCGTTTTTATGAGTTGCCTCGAAAGAGGCAAAAAACTTCAAGATCGAACTGTAGAGTTTGATCCTGGCTCAGATTGAACGCTGGCGGAATGCTTTACACATGCAAGTCGAACGGCAGCACGGGGGCAACCCTGGTGGCGAGTGGCGAACGGGTGAGTAATACATCGGAACGTGCCCGATCGTGGGGGATAACGTAGCGAAAGTTACGCTAATACCGCATAAGATCTATGGATGAAAGCGGGGGATCGCAAGACCTCGCGCGAACGGAGCGGCCGATGTCAGATTAGGTAGTTGGTGGGGTAAAGGCTCACCAAGCCGACGATCTGTAGCTGGTCTGAGAGGACGACCAGCCACACTGGGACTGAGACACGGCCCAGACTCCTACGGGAGGCAGCAGTGGGGAATTTTGGACAATGGGCGCAAGCCTGATCCAGCCATTCCGCGTGCAGGATGAAGGCCCTCGGGTTGTAAACTGCTTTTGTACGGAACGAAAAGGCGCTCTCTAATACAGGGCGCTCATGACGGTACCGTAAGAATAAGCACCGGCTAACTACGTGCCAGCAGCCGCGGTAATACGTAGGGTGCGAGCGTTAATCGGAATTACTGGGCGTAAAGCGTGCGCAGGCGGTGATGTAAGACAGATGTGAAATCCCCGGGCTCAACCTGGGAACTGCATTAGTGACTGCATCGCTGGAGTGCGGCAGAGGGGGATGGAATTCCGCGTGTAGCAGTGAAATGCGTAGATATGCGGAGGAACACCGATGGCGAAGGCAATCCCCTGGGCCTGCACTGACGCTCATGCACGAAAGCGTGGGGAGCAAACAGGATTAGATACCCTGGTAGTCCACGCCCTAAACGATGTCAACTGGTTGTTGGGTCTTCATTGACTCAGTAACGAAGCTAACGCGTGAAGTTGACCGCCTGGGGAGTACGGCCGCAAGGTTGAAACTCAAAGGAATTGACGGGGACCCGCACAAGCGGTGGATGATGTGGTTTAATTCGATGCAACGCGAAAAACCTTACCCACCTTTGACATGTACGGAATTTGCCAGAGATGGCTTAGTGCTCGAAAGAGAGCCGTAACACAGGTGCTGCATGGCTGTCGTCAGCTCGTGTCGTGAGATGTTGGGTTAAGTCCCGCAACGAGCGCAACCCTTGTCATTAGTTGCTACGAAAGGGCACTCTAATGAGACTGCCGGTGACAAACCGGAGGAAGGTGGGGATGACGTCAAGTCCTCATGGCCCTTATAGGTGGGGCTACACACGTCATACAATGGCTGGTACAGAGGGTTGCCAACCCGCGAGGGGGAGCCAATCCCATAAAACCAGTCGTAGTCCGGATCGCAGTCTGCAACTCGACTGCGTGAAGTCGGAATCGCTAGTAATCGCGGATCAGAATGCCGCGGTGAATACGTTCCCGGGTCTTGTACACACCGCCCGTCACACCATGGGAGCGGGTTCTGCCAGAAGTAGTTAGCCTAACCGCAAGGGGGGCGATTACCACGGCAGGGTTCGTGACTGGGGTGAAGTCGTAACAAGGTAGCCGTATCGGAAGGTGCGGCTGGATCACCTCCTTTCTGGAAACTGCTTTCAAATTTGAACACCCACACTTATCGGTTGTTGGAAGGTTGTCGCCAACGATACCAGTGCACCGGTCTAGGTTCCTGGCTCGAAGCGACCGGCTTGGGTCTGTAGCTCAGTTGGTTAGAGCACCGTCTTGATAAGGCGGGGGTCGTTGGTTCGAGACCAACCAGACCCACCATCCCAAACCTGAGGGGGGATTAGCTCAGCTGGGAGAGCACCTGCTTTGCAAGCAGGGGGTCGTCGGTTCGATCCCGTCATCCTCCACCAATACAAACTATCAACACCAAAGCGGCTTTGCGATAAGGCTGCTTTGTTGTTGGTCGCCATCGTGCGAATCAATCGGCTGTTCTTTAAAAATTCATAGAGTCGAATCAGCGTTGTCGGCGGAAAGGGCGCAAGCCCACCGTGCCGTCGGCAACATGAATTTTTGATTGCGTCAAATGAACTTCACTTTGCGTTTGGCAAAATGAAGACGGCATAACGCGTCAGGTGAAAGACCTGACATCATTCCTTGATAGGCTTTGTTCTCTGTGAAGAGAAATCAAAGTTATAGGGTCAAGTGAATAAGAGCATGTGGTGGATGCCTTGGCGATGATAGGCGACGAAGGACGTGGTAGCCTGCGAAAAGCTTCGGGGAGCTGGCAAATTAGCTTTGATCCGGAGATATCCGAATGGGGAAACCCACCTGCAAAGGTATCGCTGACTGAATACATAGGTCAGCGAGGCGAACCGGGTGAACTGAAACATCTCAGTAGCTCGAGGAAAAGACATCAACCGAGATTCCGAAAGTAGTGGCGAGCGAAATCGGAGAAGCCTGCTGGTGATAGCACGACTCTTAGCAAAACAGTCTGGAAAGGCTGGCCATAGCGGGTGATAGCCCTGTATGCGAAAAGAGACGTGTGGTACTAGGCCAGCGACAAGTAGGGCGGGACACGTGTAATCCTGTCTGAACATGGGGGGACCATCCTCCAAGGCTAAATACTCATCATCGACCGATAGTGAACTAGTACCGTGAGGGAAAGGCGAAAAGAACCCCGGGAGGGGAGTGAAATAGATCCTGAAACCGCATGCTTACAAAAAGTAGGAGCCCTGAGGGGTGACTGCGTACCTTTTGTATAATGGGTCAGCGACTTACATTCAGTGGCAAGGTTAACCGAATAGGGAAGCCGTAGAGAAATCGAGTCCGAATAGGGCGTTCAGTCGCTGGGTGTAGACCCGAAACCAAGTGATCTATCCATGGCCAGGATGAAGGTGCCGTAACAGGTACTGGAGGTCCGAACCGACTAGTGTTGCAAAACTAGCGGATGAGCTGTGGATAGGGGTGAAAGGCTAAACAAACTTGGAAATAGCTGGTTCTCTCCGAAAACTATTTAGGTAGTGCCTCACGTATTACCTTCGGGGGTAGAGCACTGTTTTGGCTAGGGGGTCATGGCGACTTACCAAACCAAGGCAAACTCCGAATACCGAAGAGTACAGCGTGGGAGACAGAGCACCGGGTGCTAACGTCCGGACTCAAGAGGGAAACAACCCAGACCGCCAGCTAAGGTCCCTAAAATTGGCTAAGTGGGAAACGAAGTGGGAAGGCTAAAACAGTCAGGATGTTGGCTTAGAAGCAGCCATCATTTAAAGAAAGCGTAATAGCTCACTGATCGAGTCGTCCTGCGCGGAAGATGTAACGGGGCTAAGCCAGTTACCGAAGCTGCGGATGTGCAATTTATTGCACGTGGTAGGAGAGCGTTCTGTAGGCCTGTGAAGGTGTCTGGTAACGGATGCTGGAGGTATCAGAAGTGCGAATGCTGACATGAGTAGCGTTAAAGGGGGTGAAAAGCCCCCTCGCCGTAAGCGCAAGGTTTTCTACGCAACGTTCATCGGCGTAGAGTGAGTCGGCCCCTAAGGCGAGGCAGAGATGCGTAGCTGATGGGAAACAGGTCAATATTCCTGTACCGATGTGTAGTGCGATGTGGGGACGGAGAAGGTTAGCTCAGCCAACTGTTGGACATGTTGGTTCAAGCCTGTAGTCGTGCCCGGTAGGCAAATCCGCCGGGCTGAGATGAGGGGTGATAACGAGGCTGCTTGCAGCCGAAGTGAGTGATACCCTGCTTCCAGGAAAAGCCACTAAGCTTCAGCTACACACGACCGTACCGCAAACCGACACTGGTGCGCGAGATGAGTATTCTAAGGCGCTTGAGAGAACTCAGGAGAAGGAACTCGGCAAATTGATACCGTAACTTCGGGAGAAGGTATGCCCCAAGTAGGTGAACCTGTACAAGGCGAGCCCAACGGGGTTGCAAAAAATCGGTGGCTGCGACTGTTTAATAAAAACACAGCACTCTGCAAACACGAAAGTGGACGTATAGGGTGTGACGCCTGCCCGGTGCTGGAAGATTAAATGATGGGGTGCAAGCTCTTGATTGAAGTCCCAGTAAACGGCGGCCGTAACTATAACGGTCCTAAGGTAGCGAAATTCCTTGTCGGGTAAGTTCCGACCTGCACGAATGGCGTAACGATGGCCACACTGTCTCCTCCTGAGACTCAGCGAAGTTGAAATGTTTGTGATGATGCAATCTCCCCGCGGAAAGACGGAAAGACCCCATGAACCTTTACTGTAGCTTTGTATTGGACTTTGAACGGATCTGTGTAGGATAGGTGGGAGGCTATGAAGTGCGGTCGCTAGATCGTATGGAGCCAACGTTGAAATACCACCCTGGTGCGTTTGAGGTTCTAACCTAGGTCCATCATCTGGATCGGGGACAGTGCATGGTAGGCAGTTTGACTGGGGCGGTCTCCTCCCAAAGCGTAACGGAGGAGTTCGAAGGTACGCTAGTTACGGTCGGACATCGTGACGATAGTGCAATGGCATAAGCGTGCTTAACTGCGAGACTGACAAGTCGAGCAGATGCGAAAGCAGGACATAGTGATCCGGTGGTTCTGTATGGAAGGGCCATCGCTCAACGGATAAAAGGTACTCTGGGGATAACAGGCTGATACCGCCCAAGAGTTCATATCGACGGCGGTGTTTGGCACCTCGATGTCGGCTCATCTCATCCTGGGGCTGTAGCCGGTCCCAAGGGTATGGCTGTTCGCCATTTAAAGAGGTACGTGAGCTGGGTTTAAAACGTCGTGAGACAGTTTGGTCCCTATCTTCCGTGGGCGCTGCAGATTTGAGGAAGCCTGCTCCTAGTACGAGAGGACCGGAGTGGACGCACCTCTGGTGTACCGGTTGTCACGCCAGTGGCATTGCCGGGTAGCTATGTGCGGAAGAGATAACCGCTGAAAGCATCTAAGCGGGAAACTCGTTCCAAGATGAGATCTGCCGGGGCCTCGAGCCCCCTGAAGAGTCGTTCTAGACCAGGACGTTGATAGGCTGGGTGTGGAAGGCGTGTAAGCGCTTAAGCTAACCAGTACTAATTGCTCGTGCGGCTTGACCCTATAACTTTGATCGGCATGATCAAGGTGTTATGCCCAAAAATGCGCAGTCAAAAATATGCTTGCTGATTCAGCTCTATGAATTCGTTGCCTTGTTCCCCTCAAGGCAGCAACCAGTTATGCCTGATGACCATAGCGAGTTGGTCCCACTCCTTCCCATCCCGAACAGGACAGTGAAACAACTCCGCGCCGATGATAGTGCGGTCTCCCGTGTGAAAGTAGGTCATCGTCAGGCT
>NZ_JARGEN010000088.1 GCF_029211125.1 Curvibacter soli
CGGTGCGCTGGCCTGAATGTCCAGCTTCTTCCCCTGGCCGTCCGCGCAAGGCGCGTCTTGATAGACCACCCTGCCATCAGGCCCCTTGCATTTGTTGACGGCCAAGGCTGGTGCCATGGCCACGGCCATGGCAACAAATGCGATGCAGTGCTTCATTCTCGATCTCCCGTGTAGAGACTAACCAGCCCGGCGCTGGCCCTTTGATTGCGCCGCAAGATTCGCGGTGCCTTCGATGATCTTTTTACCAGCTTCGTCCGTATTTTGATAGTTGTTCAGCAGCGCAGCCTCGCGGCGCGACAAGCTGGCTGTGGCGGGCGCTGGTAGAGGGGTGATTGTGCGCTGGCCGGTGAGGATGTAGAGCACGTTCAGTCCGCAAGAGGCAAGTGCGGCAAGGTACTCGGCGTCTGGACTTCTTTCTCCCTTCTCATAGTTGCGCTGGCTACGCATCGTCACTCCACACTTTTCGGCAAGAGCTGGCTGCGTCAATGCCATCCGCTCTCTCTCGATACGAATTCGCTCCCCGATTGAACTCACGTTCGTTCCTCAAAAATTCATTTGACAACGGGAACGTTTGTTCCCCATAATCTTGCTTAACACGGCACTAGCTGCCGACACATTAACAAGTTAAGCAGAAGGGTAGCA
>NZ_JARGEN010000089.1 GCF_029211125.1 Curvibacter soli
CGCAATCACATTTCCTGCTGGCACCGTCTGGAATGGCATGCCGCTCACGCCAGCGCCCGGAAGGCACCTCGTGTACTTACGCCGCACCCAGCTTGGCTCCGCTGGCTGGTATGCATCCCAACTTCCTGGATACGCAACATGATCCGCGGGCAGATGTTTTCAAAGTCATTTTCCGCCCCTGGTCAGCTGGTTTATGACAACCCAGTTGCCGGCACCTCAAGAACAGTTTTGTGGGTAGTGCCGCCTGGGGTCACAAGCATCAGCGCTGTAGCTGTAGGGCCGGGACTTTTGGTGGGCAGCACCAAAATCAATCGAGGCGCTACGGTTCTGCTATCGGACAACATCGTCATCGGCGCCGGCGGCGCCGATGGTGGTGGGAACGGCGGTTCTCCAGGAAGTAATGGGCGGCCGGGTGGCGGTGGGGCCGGTGGCTACTCTGGCAATGGCGGAGAAGGCGGCGGCGCTGGTACAGCTATTGGCGAGTACTTTACCGGGGCCAGCGGCCTCTCGGGCACAGGCGGCGGTGGAGGCGGTGGAGGTGGAGGTTTCCTGAACTCCGACGGCTCTAACTCATACGGCGTGCCAGGAGGCGGCGTTGGCCTGTTGGGTGTGGGCAATAACGGGTACGGCGGTAACGGAGGGTCGTCTTCGTCTTCATATCCGCAAGTCGGAGGTGCTGGGAGTCAAAAGTCAGGGTCGGGTGCCTACGGCGGCGGCTGTGGCGCAAACTCATATGGGCCCAACAATTATTCTGCCGGCGGCAATCTTCGCTACAAAAACAGCATTCAGGTCACGCCGGGAGAGACGCTGACGATAACGATTGCGCAGCGCACGCCGCAGGTGGCGTACTACAACCCAGGAAACGGCGCGGCGATTCGCATCATGTGGGGCGGTGGACGCTCTTACCCAAATAACGCAGGTGACGTATGAACTTCATTCACAAAACGATGCGTGAAGAAATCACGTTCGTGCAGTTCAAAGAGCGCTTCCCTCTGACGCTGTTCCCCGACGGATATGCGCAGGACTTTGAAGACTACGCGCCGGTTCATCCGGTAGGCCAGCCCGCCCACGACTCTGCAATCCACAAAGTCGTGCGGGCTCCAGCTGTCGAGGTCGCTGGATCGTGGCAGGAGCAATGGGAAGTGGTACCGCTCACGCAGGAAGAGCTTGCCGCCATGGCTTCCGATGCTGCGACTGCATTGGAGGCGGCACGCGCGGAGAAGAATGCGGCGATCAACGCGGCGCGCCTAGCTGCCAACTTCAGCACTTTCACACACGCGGGCAAAGTGTTCGCATGCGACCAACTGAGCCGCAGCGACATCGACGGGACGAACGGCTATGTGGCCTTGCATGGCGCCTTGCCTCCGGTCTGGCCCGCTGGGTGGAAGGCGGTGGACAACACGTTCTATCCGATTGCAGACGTGGCGGCATGGAAGGCGTTCTATGGCAGCATGTTCGCAGCCGGCAACGCCAACTTCGCGCATGCGCAGGCTCTCAAGCAGGTACTGGCTGCAGCGCAAACCATTGAAGATGTGGAGGCTATCGCATGGTAATGCGGGCAGATTTCTACATGGTGACCAGCCCAGGCTTGCAGGGCAACGTGCAGCCATCGATCGATGCGATCATGGAGCCGGTGCAGCGAAGCATTGCGCAGATCGAGTGCGGCGACTCCCAGGACTTCGAGCGAGACCGGCCCTTGCTGATCCAGCTCGGCCACGCCATCGGCCTCGATGACGTTGGTATCGACAACCTGTTCATTCAAGCCGGAGCTCTTTAATGCTGCTCGCTTCGTACAAGTCCACGCGGCCCGGCCTGCAGGGCATTGCCAACCGGCTGATCCGCCTGCGCCTGCGCAGCCCGTACAGCCACACCGAGGTGGTGTTCGAACCTCATGACCCGGTCGCTCACCTGATGCCCGACGGCTCCACGGAGCGCGCAGCGGACGGCTCGCTATGGTGCGCCTCCAGCGTGGCGGCCGAGGCGCTTCCTGCTCACTCGACTCGTCGGGCGGGAAAGATGGGCGGAGTGCGTTTCAAGCGGATAGCGTTGAACCCTGATCACTGGGACGTAAAGCCCATGCGGGCTGATCCTGTGGCGGCTGCCCAATGGTTCGCTTCGAACCAGGGTGCCCTCTACGACTGGCAGCTCATCGCCGGCTTTTTGGCTTGGTTCGTGCCTGGCAAGGGTGACCGCTGGACGTGCAGCGAGGCTGCTGCTGCTGCTGCTGGTGCGCCGAATGAAGAAGCCTGGCGCGTTGACCCGTGCAACGGCCACATCCTGCTTCCCTCGTTCAGGGAGTAGAAAAAAAGACGGGCGACCGGCTTGCGTGATCTTCAACTGCTCAGTGAGCAGTTCCATTCCGAATTCAACTGGTCAAGGCCCAGCATACGCCAAACCCTTGCCCTGGAGACACACATCTATGCGTAACCCCTACCGCGCCTTCCTGGACCTGCTCCCGCCCCGCCCGTTGCAGGTGGGCACTGTCACGGCAGTCAACGCAGACATTGCCACTATCGGCCTACCCGGCGGCGGAACCCTATCCGCACGCGGCACAGCGGCAGTAGGACAGCGCGTGTTCGTGCGCGACGGAGTGATAGAGAAGGCGAAGCCCCCACGCTGACCTACGTGGAGGCCGAGGTATAGCCCAAAACTACCCCAAAGCGCCCCCGACGCCAACGACGTATTTCACACCACACAATTTCGTTTCCTGAC
>NZ_JARGEN010000009.1 GCF_029211125.1 Curvibacter soli
GCGGGCGACATAGACGGGCGACATGGCGCAGCGCGGTGCCCTGACCAGCAACTGCGAACCATCCCGGCAACACCAGCCACACCCCGTGCAGCCATCGCTGCAGGCGCAGCCCTGCACGCTGCGTGCCGAACACCGTTTGTGGAGTGTCCTGGTGGCCGCTGGGCGACGTTCATGCCCGTCATAACGGCCAGCGCAGGGTCTCTTGGACGCATGCAGGCAGGCAATCCGGGCAACGAAATTCAGAAAATCCAATGAGGTGCGGATTCGTTATGGGGTGGTCACGGATTCAGGTGACTGACTGACTGACTGACTGACTGACTGACGACTGACTGACGACTGACTGCCCTGCCGTACTTCGCGAGCCGATCAAGCTGGCCGCCGAGGCCGTGATCATATCCATCATCGACGCAGTCGTCGGCACTGCGGGCGCGCCGCGTCAGGACGAAGCGACGGGCGGCGTGGTGGCGGGTCGCAGCTTGCGCCAGCGCCGGTGGTGCCAACTCCACAGTTGCGGGCGCTGCAGAACCTGCTGCTCCGTCAGGCGTACCAAGCGCTCGACGTCCGACTCCAGCGAGTCCTGCCCCAACGGCACCGGCGGCTGGATTTCGAAGCGCCAGGCCGGTTCGGCCGCCGTCGTCGCCACCGGCAGTAGCGGCGCACGTGCTGCGCGGGCGAGCTGCGCGGGGCCGGCCGGCATGGCAGCGTCCTTGCCGAGAAAGCGCTGCAGCAGGCCGGTCTCGGCCTGCTGCACGCCCTGGTCCATCATGACGAAGACGATGCGGCCCTGCTTCAGCGCCGCGACCATCTGCGCATAGGCGCGTATACCGGCGTTCGCCAGTATGCCTTCGATACCGTACTGCTCAAGGCCGTTCTGCAGCAGACCGGCGGACATCATCCGCGCTTCGCGGTAGACCACGCTCACGCCCCAGCCTGCGCGCGCCAGCTTCACGGTGAGCAATGCAGCGTTGCCCATGTGCGTGGCCAACAGGATCGCGCCGCGCCCGCCCGCCATGGCAGCACGCAGATGCTCCAGGCCGTCGACCTCGCAGTGCGCGATGAGTTGGTCTTCGTTCTGGCGCCGGTCGAACATCGCCAGGATCTCGAGCACGGCGGTGTTGTTCACACGATAGGCCTCGCGCAGCAGCGGCGCCACCGACGGGTCGCCCGGCGGCCGGCCGAGCGCCAGCGCCATATCGTGCGCGATGCGCCGACGCTGGCGCCACGCCAGCCGGTACTGCAGCGCGCCCGTCAGGTTGCCGAGGACACGCACGCGCTGGAAGCCGGCCAGGCGCAGCACGGCGCGCAGTCCGAGGAAGAGCGCGCGGCGGCGGGCGCGGCGCCAACGGCGCCCCAGGTCAACCGGGCGGTCCGCCCCGCTCACGTGCCGTGCTCCTGGGTTGCTGCATTGGCGGCTCCGACGGGGCCGCGCACCAGGCCCACCTGTGCATCGGCCAGACGGTAAATCCGGTCGGCCGCTTCGATCAGCAGGCCCTGGTGCGCCACGGCCAGGATAGTCAGGCGGCCCTTCAGGCGGCGCACGGTGTCGATCACGACGGCCTGGGCTTCGGCGTCGAGGCTGCTCGTAGCCTCGTCGAGCACCAGCAGGCTGGGTTTGTGCACTAGCGCCCGCGCGATGGACAGGCGCTGGCGCTGGCCACCGGACAGGCGCGAACCGCCCTCACCCACCCGGGTCTGCAGGCCTTCGGGCATGGCATCGACGAAGTCGAGCGCATCAGCGGCGCGCAAGGCGTCGCGCAGATCGGCCTCGCCGAGGTCTTCATCGCCGAGCGCGAGGTTATAGGCGATTGATTCGTTGACCAGCACCGAATCCTGCGGCACGTAGCCGATCTGGCGTCGCCAGGGGCGCAGAGCCAGTTCGCCCATCGGCACGCCATCGACACGCACGCTGCCGGCTTCCGGCTGCAGCAGCCCGACCACCAGATCGAGCATCGTGGTCTTGCCGGCGCCCGAGGGGCCGACGATCACGGTCAGCTCGCGCGCAGGGATGACGAAGGACGCATCGTCGAGCACCAGTCGTCCGTCACCGTGCCGGAAGCGCACATGGTCGAAGACGATGCTGCCGGACAGCGTCACCATGCGATCACCGCCTTTCGGTTCGGCCTGCGCATGCGCCGCGTCGATGCCGTCGATGAGCGCCCAGTAGGCGCTCTCGCGCACCACGACCTGCTGATAGGCGCGCTGGGTCTTGGAAAGATAACCCACCACGCGCGCCAGCAGGAACAGCATGACCAGTACCGACGCCAGCGGCATCTTCAGCAGCACCAGACTGAGGAAAAAGCCGATGCCGACCATGATGGCGAGTAGCGGATCTTGCAGCGCGCCGAGCGCTTCACGGCTGACCACTTGGCGGCGCAGCGCGCGGCGCAGTTGCCTCATCTGGTCGGACAGCAACGCGTCGACGTGGTCTTCGCGCGCCATCGCCTTGAGCGGCTTGGCCGCGACCAACTGCGCACCGATGGCCGACAGCAGCGAGGTCAGCAGCCGCGTCTGGTGCTGGCCCGCGCGGCGCGAGCTGCGGATGAGCGTGTGCAGCAGCGCCAGCAGCAGGCCGCCGGCGATGGCCGCGGCCACGCCGGCCTGCCACGAGATCGCCAGCGCGATGCCGATATAGATCAGCGAATTCAGCAGCATCGCCGCCATCTCGGCGCTGTACTGGAAGGCTTCGGAGGCGCGCTGCGCCTCGGTCGCGACCGCGTTCGACAGCCGGCCAACCGACTGCTGTAGGTAATGGCTCCAGCGCGCGCCCATCACTGCGCGGATGAGCGCCAGTCGCAGGTCAGTGGCGATATGCGCCACGGTGTAGCCGACCTGCTTGTTGGCCACCAGCGTGAGGCCGGCGCGCAGCGCGATCAGCGTGATCGCCAGAGTGAGCATGACGGGTGCCGTCGGCTGCAGCCCGAGGAAGTCAGCGATGCGCGTGGCAACCTGCTCGGGCATCGACGGCTTGTGGTTGACGTCGTTGGCGGTCGTCAGCGTCAGCATCGACAGCAGCATCGACATGCCAAGGCCGTCGAGCAGCCCTGCGACAAAGACCGCAGCGAGCGCGGCCGCACTGCGGCCCGGATAGGCGCACACGAAGGCGCCGATCATCGGCACCGCGCCGCGGACGCGGGCGGCGGTCACGACGTCGGTCGGCTCGGCGCTCATGCCGCGAAGAACCGCAAGGAGGGGCCGTGACGGATCACGACCGGGCGCGCAGGGTCGGTGTCATAGGCCTCGCCGTCGAGCGAATAGCCGCTCAGGCCGATGATCTCGACGTACGCGCAGCCGCCGCTGAGAAAGCCGTGGGCCGCGTCCATCGATTGCAAGAAACGCCCGGTGAACAGGAGGGGCAGCGTACGGAAGAAGCCGGTGGCATCCCGCGACACCGCCGTCAGGCGCATGCCGCCGTCGGCGCGCGTGGCATAGGGGTCGAACAGGCCGTGGCGGTGCTGCAGCGTAGTCGCCAGCAGCAGGCTCACCTTGCCCTCGAGGCGGCCCAGCGCGCCGGCCTCGATGCGCAGGTCTGGGCACGACAGGCCGGAACGCCCGCGCAGCCCAAGGAAGAGGAGGCGCAGCAACGATGCCGCCGTGCTCAGGTGGCCGGTGCGCAGCGGGCCGTCGCCGCCGGTGCGGTGCGCATGCGTGCGGCGGATGACGCCATCGATCAGCGCCGCGCCGACCCACAGGCCGTAGCGCGTCGGTGCCGGTGCCTGCTCGATGCACAGCGTGGCGCGCTCGACCACGGCCAGGTCCCAGCGCTTCGCGGCCACGGCCGCGAGGCCACGCTTGAGCGAGGTGAGCGCGTCCGCGCCCGGCACCAGGTCGGCGGCCGTGAGGTTGGTGCGGCCACCCGGCAGCACGAGCAGATCCGGCATCCATGCACCGACCGGCAGACTGGCCAGTTGATGGATGACGGCGCGCACGGTGCCGTCACCGGCCAGCACCATCACGTGGCGCTGGCGCCGGACCAGGATGGTTTCGACGGCGGCCGTGAGCGATGCAGGACCGTCGACCACCACCACCTCGGCGCCCTGCGCCTTCGCCAGCGCCTCGGCCTGACCGGCCAGGCCGCGGGATGCACGAAAGCTCAGGGGATTGACGATGAGGCACGGCGGCAGCGAAGCATTCGCCAACGCATCGCGCGACTCGAACACGGGCGCCAGCCCGGGCACACTGGCGTTCAAGATCGGTCGGGCCGCGGTAGCCACGCACGCATCGCCGATCTCTCGTGCGGCGTTTGCCGGGCAGACTGCCAGAGTTCGCGCACTGCGGCGAAGAAGCTGTCGCGGTTGGTGATGCGGTAGGCGGCATCCGCCGGCAGGCTCGCCATCAGGCGCCGATGTGCTTCGTCCATGTTGTGGTACGGCAGTGCGGGGAAGAGATGGTGCAGCGCGTGGTAGCGCAAACCCACTGGAAACAAGGCGATGGTCAACCAGGTCTGGCCGGTAATGTTGATGGATTCCTCCACCTGGCCCGCCAGGTCCATCGGCGTGCCGTCGTTGATGTAGCGGTGCGCGGCTAGGTTGCGTACCCAATTCAGCCCCAGCGTGCAGGCCAGCAGCAGGTAACCCATGGCCACGTGCGTCAGGCTGATCACGTCACGCCAGACCAGCACGGCGAGCGCCAGGATGTAGACGAAGCACAGCACTTCGACGATCTTCAGGTGCTTCTCGAAGCGCTTGGGAAAGCGCTCGCTGTAGTAAGGATTTGTCACGGCCGCCGACGCACGCGTCAGCACCCAGCGTCGCAGACCGCCGTGCAGCCACGACAGCGGACCCAGCACGCCGAAGCGCACCAGCATGAACAGCGGCAGCAAGGGCGCCTGCGCCAGATACTTGAGCGTTTCCTTCACCGGGGACGAACCAAGCGGCAGGTATTCGCCGTCCGACGGCGTGCCGAAGCGGCGGTGGTTGTGATGCTCGATGTGGTTGCTGTACATGATCCACGGCATCAGGAACGGAATGCCCAGGGCCAGGTTCCATGCCCGCTTGAACCAGACCATCTGCTGGCTCGGCATGTGGATGATCTCGTGGATGAAGGTGCCCGAACGGAAGAACAGCAGGCTGGCGACGATGAAGGCCACGATCTGCACCGCGCTCCAAGGCGTTGCCAGGAAATAGACGGCGACAAGCGTCCAGCCCAGACCCGTGGTCAGCAGGAAATCGGTCCAGTAGATGACGGGCGAGCGTTCGAACAGGTCGGCGATCAGCGCGCGCGCCTGTCCCCGCCATGCGAAATTTCGGGTGACCGGGGCAGCGGCAGTTGCCCGTTCAACGGGCGTGGAAGTGGTAGTCACGGCGCAACGAAAGACATCGGGAGATAACTGAAGCATACCGGGTGCGGGGAAGTCCCCGATGAGAACTCCAATTTCGCGGCTCCGCAGAAGGATTGCTAACCGCTGATGTCGACCAGCGCCATGTCGAGCGGTGCGTCGAATGGCGGCAGCGTAAGGCGTATGCGCACTGGCAGGAACTGCCGCGCCGGCTCCACCCAGACCTCGGCCCGGGTGTCCTCGGGCTTGTGCAACAAACGTGTCAGCTTCTGTGTGTTCAGTGTGCCTGCGGGGGTCTTGATGCTCTCCGCGCCCGAGATTTCAAAGACCCAGGCTTCGGCACGGCCGCGCACGCCAACCACCGGCATCACGACCCGCTCGCCCGCCTTCGCCTTGGCCGGGTCCGCCGCCAGAATGGCCTGCAACTGCACCAGCCAGCTGACGCGGTCCTGCGTGCCCGGCACCAGGGGAATGTCGGGCGCGGAGCCCGAGAAATCGATCTTCGATTCTCCGCGCACGAAGGTAGCCTCACGCGCGGACTTGCCCAGGCGCTTCTCCACATAGTTATTGGGCGCCACGCCGGCGGCGTCGAAGCCTCCCTGGCTGGCCCAGTTGAACAGCGCCAAGCCAGCTACCGTGCCCTTGAGGTGCGCTTCGTAGGTCTCAGCCGTGCGCTTCCAGACGAACTCGCCGCTGCCGCGGATGCCGCCGCGCTGCATCTCATAGAGAACTGTGAAAGAGCGCGTGATGAGGGTCGGGTAGACCTTGGCCTCGGCATCGCGTTCCAGTGGCGGCGTGCCACCGGGTTCAGCGGCAGAGGCGATGGAAGCCACCAGGACCGCCGCGCACAGTCCGGCCAGGCGCCGACAGCCAATGGGTCGGGGCGAGGTGCGGGGAGAGGAATCCGACGGGAACATGAACATGGGCAATAGCAGGCAAGGCCGGAGTCTCGCGCGAACGAGATCCGCCACGAAGCATATCGTAGTCGGCGCGTCAGCGCAGCACGCCACGGCGGCGCAGCCGCCAGTAGATCCCGGGCGCCGCCAGCAATGGGTGGCGTCGCTGAAACGGCGTGGGCTCGATCTTGTAGCCGCTGTGGCGCTCGACCTTCCACGCGACGTAGTCGGTAGCGTTGTCGAAGGTCAGGGCGGCCTTCAGAAGCCGCAGCACGTTCAGTATGGGGCCCAGCCGCTGGCGCATGCGCCAGCGGCGCTCGGCGATGGTGCGCTCGTCCGGCGCCAGCACGGGTGCCAATTCATCAACCGCCGTGGTGAAGGCGAGGCCGCCCTCCTCCCACGCAAGCGGCAGCAAGCGCGCATAGCGCGGCCCGTTGTGAGCCAGCAGATCGGCGCTGCGGGTGCCGCGCTCGACCCGCAGCTCGGCCGCGTAGGTGCGCGCATACAAGGCACGCCAGTAAGCAATTGGCTCGGCATGCAGCGGCCCCAAAATTGCCGCCCAGTGCGCCGCCGCCACCACGGCGTCGCAGACCGCATCGCGCATGGCGAGCTGGTCGGCCTCGCTGCGGGTGTAGATGCAGGCACAGGGCTGCGAGAAGCGCGCCCACAGCGTCGTATCGAGGCACTGCAGCGACATCGCCCGCCGGAACTGCGCCACCGTCATCACCGCGTACTTGGCCTTCAGGCTCTGGCCATCGACCGATTCCTCCAGGTAACCGACGTTTGGCGGCAGCAGACGGTTGGCGCAGGCAGCGAGCAACGAACCCGGCCAGTCGGTGACGTGGTCGACGAGCACGTAGAAATCAAGCACGCCGTCGAGTGTGCAATCTCTCAGGGCCGAGCCATAAAACAGCACGGCGGCCGCCCCGCCCTGCGCGCGTGCAGCGAGCCGCTCGGCCAGCGTCACGACTGCGGGCGGGACTTCACGCCGCAGCTCGTCATCGACCAACGTGCGCAGTTCTTCTCTCACGGTGGGGCGGAGAGCCAGGACCGCAGCGGACCACGACGGCGCGCCGCGGCGGCCTGCAGCAGCCGCACGGCATGCACGACCAGACAGGCCACGGTCCAGATGGCCACGGCCAGAATGCCGAGGTCCGGACGCCCGAAGAGCATGGACGCCGTCAGCAGCAGCAGATTCGGGTTACGACGCGCGGTGATGAGCCGCAAGCGGCTGTCGAAGCGCTCCCATACGTGCATCTCGATGCCAAAACAAGCGATGAATAAGCCTTCCTCCAGGCGCTGCAGCACGTAGCCCGCGATGATCGCCGTAAGAGTCAGCGTGGCATGCGTCAGCGACAGGCCCACCGCCGGCAGCCCGACAATCCATGCCCACCACCAGAACGGCGGGTGAATCAAGTCGATGGAATGGTCGAAGACATCGCCAAAGCGCGAGGACTGCAGCGTAACCCGCGCCAGCTTGCCGTCCACGGTGTCAAGAAAGGTCATGCCCCAGGCGGCGGCGAGCCCGAGCGCGTAGTGCCCCGTCCAGAACAGCCACATGGCGACCAGCACCAGCGCCAAGCTGGCCAAGGTCACCTGGTTCGGCGTGATGCCGGCCTCGGCGCACAGGCGCGTAACGTAGCGCGCCGGCCGCGGCCAGACATAGAGCGTGACCAAGTCGGTGACGCCCTTGTAGGCGCCGAGGAAGGTACGCCACTCAATGGCGTCCATGCTACCTGCCGTCAGCGGCAACAGGTACGGGGGCTCGCGCTTGCGCAGCTTGTCGTTGTAGCCATCGGCGATCTGTGCCGGCGAGACAGTTCGCGCATCGGCCAGCGTCCGCCGCTCGGCCAGCAAGGTTGCAGCTTCAGCGGCACGTGCGGACGGGACGGACAGCGCGACCACCTCGCCGTTGCCGGCACGCAAGGCGACGTCATCCGTCGCACCAGCGAGGCCGCGCACCAGCGCTTCGTCATACACCCAGTCGGCCCGCAGCACTATGACGCGATCGGCATCGGCCGGCGCGCTGACCACGCCGGCGCGCTCGAACTGGCGACCCAACCGCGCCTGTGACGTGAGCCCCCAGACACTCAAGGTCGATTCGCCGACGATGATCCCCGCGACACGCTGGGTGGAACCCGCGTTGGCGCTCATGAAAATAGCCCGACGTGCGGGGTATGAAGTTTTGGCATGATCGAAAGATCTGAAAAAGAAGCAGCGGGCGATTATCGATGAGCGAATTTGCGTTTGCGCACGTGTCGGATCTGCACCTCCCTTTCGAGCCCGTGTTGTCGCTGCCGCAACATTTCACGAAACGGCAGCTCAGCGCCTGGTCCTGGCAGCGACGGCGCGCGCTGCATCGCATCGACATCCTCGATGCACTCGCGCAGGACATCCGCACCCACGCAGTCGACCACATCCTTGTCACGGGTGACATCACGAACTTCGCGCTGCCCGACGAATTCGAGCAAGCGGCGCGCTGGCTGACCGCGCTCGCGCCGCCGGAGCGCATCAGTCTCGTGCCCGGCAACCACGACGCGCTGGTACCCGTGCCGTTTGCGCAGGGACTCGGGATCTGGCAGGAGTGGACGCGTGCGGACGATGGTTGGCCCTTCGTTCATCGCCGCAATGGCGTGGCGCTGATAGGATTGAACTCGGCGCTGCCGACCCCACCGCTGCTGGCTCGCGGCTGGCTCGGCGCGCAGCAACTATCGCGGCTTGAACAGGTATTGGCGGCCGAGGGCAAGGCGGGACGGATTCGCATCGTCATGCTTCACCATCCACCAGCCGACGGCGCCGTCGGCTGGCGCAAGGCGCTGGCCGATCGCCACGGGCTACGCGCCGTGCTGCAGCGTGTGGGCGCCGAGTTGGTGCTGCACGGTCATGCCCGTGACGCCCGCATGGACGTGGTCGCCGGGCCGGCGCTGCCGATTCCCTGTTTGTGCGTGCCATCTTCCTCGGCCGTGCCGAATCCGAAAGACCAGGGCGCACTCTGGCACCGACTGCGCCTGATGAACGGTGCCAATGGCCCGCAAATCATGGTCGAGGTGCGTCGCTGGTCGGCCGAGGCCGAAAACTTCGTTCCGGACGGCGCCTATGCGCTAAGCCTGCCACGTGTGTGGCCTGGCGACTCAGGCGAAAATATCGGCCGCTGAAAACACTTGCTACACACGACCTTGGACGACCGCGATGGCCAATGCCACTGAAACGAAATTCGGCGACCCCGCCACACGACTGGCGCAGACGGACTGCTGGACGCTGCTATTGCGCCCCAAACAGCCCACGCTGGGCTCCATGGTGCTGGTATGCCGCGAGCCAGTCCAGGCCTTCGCCGATGTGAGTGCCAAGGCCTTCGTGGAAATGCAGGGCGTGGTCCGCAGCATTGAGGTCGCACTGCGCCACTTTGTGGGATACGAGCGGATAAACTACCTCATGTTGATGATGGTTGACCCGGACGTGCACTTTCATGTAATTCCGCGCTACGACGGCGTGCGCATGTTTGAAGGTGTGGCATTCCCCGATGCCGGCTGGCCCGGGCTGCCGGCGCTAGATGCCGCCGTATCGCTCGATGCTGCGATGATCGCCAAATTGAGCGCCGTCCTGCGCGGCGCCCAGCAGCGCACTGCTCCCTGAGGCTTCGCCCTTTGCCCTTTCTCTCGTTCGATCGGCTCGACCGCTATGCGGTGCGCCTGTTCGTGGTGCCGCTGCTGACGGCGCTGGCGACCATGCTGCTGGCGACGATGCTGCAGCGGCTGTTGCGGCTGTTTGACATCGCGGCGTCCACCGGGGCGTCGATCACAAGCGCGCTGGTGGCGGCAGCCGACCTGGTGCCGCACTACCTGGGACTTGCGCTGCCAGTAGCGTTCACGGCAGCCATTTTCATGGCCGCGGCGCGCATGGGCGATGACAGCGAACTTGACGCGATGCTCGCCACCGGACGCTCGATCACGCGCATCGCAGTGCCCTATTTCATCCTCGCACTCCTGCTGAGTATGTTCAACCTATACCTCTTCGGGCAACTGCAACCGCTCGCGCGCTATGACTACCACGTCAAGATGGACGCGGTACTGCAGACCAACTGGAATGCGAAGATCGAGGAAAACCGCTTCATCGACATCGCGCACGGCTTCAGCTTCAGCGCCGACAGCGTAGAAGACGGGGGCCGCCGCTTCCAGGGCGTGTTCATGGAGCGCCGCCAGAACGGCGTCGAAGAAATCACGACGGCCGTGCGCGGCAAACTGGAGACCGAGTCGGCCACGCGCAAGCTGCGCCTCAAGCTGGAAGACGGCCTGCGGGTGCGGCAGACGGCTGACGGCGCGATCTCCACCGCGCGCTTCGCCGACGGCTTCGTCGAAGATTTCTCGCCGGTGCGCGCGCCCTTTCGCGACCGAGGCGAGTCGGCCACCGAACGCACGCTGCCCGAGCTCTGGCTGACCATGTACAGCAACCCAGACCCCGACTCGTCCGCCGAATTTCACAGCCGGCTCGCGCGTGCGCTGCTGCCGCCCCTGCTGCCGTTGCTGGCGCTGCCGCTGGGCATGGCCTCCAAGCGCGGACGGCGCACGCCTGGCGTCGTTTTCGCGTCGCTTGCCTTGCTGCTGCTCAACCACACGCTTCAGTTCGGCAAGAGCATGGCCGAGAGTGGACGCCTGCCGGCCGCGCTGGCGGTGTGGACGCCTTATGTGCTGTTCGCGCTGCTGAGTTTGTGGATTTTCCGCGGCAGCCTCGCATGGCCCGGCGACAACCCGGTGTCCCGCACCATCGGCGTGCTGGAGCGGCTGATAGAACGCCTCAAGCCGCGACGCTCCGCCAAGGTGGCAGCATGAACCACGCAATGGCTTCGTACGTGCGGCGACGCGTCGGCACGCAGATCCTCGTGCTGCTGCTGGTAATCACGGCGCTGATGCAGGTGCTCGAACTGCTCGACGTCACCACCGACGTGCTCAAGCGTGATCGGGGCTTGATCGGCATTGTCTACTACGGCATGCTGCGCCTCCCGGCCGAGCTGGTGATGGCGTTGCCGCCCGCTGTGCTGCTCGGCACGCTCATGGGGCTGGGCACGATGGCGCGCAACCTCGAAATCGCCACGATGCGCACGGCGGGCGTCAGCATGATGCGGCTGCTCGGCTACCTGCTGCCGCTGGCGGCAGTGCTGGCCGTCGCCCAGTTCTTGCTGTCCGACCATGTGCTGCCGCCAGCGGAAAACGGTCTGAAGGAATGGTGGAGCGCCAGCGCGCCCGCCGACGACACGCCGACCAAGCGCTGGGCGCACACCTCCGGCGGCACCGTGTCCATGGAAAGCACCAGCCCCGATGGCCGCAGCCTGATCGACGTGCGGCTGTACGTCCGCGACGACGCCGGTCTGCTCAAGAGCCGCCTGACCGCCACCGAGGCGCAGTGGGACGGCCAGGCTTGGCGGCTCAAGGGCGTCAACGAGTTCCGCTATGGCGAGAAGCGCGTCGAGCACATCCAGGTAGCCGAACGCGCGTGGGACACCAACCTGCAGCCCGAAGACGTGTTGCGGCTCGACATCGCACGCCCCAACCTCTCGACCGTCATGCTGGCCGAAGTGATCAAAGGCACCCGCACTGGAACGCGGCCCCATCGCTACTACGAGAGCGTGCTGTATCGCGCCTACGCCGCGCCGCTGGCGGTCTTCGTCATGTTGCTGCTAGCGCTGCCGACGGCGGTATCGCTGCCGCGCGGCACGGGCGGTGGATCAAGAATGGCGATGGCGCTGATCCTCGGCCTGGGGTTTCTTCTCTGCGACGGTATCGTCGCGGTCCTGGGTCTGAGCGCCCGGTGGCCTCCGCTGGTCATCGCCCTCGCCGCGCCGGCGCTGTTCTCGGCGATCGGACTCCTGCAACTGCGAGCATCTGAGAGCATATGAATCTTTGGATCGACACCACCGCTGCCGCCCGCGCAGAGCCACTATTCGGCATCCCGCCCGTCGAACGTCTGCGGCGCAGCGTGAAGCATCTCGATGCCGGGACGCACGTCGTCCTGTCCGGCGTCGATGCCGGCAGCACCGCCTGGCCCGCCGCGAAGACCGACGTCGACACGGTGCCGCTGGGCATGCGCCTGCGCCAGGCGCTGGTCAGCGGCGCGCTGGTCGCCATTGACGGCGGCAACGCGGTCGACCCGCGACTGATCGACGTTCTGCTTCGCGGCACGGGGCCCTGCGTCGCTGTCCGCGGGGAAGGCGCCGAGCGCGCCGTCGTGCTGCGCCTCGAGCCTGCGCTCGCCGGCGACATTCCATCCGGCGCGCTAACGCTGCGCGAGGTGGCCGACACCATGCTGGCCGCCGGGCGCATAGCACCGTATGACGAACAGGACTTCCCCGCCTACGTCAACAAGCTGCGACGTTCGCTGCCCTACTGGATCTACGCGGTCAATGGCAAGGCCGCGCGCAATCGACTCGAACGCCAGATGTTCTGGGACAACTACAAGGGCTCGACCGATCTGCTCACCCGCTGGGTCTACCCACCGCTGGTATGGCAATTGGTGCGCTTATGTACTCGCTGGCGCATCCACCCCAACACGGTGACGGCGTTGTCGATCATCCTCACAGTCGCGGCCGTGCCACTGTTCGCGCAAGGGAACTTCCTGCTCGGCTTCCTGTGCGCGTACGGCATGAGCGTGCTCGACAGCGTCGATGGCAAAATTGCACGAGTGACGCTGACCGATTCGGCCATTGGCAATGTGCTCGACCACGGCTTGGACATCGTGCATCCGCCCTTCTGGTATTTCGCCTGGGCCTGGGGTCTTGGCGGACGGTCCATGGACGACCACCTCTACGCGGCAGCCGTCTGGCTGATCGTCTTCTACCTCGGTGACCGCATCGTGCTGGGCATTGCCAAGGCCCGCCTCGGCTTCGCGCTGCATGCGGCTACGCGGCTGGACGGCCGCGTGCGTAGCTTCATCGCGCGGCGTAACATCACCATGACGATCATGGCGCTCGCGCTGCTGATCGGCGCCGGCCCGGCCGGCCTGTACATCGTCACCGCATGGCAAGGTCTGACGTTCGCCTGGCACGGCGTACGCACGATCTGGCTCGGATTTCTCGCACGCAACAAGTCTCTCCCGGCTGTCTGATGACCACTCTCGAAATCATCCCGGTTCGCACACCGGCGGAACTGGACCGCTTCATCCAGTTGCCCTCGAAAATCCACGCCCGCGACCCGCACTTCGTGCCGCCGCTGATGATGGAGCGGCGCGAGGCCTTGTCGCCACGGAAAAATCCCTACTTTGCGCACGCCGAGACACAGTTCTGGCTTGCCCGCAAAGGCGACCGTGATGTCGGCCGCATCAGCGCACAAATCGACAGGCTCGTGAAGGACCCGGCAGTTGGCCACTTCGGGATGATCTGCGCAGAGGACGACAGCGAGGTCTTCGCGGCACTCTTCGAGATTGCAGAAAGCTGGCTCGCCGCGCGCGGCAAGACGAAGGTGCTCGGCCCCTTCAACCTGTCGATCAACGAGGAGACGGGCCTGCTGATCGATGGCTTCGATACGCCGCCGATGATGCTGATGGGCCACGACGCCCGCTACGTCGGCGCACGGGTCGAGGCCGAGGGCTACGCGAAGGCGAAGGACACGATCGCCTACCTCTACGACATCGAGCACGAGATGCCCGCCGCCGCGCGCCGCATGATCGGCCCGCGCAAGCCGTCGGCGCTGACGGTGCGCAACCTCGACACCAAGCGCTACCTCGAAGAGTTCGACACGGTCACCGCGATCTTCAACGACGCCTGGTCGCAGAACTGGGGCTTCATCCCGTTCACCGAAGCGGAGATCGCGCACATGGCCAAGAGCCTGAAGATGTTCATCGACCCGACCTGCGTGGCCATCGTCGAACTCAACGGCAAGGCCGTGGGCTTCGGCATCGCCCTGCCCAACCTCAACGAGATGATCGCGGACTTCGGCGGCAAGCTGCTGCCCTTCAATTGGGCCAAGCTGATGCTGCGTCTCAAGCGCGGCACGAAGACGGCGCGCGTGCCGCTGATGGGCATCAGCCGCAGCATCAGCGGCGAACTGGCCGGCGCCATCGCGCCCTTCCTGGCCATCGACACGATGCGACAGGGCCTGCGCGCCAAGGGCGTGAAGCAGGTCGAACTGTCGTGGATCCTGGAGGACAACCGGCCGATGCGGCACATCATCGAGTCTCTCGGCGCCGCCCCGTACAAGACCTACCGCGTCTACGAGAAAACCCTCGTCACCGGTGGCGCAGCGGCCTCGCGCGTAGCGCGGTGGAGCAACTGACATGGCGTTCGGTACCCAGGAGGACTCCGACGAGGTGATGAACGAGATCAACATGACGCCGCTGGTGGACGTCATGCTGGTGCTGCTCATCATCTTCATCATCACGGTGCCCGTGATGAAGCATGCGGTCAACGTGGACCTGCCCCGGGCCACCAACAAGCCCGAGGACGTCAAGCCCGAAACGGTGCGGCTGAGCGTGGCCGCCGACGGCACCTACTACTGGAACGAAACCAGGATCGACAGCGACGCGCAGCTCGAAACCCTGCTGCGCGCCGAGGCGGCGAAAAACCCGCAGCCCGACCTGCACATCCGCGGCGACAAGGAAGTGCGCTACGAGCGCGTGGCGCAGGCCATGTCGGCGGCACAGATGGCCGGTCTGCGCAAGATCGGGTTCGTGACCGATCCGCAGAAGTGATTTTTTACACTGCGGATGCTTGACTTTTAATCGAGAACAGTTCATCTCAGTTATCCATGGCGCTCGCGCGCCACCCGCGACGCATGAAACTGGCGCAGCCCAATGCCAGGGATACCGCGGAACCGGCTTTGCCGGGCCGCTGGCATCGCCCCCCGGCGAGGGGGTTGGCGGCCACACGCAGTGGGCAGCAAGCCTGGGGGAGTGTTCCATCTCAGGTATCGATTCCCCAAGAGATCCCGCATGCAAGCCGTTCTTTCCGCACAACCCCTGTTCGCCGCAGTCGACAAGAAGGCCGCCGTACAAAGCGCCCCATCCCTGACCAAATAGAGTTTCATCGTGGGGCGACTCCGAGGCTTGATTCCCAAGTCTCCAAGGGTCGTTTTTTGCTAGCCAACGGATTTATCCGACCAGCCAAGCATTTTTTTCCCGCAACCATCATCCGCCACCGAAAAACGCCGGCCTCGCAGCCGGCGTTTTTGCTTTTGCACGGATGCCGCCGGGCCGGTCAAAGCCCCAGCGCGGCAATGCCTGCCTTGGCGATCTGCACATCCTCGCTGGACTTCACGCCGCTCACGCCCACCGCGCCGATGCAATGCCCGTTGTGCAGAATGGCCACGCCGCCTTCGAGCATTCCCTGTGCGTCGGGTACGGTCAGGAATGCGTAGCGCCCGCCATTGATAATGTCTTCGTAGATCTTGCTTTCGCGGCGGCCCAGGGCCGCCGTGTGGGCCTTGGCTGGCGCAATGTGCGCCGAGATCGCGGGCGCGCCATCGAGTCGCTGCAGCCACAGCAGATGGCCGCCGTCATCGACGATGGCGATGGTCACGGCCCATTGGTTGGCGATGGCATGTGCCTCGGCGGCGGCGGCGATCCTCTTGATATCCGCGAGTTCGAGCATAGATTTGGTCTGCATGGTGTAAGGTCGGGGTCGGTGATGAACGGTGTACGAGGATAACCTTGGAGCCGGCACCGATTCCCGCGCCTGCCTACAAAACACTCCAACGCAATAGTAGGCAATCCCATGAGGCCATTGGCGCCCTGCGCCCGCATGCCCCCTAGAATTTGCCCACCTGCCAACGCAGTCAAGGAGAGAAGACCATGAATACACCCGTCCAGACCCTGGAAACCCCGAGCTACGGCTACGGCCTGTCGCTAGAGCAGCGCAACAAGGTGCTGCGCAATACCTACTGGCTGCTGGCGCTGAGCCTGCTGCCCACCGTGCTGGGGGCGTGGCTCGGCGTGGCCACGGGCATCACCCGCTCGCTCACGGGCGGCCTGGGGCTGATCGTCTTCATGGGTGGTGCCTTCGGCTTCATGTTCGCCATCGAGAAGACCAAGCGTTCCGCCGCCGGTGTTCCGGTGCTGCTGGGCTTCACCTTCTTCATGGGCCTGATGCTGTCGCGGCTCATCGCCATGGTGCTGGGCTTCAGCAATGGGCCCGCGCTGGTGATGACGGCCTTCGGCGGCACCGCCGGCGTGTTCCTGGCCATGGCCAGCCTGGCGTCGGTCGTCAAGCGCGACCTCTCGGGCCTGGGCAAGTTCCTGTTCGTAGGGGTGATCGTGCTGCTGGTCGGCAGCGTCATCAATATCTTCGTGGGATCGTCCGCGGCCATGCTGGCCATCTCGGTGGTGGCCATCGGTATCTTCAGCGCCTTCATGCTCTACGACATCAAGCGCATCCTCGACGGCGGCGAGACCAACTACATCTCGGCCACGCTGGCGCTGTACCTGGACGCCTTCAACGTGTTCCAGAGCCTGCTGTCGCTGCTCGGCATCTTCGGCGGCGAGCGCGACTGAGCACCTCCGCGCATCCTCCCGCAGGGCCTCCGCAAGAGGCCCTTTTCACGTGCGGCCTTGACCTGCGGCATGCCGTGCGGTGGAGCCGGGGGTCAATTCGTCCGCCATCGTGCCGATAATGGAAACAAGCCCCTTTTCTGGATGCACCCTCATGCCCCAGCGCCTTCTTCTGCTGCTCGCCCTCGCCTCGCTGCTCGCCGGCTGCGACATTCCCGGCCTGGGCCCGGACCCGAAGGTGACGCAGCGCGAGGCCGAGGCCCGCGCCGTCGGCGGCGCCTGCCGCCATTCGATGCGCAGCCTGGAAGACTGCTTCACCCTCAACGGCAAGGCCAGCAAGGCGGCGATCTTCGCGGGCTGGAAGGACATGGACATCTACATGCGCGACAACAAGATCGAGGCCGTGCCCTCGGTGCTGGGCAAGACCGATGCCCGGCCCGCGCCCGAGGCGGATACGCGCCCACCCGCCACGGCGGCAGAGCGCGACCGCAGCTAGTGCAGTGTTCGATGCTTGGCGGCACCAATAAAAGCGATGCGTTTTGGCGCAGGGCAAGGCGCAAACCACAGCACCACAACGATAGCCGTCGCTATCGCGAGGATTTGCAACGCCGCCATGCGTCAAAAGGCGCGGTTTTATGTGCTGCTTAACATTGAACACTGCACTAGCGCTATCGAATAGATAGCTTCCACCGCACGCATTCCGGCAGTTTCAGCAACAAAACCCTCTGAAATCCTCGAAAAACCTGCGGTGGCAGCTTCTTTTTCGATAGCACTGCACGATCAGCCCGGTGTGTCGGAGCGCTCGAACACCGCGATGCTTTCCACGTGCGCGGTGTGCGCAAACATGTTGACTACCCCCGCCGCGACGCAGCGGTAGCCCGCCTGGTGCACCAGCAGCCCCGCGTCGCGCGCCAGCGTGGCGGGGTTGCAGCTCACGTAGACGATGCGGGCGGGCGGCGTCCAGCCCTCGGCCTCGGCCCCGGCGGGCAGCAGCCCCGCGCCCTGGGCACCGATGCGCTGCTGGTGCAGGTCGGCCAGCGCCTTGGCCAGCGCGAAGGCGCCTTCGCGTGGCGGGTCCACCAGCCACTTGTCGGCAACGCCGTCCTGCACCAGCGCCTGCGGCGTCATCTCGAACAGGTTGCGTGCTACGAAAGTTGTAGCTGCCAGCGCCCGTCCTGCCTGCGCTGGAGCCTGATTTTCCTTGTAATTCTCGCGCGAGCGAGCCACCAGCGCCTCGCTGCCCTCCACGCCCAGCACCTCGCGCGCCCGGGTGGCGATGGGCAGGGTGAAGTTGCCCAGGCCGCAGAACCAGTCGATCACGCGCTCGTTGGGCTGCACGGCCAGCAGCCGCAGCGCGCGGCCCACGAGCACGCGGTTGATGTGCGGGTTGACCTGCGTGAAGTCGGTCGGCTTGAACGGCATGCGGATGCCGAACTCGGGCAGCGCGTAGGCCAGTTGCGGCCCGTCGGCATCGAGCAGGCGCACGGTGTCGGGCCCCTTGGGCTGCAGCCACCACTGCACGCTGGGGTGGGCTGCGGCGAAGGCGCGCAGGCGGGCCGTGTCGGCGTCGGAGAGCGGCTCCAGGTGGCGCAGCACCAGGGCCGTCACCTCGTCGCCGCAGGCCAGCTCGATCTGCGGGCAGGTGTCGCGCGCCTCCAGGCTGCCGACCAGCGCGCGCAGCGGCATGAGCATGGCGCTCACGTGCGGCGGCAGCACGGGGCAGACGCCCATGTCGGCCACGTAGCGGCTCTTGCGTTCGTGAAAGCCCACGAGCACGGTGCCCTTCTTCTGCACATGGCGTACCGACAGCCGTGCGCGGTAGCGGTAGCCCCAGGCGGGGCCATGGATGGGGCACAGCAGCGTCTCGGCGCGCACCTTGCCCAGATGCCAGAGGCTGTCCTCCAGCACGCGTTGCTTGACGGCCACCTGGGCGGCAGGGTGCAGGTGCTGCATCTTGCAGCCGCCGCAGGCGCCCGCGTGCAGACCGAAGTGCGGGCAGCCCGGCGCGACGCGCTGCGACGATTCGTGGTGGATGGCCGTGAGGGTGGCCTGCTCCCAGTTGTTCTTCTTGCGGTAGGTGCTGGCACTCACCAGTTCGCCGGGCAGCGCGCCTTCGATGAACACCACCTTGCCGTCGGCGCGCCGGGCCACGCCCTGGGCTTCGAGGTCCAGCGATTCGACGCGCAGCCAGCCGTCGGGCAGGGCGCCCGCTCCATCATCGTTCGCGGGGATCGTGGTCGTGTCTGTCATGGGGCTGGATTGTCTCAGGCCGCAAAAAGCAAAAAACCCCGCAGGTCGCAGCCCGCGGGGTTTGGGTCACAGGGCGGGCGCAGTGCCCAAATGGCTTTGCCTTCGGGCGCAGGACAAGGCGCGGGGGGGGGGCCGCAGACAGTGCCGCAGCACGGCACAAGGCGCCCCAACGCAGTGATGCGCTCGAAGGCAATGCCGTATCAGACGGCCACGCCGTCGGCCACTTCCTTGTACTCGACGATCTGGTCGAAGTTCATGTAGCGGTAGATCTTGTCGCCGTCCTTGTTGACCACGCCCATGTCGGCGCTGTATTCGGCCACCGTGGGGATGCGGCCCAGCTTGGAGGCGATGGCCGCCAGCTCTGCCGAGGCCAGGTACACGTTGGTGTTCTTGCCGAGTCGGTTCGGGAAGTTGCGCGTGCTGGTGGAGACCACCGTGGCGCCCTCGCGCACCTGGGCCTGGTTGCCCATGCACAGCGAGCAGCCGGGCATCTCGGTGCGCGCGCCCGCGGTGCCGAACACGCCGTAGTGGCCTTCCTTGGTCAGCTCGCTCGCGTCCATCTTGGTGGGCGGCGCGACCCAGAGCTTGACCGGGATGTCGCGCTTGCCTTCGAGCAGCTTGCTGGCGGCGCGGAAGTGGCCGATGTTGGTCATGCACGAGCCGATGAACACCTCGTCGATCTTGGTGCCGGCCACGTCGGAGAGCAGCTTGGCGTCGTCCGGGTCGTTGGGGCAGCAGAGCACGGGCTCCTTGATCTGGTCGAGGTCGATCTCGATCACGGCGGCGTACTCGGCGTCCTTGTCGGCTTCGAGCAGTTGCGGGTTGGCCAGCCAGGCCTCGACGTTCTTGATGCGGCGCTCCAGCGTGCGCTTGTCCTGGTAGCCGTCGGCGATCATGTTCTTCATGAGCACGACGTTGGAGTTCAGGTACTCGATGATCGGCGCCTTGTTGAGCTTGACCGTGCAGCCAGCGGCGGAGCGCTCGGCGGAGGCGTCGGACAGCTCGAACGCCTGCTCCACCTTCAGGTCGGGCAGGCCCTCGATTTCGAGGATGCGGCCCGAGAACACGTTCTTCTTTCCCTGCTTGGCGACCGTGAGCAGGCCGGCCTCGATGGCATAGTAGGGAATCGCGTGCACCAGGTCGCGCAGCGTGATGCCGGGCTGCATGGCGCCCTTGAAGCGCACCAGCACGGATTCGGGCATGTCCAGCGGCATCACGCCGGTGGCGGCGCCGAAGGCCACCAGGCCCGAGCCCGCGGGGAAGCTGATGCCGATGGGAAAGCGGGTGTGCGAGTCGCCGCCGGTGCCCACGGTGTCGGGCAGCAGCAGGCGGTTGAGCCAGGAGTGGATCACGCCATCGCCCGGGCGCAGCGCCACGCCGCCGCGGTTGCTGATGAAGGCCGGCAGCTCGCGGTGCGTCTTCACGTCCACAGGCTTGGGGTAGGCCGCGGTGTGGCAGAACGACTGCATTACCAGGTCGGCAGAGAAACCAAGGCAGGCCAGGTCCTTCAGCTCGTCGCGGGTCATGGGGCCGGTGGTGTCCTGGCTGCCCACGGTGGTCATCCGGGGCTCGCAGTAGGTGCCGGGGCGGATGCCCTTGCCTTCGGGCAGGCCGCAGGCGCGGCCCACCATCTTCTGCGCCAGGGTGAAGCCCCGGCCGCTGTCGACCGGCGCCTTGGGCAGGCGGAACACGGTGGATGCGGGCAGGCCCAGGAAGTCGCGCGCCTTGCCCGTGAGCGAGCGCCCGATGATGAGGTTGATGCGCCCACCCGCGCGCACCTCGTCGAACAGTACGTCGCTCTTGAGCTTGAACTCGGCCACCGTGGCGCCGTTCTTCACGATCCTGCCGTCATAGGGCAGGACATCGACCACGTCGCCCATCTCCAGCGTGGAGACGTCCACCTCGATCGGCAGCGAGCCCGAGTCTTCCTGCGTGTTGAAGAAGATCGGCGCGATCTTGCCGCCCAGCGTGACGCCGCCGAAGCGCTTGTTGGGCACGAACGGAATGTCCTGGCCCGTGGCCCAGATCACGCTGTTGGTGGCCGACTTGCGAGAAGATCCCGTGCCCACCACGTCGCCCACGTAGGCCACGAGGTGGCCTTTCTTCTTCAGGTCCTCGATGAACTGCATGGGCCCGCGCTTGCCGTCTTCCTCGGGCCGGAAGGCCGCGCCTTCGCGCGTGTTCTTCAGCATGGCGAGATAGTGCAGCGGAATGTCGGGGCGGCTCCAGGCGTCGGGCGCGGGGGACAGATCGTCGGTATTGGTCTCGCCGGGCACCTTGAAGACGGTGACGGTGATCTTCTGCCCGACCTCGGGACGGCTGGTGAACCATTCGGCATCGGCCCAGGACTGGATCACTTCCTTGGCCTTCGCGTTGCCGGCCTTCGCCTTGTCGGCCACGTCGTTGAAGAAATCGAACATCAGCAGGGTCTTCTTCAGGCCCTCGGCGGCCACGCCGGCCACCGCCGCGTCCTTGTCGTCGAGCAGTTCGATCAGCGGATGCACGTTGTAGCCGCCCACCATGGTGCCCAGCAGCTCGGTGGCCTTGGCGCGGCTGATGAGGGCCACCGCGATGTCGCCGTGCGCCACCGCCGCGAGGAAGCTGGCCTTGACCTTGGCCGCATCGTCCACGCCCGGCGGCACGCGGTGCGTGAGCAGGTCCAGCAGGAAGGCGTCCTCGCCCGCCGGCGGGGTCTTGATCAGCTCGATCAGATCGGCCGTCTGCTTCGCATCGAGCGGCAACGGCGGGATGCCGAGCGCTGCGCGCTCGGCGACGTGTTGGCGGTAGGCTTGCAACATCTTGTTCTCCAGTTTCAAAAATGGGGCGGCGGCGCGGGTCTTTTGACAGGACTTACGCAAATAAGGATGCGGCAAGGGGCCGCGCCCAAAGGCGAACGGCTTGCCTCACCTTGTTTTGCGCGAGACGTGTGTTATTTGGTGGTGATTGCCGCGGTTTCGAGCAGGCTGGGCGGCGGGTTGGTCTTGAAGCCTTCGGCCACGAGCGCCTGCTGCGGGCTCATGCATTCGTCGGCCATGCGCTGGCCGAGCTTCTGGTTCATGAGCATGGACTTGTTGGCGATCTGCAGCCATACCGCACCGGCCTTCGGGTCTTCCAGACGGATGGCGCCGGTGCGGCTTTCCACCGGGGCCATGCGGAACTTGAAGCCCTTGCCCTCCACGTCGAAGTAGCCGGGCATGCGCGCGTCGGCGGACACGGTGACGTAGGCGCCCAGCTCGCACGGCATGCGGCCCGTCTGCACGCGCTCCGACAGCGCCAGCTCGGTGGGCGACAGCGCCGCTTCGGCGGCGGAGACGCCTGCGGCCACGTTGGCTGCCGCGCTCTTGAGCTCGACGCGGCTGGCCGAGGGCTTGGGCTTGGCCTTGGCGATCTTGGTGGCCGCGGGCTTGGTGGCGGCGGTCTTGGCCACGGCCTTGGCGGGAGCATCCGCCTGCGCCAGCACCATCGCCGGCGCGCATGCCATGAGCAGGGATGCGAGAAGAGTTTTCATCATCAAGGGACCTTTCCTTTCTTAGCGGGGAGGCGCAGCGAAATACGGCTGCACCGAGGACGGCAGAACTTGCCCGGTGCGGTGTGCACGCTCCAGGGTCTGCCAGTAGTAGCGATAGCTGGCGCGGTCGTGCAGTTGGCCACCGAAACTGATCGGAGCCCAATCCGCACCTGCGGCGGCAGCTATGATTTTTGCAGCATCCTCGATATCCTGCGGCGGTGGCGCGAAGGCTTGCAGGATGGGTCGGATCTGGTCGGGGTGGATGCTCCACATGCGCATGTAGCCCAGCTCGCGCGCGGCGCGCGTGGCGGCCTGGCGCAGCGCCTGGGCGTCGCGGAACTCGGTCACCACGCAATGCGACGGCACCTTGCCGCTGGCGTGGCAGGCCGAGGCAATGTCGAGCTTGGCGCGCAGCACCAGCGGATGGCTGAACTGGCCCTGCACCCCCATGCCGCCGGCGGGAATGGCGCCGCCGTGGGCCGAGACGAAATCCATGAGGCCAAACGAGAGCGACTGCACGCGCGGATGGGCCGCGATGTCGAACGCGCGGTGCACGGCCATGGGCGACTCGATCAGCGCGTGCAGCGGCAGCGCCGGGGCGCCCGCCGCATCGAGCGCCTGTGCGGCGCGCGCCACGTCGTGCACCGATTCGACCTTGGGCACCATCACATGGCACAGGCGCGCGCCGGCGCGGCCCACGATGGCGGCCACGTCGGCCTCGAACGCCGGATGGTCCACGGGGTGCACGCGGGCGGCCACGCGGGCACCCGGGACGGCGGAAAGCGCCAGCTCGGCCACCAGCGCGGCGTGCTCGGCCTCGCCGCCGGCGGGAGCGCCGTCCTCGCAGTCGAGCGTGACGTCGAACACGCAGGCGCCGAACTCCTGCGCCATCTCGGCCTGCAATGCCAGGCTCTTGCGCATGCGCGCCTCGACGCCGCTGTAGTGGTCGCACACGGGCAGCGCCACGGCACCGGCCTGCGCACCGAGCAGCACGGTAGCGGGATGGGCGGCAGCGCCTGCAGCGGTGGTCACGATGGCTTGCGCGCGACGATGAACATGCGCGGGAAGGCCAGCAGGCGGCGCCCGTCCGTGCGCGCGGGGTAGGCCGCATCGACGCAGCGCTCGTACTCGGCCAGGAAGCTCTCGCGCAGCGCGGGCGGCAGCGGGTCGATGAAAGGCCGCAGCCCCGTGCCGCGCACCCATTCGACGATGGCGGCAGCGGAAGCCATGGGGTGCTGGTAGACGGTGTGCCACACGTCCACCAGCACGGCGCGCGGGGCCAGCAGATCGTAGTAGCCGGCGATGGCCAGCAGGTCGGTGCGCAGACGTCCGGCATCGCCTATCGGCCCGGCCCAGGGCGCCTGGGCCGCCAGTTCGCGCATCAGGCGGTGCGTGGGCTCCTCGCGGTTGTCGGGCATCTGGATGGCCAGCACACCGCCGGGCGCCAGGGCGTCGAACAGGCGCGGGACCAGCGTTTCATGCGCGGGCACCCACTGCAGCGAGGCGTTGGCATAGATCAGGTCGGGTGCCGCCTCGGGCTGCCAGGCGCCGATGTCGGCGGAATCGAAACGCACTCCGGGCAGGCGCTGGCGCGCGCTTTGCAGCATGGCGTCGGAATTGTCCACGCCGGCGACCGCCGCACCGGGAAAGCGCTGCACGAGCAGTTCGGTCGAATTGCCCGGGCCGCAGCCCAGGTCCACCACCCGTGCGGCGCGCTCCAGCGGCACCCGCGCCAGTAACTCACGCGCCGGGCGCGTGCGTTCGTCTTCGTAGCGGCGGTAGAGCCCAGGGTTCCAGTCGCTCATGGGCGGGCGGCAGGGTTGGTTCAGAGCAGATGGGCAACGCCGGCTTGCTCGTCCTGCAGTTCCTTCAGGGTCTTGTCGATGCGCTCCTGACTGAAGGCGTCGATTTCCAGTCCTTCGACGATCTTGTATTCGCCGCTCTCGCAGGTGACCGGGAAGCCGAACATCGTGTCCTTCGGAATGCCGTACTGGCCGCCCGAGGGGACGCCCATCGTGACCCATTTGCCCTGGGTGCCCAGCGCCCAGTCGCGCATGTGGTCGATGGCGGCATTGGCGGCCGAGGCAGCCGAGGACAGGCCGCGCGCCTCGATGATCGCCGCGCCGCGCTTGCCGACGGTGGGCAGGAACACATTGGCGTTCCAGTCCTGGTCGTTGATCAACTTGGCCACGCTTTCGCCCTTGATGGTGGCGAAGCGGTAGTCGGCGTACATCGTGGGCGAATGGTTGCCCCAGACGGTGAGCTTCTCGATATCGGCCACCGCCTTGCCGGTCTTGGCGGCGATCTGGCTCAGCGCGCGGTTGTGGTCCAGGCGCAGCATCGCGGTGAAGTTCTTGGCCGGCAGGTCGGGCGCGGACTTCATGGCGATGTAGGCATTGGTGTTGGCGGGGTTGCCGACCACCAGCACCTTGACGCTGCGGCTGGCCACGGCATTGAGGGCCTTGCCCTGCGCCGTGAAGATGGCGCCATTGACAGCCAGCAGTTCGGCGCGCTCCATGCCGGGGCCACGGGGGCGCGAGCCGACCAGCAGGGCATAGTCGGCGTCCTTGAAGGCGGTCATCGGATCGCCATGGGCCTCCATGCCGGCCAGCAGCGGGAAGGCGCAGTCGTCGAGCTCCATCATCACGCCCTTGAGTGCCTTTTGCGGGCCCTCGACGGGCACTTCGAGCAGTTGCAGGATCACCGGCTGGTCCTTGCCCAGCATTTCGCCCGAGGCGATGCGAAACAGCAGGGCGTAGCCGATTTGGCCAGCGGCGCCGGTGACGGCAACGCGGACAGGTTTCTTGCTCATGAGGAAACTCCTGGAAGTTGGGTGATGACGTTGGTCGCGCGCACCGCCAGCCTGGGGCGCACCGACCAGCCGCGCCGGGGAAGAATGATAGTGCGCGAGTGTACCCGCGAAAGTCGGACAGCGTCAATTTGTCTTATGTCTTATATAAGATATGATCGGAGAGCCACAGCCCTGCCCGCCACGCCACTCCGCCACTCCGCCACGCCACTCCGCCACTCCGCCACGCTTTTTTCCGCGTCCGTTTCGCCCCATCCCATTGCCAATGGCCCAGACGCCCTCCTCTTCCTCCGCTGCCGCACCGCAAACGCCGGCCTTCAGCCCGCTGTACCAGCAGATCAAGACGCTGATCCTGCAGAGCCTGCAGGCGGGCGAGTGGAAGCCCGGGGAGCTTATTCCGAGCGAAATCGAGCTGGCCGCGCGCTTCCGCGTGAGCCAGGGCACGGTGCGCAAGGCCATCGACGAGCTGGCCGCCGAGAACCTCGTCGTGCGCCGCCAGGGCAAGGGCACCTTCGTCGCCACGCACGCCGAGCAGCAGGTGCAGTACCGCTTTCTGCGACTGGTGCCCGATAGCGGCGACGCGCGCGCGGAAGGCCCGGCGCAGCGGCGCGTGCTGGAATGCAAGCGCGTGCGCGCCAACGCCGACATCGCACGCTGCCTGGCCCTGCGCACGGGCGACGCGGTGCTGCAGGCGCGGCGCGTCCTGTCGCTCGCGGGCGTGCCCACCATCCTGGAGGACATCTGGCTGCCGGGCCAGCCATTCAAGGGACTGACCGCCGAGCGCATGGCGCAATACCCGGGCGCCACCTATGCAATGTTCGAACTGGAGTTCGGCGTGCGCATGGTGCGCGCGGACGAGAAAATCCGCGCCGTCCTGCCCGATAGCGAGCAGGCGACCCTGCTGGGCGTGGACGCGCACACGCCGCTGCTGAGCGTGGAGCGCCTTGCCTGCACCTACCATGACACGCCCATGGAGCTGCGGCGCGGCCTCTACCGCACCGACACGCACCACTACCACAATGCACTGAGCTGATCCATGCCCTGCCCCCACCTTCTTGAGCGGCAACATCGAAAATACCGTGCTCCCCCAAGAGATGCTGGTGCGTTGCAATAGAATTTTGCGTTGTTTGCTCGTCACCGAATTACAAAACAGTTATACCCACGAAAGCGCCTGCCATGACCGAAATCGCCAAGCCGCGGCCCGAGTTCCGCAATATCAACGCCATCACCGACCTGACCACCTACCGCCTGCCGCCCGCCGGCTGGGTTTCCATCCTGCACCGCGCCAGCGGGCTGCTGATGTTCGTGCTACTGCCGTTCATCATCTGGATGTTCGATGCATCCATCTCCTCCGAAATCTCGTTTTCGAAATTCAAGGCCGCTTTCAACAGCGGCCTTGGTTTTGTTCCGGGCTGGTTCATCAAGCTGGTGGCGCTGGCACTGATCTGGGCCTACCTGCACCACTTCATTGCCGGCGTGCGCCACCTCTGGATGGATGCGACCCACTCGGTGAGCAAGGAGTTCGGCCGCACCTCCGCGCTCGTCACGCTCGTGCTGGGCATCGGCCTGACCGTGATCCTGGGCGCCAAGCTGTTCGGCCTGTACTGAGCCCCGCGCGCCGCCCTGCTCCCCTTCCCCCTCGATACGCACTACAAGAAGGACTTCCCATGTCTGTGAATTACGGCTCCAAGCGCACCGTCGTCGGCGCCCACTACGGCCTGCGCGACTGGCTGGCCCAGCGCGCCACCGCCGCCCTGATGGCGCTGTTCACCGTGCTGCTGCTGGCGCAGGTGATCTTCAGCAAGGGCCCGATCGGCTACGACACCTGGTCGGGCATCTTCGCGCGCCAATGGATGAAGGTGCTGGCGTTCGCCGTCATCGTCTCCCTGGCCTACCACGCATGGGTGGGCGTGCGCGACATCTGGATGGACTACATCAAGCCCGTCTGGGGCCGTCTGCTGCTCGACCTCCTCACCCTCGTCTGGCTCGTCGGCTGCGCCGGCTGGGCAGTGCAGGTTCTGTGGCGCCTTTGATTCCCCCCGCGAGACTGAAAGCCAAAACACAATGAGCTACACCCAAGCCAACATCTCCAAGCGCAAGTTCGACGTCATCATCGTGGGGGCCGGCGGCTCCGGCATGCGGGCGTCCCTGCAGCTTTCGCGCGCGGGCCTCAACGTCGCCGTGCTCTCCAAGGTGTTCCCCACCCGCTCGCATACCGTGGCCGCGCAGGGCGGCATCGGCGCCTCGCTCGGCAACATGAGCGACGACAACTGGGAATGGCACTTCTACGACACCGTGAAGGGCTCCGACTGGCTCGGCGACCAGGATGCCATCGAATTCATGTGCCGCCAGGCGCCCAACGCGGTGTATGAACTGGAGCACTTCGGCATGCCGTTCGACCGCAACGCCGACGGCACCATCTACCAGCGCCCCTTCGGCGGCCACACCGCCAACCACGGCGAAAAGCCCGTGCAGCGCGCCTGCGCCGCCGCCGACCGCACCGGCCATGCGCTGCTGCACACGCTCTACCAGAAGAACGTGGAGGCGCGCACCCAGTTCTTCGTCGAATGGATGGCGCTGGACCTGATCCGCGACGCCGACGGCGATGTGGTGGGCGTGACCGCGCTGGAGCTGGAAACCGGCGAGATCTACACCCTGCAGGCCAAGGCCACGCTGCTCGCCACGGGCGGCGCGGGCCGCATCTTCCAGGCCTCGACCAACGCTTTCATCAACACCGGCGACGGCCTGGGCATGGCCGCGCGCGCGGGCCTGCCGCTGCAGGACATGGAGTTCTGGCAGTTCCACCCCACCGGCGTGGCCGGCGCCGGCGTGCTGCTCACCGAAGGCTGCCGCGGCGAGGGCGCCATCCTCATCAACAGCGAAGGCGAACGCTTCATGGAGCGCTACGCCCCCACGCTGAAGGACCTGGCGCCGCGCGACTTCGTGTCGCGCTCCATGGACCAGGAAATCAAGGAAGGCCGCGGCTGCGGCCCCAACAAGGACTACGTGCTGCTCAAGCTCGACCACCTGGGGGCGGAGACCATCCACAAGCGCCTGCCCTCGGTGTTCGAGATCGGCGTCAACTTTGCCAACGTGGACATCACCAAGGAGCCGATCCCCGTGGTGCCCACCATCCACTACCAGATGGGCGGCATCCCGACCAACATCCACGGCCAGGTCGTCACGCCCGACGGCAGCGGCGGCGAGAAAATCGTCGGCGGCCTCTACGCGGTGGGCGAATGCTCGTGCGTGAGCGTGCATGGCGCCAACCGCCTGGGTACCAACTCGCTGCTCGACCTCGTAGTGTTCGGCCGCTCTGCGGGCAACCACATCACCGAATACAGCAAGGCCACCGCCGCAGCCAAGGAACTGCCCGCCAATGCTGCCGATTTTTCACTCAGCCGCCTGAACCGTCTCGAAAGCTCCAGCAGCGGCGAATACGCGCAAGACGTCGCAAACGACATCCGCACGACCATGCAGGCCCACGCGGGCGTCTTCCGCACCCAGGCGTCCATGGACGAAGGCGTTGCCAAGATCAAGGAAGTGGCCGAGCGCGTGCCGAGCATCGCGCTCAAGGACAAGTCCAAGGTCTGGAACACGGCGCGCATGGAAGCGCTGGAAGTGGAGAACCTCATCGAAGTCGCCAAGGCCACGATGATCTCCGCCGCCGCCCGCCACGAATGCCGCGGCGCGCACTCGGTGGACGACTACGACCGCCCGGCCGACGACGCCGACTTTCCGCTGGGCCGCAACGACAAGGAATGGATGAAGCACACGCTGTGGTACCGCGAGGGCAACCGCCTCGACTACAAGCCCGTGCGCCTGAAACCGCTGACGGTGCCGACCGTGCCGCCGAAGCCACGTACTTTCTAAGCGACAAAACAAGAAAGCACCCCCATGAGCACCATCAAACGCACCTTCAAGATCTACCGCTACGACCCGGACAAGGACGCCAAGCCGTACCTGCAGACGGTGGAGATCGAACTCGACGGCCACGAGCGCATGCTGCTCGACGCGCTGATCAAGCTCAAGGCCCAGGACCCGTCCATTGCCTTCCGCCGCTCCTGCCGCGAAGGCGTGTGCGGCTCCGACGCCATGAACATCAACGGCAAGAACGGCCTGGCCTGCCTGACCAACCTGCGCACGCTCAAGGACCCGATCGTCCTCAAGCCCCTGCCCGGCCTGCCCGTGATCCGCGACCTGATCGTGGACATGACCCAGTTCTTCAACCAGTACCACTCGGTCAAGCCCTACCTCATCAACGAGAACACGCCGCCCGAGAAGGAGCGCCTGCAGTCGCCCGAAGAGCGCGAGGAGCTCAACGGCCTGTACGAATGCATCCTGTGCGCGAGCTGCTCCACGAGTTGTCCGAGCTTCTGGTGGAACCCCGACAAGTTCGTCGGCCCCGCGGGCCTGCTGCAGGCCTACCGCTTCATCGCCGACAGCCGCGACCAGGCCACTGGCGCGCGCCTGGACAACCTCGAGGATCCGTACCGCCTGTTCCGCTGTCATACCATCATGAACTGTGTGGACGTTTGCCCCAAGGGCCTGAACCCCACGAAGGCGATCGGCAAAATCAAGGAACTGATGGTGCGCCGCGCGGTGTGACCACCCGCGCATCCGTAAACCGAAGGCACCGTGGACACCGACATGACCGCACCACCGGCACGCCAGCCTGCCGCCGAGCCGCTGCAAGCGCGGGAACTCGGCAAGCTCAAGTGGCGCTGCAAGCGTGGACTGCTCGAGAACGATCTGTTCATCGAGCGTTTCTTCACGCGACACGAGCCATCGCTCACAGCGGCGCATGCGCGTGGATTGACCGTATTGATGGATCTGGCAGACAACGACCTGCTGGACCTGCTCCTGCGCCGCAAGGAGCCCGCAGGCGCCACCGATACGCATGAAGTAAGAGAAGTGCTGGAGCTGATGCGCATCTGTGATGCGAAGCGCACCCCGCCAGATGTTGGGTCAACCCTAGAAGGAAAGTCGAAATGAAACTTGCTGACAACAAAGCCACCCTGTCGTTCAGTAACGGCAGCCCCAGCGTCGACCTGCCGGTCTACCACGGCACCATCGGGCCGGACGTGATCGACATCCGCAAGTTGTACGCGCAGACGGGCATGTTCACCTATGACCCGGGCTTCCTGTCCACGGCCGCATGCCAGTCCGCCATCACCTACATCGACGGCGACAAGGGCGAACTGCTCTACCGCGGCTACCCCATCGAGCAGCTCGCGGTGAACTGCGACTTCCTCGAAACCTGCCACCTGCTGCTCTACGGCGAGCTGCCCAATGCCGCACAGAAGCAGACGTTCACCGAGACCGTGACCAAGCACACCATGGTCAACGAACAGATGCAGTTCTTCCTGCGCGGCTTCCGCCGCGACGCGCACCCGATGGCCGTGCTCACGGGCCTGGTGGGTGGACTTTCGGCCTTCTACCACGACAGCACCGACATCAACAACCCCGAGCACCGCGAGATCGCCGCGATCCGCCTGATCGCCAAGATGCCCACGCTGGTCGCCATGGCCTACAAGTACAGCATCGGCCAGCCCTTCATGTACCCGAAGAACTCGCTGTCCTATGCGGGCAACTTCACACACATGATGTTCGGCACCCCGTGCGAGGAATACAAGGTCAACCCCGTCGTCGAGAAGGCGCTCGACCGCATCTTCATCCTGCACGCCGACCACGAGCAGAACGCCTCCACCTCCACCGTGCGCCTGTGCGGCTCCTCGGGCACCAATCCGTTCGCCGCCATCGCGGCAGGCGTGGCCTGCCTCTGGGGCCCGGCCCACGGCGGCGCCAACGAAGCCTGCCTGAACATGCTCGAACACATCCAGGCCAACGGCGGCATCGCCAAGGTCGGCGAGTTCATGGAGAAGGTCAAGGACAAGTCCTCCGGCGTCAAGCTCATGGGCTTCGGCCACCGTGTTTACAAGAACTACGACCCACGCGCAAAGCTCATGCAGGAAACCTGCAACCAAGTGCTATCCGAACTGGGCCTGGAAAAAGACCCGCTGCTCGCGCTAGCCAAGCAGCTCGAGAAGATCGCTCTGGAAGACGACTACTTCGTGCAGCGCAAGCTCTACCCGAACGTCGACTTCTACTCCGGCATCGTGCAGCGCGCCATTGGCATCCCCGTGAGCCTGTTCACCGCCGTCTTCGCGCTGGCCCGCACCGTCGGCTGGATCGCCCAGCTCAACGAGATGATCGGCGACCCCGAGTACAAGATCGGCCGCCCGCGCCAGTTGTTCACCGGCACCACCAAGCGCGACGTGAAACCCCTCGCGCAGCGCTGACCGCTCCGCACCCCCCGTCCGCCATGCCCCCCGGTTCGCACCGGGGGGCATTTTTTATCCTGGAAACGGCAGTTGGATGCGCCTGCCGGTGCCGTGATCGGCGTGCCAGGCAAGACCGGGCGACGCGGCGGGCTTGATGCCCGCAAGGAGGAGCAACGCCGCATGGCGCGCCGAGCGCGGTGCTGGCAGGTGCATGGCGCTCTCACCCACGAGGTGAACCCCATCGAAGCCGTCAACGCTCGATTGCATGCGGCCTGGCAAGGGATGCAAAGCGGTCAACTGCCGTTTCCAGGTTTATGCAGGCGCCTGCGCCGTCACCAGCGCCAGTTCGACCTGCGTGAGCCAGCGCCACTGGCCCGGCGCCAGGTCGGGCGGCAGGTCCAGCGCGCCGATGCGGCTGCGGTGCAGCCGCTCCACGCGGTTGCCCGCCGCGGCCACCATGCGCTTGACCTGGTGGTACTTGCCCTCGGTCAGCGTCAGCCGCAGCCCATATTCACCTATGCGCTCGCAGGCCGCCGCGCGCACGGGGCGCGGGTCGTCGTCTAGCACCACTCCCTCCAGCAGCAGCCGCACCTGCGCCGCGTCCACGGCATGCTTCGCGGCCACCTCGTACACCTTGGGCACATGCTTCTTCGGCGATGCCATGCGGTGGATGAACTGACCGTCGTCGCTCAGCAGCAGCAGCCCCGTCGTGTCCTGGTCCAGCCGTCCGGTGGCCTGCACGCCCGCCACGGCGCTCTTGGAAGGACGCGAGCGCAGCGGCGCGGGCAGCAGCGTATAGACGCTCGGGTAGGTGGATGGCTTCTGCGAACACTCCACCCCCGCCGGCTTGTGCAGCATGAGGTAGGCGCGGGCGTGGTATTCCCACGCGGCGCCCTGCACCCAGAAGCGCAGGCCGTCGGGCACGAAAGCCTGCGCCGGATCGGTGCAGGCGCAGGGTGCGCCGTCTCCGGGCCGCGCCACGGACACGTACCCCTGCTGCACCAGCCCCGCGCAGATGCGGCGGGTGCCGAAGCCTTGCGTGAAAAGAATGTCCTGGAGCGCCAGCGCCTGCTGCGTCATGGCTGCGCACGCAGCTCCAGCATGCGCGCCACATAGCGCGCCACCGTATCGACCTCCAGGTTGACGGCGGCGCCCGGCGCCAGCGTGCCCAGCGTCGTGTTTTCCACCGTGTGCGGGATGAGGTTGATGCTGATCTCGCAGCCCTCGGGCGCGTCCTGCACGCGGTTCACCGTCAGGCTCGCGCCGTTGACCGCCACCGAACCCTTGTAGGCCAGGAAGCGCGCCAGTTCGGGCGGCGCCAGCACGCGCAGTTCCCAGCTTTCGCCCACCCGCGCGAAGTGCGTGACGCGGCCCACGCCGTCCACGTGCCCCGACACGATGTGGCCGCCCAGCCGGTCGTCCGCGCGCACCGCCTTCTCCAGATTGACCGGGCCCGGCGCGCCGAGCCCCGTGGTCCTGCCCAGCGACTCCTGCGAAATGTCGATGTCGAACCGCCCCGCCTGCGGCTGCAGCGCCGCAACCGTCATGCAGGCGCCGTTGAGCGCGATGCTGTCGCCCGGCGCCACATCGTCGAGATAACCCGCGGGCGCCTCGATCGCCAGGCGCTTGCCATAGCCCGCGGCGGCGCCCAGATCCTGCGCGGCGACGATGCGTCCCACGCCCGTGATGATTCCGGTGAACATGGCCGCGATTGTGGCAGAGGCGCAGCCCAGCCGCGCCTACGCGCGCAGCGCGCCGGCAATGGCATCCGCCTCGCCCGGGGGAGCGTTCACCTGCGCGCCCGCCGGCCCACCGTGCGAGCCGGGCAGGCTCCACAGCGGCGGCAGCCGGGCGAACAGCGGCTTTTGCATGATCGCCATCGCGGCGGCCAGTCGATCCTCCACGCCCAGCTTCTCGAACAGCGTGCGCACATGGCTCTTCACCGTATCCAGGCTCACGTGCAATTCCTGCGCGATCGCTTCGTTCGACATCGACTGCGCGAGCCGCACCGCCACGTCACGCTGGCGCCGCGTCAGGTCCGGGCACAGGTAGGCCAGCCGCTCGCGCAGCGTGAGCGACGCCACCATGCGCTCCAGCGCCTGGCGGTGCAGGCGCTGCGCATGCCCGCGCAGCGCCTGCAGCAGATCGCGCTCGCCGTCGGAAAATGCGGGCCGCCCCAGCACGCGGTGGCACGCGATCGTCACCACGTAGCCATGCAGCGCGATCACGATGCCCATGATCCGGCGCGCCCCAGACGGCAGGAACACCTCGCGCGCGATCGGCAGTTCCATGAACTCCGCGTCGGTGAAGAAATCCGACTCGCGCAGCGCCCGCTCGCCATAGAACGCCGGATCGTTCTGCCAGAACGGATGGCTGGCCGCGTGGCGGTTGTACGCCTCCAGGCTCATCGTGCGCTGGTGGCCCTCGTCGGGGTTGTGCAGGAACAGGCAGCGGAAATCACGGCTCGGGGCGTGGAACTCGCCATACGACACCTGCTCCACCGCGATCAGTTCGTCCACGCAGCCGAAGATGGCCTGCGGCAAGGCGTGCAAGTCCAGGTCGGACGAATACAGCCGTACCAGGGATCGGTCCAGCGCCGACTGCAAGGCAGCAGGCAGGGTTGGCGGCAAGGCAGGGGAGGCGGCAGGGGCGAGCATGAAATTCACTCTTTTGGGGAATTGCCAAGGGAATGCGGACGCCGCCACAATGGCTGGTTTATGAATGGCAGGTTTGTGATTTCTTGCATTTTGACGCACATCCTACCGGCCCACAACGCGCGGGCGCCGCGATGGGCGCCTTCCCTGAAATAGTCCCTCCGTCCATGCACTCCTTCGACTCCATGCCCTTGATTGACCGCCGGCCCTACGGCCCGGACGTTCCCTCCCCACCCCGCAGCCGGCGCCGCGCCTTGGCGGCGGCGGTATTGCTCTGCGCCCTGGCCTGGGCGGGCGCGCCGCTGCCGGCCTGGGCGGGCGGCGGAGGCGGAGGGCTCGGCGCCTACGGCGCTGGCGGTGGCGGCTACGGCGGCGGCGCCGGCGGTGGCAACATCTACCGCATTGGCGGCGCCGCCGGTATTGGCGGCGGCGGCGACATCGGCAACCCCGCCAGCGGCGCCAATGGCACCCCCGGCTACGGCGGCGCCGGCAGTGTCGGCGGCGTGGGTGCAGGCCCCGGTGGGGGCATCGGCGGAGGGGCCGGCGGCGATGGCGGCGCTCCTGCCGGCGGCGGCGGCGGCGGCGGCGACGGCATGGTCATCGTCAGTGACCTGCCGAACCCGTCCTTGGCTTCGCTGACCGGCGGCGCGGGCGGCTCCAACATTATCAGCGGCAGCAACGGCGGCTCCGGCGGCGGCGGCGCGGGGGCCGTGGTGGGCACCGGCAATACCACCATCACCCTTGCCGGCACCGCGACCGGCGGCAACGGTGGCAACACCCCAAACCGCGGCGGCGGCGGCGGCGGCGGGGGCGGCATGTACGTGACCGGCAGCGGCGCCAGCATCGCGCTGCAAGGGGGCGCCACGGGCGGCAACGGCGGTGTCGGCGGCAGCGATGCCTTCGTCAACAGCCACGGCGGCGGCGGGGGCAGCGGCATCTGGCTGGCGGGTGCCAGCAATGCCATCACCATCGGCAGCGGCCAAGCCGTCACGGGCGGCAGCGGCGCTGCCGGCGGCGCGCCCGGCTATGGCGGCGCGGGCGGCGACGGCATCCGGGTGGAAGGCAGCGGCAACACCATCATCGCCAGCAGCGGCAGCAGCATCGCGGCCGGCGCGGGCGGCGACATCGGCGGGCTGCCCCCCGGCGCCGCCGTGCGTTTCACCGGCGCCGGCAACATGCTGGACCTGACCGGCACCACGGTGACGGGCGACCTGCTGCTGACGGGTGCGGGCAGCACGCTCAAGGGCACGGCCACGGTGGCGGGCAGCCTGGCGCTCAACGGCACGCTGGCGCCAGGCCATTCGGTGGGCACCATCAGCGTGGCGGGCGACGCGGCCCTGACCGGCACCTACAGCGCCGAGATCGACGCCAGCGCGTTGCCGCCCGCCGCCGACCTGCTGGCCGTCGGCGGCACGGCCACGCTGAATGCGACCATGCTGAACGTCACCAACCTGGCCGGCACGCCCGTGGCGGGGAGCTACACGCTGCTGACGGCGGGCACCATTGCCGGCAACTTCACCATAGGAACCCTGCCCGCCGTCGCCGGCCTGACGGCCAGCGTGGTGTACGACACGGTGGCCGTCCCCAATACGGTGAAGCTGGTGTTCGCCGCCGCGCCCCCACTGCCGCCCGGCGGCGGCGTGACGGGCGTGCCCACGCTGTCGCAGTGGGCGCTGGCGCTGCTGGCGCTGCTGCTGGGCGCGGCCGGATGGGGGCTGCGGCAGCGCGCCGGGGCACGGAGGTAGGGGAGTATATTGCCACACCGCCCGTTTTCAGGGCGGCGGGAAGATGGGTGTGGGGGAGTATGCCAGCCAAGCCGCAAAACCACGCCATGCGGGCACGGCACCATGTGCCGCGCCGGCACTTCTGAACACGACTTACGCAAAACGGGTTCAGGCGAGACGCCCGCCTTCTGGACGCAACGGCTGGTGCATCCTTGTTTGCGCAAGTCCTGCTGAAAACGCTGGGCTGCGACGCCCGCTATTCGACGACGGTGAGCTTGGCGACGGAAAGCGCCAGCCACTTCACCCCATGGCGCGCGAAGTTGACCTGCGCGCGCGCGTCGTCGCCCATGCCTTCGATGGACAGCACGGTGCCTTCGCCGAACTTGGCGTGGAACACCTGCAGGCCCGCGCGCAGGCCGTGCGAGGGAGCGGCCTTCTGCGCCACGGGCGGGGTGCCGCGCACCACGTTGCTGAAGCTGGCGAAGGGCGATGAATACTTGCCGAATGGGCCGCCAGCGCCTGTCGTTCCTGCGCCTGTAGCTATCGAATCAGGAGCATATGCGCCGAAGCCGCCGTGCCTGGGCGTGATCCACTTGAGCGCGCCTTCGGGCAGTTCGTCGTAGAAGCGGCTGGGCACGCTGTAGCGCATCTGGCCGTGCAGCAGGCGGGTCTGCGCGTGGCTCAGGTACAGGCGCTTGCGGGCGCGGGTGATGGCCACGTACATCAGGCGGCGCTCTTCCTCCAGCCCGTCGCGGTCGCTCATGGCGTTCTGGTGCGGGAACAGGCCCTCTTCCAGCCCGCCGATGAACACGCAGTCGAACTCCAGGCCCTTGGCCGAGTGCACGGTCATGAGCTGCACCGCGTCCTGCCCGGCCTGGGCCTGGTTGTCGCCGGCCTCCAGCGCGGCGTGGGTCAGAAAGGCGGCCAGCGGGCTCAGGGTCTCGCCGGTTTGCGCGTCGGGCGCGAGCGGTTCGTCGAGCAGCGGGCGCGCGGGGTCTATGCCCTGGCTGGCGGGGCTTTGCGCCAGTTCGTCCCCGTGCGGCGGCTCGCCGCGCAGTTCATCGACGGGCAGGGCCACGGCGTCGCGGCCAAAGCCCTCCTGCGTGACGAAGCTCTCGGCGGCGTTCACCAGCTCGTGCAGGTTCTCGATGCGGTCGGCGCCTTCGCGCTCGTGGCGGTAGTGCTCCACCAGGCCGCTGGCGTCGTTGACCACTTCGATGATCTCGCGCAGCGGCAGCCCTTTAGTCTGCTCGCGCATCACGTCGATCATGGCGACGAAGCCGGCCAGGTTGGCCCCCGCCTTGCCGGGGATGCCGGCCACGGCGTCGTGCAGCGAGGCGCCGGCCTTGCGCGCGGCGTCCTGCAACTGCTCCAGCGTGCGCGCGCCGATGCCGCGCGCGGGGAAGTTGGCCACGCGCAGAAAGCTGGTGTCGTCGTGCGGGTTCTCCAGCAGGCGCAGGTAGGCCAGCGCGTGCTTGATCTCGGCGCGCTCGAAGAAGCGCAGGCCGCCGTACACACGGTAGGGCACGGCGGCGTTGAAGAGCGCAGTCTCGATCACGCGGCTTTGCGCGTTGCTGCGGTAGAGGATGGCGATCTCGCGCTTTTCATATCCCTCAGCCCCCGCGCTTGCCGCTTCGTGTGCTGCGCCGCCCCCCGGGGCGGCTGGCGCGGCTTGGGAGGGCCCGGCGCCGCGCCCACCGCGCACGAGGTTGCGTATCTCTTCCACCATCCACTGCGCCTCGCCCAGGTCGCTGGTGGATTCGTACACGCGCACCGGCTCGCCCGCGCCCTGCTCGGTGCGCAGGCTCTTGCCCAGGCGACTGCTGTTGTGGCCGATCAGCTCGTTGGCGGCGTCGAGGATGTTGCCGAAGCTGCGGTAGTTCTGCTCCAGCTTGATCTGGTGGGCCACGTTGAACTCGCGCACGAAGTCGGCCATGTTGCCCACCCGCGCGCCGCGGAAGGCGTAGATGCTCTGGTCATCGTCGCCCACGGCCAGCACGCTGGATTCGGGGCCGGCAAGCTGCTTGAGCCAGGCGTACTGCAGGCGGTTGGTGTCCTGGAACTCATCGACCAGAATGTGGCGGAAGCGGCGCTGGTAGTGCGCGCGGATGGCGTCGTTGTCGCGCAGCAGCTCGTAGCTGCGCAGCATCAGCTCGCCGAAATCGACCACGCCCTCGCGCTGGCACTGCTCCTCGTACAGTTGGTACAGCTCGATCTTCTTGCGGTCGTCCTCGTTGCCGCCCTCCACGTCGCCGGGCCGGCGGCCGTCTTCCTTGGCGCCGGCGATGAACCACTGCACCTGCTTGGGCGGGAAGCGTTCGTCATCGACGTTGAACTGCTTCATCAGCCGCTTGATGGCGCTGAGCTGGTCCTGCGTGTCCAGTATCTGGAACGCCTGCGGCAGGTTGGCGAGCTTGTGGTGCGCGCGCAGCAGCCGGTTGCACAGGCCGTGGAAGGTGCCGATCCACATGCCGCGCACGTTGATGGGCAGCAGCGCCGACAGGCGCGTGAGCATCTCCTTGGCCGCCTTGTTGGTGAAGGTGACGGCCAGGATGCCGCCCGGCGTGGCCAGCCCGTTCTGCAGCAGCCAGGCGATGCGCGTGGTGAGCACGCGCGTCTTGCCCGAGCCCGCGCCGGCCAGGATCAGCGCATGGCCTGCGGGCAGCGTGACGGCGGCCAGTTGCTCGGGGTTGAGGTTGCGCAGCAGGGGGGAGGCTTGCGGGGCCATGCCGGCGGCGGGCTGCGCGGCGGGCGGGTGTTGTGGGAACATGCCGCGATTGTAGGAACCCGGCCGAAGTCCATGCCCCCGCCCTTCCCCCGCGCCGCCCGCGCCGCGGCAATCATCACCGCCCTGCTGCACGCGGGCGCCGCCGCGGCCCAGTGGCTCACCGCCTGCACGAGCGACGGCGAGCCCGCGCCCGCCGCCATCGTGGAGCGCTTCATGAGCGCCGACTGCGCAGCCTGCTGGAGCCGCCCCGCGCAGGTGCCGGCCGCGGGCGAGCTGGCGCTGGACTGGATCGTGCCCAGCCCGCGCGGCGACGAGGCGCCGCTCTCCGCCGCCGCCACGCGCGACAGCACCGAGCGGCTGGCATCGCTGGGCCTGAAGGCGCCCGCCGCAACCAGCACGCGCCGCGCCGCCGTGGCCATGCGCGCGCCGCAAGGCCCGCAGCCAGTCCAGCAGCAGGCCCTGCCGGGCCTGCGCGTGGCGCGCGGCGTGCCCGTGGGCGGCTATCTGGGCACGGCGATGCGCTACCTGCCGCCCGCGGGCCGGCAGCCGCCGCGCCCGGGCGCGCCGCTGACCGCCTGGCTGCTGCTGGTGGAAACACTGCCCACCGGCACCGAGGGCTCGCCGGTGGAGCGCAACCTGGTGCGCAACGCGCTGGCCGCGCCGTGGAGCGGGCCGGCGCTGCAGCTCGACGGCGACGGGCCCCTGGGCTACCAGGAGCGGCGATCCATGTCCATCCCCGCAGGCGCGCGCCCCGAGCGGTTGCGCCTGGTGGGGCTGCTGCAGGACGCGCGCGGGCGCATCCAGGCCGCCGCCGTGTCGCGCTGCGCGCCGCCAGCCACGCAGTAGCCGCCAGCCGGTTCCCCTTATTTCCCATATACCGGCCATAAGCCCCCGCGCAGGCCGGGGCAACACGGGCGGCCTAGAATCAGCCACCGGGCCCAAGTTTCCTGACGCCCGGTTTTTTTGCGCCCGCGTTCGCCGCCAGCGCCCCAAAAGCCGGCATCAGGCCAAGCGCCCAGCCGTGGTGGAAATCCCTCCGCCCGGCCCCTTCACTGGAGCTTGGAGCCTTGCCATGGAAATCTTCGACTACGACAACATCCTGCTGCTGCCGCGCAAGTGCCGCGTGGACAGCCGCGCGGAATGCGACACCAGCGTCACCCTGGGCCCGCGCAGCTTCCGCCTGCCCGTGGTGCCGGCCAACATGAAAACGGTGGTGGACGAGAAGATCTGCGCCTGGCTGGCGGCCAACGGCTACTTTTACGTGATGCACCGCTTCGACCTGGACAGCGTGGCCTTCGTGCGCGGCATGCACGACAAGGGCTGCTTCGCCTCCATCTCGCTGGGCGTGAAGCAGGCCGACTACACCACCGTGGACCGGCTGGCCGAGGAGCGGCTGGAGCCCGCCTACGTGACCATCGACATCGCCCACGGCCACGCCGACGCGGTGAAGAACATGGTCGCCTACCTCAAGCGCCGGCTGCCCGGCGCCTTCGTGATCGCGGGCAACGTGGGCACGCCCGAGGCGGTGATCGACCTGGAGAACTGGGGCGCGGACGCGACCAAGGTGGGCATCGGCCCCGGCAAGGTCTGCATCACCAAGCTCAAGACCGGCTTCGGCACCGGCGGCTGGCAGTTGAGCGCGCTGAAGTGGTGCGCCCGCGTGGCCACCAAGCCCATCATCGCCGACGGGGGCATCCGCAGCCACGGCGACATCGCCAAGAGCGTGCGCTTCGGCGCCAGCATGGTGATGATCGGCTCGCTGTTCGCGGGCCACGAGGAATCGCCCGGCACCACCGTGGAGGTGGACGGCGCGCTCTACAAGGAGTACTACGGCAGCGCCAGCGACTTCAACAAGGGCGAGTACCGCCACGTGGAGGGCAAGCGCATCCTGGAGCCGGTGAAGGGCCATCTGGCCGACACGCTGGTCGAGATGGAGCAGGACGTGCAAAGCTCCATCAGCTACGCGGGCGGCACGCGGCTGATGGACATCCGCCGGGTCAACTACGTGATCCTGGGCGGGGACAACGCGGGCGAGCACCTGCTGATGTAGGGCCTCTGCGCCGACCGCTATCAATTCAGTAGCTGCCAGCGCAGGCAGCGTCTGCGCTGGCGCCGCTCCTGGCCTGCAGGCTCAGCAGCGCTGTTGCAGCCGCTGCGCCATGCGCCAGCCGTACGCCACCGTCGCCAGCGTGGCATGGTGCACGAAGCCGCGCCAACTGCGGCCCTCGTAGTCGCCCAGGCCGAAGTCGCGGCGCATGGCCTGCAGGTCGCGCGCGGCGCGGCGGCCCGTGTTGATGGCGGCCACCAGGTCGACCAGGCTGGCGTGCTCGGGCAGCGTGGACAGCATGTAGCGCAGCGGCGCGGACTGCCGCGCGGGCCATTCGACGAGCAGCCATTGCGCGGCCTCGGGCGCGCGGCGGCTGCGCGCCATGCGCACCCGCACGGCGGCGAAGCGGCCGCTGTATTCGGTGCCGTCGCCGTCCTGCCAGCACAGCGTGCGCCAGGCCCGCGGCGCCAGCGCGCGGGCGATGTCGCGCAGCGGGGCCGGCGCCGCGCCGTCCACGCTGGCGCGGACGCCAGCGTCGGATTCGACCACATAGGGCAGGCCCAGGGCGGCCAGGCCGTCGCGCAGGGTGGGCTCGGTGCCCAGGCCGGCGTCGGCCACCACGCACCAAGCGGGCGCGCCCTCCGCGCGCAGCGCGGCGAGCTGGTTGAGCGCCATGCGCACCGGCGTGGCGAAGGCCTGGCCGGCGGGCACCGCGGCCTTGCGGCGCTGCTGCGCATCGGTGGCCCAGGCATGGGGCAGGTAGCGCTGCCACGACACGGGCAGGCTGCCGTCTGCACCCGCCAGCGACACGCTGACGGCGCGGCGCTGCGGCCCGGCGGCGGCGGGGTTCTGGCCTTCGGGCACCAGCGCGGTCTGCTGCAGCACCCAGTAGCCGCCGGCGCGCATGTCCATGCGCGGCAGCACCCACTGGGCCACGCGGCGCAGCACGGCGGCGTCGGACCAGCCGGACTTGGAGACGAAGTGGTGCAGCGACTGGTGCAGGGCGCCGGCACGCTGCGGGTCGAGCGCCTGGGCCAGCACGTCCATGGTCTTGCGCGGCAGCGGCAGCAGCAGGCCGCGGCAGTAGGCGAGCAGGCCCGCATGGCGGTCGACGTGGCCCAGGGCGGGGGCGATGTGTTCGATGTAGGCGGGCAGGCCCTCGTCGCCCGGCACGGGGCGGGTGCCGGCGGGCGGCATGCGCAGGGGCGCGGCGGCGGGCAGGGACGCGGCGGCGGGCTGGCTCCATGCATGGGGGACGCTGGCGGCGGCCTGGCGCGCGGCAAGCGCGTGGCGGCCGGGCAGCCGCTGCCCGGAGTAGTGGAGTTGACAGATCGCCATGGATGCGCTTCCTGCAATGCAGTGGGGTTGCTTGTGCAGGCAACTGTAGGCAGGGCGCGCATGCAAGGCCAGCGAGTTGACGATCTTTGACATTGGGAAAGCCCCGCGCTGCGCGGGTGTCACAAGAAAAAATATACTCCCCACCCCTCCTATCCGCCAGCGCAGATTAAACGGGCGGTGCATTATCATACTCCCCCAGAGTATGCGCATGAACCCGTGGCATCAGGCATCGCAAAGCGGCACGAACAGCACGAAGGCCGTGCCTTGGCCGGGCGCGCAATGCACCTCGATGCGCCCGTTGTGGCGCAGCAGCACGGTCTGCACGAACACCAGCCCCAGGCCCGCGCCGCCGGGGCCGCCGCGGGTATCGCCCAGGCGCTGGAAGGGGCGAAACAGCAGCTCCTGCTGCGCGGCGGGGATGCCGGGGCCCTGGTCGCGCACCTCGATGCGCGCTTCACCGTCCTGCACCTGCAGCGTGCACTGCACGCTGGCGCCCGCGGGGCTGTACTTGAGCGCGTTGTCCACCAGGTTGGCCAGTGCGCGCGTGAGCAGCGCGCGCTCCACCCGGCCGTAGCAGGGCGCATCGGGCAGCGTGGCGCGCACCGTGACGGACATGGCACGCGCGCGGGCCCAGAACTGCTCCACGGCGTCGAGCAGGATGTCGCCGAGGTTGGCCTCGTCGAAGGTATAGGCGTCGCCCTGGGCGCGCGCCAACTGCACGAAGCTGTCGGCCAGGCGCAGCGCGTGCTGGGCGTGCGCGGCGATGCGCGGGTGCAGCGCGGCGGCCTCCCGCGGGTTGCCGCGCTCCAGCTCCATGAGCGTGAGGATGGAGGACAGCGGCGCGCGCATGTCGTGCGAGAGGAAGCGCATCGTCTCCTCGCGCTGGTGCTGGGCCTGCAGCAGCAGAGCCACGTCCACGAGGCTGACGATCCAGCCGGCGTGGGCGCCCTGGTCGTCCACGCGCTCCACGGCCTTGAGCAGGTGTTCGCGCCGCCGCGCGTCGGTGACCTGGATCTCGCGCACGTCCGCGCTCTGGGGGCTGGCGTCCATGGCCGCCCATACCGCGTCGAAAGCCGGCAGTGGCGCGCCCGCAGGCCCGCGCAACTGGCGCGACAGCACGCCGCCGAGCATGGCGCCGACGAGCGGGGGGCTGGCGCCGAACTCGCGTTGCGCGCTCTGGTTGGCCAGCAGCACCGTGCCCGCAGCGTCGCTCACGAGCATCGGGTCGGGCAGCGCGTCGATGCTCTGGCGCACGAAGCGCTGCAGGCTGCGCAGTTGCTCGGCGGCGCTGCTCATGGCGCGGATGCGGCGCTCCAGCTCGTCCGCCGCCGGGGCGCTGCCGGCGGGCGCGGGCAGCAGCAGGCTGCCGCCGCCCTGGCGCGTGCGCTCGAACTCCTCGGCCAGATAGCCCATGGCACGCTCCAGGCGCCGCCAGCTCCACAGCGGGTAGCTCAGGCCCAGGCACAGCAGCGCCGCGCCCGGCGCGAACTGCAGGCCGGCCCAGCGCTGCGCCAGCGCGGCGGCGCCCAGCGCCGCGAACAGCAGGGCGACGATGGCCGCGCCCGCCACGCGCTGCGGCAGCCGGCGCAGCGCCGCCAGGGCCAGCAGCAGCGCCACCACGGTGAAGGCGGCGTTCTGCCAGGGCGCGGCGCGGCGCAGCGTGATGCCGCGCTGCAGCGCATCGAGCACGTTGGCCGAGATTTCCACGCCGGCCATGATGCCGTCCTGGCTGGTGACGGGCGCCGGGTAGGCGTCGCCCAGCCCCGCAGCGGTGGCGCCGACCAGCACGATCCTGCCGCGCAGCGCGGCATCGGGCACGGTGCCGTCGAGCACGTCCACGTACGACACCCGCGCGAAGCTGCCCGGCGGCCCGGCGTAGGGGATCTGCATGCGGTAGTCGCGCAGCCACAGGCCCTGCGCGCTGGCGCCCTCCTGCGCGCGGCGGCGCTCGCCGGGCCAGCGCGCCTGGGCCAGCGGCTGGCCCGCGGCGGCCAACAGCTCCAGCGTCCAGTGGTTCCACCAGCGGCCCGCCGTGCCTTCGCGCAGGAACAGGCTGCGGGCGATGCCGTCGGCGTCCAGCTCCACGTGTACGTGGCCGAGCCCGCGCGCCGCCGCCGCCAGTTCGGGCCGCGGCAGGGCGGCGGCGGGCGGCTGTGCGCCGATCTGCTCCATGCGCAGCGGCAGCACGGCGTTGCCGCTGCGCCGCAGGGCGGCGGCCAGCGCGGCGTCGTCCTGCGGGTGCAGCAGGTCCTCGTCGGAAAAGATGATGTCCAGCCCCACGGCGCGCGCGCCCGCGGCATGCAGCCGCTCCAGCAGTGCGGCATGCAGGCTGCGCCGCCAGGGCCAGCGCCCGAGCTCGGCGATGCTGCGGTCGTCGATGGCGACGATGACGATGCCCGGCGATGGCACGCGGCCATTGAGCCGCGTGATCTGGTCCATGAGCAGGCCGTCCTGCGGCCCGAGGCCGTTGATCCAGCCCAGCGCGGCGGCGGCCAGGGCCCACCAGAACGGCCAGAAAGACCGGAACGCGCGCGCCAGCGCACGCGCGCGGGTGGTCACGGCCGGGACCAGGGCATGCCGGCTCCGCTGCCGACGGGCAGCCCCTGGCCCGTGCACAGCGATTGCGGCGCGCGCAGCCAGCGCGGCGGCGAGAACTCCGAGCGCAGGCCATTGGCGGCGATGGCCTGCAGCCGCACGGCATAGCGCCCGCCGCAGGTGGCGGGCAGGCGCAGCCGGGCTTCGGCCTCGTCCACTTCCAGGCGCTGCACGGGGTGCGCGAAGTCGGCATCGCCTTCTTGCGCCACCTCGACCACGTAGCGGGCGCCGGGCACCGGCTTCCAGCGGATGCGCTGGCCGTCGGCGCCGTCCTCCTGCTCCATGCCCGCGCCGGGCGCGGGCGGCAGGGCCGAGGCGTGGAACGATTCCAGGGCGCTGTAGGGGCCGCGCTCCGGCGGCGCGCCGGCGGCCTCGCGCGCCAGGCTGGCCACGCGCCAGTAGTACGCGCCCTCCTCCTCCACCCGGATGTCGAAGCCGCAGGCGCGCTCGGCGCGCTGCTCGGCGGGCGCGGCGAAGTCGGGGGTGCGCGCGAGCTGCAGCAGGTAGCCCTCGGCTCCGTACACGTCAGTGCAGGCCAGGTGCACCGTGCCGAGCGGCAGCAACTGCCCGGCGGCCGGCGACTGGACCAGCGGCGCCACGGGCCGGGTCTTGACGCGCACGCCGCGCTCGGCCACGGCGCCGGGCAGGCCGCGCGCGTCGATGGCGCGCACGCGCAGCAGGTAGCGCCCGTCGGGCAGGCCGCCGATCACCACGGGCGCGGCCACCGCGTCGATGGCTTCGAGCACCTGCGCGGCGGCGCCTTCGCGCGCCACCTGCACGCTGTAGCGCGCGGCGCCAGCATCCGGCGCCAGGGGTGGCAGCGGCACGCTCCAGGGCATGTCCTCCTGCCGCTGCGGCTGGCCCGACAGGTCGGGCGCGGGCAGCAGGTCCACCACGCTCACGCCCGCGCCGGCGCCCACCACGGCGCCCTGCCCCGCGCGCACCGGCACCGGCGTGGCGGCGGCCTGCGCCGCAGCCACGCCGATGACGCCCTCGGTCACGTCGGACACGGTGCCGGCAGGCGACAGGGCGACGCCGAAGCGGGTGCCGCGCACGCCCGCGATGGCCAGCGGCGTGCGCACCTCGTAGCGCGAGCCCGGACGCTGCGGCTGCACTGCGGCGTCCACGCGGCCGCCTTCGAGCTCGAACACGCTGCGCGAACGGTCGGCGCCATCGATTTCGCGCAAGTGCAGCAGGCGCAGGCGGCTGCCAGCGGGAAGCTGCACCTCGGAGCCGTCGCGCTGGCGCAGCGTGGCGAAGCTGCGGTCTTGCACCCACACGGTCTCGCCTTCCTGCAGCGTGTCGCCGGCGCCAAGCGCGCGCTCGCTGCCGTCGGCGGCGGCGGCCACGACGCGGCCGCGCGCATAGGCCACCTGCAGCGTCTGCGGCGTGCCGCGCAGGCGCTCGGCGGGCAGCCGCAGCGTGGAGCCGGGCACGAGCTGCCGCGGATTGGCCACCCCGTTGATGCGCTGCAGCAGGGGCCAGCCGCGCGCGCCCTCCAGCAGCAGACGCTCGGCCACGCCGTAGAGCGTGTCGCCGGGCCGCACCTCGTAGGGCACGAGGTCTTCGGCGCGTGCGCCGGATGCGGCGGCCAGCAGGGCCGCCGCGGCCAGGGCCAGGAGTTTTTTCATCGCCGGACCGCTCCAAGATGGAATGCTGCCCCCTCGGAAGGCAGCAACCCGCGCAGCGGTGGAGCGTGGGGGCGATTTTTCATGTTCATGCGGGCATCTTTCCTTCGGCATCGCCCTCGTCGAGCGCCTCCAGCCGGTAGCCCTGGCCGTAGACGGCGGTCAACTGGAAGCCACGCTCGGGCCGCAGGCCCAGCTTGGCGCGCAGCGAGGAGACGTGGGTGTCGAGCGTACGCGATGGGATGCTGGCATCGAGCCCCCACACCGCCTGCATGAGATGCGCGCGCGACAGCAGGCGGCCGCAGTTGGCGAACAGGCGCCGCGCGAGGTCGAACTCCTTGTCCTTGAGTTCCATGGCCTGGCCCTGGAATTCCACCGTCCTGCGCACGGTGTCGAAGCGGTAGCCGCCGTACTGCAGCACCGTGTTCTGCATCTCGGGGTAGCTGCGGCGCAGCAGCGCCTGCACCCGGGCCCGCAGCTCCTGCACGCGCAGGGGCTTGACCATGAAGTCGTCGGCGCCGGCGCTCAGGCCCTCCACGATGTCGCGTTCGTCGCTGCGGTTGGTCACGAAGATGATCGGCACGCGGTGCTCCAGGTTGGCCCGCGCCCAGCGCACCACGTCGAGACCCGAGGCGCCGGGCAGTTGCCAGTCGAGGATCAGCAGGTCGAAGCTCTCGCGGCGCAACTGGGCCAGCAGCGGTTCGGCCCGCTCGAAGGCCACGCAGTCGTGGCCCATGCATTGCAGCACGCTGCATACGAGTTTCAACTGTTGCGCATCGTCATCGAGTGCCGCGATGCGCATGGGCGGGTGGTTTTCTGCAATGTGTTGCATGACAGTGTGGCCGCGCAATGGAAGGGGCGGCAGGGCCGGGGCCGCATCCCCCGTTGCGCCCTTTGCCGGGGATTGGCCTCATTGGAACATGCGTGCGCTGCTGTCACAAAAGGCACTGGCAGCGCCAAACGCGGGCTGCGGTGCCGCAAGCCCCGTGACAGCCTTGGCGAAAAGAAAGCAACGATCATCGCCACCACGGTGCCGCAGGCCGCGCGGCGCACACAACGAGAGAGAGACAAAAAATGAACGCATCGCCCCTTCCCTGCGTCGCCGTGCTGGGCACCGGCATGATGGGCTTTCCGGTCGCCCTGCGTCTGCGCGCGGCGGGCTTCGGCGTGCGCGCCTGGAACCGCACCACGGCCAAGGCCGCCGGCCTGTCGGCGCACGGCGTGCAGGTGTGCGCCGACGCTGCCGAGGCGGCGCGCGGCGCCGACATGGTGCTGAGCCTGCTCGCCGACGGCGCCGCCATGGGCGAGGTGCTGTTCGCGCACGGCGTTGCCACCGCGCTGCGGCCCGACGCGCTGGTGGTGGATATGGCATCCATCCAGCCCCGGGAGGCTCGCGACCATGCGGCGCGCCTGGGCGAGCGCGGCATCGCGCACCTGGACGCCCCCGTGTCGGGCGGCACCACGGGGGCCGAGGCGGGCACGCTGGCCATCATGGTGGGCGGCAAGGCGGCGGACTTCGCGCGCGCGCAGGCGCTGTTCGGCGCGCTCGGGCACGCCACGCACGTGGGGCCGCACGGCGCGGGCCAGCTCGCCAAGCTGGCCAACCAGATGATCGTGGGCATCACCATCGGCGCGGTGGCCGAGGCTCTGCTGTTCACGGCCAAGGGCGGCGCCGACATGGCCAAGGTGCGCGAGGCCATCGCCGGCGGCTTTGCCGACAGCCGCATCCTGCAACTGCACGGCCAGCGCATGGTGGAGCGCGACTTCGCGCCGCGCGCACGCATGACCGTGCAGCTCAAGGACATGCGCAACGCCCTGGCCACGGCGCGCGAGATCGGCTTCGACGCGCCGGCGACGGCGCTGTTCGAGTCGCTCTACGCCCAGAGCGTGGACCACGGGCTGAGCGGCCTGGACCACGCCGGCCTTTTCGTGGAGCTGGCCAGCCGCAACGGCATGCAGTGAGCGGCGGCGGGACGGCCAATTTTTGGCGCAGCGCAGCAGGGAAGCGCGAAACGCCGCAGGAAGCGCCAAAAATAGTGCATAATCTTGGTCTTGCCTCTTCTGCACGACAGACAACTGCACTGCGGAATGCTTGTGGGGGGGTAGCTCAGCTGGGAGAGCGTCGCGTTCGCAATGCGAAGGTCGTGAGTTCGATCCTCATCCTCTCCACCACACGGCGGCAGGTTTTTTCAGTGGGTTCTTAGCTCAGTTGGTAGAGCAGCGGACTCTTAATCCGTAGGTCGAGTGTTCGAGCCACTCAGGACCCACCACCATAAGCGCATCGGCGCTGCAAAGGCCGCTATCCAAAAGATAGCGGCCTTTTCACTTCAGGCCCATTGCCAGGATATTGCCGGAACGTCAGCTTTCGGCGCTGGTCGCGGCAGGCCCTACCCCCATGCGGCATAGGAACGTGCGGCCCTACGACCGGGCGCGCCGGTCGATCTGCTCGTCGCGGTAGTAGCGCGTCTTCTCGGCGTACATGCGCTGGTCGGCCAGGTTGATGGCGGCCTCCACCTGGTCGCCGCTGGCGCACACGGCGTGGCCCATGGACGCGCTGAGCGTCTGGCCCGGATAGAACTGGTTGTTCAGATCCATCAGCGACTCGATGCGCTCGCGCATGGCCAGCGCGCCACGCTCGTCGGTCGCGGGCATGAGCACGATGAATTCGTCGCCGCCGATGCGTGCGGCGCAACCCGGCGCGTCCACGGCCTTGCCAAGCACCTCGCCCATGCGCCGCAGCATGGCATCGCCCGCAGCATGGCCGGCCTCGTCGTTCACGCGCTTGAGGCCGTCGAGGTCAATGGCCAGCACGCCGAGCGGCCACGGCCCCTTGCGCGAAAGGCGGTTCAGTTCCTCCACGTAGAAGGCGCGGTTGCGCAACTGGGTCAGCACGTCGTGCTTGCCGAGGTATTCGAGATACGCCTCGGCCTTCTTGCGCGCGGTGATGTCCACGAGGGAGACGAGCACCAGGTCCCAGCGCTCCAGGTGGTCCGCCAGCACCGCGAACTGCATGTGGATGTTCACCGCGTCGCCCGCCAGCGAATAGTTGACGACCTCGCGCTGCTGCGACGTGCGGTTGAGCCACAGCTCCTGCAACTGCTCGCTGAAGGAGTCACGCATCTCGCCGCGGAACACGCGGCCCAGGTTCTTGAGCAGGTCGTTCTTGTCGTGCGCGGCGAACATGCGCAGCGTCTGCTGGTTCACGTCGATGACGCGGATCTCGTGCATGCAGCGCGTGACGAATTCCGGGTGCACCTTGATGAAGGTGGAAAAATCCAGGATGCCCTGGGCACGCACGTCGTCGAGCAGCCGCTTGACCGCGCTGAAATCCTCCACCCACAGCGAGACGGGCGAATGCTCGAACAGGCCGCGCGCATAGCGCTCGCTTCGCACCAGTTGGCGCAGGGCGTGCTCGCGCTCGGTAATGTCCTCCAGCGACACCAGCAGGCGCTCCCACGTGCCCTCGTGGCCCGGCAGGATGCGCCCGCGCACGACCACATCGAGCCGTCGGCCATCGATCGTGTAGTTGACCGTCTGGTTATGGAATTCGGTTTCGCCGTTCCACAGCGCCAGCCATTCGCGCGCCACGCCCTGGTGCATGTCGTCGCGGAAGACGCGGCCCAGGTTGTCCATCAGATGCTCCTGGCTCCCGGCGGCGAACAGCGCGAGCGTCTTCTGGTTGACCTGCAGGATGCGCAGACAGGCCGTGCCCTTGACCACCTGCTCGGGGTGCTGGTGCAGGAAGGCCGGCAGGTCCGTCACGCCCTGGGCGCGCCATTCGTCGAAGAGCGCCTTGAGCGCGCTGAAATCCTCCAGCCATAGCGAAACCGGTGCCAGCGCGAACATGTGCTCGAAATCCGCAGCAGATGCAAGAGGCAAGGGTGGCATGGTGCAAATTCCTCGGTGGATGCGCGGCAGTGTACGCGGCGGGGATGTCGTTCAATACACGTAAAAAGCCGGCTATTGCAAGCCGGCCTGTACCCTCGGGGAAATGTCCGGCGGGGCCGCTCCCCGCCTCGGCGTCAACGAACCGGTTTGGCGGCGCGCTTGTTGCGGCCTTCGTAGGGCGCGAACGGCTTGGCGCTGGCGCGCGCGCCAGCGGGCTTGGGTGCAAAGCCATGGCTGCCGCGCGGCGCGGCGTGGCCGCCGCGATTGTCAGAGCCGCCTTCCGAACGAGCAGCGCCGTAGCCGCCGCGCGGCGCGAATGCGGATTCGCCAAAGCCCGGCTTGTGACCATAGCCGCCATCGCCATCGCGGCGACCGCGGTATTCGCCGCCACGACCGCCGGCGGGGCGCGCATCGCGCCCGTCGCGGCTACCACGCGCGCCGGCGCCATGCCGGCCCTGCGGCGCGCGCGACTCGGTGAAGCGCTGCTGCGGCTCCAGGCCCGGAATCACCTCGGCCTTGAAGGACTGCTTGCTATAGCCCTCGATGTCGAAGATCTTGCGGCGGTCGCGGAACTCGGCGAAGGTGACGGCCAGCCCGTCGCGGCCCGCGCGGCCGGTGCGGCCGATGCGGTGGGTATAGTCCTCGGCCTTCATCGGCAGGCCGAAGTTGAACACGTGGGTGATGGTGGGCACGTCGATACCGCGCGCGGCCACGTCGGTGGCCACGAGGATCTGCACCTGCCCGTTGCGCAGGGCCATCAGGCGGCGGTTGCGCAGGCCCTGGCTCAAGGCGCCGTGCAGCGCCACGGCGCTGAAGCCGGTCTGCTGCAAGTCATTGGCCAGGCCGTCGCACTCGACCTGGGTGCTGGCGAAGACGATGGCCTGGTTGATCGTGGTGTCGCGCAGCCAGTGGTCGAGCAGCTTGCGCTTGTGCATGGCGCTGTCGGCCCAGAACAGCACCTGCTTGATGTTGGCGTGCTTTTCCTGCGGCGAGTCGATCTGCACCTTCTGCGGCTGGCGCATCACGCGCGTGGCCAGTTGCTGGATGCGCGGTGCGAAAGTGGCGCTGAACATCATGGTCTGCTGGCGCCCGGCGGTGAGCTGGTTGAGCTCGGCCAGGTCGTCGGAGAAACCCAGGTCGAGCATGCGGTCGGCCTCGTCCACCACCAGGAACTTGACCTGGTCGAGCTGGATCTGCATGGAGCGCTGCAGGTCCAGCAGGCGGCCCGGCGTGGCGACGACGAGGTCGGCGTTCTGCAGCCTGGCGATCTGCAACTGGTAGGGCATGCCGCCCACCACGTTGGCGATGCGCAGGCCGCGGCAATGCTTGACCAGGTCGATGGCGTCGTGCGCCACCTGCTGCGCGAGTTCGCGCGTGGGGCACAGCACCAGTGCCCCGGGAGCGGCGGCCTTGAAGTGGCGCGGGTTGGTCGGGTCCTTGCGCTTGGCGCGCTTAGGGGCCGGTTCGCCCTTGGCGGCGGCATCGGCGCAGGAGCGCTCGAACTCGGCGCGCGCGGCGGCCTCCTCGTCGGCCTGCCGGCGAATCAGCGTGTGCAGCACGGGCAGCAGGAAGGCGGCGGTCTTGCCGCTGCCGGTCTGGCTGGAAACCATCAGGTCGACGAAGCGTTCGCCCTCACCCGGCTCGCTGGCCATGGCCATCGGGATGACCTTGTCCTGCACGCTGGTGGGCTGGGTGAACCCCAGGTCCTCCACGGCCTGCACCAGCTCGGGCGCCAGGCCCAGGCGCACGAAACCGTTGGACGCGGCGGCCACCGGCTGCGCGGCGAGGGCCAGGGATTCGGAAATGGAAAGTTCGGCAGGCGCGAAATCGCCCTGCACTGGCAGAGAAGAATCAGTCATCGGTTTTCTTACGCGAAGACGCCGCAGGGCGAACCTGCGAAGGCTTCTATTCAATGGTCGGAAAAACATCAACCATCAAACAAAGCCTGCGCCGCGAAGGCGTGGGGTGGGTTTCATGCGCGATGCTCAGGCGCTGCGGGGAAGGGCCCCGCGGCAGGCTGGATCGCAAGCCCGTGTGTGAAGGGAGATGCGCATTTTTTGCGCTGCAAGGTGCAACGCAAGCCGGCGATTATGGCAGCTTGCGGGTTTCCCCGCAAGCTGCAGTCTTGTCCAACGAGGTATGAGCCTGGAGCCGGGCTCGTGATTCCACTGAGCAATGAGCCTGGC
>NZ_JARGEN010000090.1 GCF_029211125.1 Curvibacter soli
CTCGATACACACCATCGCGTGGTTTTTGCTGATCGCGGTTGAGGTCTTGTGCAGGTAGTCGCGGCGGGCGTTGCCGATGCGGGCGTGGATGCGCTGCACGCGGGCTTGCGCCTTCTTCCAGTTGTTGCCGAACTTGGTTTTGCGGCTCAGGGCCTGTTGCGCCTTGCACAGCCTGTCCTGATGCCGCTTGAAGCTATTGAGCGGTACATGGAACGTACCGTCCGAGAGCGTAGCGAAGCGGGCGATGCCCATGTCGATGCCGACCGCATTTCCATGCGGAATCGGCTGTCCTACTTCGCGTTCGGTCTGGATCGACACGAACCACTTGCCGCCTGATGCGCTCACGGTGATGTTCTTCACCGTGCCGAGAACGGCCCTGCTGTTGCGGTAGCGCAGCCAGCCGAGCTTGGGCAGGAACAGGCGGCTGTTGGCCTGGTCGAGCTTGATTTGCTTCGGGTCGGGGTAGCGGAAACTGTCGCTCTGTCCTTTCTTCTTGAAGCGCGGGAAGTCGGCGCGTTTGGCGAAGAAGTTCGCGTAGGCGCGCTCCAGATCCTTGAGGGTCTG
>NZ_JARGEN010000091.1 GCF_029211125.1 Curvibacter soli
TACATCATCGTCTTCCTCAACAAATGCGACATGGTCGACGACGCTGAGTTGCTCGAACTCGTCGAAATGGAAGTGCGCGAACTCCTCAGCAAGTACGACTTCCCCGGCGACGACACCCCCATCATCAAGGGCTCGGCCAAGCTCGCCCTCGAAGGCGACAAGGGCGAACTCGGCGAAGTCGCCATCATGAACCTCGCCGACGCCCTCGACACCTACATCCCCACGCCGGAGCGCGCCGTCGACGGCGCCTTCCTCATGCCCGTGGAAGACGTCTTCTCCATCTCCGGGCGCGGCACCGTCGTCACCGGACGGGTCGAGCGTGGCGTCATCAAGGTCGGCGAAGAAATCGAAATCGTTGGCATCAAGCCCACGCTCAAGACCACCTGCACCGGCGTGGAAATGTTCCGCAAGCTGCTCGACCAAGGCCAAGCGGGCGACAACGTCGGCATCCTGCTGCGTGGCACCAAGCGCGAAGAAGTCGAACGCGGCCAGGTGCTCTGCAAGCCCGGCAGCATCAAGCCGCACACCCACTTCACCGCCGAGGTGTACGTGCTGAGCAAGGACGAAGGCGGCCGCCACACGCCCTTCTTCAACAACTACCGCCCGCAGTT
>NZ_JARGEN010000092.1 GCF_029211125.1 Curvibacter soli
ATCCCACGTCCGGGCGGGCCAGCATGTGGCGGCGTGCTGGCCTTTCTCATTCCTCACGGCGGTACAGGCGCACGCCGACGCGTAAGTCCTCAACGTAGGCGCCCGGTGCGGGCGGAAACGCCGTAATGCCAGCCCAGCCATCGGCTCCCAGTTCGAACACCACTAGGCCGGGTGTCTCCTGTCCATCGACCGAGAACCGCGCCACGTAGCGACGCCGCACGGCGGCACGGCCGGCAGCGTGCAGCCATTCCACCCTCGCCCAGATTTCATCGGGGGCCTGCAATGCCTGGGCGAGAAGCGGTAGGTAGCGCTCCCGTCCGCGCTTGAACACCTTCCACTCGCCTTGTGCGTCCTGGAACAACTCCTTGCCCACAACCAGACGCTCGCCGATCACGTCGCGCACGACGGCAGGCTCTGAAAGCGTGGCTCCAAAGCTGCCAAGGAATTCGCCAACATAGGCCTCGGCGGACATACCTGATGGCAACACGGCTGAAGCAGGAAGCGCTCGGGGCGCGGGCAGCGGATCGGCCGGGCGCAGGTTTGGCAAGCCCAGGCTGACCGCGCTGCCAGGCCCGCCGCCAATGGGTGTGGGCCGCTCTGGCGGTATGGCGCCGCGCAACCGCGCGCTGCCAGGTGCGTATTCAAAGCCAGGATCGATGCCCTCTGGCACGCGCACAATACGCGGGCCATTGATGCTGCGTTGACCGATCTCCCGCTCCAGAAAATTGACGGTCGGGGCCTCGTCGGGGCCGCTCTTACCCAACTTCTGCAGGTCATGCGGCCACAGGCCGCGCACCTTGCACTGGCAACCCCAACCGTTGGGAGGGAAGTGCGTTTGCCACCATTGGTTATCGCGCTCCAACACCAGCCCGTCCCATTTCACATGCAGCTCGCGCGGGTGCTGCACCCAGTCCTGGTGCTCATACTGCCAGAACGGCGCGGCCTGCAGTTGCTGCCAGCGGCCCGCCGCATAGCTGGTGGCCAGGTTGGTGTCGTAGATGACGCGGCTGCGCCAGTTGCGCCCGCCGTTGTAGTCCCATCCGTGCTGGGCGACGATGCGGTCGAAGTCCTTGCGAAAGTCTTCGAGGGTGGATTGCCCCGCGATGGCCTTCTCCACCGCCGCGCGAAAGTCGGCCACGATGGCATCGCGGTTGGCGCCGGCCACGACGAAGGCCCAGTCGTGCTCGCTGGTGTAGATGTCGGTCCACCCGTCGGTGGGCAGGTTGAGCTTGCGACGGAAAAATTCCGCCTGCTCGGCGAATGGCAGCGATCCATAGGCGGCGAACGGCATTACGCGGATCCGCCACCAAACCCGCCGGCTGCCTCCTGCATGACCTCATAGCGGCCCGCCATCTCGGCGGCGCGCAGAGCCACGGCCATGGCGGATGCGTACTGATCCAGCGTCATGCCCGGCAGCAGTGCGTCCAGGCCATCACGAATCTCGGCGAGTGACTGCGCGCGCATCACCAGTTCGCGCACCTGGTCGATCCATGCACCCACGGCCGGTGCCAGGTTATCCGCCATCCTTGTCTGCATCTGCACGGGCGGCGGCGCCACACCGGGTACTGCTGGAACGGCCACCTGCGCCGTGGCAGCGGCCAGTGCCGAAGGCAGCGTGCCAGGCACCGCCTGCTGCAGCGGCATGAGTACCAGCTCCTTGCCCTGCGCCATAGGGATGCCTAGGCGCTCATGCACCCACGAGACAGGCGGGCGCACTCCCATGTTGACCAGCGCCGGCAGTCCTTGGCTGAACGCAGTCAGGTCGTCGCGCTCCTGCGTCTTCAATCGAAACTGCGGCAGGCGCCGCTGACCGCCAGGCGCCAGCCCGTTGAGCGAGGCCACGGTAAACACCAGGTCGCGTGTGAGCGTAGTGTTGGCCTGGCGGATATCGCCGTCGCGCAGGTCTTTGCGCACCTCGTTATGCACGTTACCCAAGGCATTGGTGCTCGCCTTGCCATCGGCGCCGCTGGTGAGCGTGCCGCCCAGGATCACCTTGGACTGGTTGCGCTCGCACCACTCGATCATGAGAGCGAAGGCCTTTGGATCACCCGGCGCCACGTTGTGGAAGTCGATCAGCATCCCCTCTGGGATGATGCCAGAGGCGTTATGGCCGATGGCCGAGAGCGCACGCAGCAGCGTGGCCTTTTCCTTCTCACTGGCGTTGGGAGGATACTTGCCCAGGCGTAGCACGCCGACAAGCTCCAGAAACTCGGCCAGGTCGCCCACGCTGTAGTTCTTGAACAGGTACGTCCACACCAGCTGGCGAAACAGCGCCGAGCGCTCCAGATAGCCGCTCTTGGCCTTGTGGACGTGGGTGATCCAGCAGAAAGGCGTGAGCGTGTCACCGATGACACCATCCGTCACGTTGTTGGATCGCAGCCGCAGTTCCTGCCGATAGCCGCGGTGCAGCGTGAACCAGCTCTGCGGGCGGTGCGTGACGCTCTTTGGCACCCAGTAGCCTTCGACGCGGTGCCATTCGATCTCCAGGCACGCAAAGCCTTTGCCGATCGCGTCCGTCAGGTCGAACACCATGTCTTCGAAGTCGGGAATCTCCATGAGCAGCTCGCCCAGCTGCGCGGCATACTTCTTCTCCGCGGCGTCTGCCCCGTTTGGTGGAACTACGTCCCAGTCGAGCACGCAGGCGCGGCGGCGCTTACTCATTTCGGCGGCAATATGTCCGTCCTTCTCTTCCATGTCCTCGAACAGCTCGAACTGGGCGACCAAGTCGCCGGTCTCGGCCGCGTCCAGTATCTTCGCCAGGCGAGAAGGCGTGAGCCCGCGCGTGGGGTGCGATTGCAGCTCCCGCTGCAGATGCTGCAGCCGTGCGGTCTGCGGCGCGGACAAGTCCGGCATCGAGATGGGCTGGCCGTCTGGGCCGAGAATGCGGGAGGTTGCCATGTCAGTCACCAGGTGGCGCGCGACTCGACCAGGGCAAGGGTGTCCTCGTCCATCTCGCTGCCGGTCGCGCCGAGGTTGTCGAAGCCGCGCGGCAGCTGCGGCGCGGCGGTGAAGTCGATCTGCATGCGCTGCAAGCAAGCCGCGGCGTGCGCGTAAATGCATGCCATGGTGCTATCACCGTGGCCGATCTCCTTATTGGTAGCCTCAGGCATTCGGGGAACGCCCCGTATAAGCCTGATCGAACGGTGCCCTTGCAGCAGGCCGTCGTGCTTGGGAAGCCAGAGGGTTCCATCTTCAAGCGCTGCCTTGTAGGAAGGCATATTGTCCCGGTACCACCCTTCAGTGGGCATCAGACGCTGCACAAGAGAGCCATACCTGTCGTGCGCTGCCTCGCCCACGTAGCTGCCGTTGCCCCGACTGTCAATCACCATTCCAGACTTGCGCGGTAGTCTGTCGCAGATGGCGAACAGCACCTGCAGCTGCTGGTTGTAGGGCACGTTCTTCATCTCGGCGATGAAGGGGATGCGCTGGTGCAGGTTCGTCTCGATCTCGATCGGAGCGATAGACGACAGGTCTCCGGTGCGCGCGAAGTCCATGCCCAATGCGTGACGAAGTCCAGGCTCGAACTTGAGCAGCGGCTGCAGCACGTCGCCGATCCAGTCCCCCATGATTCGCTTGCGCAGATCCGGCGTTGCGTTGTTGAACTCCTGCGTACCGTTGAAGTGGATCACAGGCCACTCGCGCATGCGGCTTTCCACCAGCGCGCGAGTGAGCCAGGCGCCTCCGCCCTGGGCCGGAATACAGAACAGCTCCTCGTCCTCGTTTGGACGATAGCGGTCTATCGTCGCCTTGCGCCAGGCGGCCTCGGCCTCGGCCGACCACACGCGGCCAGTAACCGCGCAGATCTTGCGGTACAGGCCATCGCGCAGCGCATCGTCGAGCGTGACGCGGTGCAAGCTGTAGTCGTAGCGGCCCGCACGCACATCGTTGATCAGCTCGTTGAACGGGTTGTCCGCCCCATCGTGCGTGCTGATGATGCGGATCTGGCCGCCCCACATGGTCATGGCCATAGCCGCCTTCAGCAGTTCATTGATGTCGTCCACGAACGCCGCTTCATCGATCACCAGGCGCTCACCGGGCCGCCCCTTGGAACGCAGATTGCGCGGGTTGCTGGTGAACGCCTGGATCATGTGTCCGCTGTCGAACTTTATCGTGTAGGTGAGGATTTGCTTGTCCTCTTCTTCAATCACCGACTCCTCGATCTGCCCGGCCGCAGCGTTGAATGCCTTCGCCCATGTTGCGCAGTCGCTAATGAAGCCCGCAGTCATGTCTTTGTTGTATGAGATGTAATAGACATTGGCTCCCTGAGCGCTGGCCGCATACAGCACATCGTCAGCCGCCTCGGCGTAGCTGATACCGATACGGCGCGACTTCTCGATGATCTTCACCGGGGACTGGTCGGCAATCCAGTCCACTTGGTACTGCATCAGGATGCGCGCTGCCTGGACGACGGCTGTCTGCTGCATCAGAGCTGCCCCATGATGGCGGCGCGCAGCGCGCCGACGCCCTCCGCCGACAGGCCTTGCTGCTTCGCGGCAGCTGCAGCTGTGGCACTGGCATCTTCAAACGCCTTGCGCCGCGCCTCGGCCTCAATGGCCGCCCGCGCCTCGATGCTGAAGCGCTTCTGCGTCACGCTGGCCTTGCCAATCTCCGCCGCGTTCTTGAACAGCTTGTTCACGTCCACGTCCTCAGCGTTGATATCCAGGTCCATCAGCAGGTTGAAAATCTTCTCCTGCGTCATGCGCACCACGGCCGCGCCCAGCTTATCCTCATCGTCAGGAGCTGCGTCCACCAGGGCGCGGGCCTGTTCGCTGGCCATCTTCAGCTGGGCCATGCGCTGCTCAAAGGGTGAGCCATAGCGCTGCAGTGCTGACTTGGAGATATCGGCACCGCGCTTCTTCAGATCGACCGCCAACTGCACGTAGTCGCCAAATCCGCGCTTCACCAGCTCGGCGTCCAGCCACTCCTTGAGCTCGGGCGGCAGCTCATGCACTTTGCTGCGACGGGGCATGGCTTACACCTGCGTGATCTTGGGGCGCGCCACGCCGGGCTGCGCGTCGATCGTGTACTCCACGAAGTCGATGCCTGAGCGTGTCAGGTCCACCATCCAGCGGTCCATGGCATCCTTGGTGATGCGCACCATATCGCGCTCCTCCAGATAGTCCAGGTTCAGGCGCACTTCCTGGTGTGTCGCATCGGGGTACACAGAGCGCACGATCACCAAAAGCGGCTCCGTGTAGATGCCAACGGGGCGGCTCAAATTGATGGCCTGCAGCAGGTGCCAGCGAATGTCCTCGCGTCGGATTTTTGCGATATCGATCATTACTTCTTCACTCCCAACTGATCCAGGCTCCGCTCCATGCGCAGCGCGAAGTTGTCGATGCGCGTCTCGATGATTCCAACGTGGCGCACGAAGTCATCGCGCCGCAGGTACTCACGCGCCATGTCAGCCTGGTGCTTGCGGAACTCTCTCTCCAGCTCCAGCGTGGCAGAGGCGTTGCGGTCCTGCGTTTTAGCGATATCCGCCATCACCTTGCCCAGTGCATCGAAGCGCTCGCTGATGCGCTTCTCCCCCTGGCGGCTAATCACCTTCAGTAGTGCCCACAGCGCCGCAATGAACAATGAGGCCACCGTGATGAAGTTGGTCAGCGTCATCTCAAAGATCATGGGAAATGGGCTCCTGGGCGTTGGGAACAACGGTACGAACAAAGTCCTGCAGCCCGCTCACTTGGTTGCCGAGTCGGTCAGCCTCTGCTGCCACTGCTGCATATCTGCTGCTGCAGCTTGCGAGAAGCTCGCGGGCGGTGCGGGCAGCATCAACGATGGTGGAGGTGTCGGCAATCTTGATGGTGCCGGGCATGTCATTGCCACCATGGGCGAGTTGCGCATTGAGCTCGGCGATGGTGTCGAACAGGCTGCGGTTGCGAGCGTCAGCGCGGCCAACAGCGGCGCGCAGAGCGCCCTCACGTTGTGCTTGTTCACGGGCGATCCTTTCGGCTTGAATCTGCTTGGCCTGCTCATCCTCGCGAGCAAGGGTCTCTGCCAAGGCGCGGCGCCGCCCGGCTTCGGCCTCGGCCTGCATCAGTTCGGCGCTTCGCTTGGTCTCAGCCAGGTGCCACTCCCCACGCACGCGCTCAGCACCCTGGGCGTCACCGAGGGCTATCAGGTGCACGTTCCAAGCGCGCACGCCCAGCACTACGGCCAGGGTGAGTACCACGGCAGCTATGACGCGCAGGCTCATGGCGTGGCCTCCATGGGTTCACCCAGACACATGGAGCGCAGGTGCTTGCGATCAGTCCACACGCCCCTGCATGTGCGGTTGTCAGGGTGGCTGCACCGGTCCAGTTGCTGGCGCACAGGCCCGGCGCGGTCATAGAGCAAGATGGCGTCACATGCACCGTGGTAGTCGCCCGCATGCAGGCGGCGCACCAACGCGCTGGGGCCGGTGCGGTCGTTGTTCTTGCACACCGTGGTGGCGCCTACGTTGTAGGCAAGGCCAACGAATGCATCCCACTCGCGCTGATGCAGCGGGACATCCAGGCAGCGCTTCAAAGCAACTTCGTATTCGCTGGCATCGGCACGCAACCGCACTAGAGCGCGCACTGGCGTGGTTGTGTCGCCCATCTTCACACCGGCCGTGGAGCCGAAGCCCACCGTTGGCACCTTGGCGCCATGCACTGCATCAGGATATGCGCGCTCGCTGTAGCCTTCGCGCTGGGCGATATAGACAAGCCCTGTGGCGGACAGCGCCAGGGCGGCTATGGCGATGCGGTTATCCATTAGGCACCCCTGCGCCGGAGTGCCGTGTGCGGACGACAGGGGAATTCATGCACGGCAGGATGCAGTGCGCGCGCGATCAGCGCTAAATGGAGTGCGCCATTGTTTGCAATTGGAATGCCCGGGCTACGCTGAGGTCATCAATCCGGGAAAAGGAAACGCCGTGGGGTGCGCCCGTCTCCAAATGCCGCCCAGAGGCGGTATTTGGCCGGTGCCACGCGCGCGCGGGGTGCGCTCAAATTACTCGACGTCGAGTAATTTGAAAAAGGCCGGCGCCACGCGCGCGCGGGGTGCGCCCGTCTCCAAATGCCGCGCCGACGCGGTATTTGCAAAACGCAGTGCCACGCGCGCGCGGGGTGTCATGCCGCACGCTTTCCGCTCTTTACTCTATCTCCCTTAGGCGCAAACGCCCCAAGCGTCGTCTTGATACCAGCTTGCACCTGGGCCGGCGCTGCGTGAAAGTTGTCCAGCAGCACGCGGTCACCATCCGACACCGCCCGCGCAGGTGCTGGTGCTGGTGCTGATGCGCCGCCAACGCGCTGTCCCGTCAGAACATAGGCGATATCTACACCGATAGCGGCAGCGGCGATCAGATACGCGCCGCCTGGAATGTTGTGGTCGTTCTCGAAATGTCGGCATTGACTTTCGTGGCCGGCCCCATGGCCTCCTGCAATTGCGCAACAGTCATGCCCACCAGCGGGCGGTGTAGGCGAATGGCCTCTGACATCTCGTTGTCGCGCTGCATCTTCGCTATGCGCTCCTGCGCTTCATTGCCGGCTGCGGCATAGCTGGC
>NZ_JARGEN010000093.1 GCF_029211125.1 Curvibacter soli
AGGTTGCCGACCCAGTAGGTGTGCAGGGCGTGGCTGGGGCGTCCTGGCTTCCTGGGGTTGTAGCTGACCTGGGCACCGTCTTGCTTGCCGTACAAAGGCTTGATGGTGGTGTCGATGTCGAGGATCCACGGGGTGCTCAAGGCCGCCTGCACGCTGCCCAGCAATTGGGGTGCCAGCCAGGACTGGCTTTGCTCTTGGCTCATGCGGGCCAGGGCGCGGCGTAGCGCGTCTTCGCTGATGATTTTTTCCATGCCCAGTATCTGCGGGCTCAGCGCATCGCCCCGCAGGCCGGTGATGTGGGCGTAGCGTTTGTGTCCGGCCAGGATCGACAGCAGCCAGGTGCCCAGTACATCGCGTTTGCCGGGCGCGTTCGGGCTGCTGTAGCTCAGGGGGCAGTTGTCGACCCAGGATTGGTAGAGGCCGGTGGTGGCCAGGAACTCGGCAAAGAAGGTCAGTTGCGCGTTCGGCGAAGCGCTGGCTGTGTGGTCCCACTGCACGTGGATTCGGCCGCCCGGCGTGTCCACGGCCATGGCCTGCAGGGCCTGTGTCAGTACCGCTTTTTCGCGCCTTTTGGCTTCACCCATCTGGTGACTCCTGCAAA
>NZ_JARGEN010000094.1 GCF_029211125.1 Curvibacter soli
TTGGTAGATCGTTGATTTCATTGACTTTCCTGTTCACTTTCAAATCTGCGATTCGTGGCGTCAAACCGTGGTCGGTTTCATCCATTGGTGCCAGTTATCGATGCATTTGGCCGCGAAGGCAGGATTTGGTCAGCATAGCGGTCAACCGGGAAGCGAAACACACCCCGCAAGTTGATGCTCTCCAGCCTGGTGGGCGCAATCTTCCCGATCAGTTCCGGTGGAATGACCTGGCGGCGGTTCGACCAGCGATCCAGGACCGCCTGCATCTGTGAGGTATTCCACGCCATCACGATGTTGGCCATCAGGCTCAACGCATCGGCCACAGCCTGCATTTCATCGACACGTTTGGCCTGCGCCGGGCTGATCCGGCCGGTATAAATGGCGCGCTTGAGGGCGTTAACAGCCTCGCCCCGATTGAGCACCCGGCGCAACTCGTTCCTGAAAGCGTCCTTGACAAAGTAGTCAGCCAAAAACGCCGTACGCAGCAACCGCCCCAATTGCACGCCAGCCTCATAGATTGGATCGCCCTGGGCGGCAGAACCGAACCGCGCAAGAGCTGCCACCGCACTGGCATGTCCGCTCATGACCGAGGCTGCCAGGTGCACCAGACTATCCCAATGCTTTTCGATCAAAGCGACGTCGACATTGGCTTCGCACACCGCAGCGATTTCTGCGGGCACTTTGGTGCCGCGTGGCACAAAGAGGTGGCGCTGTTTGAGTTCCTTCAACCGCGGGCAAAGATCAAAACCAAGCAAACGGGCATGTGACATGGCAAAGTCGGTGTAGCCATGGGTATCCACAGCAAGCTGGCTGGTCTCCAGCTTTTCTTGGCGGATGACACCTTCAATGGCCACGCCCGCCTGGCGCTCATTGAGCACAAAGGGCTGCGCATGGAAGATGCCCCACCGGTCTTTTACATGGGAGTAGATTCCAATGGAAGGTGTGTTGCGCCGAGGATCAAGCCGGGCTTGCCACACCCGTTTGGTGGTCTCCATGGTCATCATGTCAGAAGATGCCAAATCGGACCGCCCCCAGGTGGCGGCAATCGGGTGTCGCTGCATGAATTCCAGCACAGCCTGGCAGGCCTGGCTCAGACGCCGTTCGTCCCGCGCCCAGCGCATGGCCTGGCGAATGCTGGTGGCAGACAATTGCGGAATCATGCGCGCGCATTCGACCGCAGTCAGACTGGTGCCGTGGGCCATGATGCCGGCATAGACCATCAGCAGCTCGTCGGTAGAGCGCGGCTCACGTCCGAGCATGATCCAGCTAAAGCGCACCTGGGCGTCAACGGCCAGAATCACTTCCGGCAATTGAACCTCACCGATGCGGTGATCCAAAGCCGCGCGCAGCTTGGTCACTTCTGGGTCTTCGTCCTCTGCGGGCAATGGCGACAAATGGAGTTCATCATCCACGCGCAGTACGCCACTGCGGGCTGCAGCGGCCACCGCATCGACACCGGCAGTTACTCTGGCCAGCAAAGGCTTCAAGAAAGTGGCAGCCTTGCTGGGTAACGATAGACGGGCATAGTGTTTCTTGGACTCTGCCTGCCAACGCTCGTCCGTGAAGAACAAGCGCGCACGACCCCGAAAGCTCAGGCTGTGCTCAATCCAGACCGAGCCATTGCGCACCGCGCGGCGCAGGGCAAACAGGGTGGCCACCTCCAACGCCTGAAACGCCCGTTCCCGGTCTGGGCTGGAGATCGAAACCTGCCAGATCATTCCCAGACTTGGTGCCACCACTTCAACTGGCAGCTTTCTGGATCCTTTGAGATATAAAGCTTGCAGCTTGGCAAGGTACTCGATGGCAGGATGCTCGCCGGTGGCCTGCCAGGGCAGCTTTGCAATGGCGACGAGCAACGACCGCACGGGGCGAATTCCATCAATCAATCCCTCGCGGACCAGGGAGGCCCTGCTCGGTGGTTTGCGTTTCTGGGTTTCGGTGATCAAGGCTTCAAGACGGGCACGCAACTCAGCATCTGGCACCGCACCTTGCGCGCTCAAGGCAACAAGTTCGCCGAGCAGCGTTTTGTACATTGCGGCCCAATTGACGGTAGCGGGGACATCGGCGGCAGCCTGACGCCACAGATCGGCGATCCGGCGCTGCACCATAAGGATCAACTGGTCTGTGGTGGTGAACAGGCAATACCGAAGAAAGCATGCGACCTCCACGGTGCGCGCTGGCTCTTTGATCTTGGCTCCGGCTGAGGGCGGCCTGGAGACAAGTCGGCGCGCGTAGCGGCGCAAGATGAGATCGGGGATGTCTGCCAGGTGCTTATGAACGTCCAGCGTGTAAAGCAGGTCGATGCGCTCCAGTACCTCGCTGATTTGGCGGGTTGAGTGTTTCGCCGGTGCAGCCCATAGCCAACTCTGCTGGGTTTGTCCATCTGGGCGCAGCTCTGAAACTGAGGCTCGCCAGCGATCAAGTGTTGCTGGATCAACGCTGGCGGCGATGGCGGTGCCTGTTTCAACTTCAAGCTGGGCAAGTGCCGCCGCAATCAGTGTCCGAATTGCCCGCTCGTGCACGATCACCAGCTTGTTCTTGTACAGCCATTGACGCGCCCGCACGAGTAGCTGATCGCGGTCGGCGCAGCGCGCCACTTCGTCGCGCAGTTCACGTACCAGTGAGCGGCGCTGGTGCTCGCTCATCCACTGGAATCCAAGGACCGTGCAGGCTACTTGTTGGTGATCGAATAGCGTGCGCCCGCGTTCATACATGGCTCTCAGCGAGGCGACTTCTGGTGCTGCAATGCCAAGCTCGTTGCCAAGGTGGCGCCACAAGGCTACTGGAATTACCCGAAAGGCACCGAGCAAACGCCCACTCATGCGCAGGAAACCAATATGGAGCGCCAGACCAAGCTTGTGGGAATCACCTCGGCGTGCATTGATTGCGTCGCGCTCGGCACCATCGAAGGTGAAAAATGCCTTCATCTCGAAGTCGCTGATATCGCGGGGGAGCCCACGCATCCCCAAAAACGTTGTGTGCCAACCCTGCATCGTGAACCTCAAAAGTGGGAGGCCACCATACCCGTTTACAAAGCGAACAGGAAAGTCAATGAAATCAACGGTCTACCCA
>NZ_JARGEN010000095.1 GCF_029211125.1 Curvibacter soli
AAGACTACGCAGCGGCCCGTGAAAGACGCCCTCGCACAATTGCCCGCCGCCGACCTGAAGAAGCTCGGAATTTCTATCACCGATGCCGAAGACGAAGTGATCGTGCGCGCGGTGGACAGCGAGGTGGACAAGCTCGTTGACGCGCTGCTCAAGCAAGCCGGCGATGAAGGGGATGAGGTATGAGCGCGCCCACTAAACGGCAGCTTTCCGGTGCACAGCGCCGTAGCCTGCGCGCGATGCGTGAAAAGCTACTGAACATGGCTGCTGAATGGGATGGTGTAGATCAATTCTGTATGAGTGCGCTGGAAGATTTGGCATGCGCCTGCGAGCAGGCAGCGATGGATCTGATGATAGAGAAGGATGAAAGCCAATGAACAGCCTGCGCGACACCTTCGGCAACCCGCGTGCGAAAGGCCAGGTCGAAAACCAGCGCCGTAGCCTGCGCGACACCTTCGGCAACGCACGCAAAGATGCGGGCTACCTGATGCCGCTGCAGCGCCTGCATGCAAACCGCTGCGAGCTGTGCGCGGCCTACCGCATGCCGCAGCGCGACTACGAGCCGGCGCACTGTTCTGCTTATGGGTTCATCGTGCATCCGCAGGCGATCTGCAACGGCTACAAAGCGCAAAGCTGAAGAACAATCGCCATGACGAACCCAAACCATAATCCGCAAAGCCCCTGCAAGGCCCGCAATGGCGTTCCAAAACGTTCCAAAACTTTTGGGCAGGGGGTAGGTGCACCAATTGCAAAAAACGCCTTCACGGCCGTTTTTTGCGAAAGCGGGGAAACGCAGGATTGCGCTGCTGCAGAA
>NZ_JARGEN010000096.1 GCF_029211125.1 Curvibacter soli
CCCCGGATTGCCTCCATAGAGAGCGAACGCTAAAAAGGCCGTTGGCGAGTTATCGCCTTCAGGCATCTTCAGCCGCGCCGCCCACTGCCCTGCCTTTGTCGACTGTTGCAACAAAGGAGATGGTATGGAACTGGTAGCACTGCACCAACGTGTTGTAGGGCTGGACATCCATCAGGCGCAGATCACCGCTTGCGCCCTGTTGTCTCAACCCGATGGCAGCGTACAAGTAGAGCGTCGACAGTTTGGTGCCTTCAAACGAGACCGGCGCGAGTTGGCCCAGTGGGTGGCATCCCTGCACCCTGATGAGGTGGTCATGGAGAGCACGGGCATTTACTGGAAAAGTCCGTATGCAGCCCTGGAGGCGGCAGGCATCCGGGCCAAAGTGGTCAATGCCCGGCACGTCAAGAACGTGCCCGGGCGCAAGACCGACATGGCCGATGCTCACTGGCTGGCGATGCTGGCCAGGGCAGGACTGCTGCGTGGCTCTTTCGTCGCACCGGCCCATCTGCGCCAGCTACGTCTGGTCTCGCGCCAGCGGCAAAAGCTGGTGGGGCAACTGGCCAGCGAGAAAAACCGGCTGCACAAGGTGCTGACCGATGCAGGCGTGCGCCTGGGCGTGGTGGTCAGCGACCTGCACGGCCAAAGCGCGCGCGCCATGGTCAAGGCCATCATTGCGGGCAAGTCGGTGCCAGAAGTGCTGGAGCTGGCCAGCACGCGGCTGAGGGCTCCTCGCGAGGTCTTGTTTGAGGCGCTACAAGGCGATGTGACGCCGAGCCATCGCTTTGTGCTGAGCGAACTGATGGCGCATATCGAAGAGCTCGAGGCACGCATTGCGCGCTTTGACAACCAGTTGCTCGCTGGGCTGCATGAGCAGCGCAACACGTTGGCGCTGCTGCAAACCATTCCGGGTGTAGACCTGATCGGGGCAGCCATGCTGGTGGTGGAGATCGGCAGTGACATGGATGTCTTTGGCAGCGCTGAGCGGCTGGCCTCATGGGTGGGCATGTGTCCTGGCAACCACGAATCGGCGGGCAAGCGAAAAAGCGGCCACATGCGCAAAGGCAATCCTTATGTGCGCCGCCTGCTGTGCGAGTTTGCCCACGCCGCCAGCCGCACCAGTTGCATGTTCAAGGCCAGGTTCCAGGCCTGGGTCATACGCCGAGGCCACAAGCGTGCCATCGTTGCCACGGGGCACAAGATACTGCGCACCATCTTCTTCATGCTCAAGCGGGGCGAACATTACCGGGACAGCACCACCGACTATGAGGAGATGAGCGTCAGGCGCAATGCGCCGCGCTGGATCAGGGCACTGATCAAGTTCGGCTTCATTGCCCCTGCGCAGGCCTGAAGGCCCTGCG
>NZ_JARGEN010000097.1 GCF_029211125.1 Curvibacter soli
GATTGCCGACCGGGGGTTGCTCAGCACGGCCAACATCGAAGAATTGGACAAACTGCAAACGCAACTCAAAAAGGACGGCCGTGATGTCGCCGTGGAGTACATCCTGGCGCTGCCGGCAGCACGATATGGCGACTTTGCAGATGACCTGCAAAAGTTGCACAAGAGCCAGGACGCCACCCAGGAATGGTGTGCCGAGACCAAATGGAACGATAGTCGTCTGGTGGTGGCGCACGACCCAGTAGCTGCCAACAGGCGTACCGCTGCGCGCGATAACAAGGTAGCCGAATTGGTCAAGCTGGGCCAGCAGTGCACTGTCAAACTCGATGAGCAGGACGAGAGTCTGCGTACCGGGACAAAGAAAAAAAGCAAAGGCCGACCAATGTCCGATTCGGGGACCAAGGCACGTTTCTACCATGAGGTCAAAGTTGCCCACATGGCGCATCTGATCAAGGTGGACTTGAAAGCGCAGTTGTTCAGTTACACGATTGACGAAGACAAAAAACGCTACCTGGAACTGCTCGATGGCAAGCTGCTGCTGGTGACCAACACCAAGGCAACTGCGGCTGAGGCGGTGCAGCGTTACAAGAGCTTGGCCGATATTGAGCGGGGCTTTCGGGTACTGAAATCAGACATCGAGATTGGGCCGGTGTACCACCGGCTGCCACAGCGCATTCGCGCGCATGCACTGATTTGTTTCATGGCGCTGGTTCTGTACCGGGTGATGCGTATGCGGCTCAAGGCTGCCAAACGCTCAGAGTCGCCCACCACGTTGCTGGAGCAACTCAAGCGCATCCATCAGCAGACCGTTGAGACCGGCGAGGGCCAAACGCTGACCGGCTTGACCGAGATCACGCCCGCTCAGAAGTCGCTGTTTGCGGCCTTGGAATTGACTCCACCCACCCCATCAGACCTCGCCAAACACGTTTTGTA
>NZ_JARGEN010000098.1 GCF_029211125.1 Curvibacter soli
ACTTACGTCAGTTTTCGATCTGCAAATGAAAAGTGCTTGTAGTGGCACGTTTAGCTTAAAATGTAGTTTTTTATTTTCCGGCCTGCGCTACACTCAGTGCCATGTTCATCAAGGTCACCCAATCGGGCAATCGCCGCTACGCCCAGTTGGTGGAATCCTTCCGTAACGAGGAAGGCAAACCTCGCCAACGCACCGTCTGCACCCTGGGTCGCCTTGAAGCCGGTGGCGAAGTCGACACCCTGATTGCCTCCTTGCAGCGCGCCCGAGGCATTACACCTGTGCCCTCAGCCCTGGATGGCCTGCGCTTTACCGACAGCCGGCATGCCGGTGACATCTGGGCTCTGTCTGAACTTTGGCGCTCCTTGGGATTTGACGATCTGGCGAGTTCCTGGCGGCGCTCCAAAGCCGAGGTGGATGTCCTGAGCTGCCTGCGCCTGATGGTCTTTAACCGCCTGTGTGATCCTGGCAGCAAACTCGGTGTGCTTCGCTGGCTGGAAACAGTAGCCTTGCCTGCGGGCTCTGGTGTGGTAACTGAGCACCAGCACCTGCTGCGCGCCATGGACGTGCTCGATGAGCACAGCGATAAACTGGGCGCACGGCTGGCCACGCTCATGCGCCCCCTGATTGACCAAGACCTCTCGGTGGTGTTTTATGACCTCACCACGGTTGCGGTCACCGGCCAGACGGACCTCGAAGATGACGTGCGCGCTTACGGTCTGGCCAAGTCCGGCCTGATCGAGCGCCAGTTCATGC
>NZ_JARGEN010000099.1 GCF_029211125.1 Curvibacter soli
ATCATGTGAAACCTCATCCGAGCATGGCTTACAAGGGGTGACATGGCTTAACTTCGGTGGATTGGGCCTGGCAGGGGCCTGTTTGAAAAAGACCAGAAATCCAACAACCGTTAAACCTCAGCTAACATTCAACCGCCTTGCACACAGAAATCCTGACACTCCCGTCTATGCCGCAACCATCAGGCGCAAGGCTGAACAGCTTCGGCATGTAATCGAACTTCTAGATTTTCCGACCAAGCAGATTCCCGCTTGTTACCATGATTCGTGACCGATCAATCCCTTTCTCCGCGAACACCTCATTCAGAAACATGACCAGCCGGAATCGCCCTGATGAGGCAGTCTGTTCATCAGACCACAAGCAGCCTGTCATGCCCCTATTCAGGGTGAACTCGTAATAATCGGGCTAATTCCGACCACCCCGACATGGTGACGAGCACTTAGAATACAAGCGAATATTGAATAATTTCAGCTCAATTTAATATCCCCACCTCTCATGCCAATACCCCCTAGAATCGACATATTTAAACCATCTGCATCAGAATACGCAGCAGCTACGCTTATAGGAGTTTCAGGTACTGCAGCGGCAGCCTTCATTAACATTTACTTTAAGTTACCCCAATATTTTTTCATCGCAATTTGGCTTTTAGTAGTGATACTGCTTTCGCTTTCCCTAGCGCGCGCAATTACATCTTCCTTGACCTCAAGCAACCTGCCTGCGAAGGTATTCATAGGACTTACGCAAAAGCCATGGAGAGCGATGGACTTCTGAGTTCCTGACGCAAGTAGTCTGAGAGCAACGAA